>NZ_LRMM01000049.1 GCF_001647275.1 Rufibacter ruber | reverse complement strand
CCCTGGTTTTGCTTTTGGCTTTGTTTAACAGAAACAGCAAAAACAGACCAGGCGGCCTTTCCCCATCTGCCTGCCATTTTCTGGCCTTTTCTGCCCAAGGGGGATTATTTTCCGGGGTACCCTATGGAAATTGACCCGCCGCTGCATCTACCAGGTAGAAACCAACAGGTTTTTGTTTTCCCCCCTGGGAAATAATCAGTTTCTTTAATGACCTAACGCTACCCCTGCCGCATGTTTCTGAAACTCTTCTCCCGCTCCAAGCCACCCAGCGACCAGGAACTGGTAGAGCAATACCAGCAAACGGGTGACGTAGACTGCGTGGGAGAACTTTTTCAGCGGTATACCGAAATGGTGTACCTGGTCTGCCTCAAATACCTCAAGCAGGAGGAGGAAAGCAAAGACGCCACCATGCAGATCTTTGAGAACCTGCTCGTTTCTCTGCGCAAACATGAGGTGGCCAACTTCAAGAGTTGGCTGCACAGCACTGCCCGCAACCATTGCCTCATGCTGCTAAGGTCCCGCCGAAACCGGCTGGAGGCCCCTTTAGACGAAAGCAATCCCGCCCAGCTGGAAACCGCCGCCTGGGCATTGACTATTACAGAACAGGAGCCGGAACAAGAGCAAATGCTGCAGGTGCTGGAGGCGGGCCTGGTCACCCTGGGCCCAGAGCAACGCATTTGCCTGGAACTGTTTTTCCTGCAACAGCAGAGCTATAAGGAAATTGCGGAGCGTACAGGGTTTGAACTGGCCAAAGTGAAGAGCCACATCCAGAACGGCAAACGCAACCTGATGATTTACATGAAGAAAAACTATGAGCAGTAACCAACTTCCGCAACTGGAAACAGAGGAACATCCTCCTTTGGAACTGCTGAGACAGTACCAGGCCCATACCCTGCCAGACCATCTGCACCACCAGATAGAACGGCACCTGCTTTCCTGTGACCTTTGCAGTGACCTGGTGGAAGGAATGACCGTGACCCCGCCCCGGCGCGTGCAGAAAGCAGTGAAAGAAACCAGAGGACGGTTAAAGAAACTGATCCAGGCAAAGAAACGCAAGAAAAGAACATTCCTGCTTCCGGTCTGGCAAACCGCGGCGGTCATTATAGTGGTGCTGCTTTGTATTGCCTTCGCGTTTTACCAGCAGTATCAGATCCAGAACCTGAAGAAAAGGCCCGGCACCACCCACGCGGCCGCTCAGGCGATACAGGTGTCTGGGCACGTGGTGAACCCGTTGGGCGAAGCGGTGGCTGGCGCTCTTGTGCTAAGTGGCAATCAGGATTCTCTGGGGGTGACAGATGCCGGGGGGGGCTTTTACGTTACGCTTCCGGCCGGTAATACCTCTCTCCTGATTCAACACCCCAGGTTCGCCGTTCAGGAGGTGTCCGTTGACCCTTCGGCTTTCCCCTTACAGATTACGTTGACCTATGAGTAACCTTTAGAACGGCCCCAGATGACGCCCGCCCTTTATCCTGTTTGGCAAGACTTGCTTTTGAACTTTACGCAGGAGGAAACGCGTATCCAGCAGTTATGGGCTGAACTGGAGGCTGCGTACTCTGGTAAAAACAGGCACTACCACACCCTGCACCATATCCAGAGTATGCTGCAGTTGGCAGAAACCCACCAGGTACGTGCACAGGGGCCGCTTCTGCTCAAGCTGGCCATTTTCTACCATGATGCGGTCTATAAAACCACCCGGAATGACAACGAGGAGAAGAGCGCCCAACTGGCCTGCCAGCGCATGAAAGGGCTGGGGCTTCCCCCTGCAGACCTTGACCAGCTGGGCCACATGATCTTGGCTACAAAGCAGCACCAGCGGCAACCGCAACCAGATACCAACCTGCTGCTTGACCTGGACTTATCCATCTTGGGGAGCGGGTGGCTTACGTATTGGGAGTACACGCAGCTAATCAGAAAAGAATACAGCGTCTACCCAGATGTTCTCTACAAACCCGGCCGAAAAAAGGTTCTGCAACATTTCCTGGACCAGGAACAGATCTTTAAAACCGGCCATTTCACCACCCTGTTTGAGGCGCAGGCGAAAGAAAACCTGAGACGGGAATTGGACATACTTGCCAGGTGACAGAAAGGCCTTACCCCAGCCGTTCACTGTGTCCCCATCTTTGGCTACCTGACCCGCTTTAGACAGGCATCTGCTTACTGATCAACAGAAGGCGAAAGAGGATTGCAGAAATATGGCAACCAGCGCACACGTTTAAGTTCCCTTAGCGCCGAACAGCAGCGTCAAAAAAAAACCCGCTCTTAGGAGCGGGTCTTTTCAGGGTTGTTTGTATATATATAATTTGTCTGTCTCTACTTTCCTTGGGCAATAGCCGGAACCCCTTGCCCGCTTTTCAAAGCCTCAAAAGCTTTCTGCTGCGCCGGGTTTAATATCAACAGCAGGGCGTTGTTGAATTTCTCTTGAATGACCGCCAGGCTGGCAGTAAGGGCGTCGCCGGTCAAAGAGGCCTGGGCAGCTTTCACCTCCTCTATTCTCACACCCTCCAGGGTCTTCACTTTTACATACTGTGCTTCATTTAACAGCAGGGCATTGGCTAACTCACGGGCCGAAGTGACAACGGTGGCCGTTGAACTGTTAGCGGGGGTATTCGCAGTAGTAACACCTGCAACAGATACGAACAGGGCGAAAGCGAGAATTACTTTTTTCATGGTGTGGAGTTCTGTGTGATTTGATGCTGCAAAGTTGCACCATAAAAACAGGCCAACGGCTCCTTTTAGACCAGTCAATCCTGCCTGAAGGCAAAGCTGGCCATTCCCTCGATCAACAGAAGCAGACACTTTATATTGCAGGATGAACAGATTCTTTTGCACGCCGAACAACTTCCCATTTTTTACTTCTATAATTCCTCCAGTATTTTTAGCATTATTGCTAAAATTTAACACAGCATGAAAGGCCAACGTAAAGCTGCTCTCGGGTTTATATTTGTCACCCTGCTCATAGATGTGATTGGGTTTGGGATCATTATTCCGGTTATCCCCAAACTGATCAGTGAGTTGATTAACGGCAGTCTGAGTGATGCCTCTGTGTACGGAGGCTGGCTTATGCTGGCCTTCTCTGTGCCGCAGTTTCTGTTCTCCCCGGTGCTGGGCAATCTCTCTGACCGCTTCGGCCGCCGACCGGTGCTGTTGTTCTCCCTCTTCGGGTTTGGGATTGACTATATTTTGCTGGCCCTGGCCCCCAGCATTGCCTGGCTTTTTGCAGGCCGTATCATAGCCGGTATCACCGGGGCCAGCATGACTACCGCCACCGCATACATTGCAGATGTGAGCACCCCAGAGAAGCGGGCGCAGAACTTTGGCATGATGGGCGCGGCTTTTGGGCTGGGGTTCATAATTGGGCCCGTAATTGGCGGGGAACTGGGACAGTATGGGGCGCGGGTACCGTTTTACGCGGCGGCCGGGCTTACTTTGTTAAACTGGCTGTACGGTTTCTTCATGCTGCCAGAATCACTGCCCAAAGATCAACGCCGGCCGTTCGTGTTCAAGCGGGCTAATCCGGTGGGTTCGCTGCTGCACCTGAAGCGCTATCCGGTGATTGCGGGCCTGGTAGGGTCGCTCATCTTTATTTACATTGCCGCCCACTCCACCCAGAGCACCTGGAGCTATGTCACCATGGAAAAATTTGGCTGGGATGAGAAAATGGTAGGCCGCTCACTGGGGTTTGTGGGGCTTATGGTGGCCATTGTGCAGGGAGGGCTCATCCGGTACATTAACCCTTGGCTGGGAAATAAGCGCTCAGTCTACTATGGGTTGGCCCTGTACGCGGTGGGGTTTCTGCTCTTTGCCTTTGCCCGGCCGGGTGGATGATGTTTGTCTTTCTGGTGCCTTACTGCCTGGGGGGGATAGCCGGCCCCGCCATTCAGGGGATTATCTCTACCCAGGTGCCCCCCAATGAACAGGGCGAATTGCAGGGCGGGCTTACCAGCCTGGTCAGCGTCACCTCTATTGTGGGCCCTCCCCTCATGACGTACCTCTTCGCTTATTTCACCGGTGGTGGAGCCGACTTGTACTTCCCTGGCGCCCCATTTCTGATGGGCGCGGTTCTGACCGTGGTGAGTGTGGTGCTGGCGGTACGGTCCCTTTCCCGGCATGACCTTCGGCTTGCCCCACCCGCCCCGCCAGCAGACCTTTTACCCCCGCCAGACGAAGCTCCGGCTGTTACCCCTGGTCTTACAGAATAGTGAGGGCTACCTGCGGTGGCCGGGCCACCACGGCTCTGTCACCGTTTACCACAATGGGGCGCTCCAGGAGGATAGGATTCTCCTGAAGTACCTGAAGCCATTGATCTGTGGTAAGGTGCTGCCCCGCATATACTTCCTTGTACAGCTTCTCCCCTTTTCTGATGAGGTCCTCCGGCCCAAGCTGAAGTTTAGCCAGTAACGCTTTAAGCTCATCTACAGAGGGCGTATCTGTAAGATAAGGGACCACCTGCACAGGCTGTCCTGAGTTCTGCAATAAGGCCAGTGCCTCCCTGCTTTTACTGCACCGGTTGTTATGGTAGATGGTGATCATGGCGGGTTCCTTAGGGCTGGAAGATTACTTTCCCCGCCAAAAGATCTGCACCAGTTCTTTCGCGAACCTGGCACCCTCTTTTTGCGGGGGCACTTCATTTATTGTTTTCCAAAGATAAGCCGGTTGGTTTATATTCAGATAAACTCGCTTCAGTTTTCAAAACAGGCAGCACCATCTCACTGTTTCGTTTTACTTGCCTGAGTACTTACAAGCTAATGATGATAACCCCATGCCTACCCTCAGGCCCGCGGCCTGTACCGGTGCAATTCCTCCTGTGAAACGGAGGGTAGCAGCTTTGCCTGTTAGAGCTTGTCTATATTGGTTTTTCAGGCCAAAACGTGTAAACAATAGGCTCTGGCAGCATTTTCAGACAGCATAACAGCGCTATGGTGCGAGTCAACCGCCAGATCAGGTTCTTCTGATGCCTGAAATGCAAACATGTTCATATAGCGTATGGGAGAAGATCACGGCCTCCCGTGTTTGAGGGGGCTACCGGAGCCAAGGCATTTAAAAAGACAATGATGTTAAATAAGTCTTTTAAAAACCATGGAAAGACCAATAGCAGTGGGTGAGGGCAAAGACCAGCCTTTTAAACGTGCTGAAAACGAAGAGATTTCTGCTTGCTGCTACCAGTTTCAAAACCCCGGCCCTTTCTCCCGCCCCTAACGTTTCCTAATTATTATTTTTCTTTAAAAAGTATTCGTCATACCTACCTTTTTACTATTTCTGAAGTATAAGGAATAGGTATCTGTGTGTTCTTCTCAGCGCAAGCAGGTTACCTGACAGCAAGCGACACTTGTACTATTACTGACTACTTATAGAAAATTAAATACGAATGATCTACTTTGTTATGAACAAGGGTCCTATTACGCTAGAGCAAAATCAGCAGTACCAGGTACAGCTGTTTCCCCAAGACCACATACTGATGCACACCTGGGTGCAGGCACCAAGCTCCCGGGAATATCAGGAGGGCTACAGGCGGTACCTTGATTTCATTGGCCAGTACCGCATAAAAAAAATTGTGTCAGACAGCCGCGCCCGGGGGTACTCCTTACCAGAAGACCACCTCTGGATTACACACTATCTGGTTCCTAACCTCTGTGACAAAGACATAAGGCAACTGGCGTTGGTGGTGCCTGAAGACCCCAACCATGCCCGGGAGCTGGAGTCCTGCCTCATGACCGGCGATGCCTGCTATGAACTCAAATTTTTTCATACCACCGCAGATGCCCTGGACTGGCTGAGGTCTTCTTCCAGTAGTTTCCCCCAGTGGGCGGTTGCCTAGGGTAGCTTCTATGACCTGACTTACGGGTGGCTGGGGTTTGGCCAGCGGAAAGGGCCGGATCAAATTCTGCAAAATAGTTTCTGCCTCACAGCAGGATTTCTGTATCTGGCCAATAAGAGCCTACGGGGTTACTTTCCAGGGTACGTTTAGTTCCCAAAGAACCGCTGCCAACCGCAACCTCCAGGTGCGCCCACTTTGGGGGGCAGGTTGCTTCCCAGCCAAGCCCTGTGATCTGCACCTATCAAAGCGTGCTGTTTTTTGAAAAACAGCCCAAAAACGCTTTTGGCGCTGACCCTCTTCCGCAAGGCGGAAAAACCATTGATTTTATTTTCTTTCCGGGAACCGGCCGGTCATCTGCCGTTCCACCATCCAGTTGGGGTAGCCGGTGTCATGCTGGCTGGCCTGGTTGATCTGCTGAATTTCTTCTGGAGACAGGTGCACCTGCGTTGAATGAATGTTTGATTTGAGCTGCTCTACTTTTTTGGCACCTATAATAGTACTGGTCACTCCTTTCTGCTGCCGTACCCATGCCAGCGTCACCTCTGCCGCAGACACATGGTGCCTCTGGCCTATCTCTTTCAGCACGTCAATGATGTCATAGGCTTTCTCTTTGTCAATGATGGGGAAGTCAAAGGTATCACGCCGTGACTCGCCCCCGGTGTTGGTCTGCTCCCGGGTGTATTTGCCTGACAGAAAACCACCTGCCAGCGGGCTCCAGGGCAGAAATGCCAGGCTCTGGTCCAGCGCCAGCGGCAGCAGGTCTCTCTCTGCGTCTCGGTTGGCGGGTGTATAAAAATACTGCATGGCTTTGAAGCGGTGCCAGCCGTGCTGCCGGGCAATGCCAATGGCTTTCATAACCATCCAGGCGGGCCAGTTGCAAACGCCTACGTAGCGCACTTTCCCGGTCATGACCACGTCATGCAGCGTCTGCACAATCTGCTCTACCGGCGTGGCAACATCAACCCCGTGCACGTACAGCAGGTCAATGTGGTCTGTCTGCAGGCGCTTCAGACTGGCGTCTACTGACTGGAAAACGTGGTACCGGGAGAGCCCCTGCTGGTTCACGCCCTCGCCCATTTTACCGCGCACCTTGGTGGCGATGAACAGGTCATGGCGGTTGGCGCCCATCTGTTTGAGCCCTTCGCCCAGCAGCTGCTCGCTCTGCCCAAACGAGTACACGTTGGCGGTGTCAATAAAGTTGATGCCCGCATCTATAGAATGTTTGAGCAGCTCCTTGACCTCGTCTTGCTGCAGTTTGCCAATGTGCGACCACATGCCCGCGTTGTCGCCGCCAAAGGTCATGGCCCCCAGGCAAAGCTCAGAGACCAGCACGCCGGTGTCGCCTAAAAGAGTATAGTTCATAGTTCAATGGGTTTGGAGTGAAGTCTCCTCTGTTGAACGAATTTAGTGGAAACCAGATGGTTGTAAAAGCAATTATTACCAAACAGCTTGGTCACTTTCAGGAAACCGGGTCCAGAGACAGCAGGCGTTTTAGGGCTGTTTTCCAGAAAACAGGCTAAAAACAGAAATTCCCCGCTTGCCACTGTCCAGGGTGCGCGGGGTCCGGCCTCTGCCCCGCTGCCCTGCCCCTTCTTTAAGGTCTGTTTAATAAAAGGCCCGGCCTGCGCCCGAAGGGAATTTACTGAAAAGCTCCCCTGTTTCCCGCTCCCTGCCGGCAAGTGGGGCTGCTTTCGGCCACAGGCCGCAGGCGGGAGAAAAGAGGCAGAACAACGTGGCTTTCAGCCGAAAACAGCCTACGCGAACAAGGGCGAAAGGCCTCCCGTTAAGCGGGTATCTGGGGCAACAACCCGGGTAAACAGCCGCTGCCCAGGCCGCCTCCGCGCCACGGGCGTTTATGGGCTACTTTTTCCAAAACAGGTCCAAACCAGATGCCCAGCCGCATGTTCACTGTTTGGTTCTTGCTTTCAACGGTGTCTTTCTAAAAAAGAAGTAGCGAATCATAACAATATTGTAGACGGCTTGACCAACCAGAAAAAGAAACGCTCTGCATTTGCTACCTTCCCTGTAGAATAACCAGCCAACGTAGCGGCTATAACCAGAGGCAACCCATGAGAAAAATTCTGTCTGTTCTCTTTTTCATTTTTGCGGCACTCAGCGCACCGGCCCAGTCTAAAAAAACCAACATCATCTTAATTCTGGCTGATGACCTGGGCCTGACAGATTTGGGCTGCTACGGAAGTAGTTTCTACGAGACCCCCAACCTGGATAAACTGGCGGCCTCGGGCATGCGGTTCACCAACGCATATTCTGCCTGCACCGTCTGCTCGCCCACCCGGGCGGCGCTCATGACCGGCAAATCACCGGCCCGCCTGCACCTCACTGACTGGATTGCCGGCCAGAACATGCCGTACGCCAAACTGCAGGTGCCAGACTGGACCATGTTCCTGCCACTAGACGAAACCACCCTGGCCGAAGTGCTCAAAACACAGGGCTACGCCACCGGCGCCATGGGCAAGTGGCACCTGGGCCGCGACAAGAAATACGGGCCGGAGCACCAGGGCTTTGATGTGTACGTGGAGGGCCAGAACGCCAAAGAGCGCACAGACCCCAACGCGGGTGGCAAAGACACCAAAGAGCTCACAGATGCCGCTCTGAACTTCATCACCGAGAAAAAAAGCAGTCCTTTTTTTGTGTACCTGCCCTACTACGCCGTGCACACGCCGTTGCAGGCCAGGCAAACCGATATTGACTATTTCAAAGCCAAAAAAGCCACGGGTGAGCAGCAGAACCCCACCTACGCGGGCATGATCAAAGAGCTGGATGAGAACGTGGGCCGCGTAATAGACCACCTCAAAAAGCTGAACCTGGAGAAAAACACGCTGGTCATCTTCACCAGCGACAACGGCGGCCTCATTGGCGCCAGAAACACCGAGAAGCAGATCACCTCCAACCTGCCCTACCGCGCCGGCAAAGGCGGGCCCTATGAGGGCGGTGTGCGCATTCCGGCCATCTTCTCATGGCCCGGCAAGATAAAACCCGGCACTACCTCAGAAGAGCCTATCATCAGCATGGACCTGTTCAACACCCTGGCGGCCGTGGCTGGCGCCACAGACGTGAAAACCTATGACGGGGCCAACTTTCTGCCGGTGCTCACCGGGGCTCCCTATCAAAAGCCGCTGCATGCCCAGCTGTACTGGCATTACCCCCACTACCACCGGGGCGGTTCTACCATGTACAGCGCGGTGCTAGAAGGAAACAAGCGCCTGGTCTACCACTATGAAACCGGCCAGAAAGAGTACTTTGACCTGTCTACCGACATAAGCGAGCAGAAAGACCTCTACGCCACCCACCCCAAAGACGCAGAGGCTCTGTACCGTAAGCTTCAAACCTGGCTCACCCAGAGCAACGCCCAACTCCCTTCGCCCAACCCTACTTATGATGAAGCCAAGAAGAACGTACAAGCTAAGGGCAAGGAAGACTAGGAAAAGACAGGTTTCCCACACACCCCAAACGCGCCTATGAAAGCAAGGCCTCAGGAACAGCTTCTGCTCTGTTGCAGCCGCCGGTGAACCCATTCTACCGTTTATCCAAGTTAAGGGTACCACTGCCCTGGCCGCTTTTAGCCCGCAGGGCTGCGCCCTAGGCAGTGGCAGCAAAAAGCGGTTTTCTATTTTGGGGCTGTTTTCCCAAAAACAGCCCCAAAAACGCATGCCCTTTCCGCAAAAAAAAGTTTACTTAACCTGTCATATTTCAGGGGATGCGCCCACTAATCTGGTGTACCGGCCAATTCTCTGCCCATGGAACCACCACAACCAGAAACGCTTTTCCTGCAACTCCTGGAAACCGACAAAGACCGCCTCTTCCGGATTTGCCGCTCCTATGCGCGTGACCAGGCAGAAGCCCAGGACCTGTTCCAGGAAACCGTACTCCAGATCTGGAAGTCGCTGCCCACGTTCAGGGGCCAGGCGCAGGTGCGCACCTGGGTCTACCGCATCACCCTGAATGTCTGCTGGCAGGCCCGGCACAAAAGCCAGAAGGAGCAGAAAAAGAAAGTACAGCTAGACAGCATCCGGTTTGAGAACCTGCCAGAGGTTTCGGCAGAGCCGGAAAAGGAGGCGCAGCTCCAGGCCCTGCAGGCTTGCATCCAGAAACTCAACGAGACTGACCGCTCACTGGTGCTGCTGTACCTGGAAGACGTGCCCTACAAGGAAATTGCCACCGTCACCGGCCTCACTGAAAACCACGTGGCCGTGAAAATGAAACGCATCAGAGAGAAACTGTTCACCTGTTTACAACCAACATTATGCTAGACCAGGATCTGAAAAACCTTTGGCAGAAGGGGCCTTCGCCAAGCCAGATACACCTCAACCAGGAGGTCTTGTTACAGGAAATAAGGGCTGAGGCTACGGCAACAGACCAAAAGATTAAAACCCGTGACCGGCGGGAAATTGGGGTGGCGTTGGTGGTACTACCGGTGTTTGCGCTCACCGCCTGGCTCATGCCCTTCCCGTTGACCAAACTGGGTGCCGGGCTGGTGATCCCGTGGTGCCTGCTCATTGTCTTTCAGTTAAAGCGCGCCCGCCAGAACCGGGTTCAGGATTTTTCGGCCCCGCTCCAGGAGTATCTGCACCAGTACCGCCAGTACCTGCTGCGGCAGGCGCAGCTCCTGAAGAGCGCCTGGTATTGGTACATTCTCCCGTTCACCGTGTGCATGGTGTTGTTTATCTGTGGTTTCCCGTTAAGCCTGGGGAAGATGATCTTCAATCTGGGGATTATCCTGGGCATGAGTGTATTTATTTACCTGGCCAACCGCCACGCCCTTAAGCACGAGCTGCAACCCCTCCTGATAAAAGTGGAGCGCGCGCTATCTGCCCTAAAGGAGTAAATATGCCTAAGTAAGCAGAGAAACCGCTCTGTTCTCCTGCATAGATCCTGCGGGCCAGCCAGGAACGCCTTGCTGGTTGACGCCCCTCCTGCACATGTTCGCTGATCTTTTTCTCAGGGGGAAGAAAGTAGAAGAAGAAACTGCTCCTGCCTTTTTACAAGAAAGCCATCACAAAAAAGACACGGGTGCAAGAGAGACCTCCTTCCTGTTTTTGGCCTGTTTTGAGAAAAACAGGCCGAAAACAGGAAACAGCCTACTGCCACTAGTGGGAGAATTACTTCCTGTCACAAGCGGGGTCTGCGCCTTACTGGGGGCCGCCTCATCTGTTTTTGGGCTACTTTCAAAAAAGCAGGCTAAAAACAGAAAGACAGGACCCGCTGTACCGGCAGCCGTGAGTTTGCCCCGCCACCAGCCCGCAGGTCTGGCCGTACCACGTACCTGAAAAGCCACTCCACCTTTTGGCGACGGTTGCTGGGCAGCCCACCCCATTTCTGAATAAAAAAAGCAGCGGTCTGGCCAAATGCCAGCCGCTGCTTTCCTGGGTACGTGATGTTCCCCTTTATTTTTTGTAGATTCTGCACACGTAGCCGCCGCCGGGGGCCATGGAGATCTTCAGTTTCCGGTTCTGCGGCACCTCTACGGTCTGGTGCACGTAATCTGAGGCCAGCTTGTCTGCGTTCACCCCGTCTTTGAAAACCTCGGCCTGGAAAGAACCTTCGCCCAGGAAGGACAGGTCCAGCTCCAGGTCACGGGCATCCCAGTTGGTAAGGGCACCTACGTACCACTCGTTCCCCTTGCGGCGGGCAATGGCTATGTGCTCTCCTATCTTTCCGTCCAGCGCCACTGTGTTGTCCCATACTTCCGGCACCGCCGAAATAAAAGCCGTGCTTTCTTTCTCTTTCATATAGTTGGTGGGGCTGTCTGCCAGCATGTTCAGGGGGGCCTCATACACCACGTACATGGCCAGCTGGCGCACGCGGGTGCCCTGGCTCATAGGCTCTGAGTACACGGGGCGGTAATTGGCCTTGGTGGCGTTGCGCATGGCGCCCTGGGTATAATCAATGGGCCCGGCCAGCATTCTAATGTACGGCATGGTCACGTCATAGGTCACCTGGTCAACATCAGGGTCAGACCACTTCATCTGTTCCAGGCCGTGCACGCCTTCAAAATTGATCACGTTGGGGTACGTGCGCTGCAGGCCGGTAGGTTTATAGGCGCCGTGAAAGTCTATGAGCATCTTGTATTTAGCCCCAATCTCAGCCGCCCGGTTGTAAAATTCTACCGCCTGCTGGTCGTCGCGGTCCATGAAATCAACCTTGAACCCCTTCACGCCCATGCTGGCATAATGGCGCGTCACGTTCTCCATGTCCCGGTCAAAGGCGTGGTAGCCCGCCCAAAGGATAATGTCTACCTTCTTCTGTCTGGCATAGCTGACAATTTCTTTCAAATCAATCTCAGGAATCACCTTCAGTAGATCTGCCTGCAGTTTTACCGCCCAGCCTTCATCTAAAATGACATATTGTATCTTGTTTGCCGCCGCAAAGTCAATGTAGTGTTTGTAGGTGGCGTTGTTGATGCCAGACTTGAAGTCCACCCCGCCAATGTTCCAGGCGTTCCACCAGTCCCAGGCCACTTTTCCCGGTTTGATCCAGGACACGTCTTTCACCCGTGACGGCGAAGCCAGTTTGTACACCATATCACTGTCTGCCAGCTCTTTGTCCTGTGACGAGATTACCAGGGTGCGCCACGGGAACAGGCGCGTGCCCTTGGCTTTGGCAATAAAGTTCTCCCGCTCCTTCACCAGCAGCTGTAGCTGGTTGTGCCCGCCCTGCTCCACCTTTTTAGGGTAGGGCGCAAACACCCCTTTCAAGGAGGTGCCGCCATTCTGGTTGGCCAGGAACATGCCCGGGTAATTCTCCAGATCAGCCTCAGTGATGACCACCTTCTTTTTGGGGGTAACCTCTACCGCCAGCGGAAGAAACGCCAGCCGCTTAGGGTCCAGCTTAGACAAAGGGCTGTGAATGTAGGTGTTTTCAAACGAGTTCCAGAACTGAGACTCAATAGAGGACTTCTTCTCTGTAGACGTTTTCTTTTCCAGTTTCACGTAGGGCACAATGGCCGTCTGGTCAGCCGGAAAGTGGAAGGTGGCTTCTTCTCCCTCTACCACGAAGTCTTTCTTTTTAGAAGTTGCAAACCGGTAGGCCACCCCGTCATTGTAAGCCCTGAAAATTACGCGGTAGTCGCCCTTGAAAGTCAGGACCAGTTCATTATACTGATCGTTGATCATAGCCCGCTTGTACACTGGCGCCTGAATGGTCTGGTTGACGGCAGTTTTCTGGGCTTTCTGCAGCTTTGGCTGAGCGCCCAGGGTTTCGCCGCCGGCCAGTTTCATTGAAATGGGAGAGGGTGCAAGTACTACGTCTGCCTCATGGCGCACGCCGTAGGTGATTTTGTCTTTGAGGTCTACCGTTACTGTGATTTTCCCGTCTGGGGAGAGAAGGGTGTGTTGTTGCTGGGCCGAAGCAGAGAGTCCTACGCTTACCATCAGGATCAGAAACAAAAGTCTATACATCATGCAGGGGTGGTTGGTGAGAAATAGCTCTCAACTTACAAAGAATAGGCTGGAGATGAAAGAAAAGTTTGCCTGTTCTCCTTCTGCTGGGCTTTTTTTAACGCTTCAAACCCACTACCGCCAAGAATCCAGTAGGCACTCTTGCACCGCTTCGCCACCTTTATTTCAAGATACCAGAAGTAAGTTTAAGCCGGGAACCCAGCCTAACTACCACCCCTTCAAAATGGCGCACAGCTGTTGTTGCCGTCTTTCGCTAAGAGCGCTTGTTGATGAACTTAAAGGAAAAGGAGCAATGGCAGACTCCTGCAATGTTGACTTGCAACATGTAAGATGAATGTAAACATGCTCTAAGAGCCAAGGGTATGTCAGGAGTTAAGTCTTTCTGTTTTTGGCCTGTTTTCAGAAAAACAGGCCAAAAACAGCAGGGGCCGGGTCTTTTGACCCGGCCCCTGCTGTAAAACTCCACTATCGGCAAAGCCGAAGGGAGGTTAGTCAACCCCTCCTTTGCGGGTGGGGCTTCTCTGCTCAGGCCACTTCATTGGCTCACCGGTTCTTTGATTAACCGGCAGCACAATGCGCTCGCGCGAAGTCTTGGCCGGGTCTTCGCTGGCCATGTAGGCTAAAATAGCGGTTAAGATGGCGTTGCTGCGCACATCATCAAACACTATTTTGTCATAGGTGTCACGGTTGGTGTGCCAGGTGTAGTTGAAGTAAGACCAGTTGAGGGAGCTTAATGAGAACGCAGGGGCACCGGCCGCCACAAAAGAGGCATAGTCAGAGCCGCCGCCGCCCGGTGAGCCGGGGAAGTTGGTCTCAATCTGGCTTCTGATGTCAGAAGGCACTTTGGCCAGCCAGCGGCCCAGGTAGTCATAGGCATGCAAAAAACCCTGTCCGGAGATGTTCACCACGCGGCCGGTCCCGTTGTCCTGGTTGAACAGCGCCTGCACGTTCTTCACAATCTCCGGGTGGTCTTCAACAAAGGCGCGGGAACCGTTCAGCCCCTGCTCCTCACTGCCCCAGTGGCCTACCAGAATGGTACGCTTGGGGTTAGGGTACAGCTTTTTGAGAATGCGCATGGCCTCCATCATGACAATGGTGCCGGTGGCGTTGTCAGTGGCGCCAGAGCCGCCGTCCCAGGAGTCAAAGTGCGCCGAAAGGATCACGTACTCGTCTGGTTTCTCTGTTCCCTTGATCTCAGCAATGGTATTGAAGGCGGGCTGCATGCCCAGCTCCTTGGCCTCAGTCTTGATGCTCAGCTTGGGTTTCTGACCAGACTCAGTGAGGCGGTAGACCAGGCCGTAATCTTCCAGGGCTATGTCTACGGCGGGAATTTTCTTGGTATAGGCACTGAAGATCTTGTTCACCCCAAAACCGTTTGACCAGTTAGAGGTGACAATTCCGGCCGCACCGGCTTTCTCCAGGGCGGCGGGCAGGGTGCGGCTGGTGTAGCCCATTTTCTTGAAGCGGGCATTCCAGGCATTGGTCTGGGCGGTGCGCTCCTGCTTCATTTTCTCAAAAGATTCTTTGGTGGCAAACTCCTGCCAGTTGTAGTCTGGTCTGCCGGTGGCCTGGGGCATAGAGATGAGCACCAGCTTGCCTTTCACGTTGGGCAGCCACTTCTGGAACGCCAGGGAATCAGCGGGGTCTGGCAGCACAATGGTTTCAGCTACCAACGGTTTGTTGCCTTTGGTGGCGGGGCTCCAGGCCAATTGCATGCCTTCTAAGGATCTTACCCGCGGGTGCACCAGGTCAATGTGGGAGATGCCCCGTTGCCAGCCGCGCCACTCGCCCCACTTCTCATTTCTGGCCGAAATACCCCAGCCTTTGTATTTTTCAACCGCCCAGTTGTGCGCCTGCATCATCTGCGGGCTGCCTACCAGGCGCGGGCCAATCACGTCTACCAGCTCATGGGCCAGTTTTTCAAGCTGTGAGTTTTGGTTGGCTTCTTTGACAATGTTGGCCACCATGGGGTCTTGCTTCTGCTGGGCCTGTACCAGCGGCGCCGACAACATACAAGACAGGAGCAGGGACCGGGAAAAGGCACGGGCGCCTCTCCAACGGGAAGAGATTAATTCGGTTTTCATGGGGCTAATATAGGAAACATGCCCGCACCCAAACAAGGATTTGCCATCTTTCAGAACGTGCCCGCACTCCTTTCCATGTCAGCAGAACCGTAGCCTGTCAGGCAGATTCTGTTTATCTTTCAGCAGGAAACTTATTTGGTCTGGCTGACCTTTAGAAAGTAACCCTAGGCTGAAAACCTCATGTTTGAATATAATCTCTTTAAAAAGCTCCCCGGCTGGATGCAGGCAAAGGTGCTCAGGCAGCAAGGC
Source organism: Rufibacter ruber (assembly GCF_001647275.1). GTDB lineage: Bacteria > Bacteroidota > Bacteroidia > Cytophagales > Hymenobacteraceae > Nibribacter > Nibribacter ruber_C. The sequence continues at coordinate 24,154 of NZ_LRMM01000049.1, read as the reverse complement.
AGCTTTCTGTCTAAGCGCGAGTACAAAGGCTGGGAGATTCATCTTTACTCACTGGAGCACCAGTTGGTAGAGGTCTGGCAGAAAGACGGGCTGGAGGTCATCACCAACTTCAAGCCTACCGCCCCTGCCCTGCAGGTACTGGAGCCGTATGTAGGTTCTATTGAGGTGCAGGATTTTTGAGGTGGCAGCGGGGAACAGGCTACTAGAGTTCCTTCTCTGGCCCTGCTGGAAGTTGATTGGAATTTGACTCTGGTGGCGAATGTAAGCCGCCCAAAAGACACTGGTACCCTTGCTCTATCCCGTTTGAAGTGCTTTTTGCAGCCAGTACCGTTGGTTTCTGTTTATGCCTGTTTTCTGGAAAACAGGCCATAAACAGAAAACCCAACGGTACTCTCTCTCCCCCCTTTTCAGAGGAAGACAAATGTCCTTTCTTGCGCCGGGCGCAACACCTAAGTTTGCAGCATGGATGAGCATTTCTATACCGAGTACCGCACCAAGGTCACTCTCTTTATGCAGGCGCACCCGGCGCTGCTGGAGCGTTACCAGATCACCGAGGTGCATGCCGCCGCCCAGCAGGTTCTCCTGAAGCAAAGCGCCACTCCCCAAGGGGTCTATATCCTGGCCGCCGGTCTGGTGAAAGTCACCAGAACCACCGCCGCCGGTTCCTCGTTTACGCTGGGGGTGTTCGGCCCGGGCGAAGTGGAGGGTGATGTGGAGGCTATCATGCACATGCCCTACTTCAGCACCGTACAGGCGCTTACCAATTGCACCTTTTACCACATCAGCACGGTGCAGTTTCTGAAGATGCTGGCGCAGGAGGCAGACTTTAACCTGCTGGTGCACCGTTCCATGGCCTCTAAACTGCTGAACACCTCCCTGCAGACGTCTATCCAGAGCACAAACCGCCTCATCTACACCTTGCTTATTGTGTTACGGGAGCTTTCCCGCCTCAATGAACTGCAGATCTCCAAGCCTCTGCTCACTGAGTTGCTGGGCACCTCGCAGCGCAACCTCAACCGGCTGCTGGCCCAGCTGGAGGAAGAGCAACTCCTGCAAACCAGAGGCAGTCTGGTGGTGCACACTAACAGAAAAGGCATTGAGAAACGGTTAGCAACCTATGATTTCGAAATACAATAAAAAGAGAATTCCCCTTGAGGGCTGGGAGCGGGAAGAGCAGTTCAACTTCTTTAGAACCTTTACACAGCCCTTTTTCAATGTACACACCCAGGTAGACCTTACGCCGCTGCACCGGTTCTGCAGGCAAGAAAACACCTCTGTTTTCCTTGCGTACCTCTATGCCACGCTCCAGGCCGCCCGCGCCACGGAGAACTTCCGGCTGCGGCTGGAGAACGGGCAGGTGGTGTTGTATGAGGGGCTGGACCTTTCTACCACCGTGCTCAAAGACAACCACACCATTGCCTTTGTGAGCCTGCCGCATCAAGATTCACTGCCCGCCTTCTGCGCGCACGCCCGCGCCCTGATTGATGATGCCAAGAAGAGCAAAGACGTGTTTATTGGTCACCAGGGCCCCGATTTGCTGCACATGACCACCCTCCCCTGGTTCCCCTTCAAGGGAATGGAGCATGCCACCTCCGTCAATCCGCAGGAGGCGGGGGTACCTAAAATCGCCTTCGGCCGAATAGAAGTTCACGCGGAGAAAGTAACCTTGCCGATGAGCATTGCCCTGCACCATGCCTTAGCCGATGGTTACCACCTTCACCTGTTCCTGGAGCAGCTGAACGCGGTCATCTGCTCTATGGAATAAAGGCTACCTTCTCAAAAGCGTGACGTAGGCGGTGATACTTTCTGCGTTTCCCCTGAAAAATATACCTTTGGGAATGAACGTGTCAGAGATATGAATGCCTTGCCAGAGAGTCTTCTCCCCCTTGCCTTTCCGGAACTAAGAACCGAGCGCCTGTTGCTGCGCCGGTTCCAACCCTCTGACCTGGAGAATGTATTCCGGGGCCTCTCCCACCCAGACGTGATCAACTACTACGGCGTCAACTACACCAGCCTGGAAGATACCCAAACCCAGCTGGACTGGTTCTGGGCAAATGAGCGCCAGCAGACCGGCATCTGGTGGGCGGTGTGCTCTGCAGACAACCAGCTTTTCTATGGGGCGGGCGGGCTGAGCAGCATAAGTTTGGCGCACAAAAAAGCTGAAATAGGGTTCTGGCTTTTGCCAGAGTACTGGGGCCAGGGCATCATGCCCGAAGCCATGCCGCTTATTTTTGGGTATGCCTTCGGCCCCCTTGGGCTCCACCGTATTGAAGGGCTGGTGGAGACGGAGAATGAGATCTGTAAAAAAGCCGTGCGGAAACTACATTTCACCCATGAAGGAACCATGGTTGACTGCGAGATAAAGAACGGCCGCTACATTAGCCTTGATATCTTCGCCAAGTTGAATGACACCCGGTAGCCTTTGCCGCACCACTTTATTGATGCGTTCTGTTTTTGGCCTGTTTTGCGAAAACAGAAAAACAGAAACAAAAAAAGGCCGGGAACTCCCGGCCTTTTAAAATTTACCTCCCGTGTTTGTGGGGCTTAATTGGTTTTTATCACTTTCTGCACCAGCCTTAACCCGTTGCCGGTTACATTAAGGAGGTACGTGCCAGCCGGCAGGTTGTCTGTGGTTAGAGGCAGATGGTTGTTTCCTTTTACCAACACGGCTTTTTGAGTTTTTACTACCCGGTTCTGCAGGTCACGTAGCTCAACGGTCACATTCATGGCCGTTTCACTGGTCAGACTGAGCGTGAACTCTTTTACAAACGGATTCGGGAAAACCAATGGTTGGGCAGGGGTTACGGTTTTACCCGCTGCTGCACTGATCACTCTGGAGTACTCAAACTTGCCGTCGTAATCCACCTGCTTCAACCTGTAGTATTGGGTTTTAGCAGTGGTGGTGGCATCTAAGTAGCCGTACTGTTTTACGGTATTGCTGTTGCCGTTCCCTTGCACTTTCCCAACTGCCGTGAACGTTCTGCCGTCCTGGCTACGCTCAATCTGGAAGAAGTCATTGTCTTTCTCAGAGGCAGTACTCCATTTCAGCTGTACACCGGCCACCGTTGGAGTGGCAGAGAAGGAAATCAGTTGCACCGGCAGCACTTCAATGCCTCCAGCGCGTTCGTAACCATCTGCATCGGCATCATTGATGGAGTAGGTCATGTAGGTGGTACGGGTAGCGCCCAACTGATCAGTGGCTAAAATTCTCAGGGTTCTGGTACCAGATTGCAGCGTGCTCATGGTGCTGGTTGAAACATACAGTTTCCCTGTTACCGGATCAACTGATGTGCCAGTCAAAGGCGTTCCTTCTATTACGGTATAGGTAAGGGGCCCGGTATAGGTCCAACCGGTTAAAACAGGCGTAGCGATAACCTCATTGGTGGTATAGGTTACTTTGGTATAGGGCGGCTCCACCTCATACATAATTGGGCATTCCGCCACTATCACTGAGGTCTCTCCCATCTCTGTTGTAAAGCCGCAGGTGCTATTCGTGGCGGTTACTTTTAAGTTATAGGTGCCGTCAACAGTGATGGCATCTGTGTACAGGAAAATCATAGAGCCGTTTCCTGTCACCGGTGTGCCGGTAGGCTCGTTGGTGGACAGATTAACTAGTTGGTACACCACCCCTTGCTCAGAACCAGCAATGGAAATAGTAGCTTTTGAACCTCTGCAAACATTCTGTGTGGCGGCGGAAGCCAATGCATAAGTAGAAGGAGCCTCAGTTACCGTGAGAGTTGCCGTGTTGGAGGCCAGGCTTTCACAACCGCTAGAAGTTGCCACCACTTTGTACACACCAGCGGTGTTTACTGAGAAAGTGGCCGTACCGTTAGCGGCAGTGACAGAGAGGTTGGTATACACATTGTCTTTGTACAACTTATACACTACGCCGTTGGCAGGGTTGGTCACAGACAGAAGTGCTGAGTTCCCTTTACAAACAGTAGCGTTGTCTAAGGCAATGACAGGTGTTGCAAGGGTCACAGAAGTAATGGTGACTTCATCAGAAGTGGCGGGGGTACAGGTCCCATTGGTGGCTACCACGGTGAACTTTGTAGTGGCAGCACTTATGGCTGAGGTGAAAGAGATGGCGTTTGAACCGGTGTAAGTGATGGGGCTGTTTTGGGCCACCCCGTCTTTGTACAACTGGTAAGACACCCCGTTCACTAAGTTGCCCACTGTGAAGGTTACGTTACCGGTGCCGCAGAGCGTAGAGGCAGATGAGGTAACAGTTGGCTTGAGCGGCATTGGTGAAACCGTCACTGCGGAGAACCCATCCATGGTGGTATTGCCGCAGGCATTGGCAGATAGGGCTACCACTGTTAAAGTGGCGTTAGCTGTCAAAGCACCGGAGGTTAACGTAATGGCACTTCCAGTTCCTGCTACCTGCGCACCTGTGGCGGTATTCCCATTGTACAACTGATAATAAACTCCGCTCTGAGAACCTGACAGGGACACCTGCGCCGTTCCGTTGGCACAAATATTCTGTGAGGCTGGAGCAACTGTGAAAACGGTATTAGGCGTACCCACCGTAATGGTGTAGCTATTGGTCATGTCTACGTTGCTGCAGCCAGACTGGCTAGCCACTACCTTTAAGGTGGTGGTGCTTGTCAAAGGCGAAGTGGTCAATGAAATCTTTCCACCGTTACCTTGAACGGGTAAGCCTACGGCCACATTGTTGGCATAAATCTGATAGGTCACGCCTAGTTCAGATGCTGCTAAAGAAAGCGTGCTGGTGCTACCAGAGCAGATAGAGGCTGGCGTGTCTCTTGTTACCGTCTGTGCCGTTGGCGAAGCCACGGTTACTGTAAAGGTAGAAGATCCAAAGGCAGGGCAGCCGCTCGGTGTTACCAAGACACGCAGGGTATTGGTGCTGTTGGTGTTGAACGCCGCTGAGGTTAACGTAATGTCTCCACCAGTACCCGTCACTGATGCACCTGTGTTGGTGTAGGTTGGGGTAGTACCGGTTACGGTTTGTAACTGGTATATGGCACCATACTGTGAGTTCAGAATAGTGACTGATGCGGCAGAACCAGCACAGATCTTCTGGGTAGAAGTAGAGAAGGTCACCGTGGTGGAAGATACAGATACATCTACAGTATTCAGCATGTCCTTAGCACATGAACCTGAGGTAGCCACCACTTTTAGGGTAGTGTTGGCTGACAATGCCGGGGCAGTTAAGGTTAAGGCACCGCTTTGGGTGGAGGTATTAGTTTTTGATACCACCGGGCTGAAGTCTACAAAAGTTCTGGTGCCAGGATTGTAGTATTTCAGGGTATAGGTAGTGCTGGCGGTTGAGTTGGCCAGGGTCACGGTAAACGTACTGCCAGAACAGATAGACGCGCTGGTAGGTGATACGGTGTATGCCTGAATGGCGGTCACCGTAACGGCCACACCATTGCTTGTTAAGGTGTTCCCGCAGGTATTACTGGCTCTTACGGTTAAGGTAGTACTGGCCGTTAAGTTGGCAGAGGTAAGCACTATATCACCACCGGTACCCACTACCGCAGAACCGCTGGTATAATTGCCATTGTAAATCTGGTAAGTTACCCCTAATTGTGAGCTATTCACCCGTATGGTAGCTGTACCGCCATCACAAAGTGGGTTGGTGGAGGTGAGCGTGATATTGGGAGTAGTTAAGGCTGGTGTTACGGTTACTGCAAAGGTTTGGGTAAGTTCCACACTACAGGCAGGAGAAGAGGTGGTGCCCACTACTTTGAAGGTAGTAGTGCCTACAGTTGTCAAGGCGCCTGTGGTAAGGGTGAGATCTCCGCCTGTGCCGGCTACTGCACTGCCTGAGGCCGTGGTTCCGTTGAAAAGCTGGTACGTTACCCCCGCTTGAGACGACTTAATGGTCACCGATGCGGTGGCTCCGTTACAGATAGAGCGGGTGGCAGGCGTAAGGGTTAAATTGTTAGCAGGAACAAACACGGTGAAGGTGTTGCCCATGTCTACTGTACAAGACCCAGAGGTAGCAACTACCTTGAAAGTACCGCTGGTAGATAAAGCTGCGGTTGTTAAATGAATAGCACTACCCGTTCCTGTAACCGCTTCACCGCTATTCACATAAGTGTCAGTATTGGCGTCATACACCTGCACCCGATAGCTTGTGCCAGATTCAGATCCAGAAAGGGAGACCATGGCCGTGCTGCCGTTACACACATTTGAGCTGGTGGGGGTGACGTTAAAGGCATTAGGCCCTGGGTTGACAGTGATCACTGATGAACCATTCAAGGTTACCGTGCAGGAGGCACTACCTACTCTAAAGGCTCTCACTTTTAAAGTAGTAGTGGCGGCCAGTGGTCCAGACGTTAAGGTGAGGGAAGTGCTGGCGGTCAAGTCACCCACCGCTGAGGGGCCAGTGGCGGTTTCACCATTGTATAATTGGTAAATAACCCCGTCTTCAACGCCTGTGATGGTGACAGTGGCCACATTGCCACGGCAAATGGTCTGGGAAGTGGTAGTGATTACCGGACTGGAGGAGGGAGCATAACAGGTGACCGTTTGAGCAGCTGTCTGCTGGCTTTCACAGATTCCGGCCGGAGCGCTTGGCAAAATAGAAGCCGTTACCTGAATGCCAGGGGACAGGTTCAACTGGTTGGCAGATGAAATGGAAACACTCCAGGTGGCGGCAGTTGTTCCGTTGGAGGAGACCGTTGCCGTACCAGCAATTTTAGTACCGTCAATGTAGAGATACACGGTACCTGTACCATTAATGGTAGAGGTACCCGTAATGCAGTAGCACCTTCCTTGATAGGATTCAATACCAATCCATAGCTGGCCGCCGTGCCCGGGGTGGAAACTGTGGCCAGGTTGGAGATGGCACTTGCTGTTTTATTGGGAGCAGTAGCTACCGCGTACAAAATGCTCCCGGCAGAAGGGGCAAAACCTGTCAGAATATTGGCAGTCCAGGCACCGTTGACAACTTCTACTGCATTGGTGAGACGGGTGTCTGTTGTTGTATTGGCAGTTGTTCCAACTCTGCGATAGACCGTAACAAACGAACCATTCTCTGTGGAAGTACCAGAAATGCTGGCAGTAGTAGGGCAAGGGGACGTGGTGGTAATGACCGGGGCAGCTGCAGCGCAGGCACCAATTTCAAGTTCTGTGGTAGCCGCAGAAAGCCCTTCATAATTACTGGGGTAATTGGGTTTGTTCCCGTTTCCTACCGAATTGTTTGGAACAGCAGCCCTAAATGAAATTTTATCACCTGCCTGTAAGTTAAAGCTTGAAATATTGACTGTCCAGCTGGCGGTGTTAGATGCATCAGCATTCAAAGGTGTGCCGGCAGCGGTGGTCACCTGAGCCGTATAGGTAATGGGGGTTCTCCCGTTAACAGTTGTTACACTAATTGTACCCAGGCCACCGTCAGCATTTGCGTTAATGGGGACCCCATTCACATACATGAAAATCAAAGCGCCAGGTTCAGCGGTTCCACTAATGATAGTGGCGCCGGAGCAAAGATTTGTGGTAGACAGCGAAGGCGTAAGGGTGGTTTGTGGTACGGTTGTAGTGTTAGGCGTTGAATTGTCAGCAGAGGTGGAGTTCATGTAGTAACTGTTTGACCGCTTTGACTGACAACCATTCACCGGAGTCACTGTAGCGTTAACCGTTGCATAGTCTTTTGAAGTACTCTCACTGCCGGCGTCTCTTGGATACCCGAAGTCACGCGAATATAGGGTGTTATTATACGTCCAGCTGTAAGTACTGCCGCCCGTGGTGGTAGGAGTGGTGCCGGAGGTAACTGAGGCAAAGTAGATACCATCCTTGTAAATCCTGATCTCTGCGCCAGGATAAATAGTGGTTCCATTTAAAACGTCTTTTCCACTAACACTTGTAATAATAGGTGCCGTGGTTGTGCAGGTTCCATACTGAATGGTGCCAACCGTTACAGTGGCAGAAGACACAGATGAAAGTTCAGGACAAGGAGATGCTGCCGCTCTTGTTACTTTAGCTGTTATTTTATCATTTAAGGCCAAGGAAGTACCGGCAGGCAAGGGGAAAGACCAAACACCATTGCTCACCGTTATTGGGTTAGTTGCAATGATCTCCACCCCATTCCTGTAGATTCTGAGGATACCACCATTCTCAGTAGAAGTACCCGTAATAGTGGTAGTTGTGGTTCTTACGCCACCTGAAGTAGAAATGACGGGCGCCTCAGGAGCGGCAGTTTGGCAAAAGTCGCCATTCTCTAAATCTTGCGGGGAGGTAGGGGGGAAATCAGGAATCAGTTCATTCCAAATTTTAAGTTTATCATTCCCGTACTTCTTGTCATCTACCCCGCCAATATCTGAGATGGTACCTTCCAGACCTGTTTGGGCACTGGTTACGGTAGAACCACTGATCCGCATGGGAGTGGTAGGGGATATTCCTATGCTTCCGTCTGCACTGAATGCTGAAAGCGGAACATAAAAGTCAAAAAAGTAATCTGCATCCCCCCCAGCAGTGGTAGCTGCCATAGATTTCTGAAAATACTTATTATATCCTCCGTGCGCACTGCCCCGCCAGATAACATTGCTGGACATGGGGTCTCCCGTGTCGCCACTACCTTTATGCCGATAGACCACCACGTCAAAGTTAAGGGCAAGTACAACTTCGTATTCAAACCCTAAGTTGGTTACTTTAGAGGGCGTGGTATAATCTACCAGAGTGCCATCTGCCAACTTTTGCTTGTTAAAAACTCCATCTGTATCTAAGAGAAAACTATATCCTTTAGAAGCGGTTGAGGTTCCCCCCAACCGTACTCTGAACAATAGGTGCGTCCCATCATAGTACATACCAAGGGGCACATTGGCTAAGTCTGTGTGGCCGCCGCTTGAACCCGTTACGAGGTCAGCTAATGGCTCGGGCCCTGCCGGAGAGGGCATCTGAGGCAGAAAGCGGTAGGTGATTTCGCTGTGGGTTCCCATGTCATTGGTGCCCACAAAGCCTGTTTTGAATTTAGAAATGTAAACATCTCCGTTGGGGTCCAGCACCGTTGGTCCCGGGCTGAGTGCCTTCTGAAAAATAAAGCCGGGGGTTTGGGCTTGTGCGTCTGGGGTGAAGCACAGGATAAGTAGAACTACCAGCAAGGGCCATTTGCTGATGCAGTAGTGGTAGGGGGTAAAGGTTTTTCCCTGCATGTTCAAGTATTAGTTTAAAACAATCCCCAAAATTAAATTGCTATAAACCTGGCACAGGGAGTGGTTCGATGAATGCCTTAATTTGGCAGATGAATGTTTTTTACTATTTGATTGTCTCTGTATAAGAAATATGGAGGTTTTAACATTTTAAATTTATATTTTTATATTAGAGTTTGGTATAATGGCAAGTATAAATTTGGTTCTTAAAATAAGAAGGAAGCCTATGTACCAAAACGTCTTTTTCGACGAATGATACATAGGCTTCCTCTAATTTATAACGCTGTAACTTTCTGTTATGCTTCTTTTAGTGCGCCATAACTATTTTAAGAGTTTGGTTTACACCTGACCCTATCACTCTAAGTAGGTATACCCCTGAAGGAAGCAGTTGCCAGTTGCGGGTGAGTTGGTTGGTCCCTTTTTCAAGACGTATTTTCTCTGAATAGTACCGTTGGTTCTGCAAACTGACCAGTTCTAAAGTTACTTCTCCTCCAGAAAGATGTTGTAAACTGATAGTCGCTTTCCCATGAACGGGGTTTGGGGCAACTGTCACGGTGGCTGCACTTTGGGGCAAGGTTACCAGAGCAGATACTAATTTGCTGTATTCCTGTTTTCCGTCTGTATCTACTTGTTTCAGTCTATAGTAGGCTTTGCCTAAAGCGGGGTTATGATCTGTAAACGTGTAATGCTTGAGGGTATTGCAGGTCCCGGCCCCTGCAACTTCCCCAATTTTGGTATAGGTTTGAAGGTCAAGGGTTCTTTCTATCTCAAATCGGTCATTGTTTAATTCAGAGGAGGTACTCCATTTAAGCTGCACATACCCTTTAGAGGCGGTTGCGGTAAAGGCCGTCAGGGTGACGGGCAAAACCTCTGGGTCTAATGGGTGGGCAGCGGCGCTTGGGTTATTATCTGGGCTTACACTATACGTGACAGGCACAGAGATAACTTCTCCTGTTGCCGTGTTCGTGGCTAAAATGGTAGCTGTCCTGGAACCTGAAGTTAAGGTGTTGAGGTCAGAGACATAGATTTTACCAGTCTTAGAGTTAACTGCAGTACCAGGTAATAATCCGGTGCCAGAAAATGTGTAGGTCATGCCACCAGGGTACACCGGGGTAGCAATCACTTCAGTTAGAAAATAATCACCTTTGCGGTAAGCAGGTTCCACCTGATAGCTTACGGTACAGGTAGACACGGTTGCGTTTTCAAGGTTTGAAAAGGCGCTTTCGCAGGCACCGGCAATTGCCTTCACCTTATAATACGTACTAGTGGTGACATTCACGAAGAACTCTACCGGGGCACTGTCTGCCAATATGCTGGCCACCAGTGTTGTGGCGGTGGTGGGAGAATCTCCGCGGTACAGCTGGTAGGTATAGCCATACACCGCGTTAGAAACAGCAACGGTAGTAGTACCGCTTCCGCAGACCGTGCTGGTGCCAAGGGTGATCACAGGTGTGGCAATACTCTGCCCTACGGTTACCGTGGTGGCACCCGTTAAAGTAATGACACTGCAGGTGCCCCCAACTTTATAAGCTTTCACCACCAGTTCATACACATTGGGGGTGGTGCCGCCCGTTAAGATGTCTGATGTTAACTCCAGCGCGCTTCCGTTCCCAAGTTTGGAAGAACCGGTGTAGGCGCTGGTGGTATTGTTATATAGCTGGTATATTATTCCATCCTCAGAGCCTGACAGGGAAATGCTAACGGCAGAGCCACTGCAAATACTGCGGGAAGAAGGGGGGCTGATGGTATACGCCGTTGAAGGAGGGGTGCACAATACCACCACTGCTGCCGTTGGGGCACTTTCGCCGCCGCAGGCGGTGGCAGATGCATCCAGTACGGTAATGGTCACACTGGTTCCAGTGGCCAATTCTCTGCTCAGGGCGGCATTGGTGATAGACCAGGTGGTGTCGGTTGGGTACGTCACGGCCACTGGGGCAAAACCGGTTGCAGGGTCCAGCACGGGTGAACCGTCTACATAGATTTTGATCAGCTTGCCACTGGGGCGTTGCCCGGAAACAGTGGTGGCACTTTCATAGATTGGACCGGTAACACTTGCTCCTGTATTAGACGTGAGGGCGTTCACGGTGACAGGGTTTGAAGTGTTGCTGACCAATTTATTGGCAGCGGTAGCGGTGGCATAGAAAGAAGAACCTGGAGTAAGCGTACCAGCGGTAATACTGGCTGACCATGCCCCTCCGGCCAACACTACCGCATTGCCAATAGCAGCCGTTTGGCCGGTCTTGTAAATTGTGATGGTGGTACCTTGAATTTCAGTAGAGGTACCTGTCACAGTAGTGATAGACGAAGCAGTACAGTACGTACCGGTAATAGCTGGGGTAGCAGTAACAGCCCCGTTGGTAGCCGTAATGGTAGCCGTTGCCTCTGCCACACAGGCACCTGTATTGGTGTTGCTGTACAAACCAACGGCTTCCACCAAGAGAATGTCACCCGCAGAAAAATTAGCAATCTGCGCTGCGGTAAGGGAAAAGGTGCTGGTAACGGGTGTCCCTGAGGCGGGATTGTTGATGGTTGATGAAGCCAGCTGGGTATAGCCGTAATTGGCGCTAGAGGTACCCGTACGTTTAACCAGTTTAAAAGTTAACTGGGTAAAGGTTTGGGCAGCGGGTATAGTAGCAGACACATTGATGTTAACCCAGGTATCAGTGTTCTTGATACTGGTGGGGCTCGTAGACGAGGAAGTAGTATAGGTAAAGGAAGGGGTAGGGGAAGCAATGGTTTTATTGCCTATACAGGCCGGGGCCGAATAAGGCGACTCACAACCCGTTCCCAGTTTAGCAGTGACCACAAAGGAGGCATCATGCAATGCTTGGCCATGCCCACCTCCAATAGAGTAAGAGTAGGAGCCAGTGGTAGAGGATACAGTTTGCGACGTTACGGTTCCCCCGGAAGCATATACATCACTAACCGCTGAACTGTAGGCACCGTTTGACATGACCCGGTACACGGTAAAAGTGATAGGCCCGGTATAGCCGCTGGGGGCAGTATAAGTTCCCTGGGCTCCCTTGTTCCCGCTAATAGAGACTGGGGCAGCAGGGGCGGGAGTGGCGCAAACCCCGGCTATGGTGTTGACAGCGGAAGAATAAGCCGACTCACACCCGGCCGTATACGTCGCTTTCGCCCGTAATACATCGTTTTCCACCAGGGCAGTGGTAAAAGTAGCCGTCCAGACACCGCCAGAGACGGTGGTGGTGGCAAGGAGGGTGGCTCCGGTGAGCACGCCATTTGACAACGTTCCCCCTTTATAAAGATGAATGGTGGTGCCGTTGGGTTCATTTGAAATACCAGAGACAGACGTGTCATAAGCTTTGGGAGCACCTGTAATAATAGGAGCAGAAGGTTTCGCACAGCCAAACTCCCCGTCTTTCAACTGGTTTAACGTTGTTTGGGGAAAGTTAGGAATCACATCTTTCCAGATTTTGATTTTATCATTCCCATACTTTTTATCATCTACTCCGCCCACATCTGAGATGGTTCCTTCCAGACCTGTCTGGGCGCTGGTAATGGTAGAGCCGCTTACTCTGAAAAGGGTTGTGGCGGCATTGATGCCGGGCGCATTATACTGGGCATTGGTGAAGGCAGACAAGGGAACGTAAAAATCATAGAAATAATCAGCATTACCGCCTGCGGTGGTCCCCGCCACAGACTTCTGAGAATATTGAGTATAGCCTCCGTTGGCTGAGGCGCGCCAGATCACGTTACTGGAATACAAAACGGGGTCATTGTCATCCCCGCTTCCCCTATGGTAATAGACGGCCACATCAAAGTTAGAGGCGAACACAATTTCGTACTCAAAGCCCAGGTTTTTGACCTTTGAAGGGGTTACATAGGGAATAACGTTTCCGTTAGCGTCTGTTCTGGCATTGAAGATGCCATCAGTGTCTAACACAAAGCTATAGCCCTTTGAGGCAGTGGAGTGGCCCCCTAAACGAACCCTGAACATAACATTTTCGCCATCAAAATACATGCCCAGCGGCGCATTGGCTAAATCAGTGTGCCCCCCGTTAGAGCCGGTTGCCAGATCATTGAGTGGCTCTGGCCCCGCAAACTGCGGAAGCATCCTGAACGGGATTTCGCTTTTAGCGCCGGTGTCTTCCCCTAACGCAAAGCCGCTGGGAGAGAGGGAAACATACCCATCATTGTTCCTGTCAAGAATTGCCCTACCTGAACCAGAAGCTTTCTGGATGATCATTCCTCTGGTTTGCGCCACGGCGGAAGAGAAAAAATAGGAAAATGCCAGAAAAACTACAGATAGCACTAAGAGTGGCAGAATTCTAGACCTGTGCTGAGGGAGACTTGGACGTGACATAAAGGATATCCAATGAAAATGTTGAATTGATCCAATTTCTTAAAAGGTTTCAGCGGAGATTTGGAAAATCGTTGAAAGGGATAAAAATCACGTTGAATGGCTGGGTTTTGGAGGATGAATAAACCCGTTACTCCTTTTGGAATTTTATATATTGAGAATGTATAATGTAGTATCTGAAAATTTATAAAGGGAGAGACAGTTGGAAAAGGAGAGATTTGTGCTGGGAAATGGTAAAAGAAAAGGGTTAAAATAAGGATCTTTAAAAGTATTCATACCTTTTAACCACGCCACAGAAGGCATGCAAGAGAAAGCCAGGTGCTAACCAGGTAGCCTTTCTTTGCTAAGGCATTTGGTTAGCCAGCACTTGATTAGAAGAAGCGGTGCCGCCTCCTGTAAATCCGGTATGGAGCTTACTAAGGATGGGGGCCGTTTTTGGCCTCTTTTTCGGAAAACAGCCCCAAAACAGCAAAGAAGAGGAAAGTAGGTCGCTTTGCCCCAGCAGGAACTGCATTAAAACCTCACCCTGGAGAGAAGTAAGCTGGCACTGTTGCCGCCAAAGCCAGCGCTGTTGATCAGGAGGTGCCGGAAAGGATTGGCCGCGGTAGAAACACCATCTGCCGGGGTAAGCGGTTCAAGGGGAATGTTCTGGAGGATCAGCAGAGCCATCTCAGCAGACAAAGCCCCCGAAGCCCCCAAGCTGTGGCCCATGCTGGTTTTGCTGCTGAAAAGGGAAGGGAGTCTCTGGTGAAGCACCTGGTTCAAGGCCGTCATTTCTGCTTTGTCTCCCGCTTTGGTACCAGGGGCATGCACCACCACCGCATCTATCTCTGCGGGGGAGCGTTGGGCCAGGGAAAGTGCCTGCTGCATGGCTTTTTGGAAATGTTGGCCATCTGGGGTCAGGCCCGTTTTAGATGGAGTTTGCTCCATGCCCAGACCTACAGCTCCTACCACCACCACTTCAGAGAGGCCTAAGGCCGCTATCTCATTTTCCGTCATCCGTTCCAGCGCAAAAACCGCGGCCCCTTCGCCCAGCACAAAGGTGTTCTGTTCCTGGTTCAAGGGCCGGCAAGGCTGCTTGTCAGCGGCCAGCTTGGAATAAATGCCTATCCCTTTCATCTGGGCAACGGTGAACGGGGTCAATGGAGCCTCTGCCCCGCCCACTAGAAACCGCTTGGCCATGCCTGATTTCAACCACGCCACCCCGTTGGCAAACGCCTGCAAGGCCGTACTGCACGTGACCGAGTGGCTGATAACGGGGCCAGTGGCCTGTAAATCCTGCGCCACCCAGCTGGCCACATTGCCCAGCGTGGTGCTGGGTGAGACGGAAGGGGAGAGCCGCAGCTCAGGTTTTGCCAAAAATTCAGCGTGATAGTGCTCAAACAACCCGGTGGCGCCTCTAGAGGAGCCAATATTAATGCCAATAGGAAACTCAGAAGTATTTTCCCAACCCGCTTCTGCTACTGCCTGGCGGGCGGCTACCATGGCCATTTGCACCGTTCGGTCTAGCGTTCCATAGTCAGGGTTCTCTTTTTGGAGCGCGTGCAAAGCGGCTTCACCGGAAGGCGAAAGAGGGGCAACCGGGGTGTCTAAACCTAGTTCAGGAAGATACGTGAAAGCGGTTCTGCCAGTGGTATACGCTTCTATCACTTCGGTGCGGGAACAGCCCAAGCCAGAGATGGAGCCCATGCCCCGTATCACAATCCATTCCTGTTCCTGCTTCTGCTGCATCTGTTTTTGAGCTGTTTTCTGAAAAAGAGGCCTAAAACGCACTATCATGACTGCCTTGCTGGCCCTTCATGTCGGCAAAGGTAAGACACAAATTGACGCAGTGCTTCCTTAAACCGGTTGCACCAAGCAGTCACGTGACTTTACCACCTACCTAACCTAACCCCTCTTTGTCATCCTGAAAGGATCTTGTGGGCGAACTGTAATACCGTGATTTCTTTGTTCAGTACTTGAGCAGTAAAACTGAAACAGCCATCTAATAAGAATGGCTCCAGCTTTTCTAGTTCGCCCACAAGATCCTTTCAGGATGACAAAAGAGAAGACAGAATAAATCTGTGAGACCTCAATACTTTAGAACCTGTTTACATTTTGGTTTTGCAAGCGAAAAATGGGGAGCGAAAGGTTCTGGCGAAGTGATTTTTGAACAACGTAGCAGCGCTACGGTGCGGGAAAATGGCAAAGTCAGGTTCTTTTGATACCATTTTGCAAAAGACAAATTTAAACATGCTCTTAGGGGTAAGTGCTTGCATATGTGCCTAGACGTAGCCTTTCTGCAGAATTGGTGCCAGCAGGCACTCGCATTGGTGAGTATTTTCCTGTTTTTGACCTGTTTTTCCATAAACAGCCCTAAAACGCACCGTCAACAATCAGCTGCCGCATGCCTTCCATGGTTTGATATACCTGCGCCAACTGCTCTGGCGTGATGCAGTACGACGGAAGCGCATAGACAATGTTCCCCAGCGGCCGCAGCAGCACTCCGTTTTCCAGAGAGAAGTTGTACAGCACGTCCCGCAGGTTGTGAAAGTAAGACGTCTCGCCCACCTCAAACTCCACGGCCAGAATGGTGCCCGTTTGCCGAACCTCTTTAATGCCTTCTTTCCCTGCCAACTCCTGGGCGAACGCCGCATGCGAGGCTGTGATTCGCTCTAGATTCTGCAGAAACTCCGGGGCCTCCACCAAATCAAGGCTGGCCAGAGAAGCGGCGCAGGCCACCGGATTGGCGGTGTAAGAATGGCCGTGGAAAAGGGCTTTGGTTTTGTCCTGGCTCAGAAAAGCGTTGTAAATTACCTGGGTACAGGTGGTCACGCCCAAGGCCATGGTGCCGCCGGTGATACCTTTGGAGAAACACATCACATCAGGTTGCTCCGTGAGGTAATCCATCGCGAACCGTTTGCCCGTGCGCCCAAAGCCTGTCATCACCTCATCGGCAATGGTCATCACCTTCTGTTTTCGGCAGAGCCGAAGCAATTCATCCAGCACCTCCGGCGAATACATCACCATACCGGCTGTACCCAAGACCAGCGGCTCAAAGATGAAGGCAGCGATGTCACCGTGCTGCAGCAACTCCTGCAATCGTTCAATGGTTTGCTCCTCCTTTCCGGGCACCGGCACGGGCAGAAATTCCACGTCAAACAGATACTGCTGGAACGGACGCGTAAACACAGAGCGCTCACTCACGCTCATCGCCCCGAAGGTGTCGCCGTGGTAGCTGCCTTCAAAGGCTATGATTTTGGTTTTCTCCACCCCTTGGTTGAACCAGTATTGCAGCACCATTTTCAGGGCCACTTCCACAGCCGTAGAACCATTATCGGTATAAAAAACGCGGGCTTGGTTGGTAGGCAAAAGTTTCAGCAGCCGCTCGGCTAACTCAACCGCCGGTTCATGGGTGAAGCCTGCAAATATCACGTGCTCCAGGGTCTGCAGCTGTTGGGAAACGCGCTGGGCAATGTGCGGGTGCGCGTGCCCGTGAATGTTCACCCACCAGGAAGAAACGGCGTCCAGATAGGTTTTCCCGTCTTCAGAAAAGAGTAATGCGCCTTCGCCGCGGGTGATGCCAATGGGCAGCGGGGCGGTCTGCATCTGGGTGTACGGGTGCCAGATGATGGCTTTATCGCGCTGGGCTAAGTTCATGGGCAGACGGTAAAAAATGTTCCCTGAAAGTCTGGGCGTAGCCGGTGATCACGTCTGGGGTGAACTCGTCTTCCCAGAAAATGGTGGGCAGCCGCAGCAGTTTAGTGTAGTACAGGATAAAATCCTCGGTAGAGGCATTGGGCACGCCGTTGAAGATGATGCCCGCCACCGGAATCTTGCGGTACTTCAAGACCTCTACCGCCGACAGCGTGTGGTTGATGCTGCCCAGGTAATTTCTGGACACCAGAATCACCTCCAGGCCCAGCTGTTGAATCAGGTCAATGACCAAATCATTGTTGTTCAGCGGCACCATCAAGCCACCCGCGCCTTCTACCACCAAATGGTTTTTGGTGGCAGGGGCTTGAATCTCATCTAAGGAAATCCTGATGCCTTCGGCGGCGGCGGCCGTGTGGGGCGAAGCGGGCATCTGGAGCTTGTAGGCCTCCGGGTGAAAGGTAGAAACGGGGTTGGTGACCAAACGCTGCACCGCGTGCGTGTCTGAGTCTTCCAGGTTACCGGCCTGAATAGGTTTCCAATAGTCGGCTTGCAGGGCTTGGGTCAGGATGGCGGCGGCCACGGTTTTGCCCACGTCGGTGCCAATGCCGGTCACGAAGTAGCGTTTAGGGTCTAAAGGGTAAGCAGGTTCCATAGTTCTTGTACTTGGGCTTGGGTGTTGAAGGCGTGCAGCACCAACCGGAGCCGTTCTTTTCCGGCCGGAACGGTAGGGCTGAACACCGGGCGCACGTCAAAGCCCGCTTGTTGTATTCGTTGGGCTAACGCCCGAAGTGCCACCGGGTCCGGCAGTTGCCAGGCCTGGATGGGACTTGCGTTTTCGGCCTCTTTTCCAGAAAACAGGCCGAAAACAGGTTTCTCGTTTCGCGTGAGCGATTGGTAATAATTGGCTAAGTCTTGCACCTGTTTCCGCGCAGCGGAAAGCTGGGGAAATAAGCGGTACGCGTGTTTTATCGCTGATAAAGAAGCCAACGGCAGCGCAGTAGTATAGACAAACGGACGGCTGAAGTTGAGCAGAAACTGCCTGAGCTCTTTGGCACCCACCACAGCGGCCCCGTGGCAGCCCACGGCTTTCCCGAAGGTCATGACCCGCGCAAACACTTTATCCTCCAGCCCCAGCGCCGACATCAGACCTTCGCCGTTTGGTCCATACAGGCCGTTGCTGTGCGCCTCGTCTACCACCAGGTACAGCCCGTGCTCCTGACACAGCTCAGCCAACTCAGTTAATGGCGCGAAATCCCCGTCCATAGAATACAATGACTCCACAGCCACGTAGACATCGCCTTGGGCGCGGGCGAGTTTCTTCTTCAGGTCCTCCAGGTCATTGTGGCGGAACGGGAAACTCTGCGCGAAGCTCAACTTGATGCCGTCTTTCATGGAGGCGTGGCTGGCCTCGTCATAGAAGATGGTATCGCCGCGCTGCGGCACCGAAGAGAAAAAACCGCAGTTGGCCGCGTAGCCGGAGGTGTAGAGCAAGGCCGCCTCGGCGCGGTGAAAAGCGGCAATCTCGGTTTCCAGTTCCTCAGCGTACGCCGAATTGCCGCTCAACAACCTTGAGCCGGTGGCGCCGTGGGCGGGAATGCCGTCCAGTTCTTCCGTAATTAGTTGTGCCAGTTGCGTTGACTGCGCCAAACCCAGATAATCATTGGAGCTGAAATCCACTAAGCCCGCGGGCGGGCACGTCAGCTGCCGAAGGATTCCGCGCTGGGCACGGATTTCCAGTTGCTGCAACAGACGTTCCGGCACCTTCATGGTAGTAATTATTCAGCGGCTAGTTCAGCGGGAATAGCTTCTGCGGGCGCGGGCATGGTGCCACCGCAGGCGGTCTCGGTTTTGAAGGACTTGCGCGGGGTGAGGCCCAGCAGCTCAAACATGGCTTTGTCATCGGCGAAGCCAGGATTGGGCGTGGTCAACAGTTTGTCACCGGAGAAGATGGAGTTGGCCCCGGACAAAAAGCACAGCGCCTGCTCGCTCACCGGCATTTCCTGCCGCCCCGCGGATAAACGCACCATGGTTTTGGGCATAAGAATACGGGCGGTGGCAATCATGCGCACCATTTCCCAGACGCTCACGCGCGGCTGCTCGGCCAGCGGCGTGCCTTCAACGGGCACCAGCGCATTTACCGGCACAGATTCTGGATGCTCGGCCAGGTTGGCCAGCACGTGGAGCATGGCAATACGGTCATCGTCCGTCTCGCCTAAGCCAATGATACCGCCGCTGCAGACTGAGATACCGGCTTTGCGCACGTTGTCAATGGTGTTGAGGCGGTCGCCGTAGGTGCGGGTGGTGATGATGTTGCTGTAGTTTTCCTCAGACGTGTCCAGGTTGTGATTGTAGGCGTAGAGGCCGGCCTGTTTCAGGCGCTCGGCCTGGTATTCGTTCACCATGCCCAGGGTGCAGCACACCTCCAGCCCCAGTTCGTTCACGCCTTCCACCATTTCCAGCACGCGGTCAAAGTCGCGGTTGTCCCGCACTTCGCGCCAGGCGGCGCCCATGCAGAAGCGGGTGGAACCGCCTTCCTTGGCTTCCCGGGCGGCTTTTAGAACGGTTTCATTGCTCAACAGCTTGTGCACCGGCACATCTGTGTGGTAGCGCGCGGCCTGCGGACAATAGGCGCAGTCTTCGGGGCAGCCGCCGGTTTTCACGCTCAGGAGCGTGCACACCTGTACCTCGCCGGTGGCCTGGTACTGCTTGTGCACCTGGCTGGCTTCTACAATGAGTTCCAACACGGGTTTATAGTAGATGGCGCGGATTTCCTCCATAGACCAATCGGTGCGGATTGGGGCGGTGTGCGTAGCGTCCGTCATAGTCAGTTCATGTCTGGTTTAGACGGCTAAAGTACGGCAGAAAACGCAATGCGGGAAATTTTAGGGCAGGAATCCGCAGGGCGGAAATTCTGTTTTTGGCTTGTTTTCTGAAAATCAGGCCGAAAACCAGAATTGTAGCGGCGTTACCCTGTAACGACGTGGTGCCACAATACAGCGTACGCTTCAATACCTACCAAGCGCCGTTGAGTAGATAATTTTAAGCTTTGAAGATGGTCTGTTCAGGAAGGGGCGGTTTTGTTGCATGGAGACACGGCGTTACAGGGTAACGCCGCTACGGCGTTTTCGGCCTGTTTTGGCCAAAATAGCGAAAACAGAAAATCAATCAGCAATTAACAATCAGCAATTCTAGTGCTTCTTCTCAGACTGCACCTGGCCGTTGCGGTACTCCACGGTTTTGAGGAGCTTGCCGCTCTCGTCGAAGAATTTCCAGGAGCCGGTCTCGCGGTTGTTGCGGTAGGCGCCGGCTTTTTCGGTTTTGCCGTTCTCGTAGAGCTGCTTGAACGTCCCGAATTTTAGGCCGTCTTTGTACAGGGCTTCTGACTTGACTTTGCCGCTGGGGTAGTAAGTGATTTCTGAGTTCAGGATTTTGTTGTTGAGGTAGGTGGCGCGGGTGGCTACCTGGCCGTTGTCATGGTAGGTGAGGCGCTCGCCGGTGATGCGGCCGTTCTTGTAGGGCTCAGAGAGCTTGAGCTGCTTGTTCTCGTAGAATTCCTGCCACGTCCCGAAGGGTTTGTTGTCTTTGAATTCCTGCTGCGCGGCCACGGCGCCGGAAGGGTAGTAGCGGGTGATTTTACGGTCACGTTCGCCGTTGCTGTACTTGATTTCCTCTTTGAGCTTTCCGTTCTCGTCCCAGTACTGGGCCAGGCCTGTTTTAACGCCTTTGCTGAACGTGAGGGCGCTGCGTTTCTGGCCGTTCTCATAGTACGAGGTGGAAGGGCCTTCGGGCTTGCCCGCCAGTACGCTGCCCTCGGTCATGAGTTTGCCGGAGCGGTAGTAGCTTTTGAAGCGGGCGGGCTTGGTGGGGGCGGCGCTGAAGGTTTCGGTTTCCAGCTGGCCGTTGTCATAATAGGTTTTCACGTCGCCAATCAGCATGCCGTTTTTGTAGGTGGCCTCCGTTTCTTTCACGCCGTTGGGGTGGTAGGTGAGGGCCAGGCCGCTCTGCTGCTTGTTCTGGTAGGTGATTTCTGACTTAAGTTTTCCGGAAGGGTAATATTCTTTCACCACCCCCTCAGGGAACCCGTCTTTCATGATGGCCTCCTGCTTGAGCTGGCCGCTTTCATAGTAGTTTTTGAACAGGCCGCTCTGCACGTCATTCACGTACTGGCCCTCCTGCAGTTTGCTGCCGCTGGGGTAGGTGCTCACAAAGGTGCCGTTGCGCTTGCCGTCTTTGTACGGAATGATGAGCGAGGGTTTCCCGTCCTGGGAGAATTCGGTGTACAGGCTGTCGCGCTTGCCGTCTACCACTTTGACCAATGCCAGGAGCTCGCCGGTGGTGTAGTACTTGCGGTAGTAGCCGTGCAGCACGGTGTCTGGCTTGGTCTTGATGTAGTACTCCTCTTTGATGGCAGATTGCAGCGAGTCATAGTAGGTGACCACCCGCGTCTGCGCCTGCGCGGGGCGGGCAAGCCCGATGCCCAGCATCATACCAATACCTAGAAAGAGAAGTTTCTTCATGTCTGCAAAGCAATAACGGGATTTCATCTTTTCAAAACCAGGGCCGCGCCGTTTCCCGCTGGCCCATGGTCGCTTATGTATTCTGTTTTAGGCCTCTTTTTGCAAAAACAGCTCCAAAACAGACATAATTTCTGGTAAGTGCTTTAACTGTTCCCCAAATTTGTTTCGTTAAGCCCACGCGTTTTACCCTCGCCTTTGAAGCTTGTGGGTACGCGCCAGCCGAAAGCTCCCACGTCCGGCTGGTTGGGGAGAGTGCCGCCTGGATTTGTAGCAACCATGGCCGCTCTGATTTCAGGAAGGGCCTTTTCGCGTTTTCGGGCTGTTTTTGGAAAAACAGCGACGCGAAAAATACTTTCCGCCGCGCGGACGGATTGCGCTAAAACACAAAACCCTCGCTCAACTCCAGAAACCCTCGCTCAACTCCATAGATTGTATTATCAGTTGCATGCCGCCCATGATTAAGTTAGCAAAATAGGCGAGAACTCGGCCAGAGGCCGAAGACAGCCCACCTTCACCGGAGGCGAGGGAGAGAGGTTTCCATAGATTCCATAAAAAAAGCCTTACATAAAACGTAAGGCTTTTCAGGATTAGTATAGTTCTGCAGGCTGCTACAGTTTCTCCAGCACAATGGCCGAGGCACCGCCGCCGCCGTTGCAGATGCCGGTCACGCCAATCTTGCCGCCTTTTTTCTCCAGCACGTTCAAGAGGGTGGTGACAATTCTAGCGCCTGAGGCTCCCAGCGGGTGACCCAGAGAAACCGCGCCGCCGTACACGTTCACGTTGCCGCCTTCCAGGCCTAGTTTCTGGTTGTTGGCCAGCGAAACCACCGAGAACGCCTCATTGATTTCATAGAAGTCTACTTCAGACGCCTCTACGCCGGCTACTTTCAACGCTTTGGGAATGGCCAGGGCGGGGGTGGTGGTGAACCACTTCGGCTCTTGCTCGGCATCGGCGAAGCCTCTGATTTTGGCGATGGGTTTCACGCCCAGTTCCTCGGCTTTCTCCTTGCTCATGAGCAAAATAGCCGCCGCGCCGTCATTCAGGGTAGAGGCGTTGGCTGCGGTCACGGTGCCTTCCTTGTCAAACACCGGACGCAGGCCCGGGATTTTCTCGAAGTTCACTTTGCTGTACTCTTCGTCTTCAGTCACTAAGATAGGGTCTTTTCCCCGCTGCGGAATCTCAACCGGCACAATCTCGTCTTTCAGGAAACCGCCTTTGGCTGCTTCGGCCGCCTTGCGGTATGAGCTGATGGCGTACTCGTCCTGCATTTCGCGGGTAATACCTAGCTCTTTGGCGGTATTCTCGGCGGCGTTGCCCATGTGGTAGTCGCCGTACACGTCCCAGAGGCCGTCTCTGATGAGGCCGTCAATCATCTGGCCGTGCCCCATTTTCGCCCCGAAGCGGGCTTTGTCCAGGTAATACGGCACGTTGCTCATGCTTTCCATGCCGCCCGCCACAATCACGTCTTTGTGACCCAGCATAATGGCCTGCGCCGCGAACATGATGGCCTTGGAGCCAGAGGCACACACTTTGTTCACCGTGGTGCACTCTACCTCGTAGCCCAGTCCGGCAAAAATAGCCGCCTGCCGCGCCGGGGCCTGGCCCAGGTTGGCCGACAGCACGTTGCCCATGATCACTTCCTGCACCTGGCTTTTGTCAACGCCGGCTTTCTCCAGCGCGCCTTTAATGGCAATGGCGCCCAGTTGCGTGGCAGAAAAACTGGCCAATGCGCCGCCAAAGCTCCCGATGGGGGTACGCACCGCAGAAATGACATATACTTCTTTTACTTGCATATAAGTAGTGTTTTCTAGTTTGATGGTCTGAAATTACAGGTCTTGCTGTTAAAAAGCAAACGCTTGTTAGGCTGTGTTGGTTCTATTGTGCCCAAGTTTAAGAAAGATGCCCGTAAGGTGTAGCGTCTGTCGAGGTTTTTTCTGGCGGAATTGCCGGAGGAGGAACTTCTGTTTTGCTGTTTTTCTGAAAACAGCCCCAAAACAGAATAGAAACTTTTGCACGGGTTGAGGCGGTGGGTTTTATAGGGCTGCAACAGCTGCTGGCGCAGACACTCCGGTCGCTACGAGGTCTTTTTGAAATAGCTGATTGCGTATGGCTGATTGTTCAAAGTACTGGCGCGAGACTCCAGACTCGTGCCTCCATGTGCCGGGTAGTCTCCAGCCTACCTTCGCGGGAACGCCGCGAAACCACAGATTTAGGGCATTTTTCCTGCTCTCGCTGCTGAACTAAAAAAAAGTTAATCCCGGCCCTGATTCCCGGCGGGTCTGGAGACTTGCGCCACTTCAAGGCACGAGTTGAAAACTCGCGACCGCACTTCTTTTCAGCAATCAACCATGAGCAAACGGCCTTTTCAAAAGACCTCGTAGCGTCTGGAGTGTCTGGGCCAGAAGCAACTACAACTAAAAGACCTCACAGGTTTTCAAATCCTGTGAGGTCTGGCAAGAACTCAGGTTATGAAACTGGTAGAGGAGATTCTGCTGGAGCCGCGCTGGGATGAGGCCGAATTTGCGAAAGCCAAACAAGCCGCCCTGAGCCGTATCAGGCAG
>NZ_LRMM01000048.1 GCF_001647275.1 Rufibacter ruber | reverse complement strand
ACGAGGCCAGAAACGCATTCCCGAAGTCGGGCGCACGCATTGCCGGTCAATTCTTGCTCAAACGCAACGTCTATTCCTCTTCTGCAACTTTTGCCGGTAAAAGTCGAGGTGCGTCCTCTGGCTTTTAATAAGCTAATCTAAATCCTTTTGCCGGTGTTTTTATGTGGCGCCTGCAACTTTGCATGTTTCTTTTTTAGAACTTCTGCTGTTTCTTCTGCAGAGTTTAGCGAAGCGGTAGATATCTAAAATATGAACTAACGGCCTAGTATAAACGGCGGCGAAGGCCGTCGGCCGGGATGCCGTTTATGCAATGTTAGGCGTAGGTTATTTTTCTCTGGTGTACTGCTCTATTTTTCCTTGAGCGTATCTCACTTTTAGCTTTTTCCCATCAAATGATATAATTGCCAGTTCAATTTGCTTCTTCGGTGAGTAGAGGTAATGGTTTGTCGTGAATTTTCTTTCTTTTAGAATTACCTTTTTAGAAGATTCCGCAACTTCCCATTTTCCAGTCTCTACTATCGGCTTCATTGGGTCGGCTCCATAACAGTCGTTCATTACGATGTAGGAGTTATTGCTGCGGAACTCTATTAAGTCGGGGCATTCTGTACAGCAATCCGTTTTGTTGTTTTTATTTACTGCTCCTTCATAAGCCCATTTCCCAACTAACTCTACTTTAGTCGGATTCTTAAAGCTCAAGAGAACAACCAATGGAATTAACAGATAAAACGTCATGTATCGGTTTTTGATTTTTCAAAATTCTACCTGTCTGGAATGCCGTTTCTTAATATTTTAACTTACGCCTAACGGACTCGTGTAAAAGACGTGCTAGGCCGTCGGCCGTAGCATGACTTTTACACAATGTTGGCGGGAGTTGTTTTTCTAACTATGCTTCACTTAATTTAACAAGTTTAGGCGTTGGTGTATCGATGCGCTTATTAACATAAATATGGTCATAAAATGTTTTATATATTATATCCTTATACTGATTTCTAAGACTTATACCTTCTTCTTCACTCAATGGATTCTTTCCTCGGCTTTTGTTAATTGCTACTGTTACATGCATAATAGAATCAACATATCCTTCAATATCAACATCTATTAATTTTCCGTATTTTCTAATTTCATCTCCGCAAAAATACAATAAAGAATCAACAGCACTTTGTGCTCCCCAAGGTTTTCCATCCATCCTTTTTAAAAGAATACTAACTTCACTAAAAAAATTGCTTTTTGTAGTTGATTGAGTTGATTTTATTGTCTGTATTCCATTTGAGATTGTTTCCCTAAAAATACTGCTTTTTACATATCCAGAGGGTGATGTAGCTTTCTCAATCGTAATTTCTATATTTATTCCATTGATTAAATAACTTTTAGAAATCGTAGTTCCTTCACTTCCTTTTAAAAAATCAAATATTCCCATTTTGTTAGAAAGATTAGTCGTTGTTGGATTATAAATAATACAAAATTCTCCTATAAGAAACACTTCCAAGTTTAGAATATATTTCAGGTGTTATCGGGTAGTCCTTTGATGAATATATGTTTTCAGTTTCCATCCCTTCTGGGACTATATAACTCATTTTAATTTGTCCGCCATCATATACCTGCAAACCTAAATCATTAGCACAAAAATCAGTCACTGTTTTGAAAGTATCTGTTGATGTACTAAGATTAGATTTTATTACTATTCCATGTTCATTAACTGGAATAAGGACTAAACATACATAATTAGCATTATTATCGTTGAAGGATTTGAGCCTAGGGAAAGAAGGCCCAAAAACGTTATTTTCCTTGCCTGACAAACTTTTGTTATCTATAGGGTAGATGGTTCTGAATATGCCGCTTGATTTATGAGCATACATTCTGCGAAGGACAACTGTGTTAAATTTACTTTCAATTTCTTGACTTAGTTTTTCTAGTGAATCTAAAATGAGCTTCTTTTCCATTTTTATTAATTTAAAATTTTACAATTACCGCCAACGGCTGGGCTAAACGACGGCTGGGAGACTGAATCGGAGATTCACGTCGACCGAGACGGCGGTTGCAGGCAGCGATGGAACGTCGGCCGGGGGAAACCCAGCTGACGTTTAGCTGTTGTTACCCGCTGTTGTTTTCTTACTTCTGGCATTCTTGCCACTTTACCCTTACTCTGTTATTGCCCTGGTTAAACAAAGTCGCCTCCTATACGCTGGCCATCGGCCGGTGTGAGCCGCTCATATTTTTGGCGAGTTCTCTTTTGCTGCTTTTGCCGGTCAAAGTCGTTGTTGCTTGTTTTTGGCTTGATTTACAAAAAAACGGCTCCAAAACGCTGGCCATCGGCCGGAATGAGCTGCACTTAATAATGAACGCATTTTGCGTCAATTCCTCTTCTGCATCGCAAGCCGATAAAGGCGGGGTACGTCTGCTTTCTTTTGTTGAGGTAATTTAATTCTTTTACTGAGTTAAATTAATAATTTGGCCCCAGAATTCATGTTCAAATTTTGCTTTTGACTTTTTGCGAATCACAGAGTGGCCAGCTACAAGCTATGTTTTCAATTGCGGGTAACGTACTGGTATAAACGCCGCCGCAGGCCGTCGGCCAAGGTGACGTTTATGCGTTGTTGTGCGGAGGTGTTCTTCTAAGTTTCCCCGCGCGTTTTTTATTTCTGTTTTTGACCTGATTTCAGAAAAGGAGGCCGAAAACAGGAAAACGAAGAGTCAGGCACGTCCGTTTTTGGCTTGATTTCCGGAAAACAGGCCGGAAACGCTTCTGCATCGGTCGGTTCTGCAAGCATTCTACGTCAATTCTTTTTGCTCAAACGCAACGTCAAATTCCTCTTCTGAAACATCAGTCGGTCGAAGTCGGGCAGCTCTCCATTTCTTTTGCTAAGCTAATCTAAAAACCTGCTGATTTTCTTTTGCTTCTGCTACTCTTGCTGATAATTTTTTCTGCCGTTCCAGCTGGTAAAAAGTTCTTTCACTTACGCACAACGGTTAGGCTAAGCGGCGGCGATGGCCGTCGGCCGAGATGCCGTTTAGCTCTTGTTAGCTGTGTGTTGTTTCTTGCGCTGACTGCTACTTTTTGCTTTTTTGTTTTTGGCCAACTTCCAGAAAAGTAGCCCGAAATCGCAAAACCGGAGCATAAGACAAATTCTTTATCCGTCCCTTTTTGGCCTGTTTTCCGGAAATCAGGCCGAAAACGCATTTTTAGCCGTCGGCTTGCACGCATTGCTGAGCACGCATTTTGCGTCCGTTCCCACTTTTGCTACTTCTGCTACTTTTTGCGGTAAAAGTCGCGGTACGTCTGCTCTCTTTTGCTGGAGTAATTTAAAACTTTTGCAGTTCTTTTCTGCGATTTCTTGCCAGAATTTGGCTTCAGCGCTTGCTCTTGCTTTTTTTCTTTTCACTGAATGCTGATGCAGGAGCCATGTTTACAATAACAGCTAACGGTTAGTATAAACGGCGGTGGAGGCCATCGGCCGACACTGCCGTTTATACATTGTTATGTGCTAGGTCTTTTTAAACCATTTACTGTGTAAATTGAATAATTTCAGCTTCTTCAGTAATATATCCCTCAAGATTTCCTTTTACAGGATTTTCAGATGTTATAACAATATGTACTACTTTACCAATTAAACCTTGCTGATTATTAATTACATTAGAAATTTCAACATGAATTGGGTCATCATTTAAATATTGAATATTTAAGTTTTGGCTTTGAGCTCTTACTTTGCCTTGAAAATTTTGATATCCTAAGTACTGTGTAACAAAAAGGAATAGGTGTTTCATATAATTATTTTTTTTATTATAGCAAATACCCTGTCGTTTGTTTTAAAACAACAGGGTATTTTTTTCTATTCGAAGTAATCGTTTATTTTCCTGCCTTCTTTATTATACACGAACACATGGTTTCCACTTTTGCTTATTATTTGGTCACCAGAAACATTGACTGGTGTTCCAGTAACATAAAAATCACTCAACTTTCTACCTTCTGCATTATATACATAAACGTGATTTTTGTCTCCTACCGAACCAATAATAAGAGAGGAGAATCCAAACATTCTTCCTGTGCAGTAGAAGTCATTGACTTTTCGCCCATTACCATCGTAAACATATAAATGGCTTTCTTCTGCTTTAACATTTGAAATGTTTTGAGAAAAGCCTTTGATAGTAATAAAACCAAAAATTATAAGCACTATAATTCTTTTCATTTTTAATAACTTTAGTTTAAAGGTTAATTTTTTATCAATTTGTTTAGCCAATTGATAAAGCTTTGATTATTAAAAAATAACTTTTCAAGTAATCTGTTCAGTTTAATATTCTGCCGTCTTTATTCTTTTTAGTTTGTGTTATGCTTTAAAGACAAGGGTTGGCAGCCCTGACCGAAATGTTTCATCTTTAGACTTGCACATAACGGCCTCGTGTAAACGACGGCCAAGGCCGTCGGCCGAAGGCTGACGTTTACACAATGTTGGGTGTAGGTTTTCTTATCTTAGTTACAGTCCCAGATGGTTACAACCTTATCTGATTCAAGGCTTTTGAACACGTAAAAAAGTGCGCCATAATCATTGCTGGCTTCATAATCTTTGATTTCCTTTTCTGGCAAAACGTCTTCCCAAAGGTAATCCAAGTCGGAATCTCGTAAGTCGTAGTAGATAGAATCCATAAAGAAGTCTTTCTCCATTTTTTCTTTTGCTAACTGCTTGTAGAGGGGCTTTGAACCAAATCCTATGAATTGGCAGTAATCGCCGTCCGCGCATGGCCAGAACCAATCCTGCCACGTGACAAGGTGAGGTGTGGTTCTCTCTAGCTCCTCTGTTTTTTCTTGTGCAAGCTGTTCCACTTCCTGGTCTGACAGAGACGGTTGGAGTGCCTTAATTTGTCGCTTTAACTCTTTGATGTCGCCATTGCAGGAGTAGGAATCTGAGCCGAGCAGCTTTCCTGCTTTTAGGCATTCAGGGCAAATCGAGTTAAAATCGGCGCTTCCTCTGAAGGATTCTCCGCTGAAACATATTTTCTCCTGTTTGCAGAAATCGCAGATTGTTTCTTCCTCCTTTAAACTCGTGAACTTGTCTGGTCGGTCAAAATACTTGAAAGTCATCTGCGGTTTATTAATTTAACTTACACCCAACTACCGTATAACCGTACCTATTACGTTTATTACCACTATAGGCGAAGATTGACCGTTTCCGCCTTCGTTGCGTCTGTGGCGGGTATCCAGCATCAAGGTACAGAATACGCGCAACTTCTGCAAGTTCAAGAAAAAACTACTCCTCAGACTAATTTTAAGCACTTTCCCCTTCCAATTCCTATGACTGCGGGGGCAGGAAAATGCAGGGGAGGGGACCGTAGCCGTAAGTTATCCGGATAAATTACGGCTACGGCAGGGGCGGCTGATTCCCGTTTTGGCGCTATTTTTCTGAAAACAGCTCCAAAACGGGTTTTGAACGGGTACTTTCGCTTGTGAGAAGCTAGTAGAAAGAACCGCGTTGAACCACTAGCGCTGAACAAGCAAAAACCAGTATCTTTGCCCTAATGAAAATTGGAATCATCTTCGGTGGGCCATCCCGGGAGCGCGAAATCTCTTTCGCCGGTGGCCGAACCGTCTTCGATAATTTAGATAAATCCCTGTTTGAGGCCGTACCGGTGTTCGCTGACAGCCTGGGGAACTTCATTCTGCTGGACTGGCACTACATCTACAAAGGCACCATCCGGGATTTTTACCCGCCGGTAGAGGTTGTGCCGCCTACAGAGCATGGGCTGCAGATGTACCTGGAGTCGCTGGGGCAGCTGAGCGAGCAGGAGCTGGAGGAAATAGCCGCCAAAGTGGGCCAGCGCATCTTCCCGCACCAGTTCCGGCAGCTCTTCGACTTCGCCTTTTTGACCCTGCACGGCCCGTACGGCGAAGATGGCAGCATCCAGGGCTTGCTGGAATGGTACGGCATTCCGTATTCCGGTTCTGGTATTTTGCCTTCGGCCATAGGCATTGACAAGATAGCGCAGAAGGCCTTGCTCCAGCAGCACGGGTTTGCTACACCGGACTACCGTATTCTGAGCTCGCAGGAGTGGCACCACTCCCAGGACCGCACCGCCTTGCTAGACGGGTTAGTGGCAGACCTGGGGTTGCCGCTGGTGTTGAAAGCGCCGCACCAGGGCTCATCCATTGGCGTGTCCATCATCAAGGAAAAAGACCTCCAGCTGTTTGAGGAGGCGGTGGCGCGCAGCCTGTTCTCCATCACCCTGCAGCGGGACGAGTGGAACAGCAAGAGCCCCGCGCAGCAGCTGAACTTTGTCAAGACGCTCACTGATATCCGGGAGGGCATCGGCTTGCCGGTACAGACCCAGACGGGCGAACTGGTGTATGCCCCTGAAGAACTGCTCACGCTACTTTCGGCCAGTTTTGGCGAAAACGGCCCGGAAACGCTCACCCTCACCAGTGTGGAGAGCGAGACGCAGGTGCTCATAGAGGCCTTTATCAACGGCCGTGAGTTCTCCTGCATTGTGGTGCAGGACCAGCAGGGGCAGCCCATAGCGTTGCCGCCCACCGAAATCAGAAAAGGCGGCGAGGTCTTTGACTACCGCTCCAAATACCTGCCTGGCCTTAGCCGCAAAATCACACCCATTGATTTGCCCACTGAGCAGATCCAGCAGATACGGCAGGAGTGTGAGCGCCTGTACACCAGCCTGGGCTTTAACGTGTACGCCCGCCTGGATGGCTTTATCACCGAGGCCGGCCAGATTTTCCTCAACGACCCCAACACCACCAGCGGCATGCTGCCGTCTTCGTTCTTCTTCCACCAGGCCGCTGAGATTGGCCTGAACCCGTCACAGTTCCTGACCTACATCATCAGAACCTCTATGGCAGAGCGGGTGAAATCTGGCAAGAACACCGCGCACCTGATGTCGCTCCTGAAAAAACTAGATGCGGCCATGGCCGATGAGCGCGCCCACCGCCATGACAAACTGCGGGTAGGGGTGATTATGGGCGGTTACTCCTCTGAGCGTCACATTTCAGTAGAGAGCGGCCGCAACATCTATGAGAAACTGGCGTCGTCTACCAAGTATGAGCCCATCCCTATCTTCCTGACCGGAGATGACCACACGCACCAGCTGTACCAGATTCCTATCAACATCATGCTGAAGGACAACGCTGATGACATCAAGGAGAAGATTGAGGCCTCTGAAGCGGGCATTCCCACCCACCCAGTGCTGGCGCAGATCAAAGAAGAGGCCCAGGGCATCACCAAGCTGTATGCGGGCAATTCCCTGCAGAAGCCGCAACGCCTGCCGTATGAGCAGCTGAGGAGCCTGGTAGACGCCGTGTTCATTGCCTTGCACGGCCGCCCCGGTGAAGACGGGGTGCTGCAGACAGAGCTGGAGAAATTCCATATCCCGTACAACGGCTCCGGTATACAAAGCTCTCAGATCACCATCAATAAGTTTGAGACCAATAAGATCCTGCGGGAAAACGGGGTGCACGTGGCTGAGCACATGCTGGCGTTCAAAAAAGACTGGCAAGAAGACCGTAACGCTTTCTTCCGGCGCATAGAGGCGAATTTCAAGTACCCGTTCATTGCCAAACCGGCAGATGACGGCTGCTCCTCTGCGGTGAAGAAGATCAAGACCCGGGAGGAACTGGAGGCGTTTGCAGAGCTGATCTTCAGAAATTCAGTGGAGATACCAGAGACGCCGGCGCGGGTGCTCAAACTAAGCTTCAAGGAAGAAGTACCGTTGAAGGGGTATTTCCTCATTGAGAACCTTATCTCCAAAGAAGGCGCCAGGCATTTTCTGGAGATTACGGGCGGTTTGCTCACCAGCTACGGGCCAGACGGTAAAACCCACTATGAAATATTTGAGGCCTCTGAGGCGTTGGCCGAAGGGGAGGTGCTGAGCCTGGAGGAGAAGTTCCTGGCAGGGGAGGGGCAGAACATCACCCCGGCCCGCTACGCCCGGGACCCTGAGGAGCGCCAGCGCATCTCAGACCACGTGAAGCAGGATTTGAAACGGGTGGCAGAAATTCTCCGGATAGAAGGCTATGCCCGCATTGACGCTTTTGTGCGCGTGTTTGAAGACGGCAAAGTGGAGACCATCATCATTGAGGTGAACTCGCTGCCCGGCATGACCCCGGCCACCTGTATCTTCCACCAGACCGCCATCAACGGCTACAAACCTTATGATTTCATAGACCGCATTCTGCAATTCGGTATGGAACGCACTAAAAAAGTTATTTCATAATACGTAGATGAGTAAGCTCCTGAAAGCCCAAACCGCGGGTGATTTGTTTAAGCACCTGGCCATCATGCTGGCCATTGTGCTGCTCCTGATGTTCCTGTTCTTTTTTGTGTACCTGCCCAGCACCACTAACCACGGCGAGACCATCACGGTACCCAAGATCACCGGCATGAGCGTAGAAGAACTGGAAGACTTCCTGGGCGACAAAGACCTGAACTTCTACGTGAATGACTCTACCTACCAGCAGGGCATGGCGCCCTTCACGGTCATCACCCAGGATCCCAAGCCGGGGGAGAAGGTGAAGCAGGGCCGCAAGATCTACGTGAGCATCAACATGAAAAACCCGCCGCTGATCAAGATGCCTAAGCTCATTGGCGGCTCGGTGCAGAACGCTGAGATGATTCTGAAGAGCTATGACCTGAATCTTGGCGAAATCAAATATGTGCCAGACCTGGCCCAGAACTCAGTGCTGCGGCAGTACGTGAACGGCCGGGAGATACAGCCGGGAGATCCTGTGGCTAAAGGGTCACGTGTAGATTTAGAGGTGGGAGACGGGCTGGGGAATACGCAGCTGGAGGTTCCTTCGTTAGTAGGAATGCCCATAGATGAGGCTACCATGGTGGTGACCGGTCAGGGCCTTAAAATTGGGGCCGTGATTTACATGGGTGCCCCCAACGGCGAAGCCGATGGAACCGTATTAAAGCAACGACCGGTGGCGGGTGAAGGCGCCATGATCAGGGCGGGAGAACTCATTGACCTTTGGGTGGCCGGTCCGCAACCGGTAGCACCAGTACAATAAACCAAACCTCATGCGCCAACGGCTGACACTCTTTATTATAGCACTTTGCTGGGGATGGTCAGCCCAGGCCCAGGTTTTTTCCCCTCTCACCCAGGACCCTTCCCGGGCCCGGCAGTTGCCACACAAAAGGAAGCCCACGGCAGATCCCCTTCCCCTCGCGGACGGTGATACGCTGGGGCTTCCTTTTTTTGATGACTTTGCGAAGGGGGAAGGCAGCCCTGACCCGGCCCGGTGGCTGGGCCGCGGGGGCGCTTACGTGAGTGACCGGTACGCCAAAAAACCGCCTTCTGTCTTTGCCGCCACCTTTGACGGCTTTGATGCCAATGGCGTCGCCCGGGGCGGGTTGTCGTCAGTGGGGCCTAATGACACGCTCACCAGTAAGCCGTTGCAGTTGGGCCGTTTTCTGCCCCAGGATTCTGTCTACCTCAGCTTTTACTGGCAGGCGGGCGGGCTTTTAGATGCCCCCAATTATTCTGGCGCACCTAACTTTTACCTTCGGCTGGAGTTCAAAGAGGAAAACGGGATCTGGCAGCAGGTGTGGGAGCAGCGCGGCACTGGCCGAAGCACTGATTTTGCGCCGGTGATGCTGGCGCTGAAAGAAGGACGGTATCTGTATGACGGCTTTCAATTCAGGTGGGTGAGCGGCGGCGGCCAGAACGGTTTGCGGGATGTATGGCACGTAGATTATGTGTTTCTGGACAAGAACCGCAGAAAAGGCCAGCTGCAGGTGGCAGATGTAGCCTTCACCTCCCAGCTGCCGTCTTTGCTCAACCGCTACACTGCCATGCCCGTCTGGCATTTCTCAGACAACGCGGGCGGTGAGCTACGGCAGCAGGTGGGGGCCCAGTTTGTGAATTACAGCGGTGTGCCGGCGGCCATCAGCTGGCGGGCCTTTGCCCGGAATCTGACCACAGGGGCTGTAGACACCTTCCTTCGCGGTAGCGCCCCCGTAGCCGGGAACGCACAACAAACCATTGCCGGCGCACCTTCTGCCGCTTTTTTAGGCACCCAGAGCACCCCGTTTTCTGTTCAGACCACGCTCTTCCTCAACACCAAAGAGCCGCTCCTGCACACGCTTTACAATGACACGCTCACCCGGCAAACTGATCTGCATGATTATTTTGCCTATGATGACGGCTCGGCCGAAGGGACGTTAAGCTTCCCCTCTTCCAGCGCAGTGAATGTAGCCTATCAGTTTGACCTGACTAAACCCGACCGGGTGAAACGGGTGCGGCTTTTCTTTACCGGTGCCAATACTCCCGGCACAACCCTTTACCTGCGTATCTGGGGAGACCAAAACGGGAGACCAGCAGACCAGCCTTTGGTAGAGCAGCCGTTTTCAGTTCCCCCGGCAGACCAGTTCAACAACTGGTTAGATATAGAGCTCACGCAACCCATAGCGGTGCAGGGGCGCTTCTACGTGGGCTACCGCCAACCGGCGGGGGCCACCTTCGTCAACATCGGGTTTGATTTAAGTGAAGACGCAGAAGGGAAAATGCTTTTGCTCAGAGGCACCACCACCTCCTGGGAAACCCTGACTGGCCTGGGGGGAGCCTTGATGATCAGGCCGGTCATGGCCGGTACCATAACCTCTGCCGCAGAAGAAATTGCCAGTGCGGCGCCTTTCCTTTTCCCTAACCCTGCCAGTGACTGGCTCAAGGTGGGGCAGAAGGCTGAGCGGCTGGAGGTATATTCCTTAACCGGGCAGCTCGTGCAGGTCTGGCAGCAGGTACGGGCGGGGCAGCAACTTTCTTTGGTACATCTGCCTGCTGGTTTGTACCTTGTCAAGGCAATCAACGGAACCCAAGTAAGAACCTCTAAACTAATTCTACAAAGATGATCACTTCTGATATCACTGCCGCAGAACTGAAGCAGCGCCTGGCCAACCACGAGACCCCGGTTATTCTTGATGTGCGCGAACCATGGGAACATGAGGAGCAAAGCATTCCCGGGAGCATCCTTATTCCCCTTGGCTCGCTGCCGGAGCGCATGTCTGAGCTGGATGACTACAAAGAGCAGGAAGTACTGGTGCACTGCCGGTCAGGCAAACGTTCTGCCACCGCCCAGGCCATTATGCAGCAACAGGGCTTTAAACATGTGCGTAATGTAGAAGGCGGCATGCTGGCGTTTAACGAGGCACAGTAACTTCTGCCTGCTGCTTTCCCTTTGCTGTTTTCCAGAAACAGCCCCGAAACGGGATTTGTGGTAAGAGCTGAACCGCCTGGCCTTCTGAGTTAAAGCGGGAGAAGGGAACAGCAGTAGTCCTGCACAGTTGGGCGCTGTTTACTGTTTTACCATGTGAATGTGGTCAATGCCGTCTTCATCATACACCTCACCCGTCTGCACAAAGCCCAGGCTTTCATAGAACTTTTTAGCGTACAGCTGCGCCCCAATTTTAATCGGCCCCTGGCCGAAGAGCGCATACATCTGGTCAATGGATGCTTGCATGAGTTTCCGGCCCACGCCCGTGCCCCGCACCATCTTACTGGTGACAACCCGGCCTATAGACATCTCTGCGTAGCTCACGCCTGCCGGTACCAGTCTGGAAGATGCCACTAATTCCTCCTGCCCATACAGGAGCAGATGGTAGCAGTGCTGGTCTTTGTTATCCAGATCCAGAAAAATACACTGCTGCTCAACCACAAACACATCACTCCTGAGGCGAAGGTTCTCATATAGTTCATGAGGGGTAAGCGCATCAAACTTCCTGCAGACAATCTTTAATTCCATGGGCGGGTGGTAACGGGGAAAAGACAAACGTAAGAAGGCATTTTGACTTCATGAAGCACGGGTGCCTTTTAACCACTGCACGGCCGCGGCTTCATCTTTGAAATTCCTGAACTCAAAGGCCAAATGGGAATCTCTGACTATGGCGTGTACCCGCTCCTCGCGCGCTTCATCTGTGCTGACAATGCGGGCAAGCTTCTTAAGTTTGGTGGGGAACAGGTTGAGCAAAAAGACGTTACTTACAGCCTGGTGCTGCTCTATGGTTACATGGGTGGTGGCCTGGCTGGGATTCACCAGCAGGTAGGAGATGTTGCGGGTAATGATGGTTTTCACTACCAACCGGAAACCCTCGTTGATATTTTCTAACGTGAGCGTCTGGGAAGGGGGCAGTGCACAAACAGAATATCAGTCAGAGGCTCATATTCAATTTTGAAGTCATTCCCCGTTTGAATTGTTTCTCTGTCTGGCGACTGCATACGTCTGGAGTTTTCATAGAGCCTGCCTAGCATTCTGTTTTGCAGCGCAAATGAAAAATGCACGCTAAGCTTTTTGAGCCTGTATAACTTTTAAAACTGGTAAGCGATAAAGTAAGCGTACTGCGTAGGGGCAAGTTTAAAATATCTTTTTAGTCTTGAAAACGCCAAGAAAGAACCTTCGTTCCCAGTTTTTGGTTCTGTAGCACTGTTACGCGGTTCCAAAACTGCTTCCGGAGAACCTTTCTCTGGCACTTTTCGCCGGTAGATCAAAATGTACTAATGCTCTAAGCAGATTTTCAATTCAGCAGCAGCGCCATTAAACAATTACTGGGTGATTTCAACCTTTTCTTCCAGCCAATAGCAGCAGAAAAGGCTCACTTTTCACATGTTCACTGTAGACAAACCGTTGATCAGGCGGGGGAAATGACAACGGGTAAAGGCGGTTCTCTTGTTAAACATACATTTATATAAGAGAATAAAAAAGGACTTACGTTTTACGTAAGTCCTTGATGCTGAAGTGGGCCCACTTGGAATCGAACCAAGCACCTACTGATTA
The DNA here is from genome assembly GCF_001647275.1 of Rufibacter ruber. GTDB lineage: Bacteria > Bacteroidota > Bacteroidia > Cytophagales > Hymenobacteraceae > Nibribacter > Nibribacter ruber_C. The sequence continues at coordinate 27,126 of NZ_LRMM01000048.1, read as the reverse complement.
TGAGTCAGTTGCTCTAACCGAATGAGCTATAGGCCCGTCCAAACCGTTCTTTGATTTGGTGGTGCAATTTTACAAATTTGTACCGCAAAACACAAAACAAAACCTTTTAAACTGTGAATTTTTCTTCCATCAAGAATATCATCTTTGACCTGGGCGGCGTGATTATCAACATTGACTATGCCCTGAGCACAGATGCCCTTAAAGCTTACAGCAAAACCGCAGACCAGGTAGATTTCAGCCAGAAGGCTCAGTCTGAGCTGTTTGACCTCTATGAGCGGGGAGATATCACCTGCGCTGAGTTCCGCGATGGCCTCCGGAGGGAATATGACATTGAAGCCACTGACGAACAGATTGATATGGCCTGGAACACCATGCTGCTGGACATTCCGGCTGAGCGCATTGAACTGCTGCGATCCCTTAAGAAACATTACAAGCTATTTCTGCTCAGTAACACCAACGCCATACACATGAAGGCGTTCAACCAAACCGTGCAAGACTGCTTTGGCATGCCCAGCCTAGACAGCCTCTTTGACAAACCCTATTATTCGCACCTGGTGCGCAGGCGCAAGCCCGGGGCAGAGGTGTTTGAGCAAATCCTGGCTGAGAATGGCCTCCAGGCAGAAGAAACCCTCTTCATTGATGACAGCATTCAGCACATAGAGGGGGCAAAGATGGTAGGGTTGCAGACCCTTCACCTGGCACCGCCGCTCACCATCAACCAGGCGTTAAAAGACGCACTTCCCGCCCAGGATGCGTAAGGCCGCCCTGCACGGTGTGCTGTTTCTGCTCACGCTGGTCACCACCACCATGGCGGGGGCCGAGTGGCGGTACGGCAAATCCTTCTCCTACGGCCCTGACGGTTTCTCCTGGATCCCGTTGATCTCCTGGGAGGAAATAGGGGGCGGGCTGGTGTTCTCCCTGGCATTTCTGGGCTTTCTCACGGTGCATGAGTTTGGGCATTATGTCACGGCGCGGTACTACCGGGTACGGGTTACGCTGCCGTACTACATCCCGGTGTGGCTGGGCTTTACCTTCGGGATTGGGACCATGGGCGCCTTTATCAGGATCAGGGAGCGTATCTTCTCCCGAAAGGAATTCTTTGACATTGGCATTGCCGGGCCGCTGGCGGGTTTTGTGGTGGCGGTGGGGCTGCTCTGGTACGGGTTCACCCATTTACCCCCGTTAGAGTACCTGTATGAGATTCACCCGCAGTACCGGTTGTGGGGCGAAAACTACGCTGCCTACGCCTACCGCAGCGCCGAAGACATTTCTCTGGGCAAGAACCTGCTGTTCTGGCTGTTTGAGCAGACCGTGGCTGATCCCACCCTGCTGCCCAACCGCTACGAGGTCATGCACTACCCCGTCTTGTTTGCGGGCTTCCTTGCCTTGTTCTTTACCGCCCTGAACCTGCTCCCAATTGGGCAGTTAGACGGGGGGCACATTCTCTACGGACTGCTGGGCTATGAACGGTTCAACCGCCTGTCGCCGCTGCTCTTCACCCTTTTCATCTTCTATGCCGGTCTGGGGCTGCTGCCCCTTGACGGCAACTGGGCCGCGAACGGGTGGCTGTACGGGGGGTATGTGGTGTACCTGCTGGTGGTCTTCCGGCCGCTGTTCCCAGAGGCGAGGCGCGGTTTTCTGGTAGCGGCCGGGGTGTTGTGTGCCCAGGGGGCCTGCGGCCTGCTCTGGCCCCAGGTGCAGGGGTATAACGGCTGGCTGGTGTTCGGGCTGCTGCTCGCCCGGTTCATGGGAATTTTCCATCCGCCTTGCCCCAATGAGCAGCCCCTGAGCAAAGGCCGCGTGTGGCTGGGCTGCCTGGCCATGGTGGTGTTTGTGCTCTGCTTCAGTCCCGCCCCCTTTCTTATTGATTAGCCCCCCTTCTGTTTTGGGCCTGTTTTCTCAAAAACAGGCAAAACAGAAAAAGCTTTGAAAGCCGGAAAACTAACGGCACCAGAAGGCCCCGCAGAACGCCCCATTTTGTTCCGCCGGGCATTTTGCGTAGAAAGCACAGGGGGGCCACCGCTCCTGGCCAAAGGCAAATTGACAGTTGACGAGGGCAGGAGGAATGGGGCGGGCATCCTTAACAATTTGTTAACTGCGCCTCAGCCAGATTAGAAGTACCTTTATAAACTAATCTGGTGCGTATGAAAATTATAAAACCCAATATGGCTGTGGCCGAATTAGAGCCTGCCATGCAGGATGTAATGGTTCTGACCGGCGGGTATGTCACCAATGAGTTCCCCCTTCCCTGCAGAACGCTGGAGAAATTTGCCTCTTCGGCCAACCTGGTCCAGATTGATTTCTACCTGAATGAGGCCAATCAAATCATCACCTTTCATTACGGGTACAGACTGAGCCTGGACCGGACCATCAGGGCCATTGATTGCTTTACAGACTTCACAACAGACCAGGTGAACAAAATCCTGCAGATTCTGCTGGGAGAGATCAGAAGTCATTGAGGCGCCTGTGATGGGCGAAAGGACCGCCTCCTGTTTTTGGCCTGTTTTCAGAAAAACAGCCTGAAAACAGAAATCACTGGCCTGTTTTGCTCTGAGGCCACTTGCACTGATTTATCATTTTTTGAACAGGGCGGGCGGCAGAAAGAAAAAGGTGTGGGTATTTAGAAAAACCCTAGTACTTTTAAGGCTTCACTAAAAAGGAAGAGAATGGCAACTGAAAACGAAAAACAAGCCTTGTTTCAGGAAATAGAGCAGGAACTTACGCAGAAGGGTTTCAAAATAGCCTCTCAGGACCAAACCCGCCCCTGGGGAGGTTTTTTTGTGATGGACGAAAGCCAGGCGCAGGAGTTCGCCAACACCTACTTTGACGGCATGTCTGTAGAAGACCTCAAAATCTCTGGAAAACTGAGCCCCAAAATTTTAGTGGTGGCCCCTAACAAGCGTCTTTCCTGGCAGTACCACCACCGCCGCGCAGAAGTTTGGAAAGTTATCAGAGGAACTGTGGGCGTAGTGGTTAGCCCCACAGATGAGGAGGGGGTGTTGCAGGAGCACCAGGAAGGTTCTCTGATCACGCTGCAACAGTCAGAGCGGCACCGGTTGGTGGGATTGCAGGACTGGGGGGTACTCGCCGAAATCTGGCAACACACAGATGCCGGTAACCCTTCAAACGAAGAGGACATTGTACGCGTGCAGGACGATTTTGGGCGGTAAGAACCCATAGGTCCTTACAATATAAAATGCGTTTTCGCTGTTTTTGGTAAAACAGCCCGAAAACGCATTTTGCATATCCGGCTCCTTAAAGCGGTACGTGGTTCAGTTCATTCACAGACGCTTCGCCTTGATCCCACTGGTTGAGGTTGTACAGGGTGGTGTCTGCAATGTTGCGGAGGGCGGTTTGGGTAAGGAAACCCTGGTGGCCGGTGATGAGCACGTTGGGCAAGGCCCTCAGCGTCTCAAAAAGGTCGTCATGGAGGGGCTGGCCAGAGAGGTCTTTGAAAAACAGAGGCTTCTCTTTCTCATACACATCTAAGCCGGCTGCCCCCACTTTGCCGCTTTTCAGGGCTTCCACCAGGTCTTCGGTATTGATCAGGCCGCCGCGGCTGGTATTGATGAGGTACACCCCGTCTTTCATCTGGGCTATGGTTGCCCGGTTGATCAGGTAATGGGTGGCTTCATTGAGGGGCGCGTGCAGGGAGATGATGTCAGACTCATGGAGCAGTCTCTCCATAGAAACCTGCTCAACGGGAGCAGCGGCCGCTGTGACCGGCACCACGTCATACACCAGCACTCTGCAGCCAAAGCCGTGCATGATCCTGGCCACAATACCGCCAATCTTGCCCATGCCAATAATGCCCACTGTTTTACCGTGCAGATCAAACCCAATGAGGTTGTCCAGGCTGAAGTTGTTCTGTTCAATCTGGGTATGCGCCAGCACCAGTTTCCGGTTCAGGGCCAGCAGCAGGGCCACCGCGTGCTCGGCAATGGCGTACGGTGAATAGGCCGGCACACTGGCCACCCGCATCTTCAGTTCCGTGGCTTTGGGCAGGTTTACGTGGTCAAACCCCGCAGAACGCAGCGCCACGTAGTGCACCCCCAACACATGCAGTTTTTCCAGCACATGTAAACTGGCGTCGTCTGAGGTGAACAAAGCCACCGCCTTACTCCCCATGGCCTTGGCGGCATTTTTCAGGGAAAGGGTTTCCGGGATAAACTGGAGCTGATGGCGGCCCTGGTTTGCCTGCAAGAGAAATTCCTGCTCAAAGGCGTGGGCGCTAAAGACGGTAATGTGCATACTAATGGGTTTTATTGGAAGAGGAGCCGGCAATCTCGGCTTTTTCTTTTAAATATTAAACGCGGCCTCTTTTTTCTGAGTTAAGGGTTTGGGCTTTTTAAAAGGGGTTTCAGGCAGGGCTAACAGCGGCAGGTTGCTTTCAAAGGCCAGCTGGGTAGAAACGCTTTTATGGAACAGGGTTTCCAGGAAACCACGCTTTTCAATGGCCACGGCCACCACGTCTACCGGGTTTTCTCTGGTGAAGGCGTTAATTCCCTCCACCACGTGTCCCGCTTTCAGCTGGCTGATCTGGTACGGCTTACGGGTGAATTCTTTGGCTATTTCAGCCACTATCTGGCCGTCTGCCACCATGTCCAGCTGGTCTTCTGCCTTTACGTTCAGCACGTGCACCTGGGCATCAAACGGTTCAGTTAACTGGAACAGCTGCTGTAAATACACGTGCTCTTCTTTCTCAAAATCAGAGGCATATACTAGTTTCTGGAATCCGGTAAAGGTGGCCTTGGCCGGAATGGCCAGTACGGGGCAAAGGGCGTTTTCTATAATGTTGAGAGTATTGGTGCCAATCAGTTTGTCTAAAAACGTGCTGGCGCCGCGGGTACCCATCACAATCAGGTCCACATTCCGGGTCACCGCCACATCTGCCAGCAGCTGGTACAGCGGCCCGTCTTCACACACGGTCTCCAGCTCAAACCGGAAGCCGTTCTCCAGCTGGATTGACCTGCCCAGTTTATTCAGCTCCTCCAGATAGCTCGCCTTCAGAAGTTTCTCCGGGCTGATGGTGACACCTTCTTCCGGGAGGCCCAGAATCTGGGACTGCAGGGCGTGGCACAGGATCAGTTTGCCTTTCACCTGATCGGCTAGCTTCACTGCGTAGTTGATGGCGTTGGCCGCGTTGGCCGAGAAATCTGTGGGAACGAGAATGGTTTTCATGGCGGGCTTTGGTTGGTGGTTGAACACTTGGTTGGGCAAAGGCTGAAGATGCATCTTTGACCTGTACAAAAGTAACACGTGTCTTTCCCAGAGAGAATGACCTTGGTTGCCTTGCCCGTTGATATTCGTCAGTTCCTATATAGAGAGCCGGGTGATGGCGGGGAATGGGAGGGGCCACTCAAAATTTATACCCCCCACAGTTGTATAAATACGTTTAGGTGGTATCTTGAAAAAAATTAAAATACCGGCAGGGGAGGTGGTACAGGACCAACGCCAGAAAACCGGCCCCTGCTTCCAGTTTAAAGCGATTACAATGAGCGAGTACAGCAAGTGGTATCATCCGTATGCCATAAGTGAAAAATACAGTGAGCGCGTGGCCTATTACTCAATGGAGTTTGGCGTGGACCACCCGTTAAAAATTTACTCCGGCGGATTGGGCTACCTGGCCGGTTCGCACATGCGCAGCGCCTATGAGTTGAAACAGAACCTGATTGGCATTGGCATTCTCTGGAAGTTTGGGTACTATGACCAGGTGCGCAATGATGACCAGAGCATGCGGGCGCAGTTCCAGAAGAAATACTACCCGTTCCTGGAAGACACCGGCATCATGGTGCAGGTGAGTATTCATGGGAACCTGGTCTGGGTAAAAGCCTTGGTGCTGAAGCCTGAGGTGTTTGGCACGGTGCCCATGTACCTGCTCACCACTGATATACCGGAGAATGACTACCTCAGCCGCACCATCACACACCGCCTCTATGACCCTGAAATGCCCACCCGCATTGCGCAAAGCATTGTCCTGGGCATAGGAGGGGCCAAGGTGGTGGAGACGCTGGGCGGGGCCGCCATTTACCACCTGAACGAGGCACACGCCCTGCCCCTGGCGTTCCATCTCTATGATAAGTACCGTGACCTGCACGAGGTGAAAAAGCGCCTGGTTTTCACCACCCACACCCCTGAGAAGGCGGGTAACGAGGAGCACGGGTTAGATATCCTTGAGAAAATGTCCTTCTTTGGGGCGCTGTCTACTGCTGAGGCCTGCCGCATCACCGGCACCACTGGCCCCGTGCTAAACTATACCCTGGCCGCCCTGCGGATGTCTAAAAAAGCCAACGGCGTCTCTAAACTGCACGGCGACGTCTCCCGCCAGATGTGGAGCGGGTATGAGGGCATTTGTGAGATCAAATCAATCACCAACGCCCAAAACGTCAACTACTGGCAGAACCCTGACCTACGCCAAGCGCTAGATGCCGGTGATGATGAGCAGTTGGTGCAGATCAAAGCCGAAATGAAGAAGCCGCTCTTTGAGGTGGTGGCTGACCAGACCGGGAAGATCTTCCGCACAGATGTGCTGACCGTGGTCTGGGCGCGCCGCTTTGCGGCCTATAAACGGGCAGATCTGCTGTTGCATGACCTGCACCGCTTCTTTGACCTGATCAACAAGGCGGGGCAGCCTATACAGGTCATCTGGGCGGGAAAACCTTATCCGTTTGACTTTGGGGCCATAGACGTGTTTAACCGGCTGGTGCACCTGTCTTACAAACTGCCTAACGTAGCGGTCCTGACCGGGTATGAGATGAGCCTTTCTGCCAAGTTGAAACAAGGCGCTGATATCTGGCTCAACACGCCCCGCCGTCCGCGCGAAGCCTCAGGTACCAGCGGCATGACAGCGGCCATGAACGGCGCCATCAATCTCTCCATCCAGGACGGCTGGCTCCCAGAGTTTGGCCGCCACGCCCAAAACAGCTTCCTGCTGCCCATTGTAGACACCGCGTTGCCAGATGCCCAGCAAGACGAGCAGGATTACCAGAACCTCATGACCATTCTGGAGCAGGAGATCATTCCCGCCTATTACCAGGACCGGAAGAAATGGGTACAGGTCATGAAACAAAGCATGACAGAGGTGGCCGGCTATTTCAGCTCAGAACGCATGGCCGACGAGTATTACAAACTCATGTACCAGGAAGGGAAAAGCTAAGCTTTCTGTTTTGGGGCTGTTTTCCCAAAAACAGCCCCAAAACAGAAGTGGTTGCCGCTTCTCTTCCAGGTTCAAGCCGTTGCGGCTGTACCCGGCCGGATTCATACCTGCTCATGTACGCCAAACAAACAGGTCTTTCCGCAGGGGCGGAAAAATAGCCCATCACTCTAATCTCACGCACCCTATTTGTAGAAGGTTACGCAGGCCGTCAGTAACTCACGCACGTTCTCTCCCTGTTTCAGAGCCATCAACTCTTTTATTCTGAACACGGTTGCAGCCTTTCCTTCTCCTGCTGTTGTTCCATGCCTCTCACAAGGGTGGTGGCGGCTGCTGCTGTTTAAGGCTACTTTTCTTAAAACAGCCTTAAAACAGAAGCCCTGCTGGCACAAGCTGTCCCTTTCATCAGAGAATCAATCAATTTTAAAAAAGCTTTTTTCTCCGGGTCATGCAATCTCAGGCGAAATATAACTTTTTGTCTCCTGGCAGGCTGGGCGGCCTGTTATGCTAATTCTGCGGCGGGCAGCCATACGCAGAGTGGTTATGATCACAGGTTCACGGTAGTTTTTTCCTTTCCTGTTTTTGGGCTGTTTTCTGAATAACAGCCAAAAACAGGAAAGGAAGCCCTTGCCACAGAAAATGAAAAAGGGGAGACTTTTAAAATGTCTGTAAAGCAAAAGATCTGGAACTTGGGGAGAGGCGATAGAGTATACCCTTAGTTTCATAAAAGGTACCAGAGCGCTTTTTGCCACCATAGCAGTTTAAAGCGGCCATAAGCGTACCTTTGCATTTTTTAGGTTGAAATGACGCGTAGAAAATATTTCCTGATTATCCTGATTCTGGGTTCCCTCTCCACTATCAGTCCCTTCTCCATTGACATGTATTTGCCGGGTTTCCCGGCCATAGCCCAGGACCTGAACACCACCATTGCCAAAATCCAGCTTTCCCTTACCGCCTACCTGATCGGGATCTCGGTGGGGCAGCTGCTGTACGGTCCGTTGCTGGACCGGTTTGGGCGCAAACTGCCTTTGTACGCCGGGCTCCTGGTTTATGTGGCGGCCTCTGTGGGCTGTGCGTTCACCACTTCTGCTGACGGGTTGATTCTGATGCGCTTTATCCAGGCCATAGGCGGGTGTGCGGGCATGGTGGCGGCCCAGGCGCTGGTGCGGGACCTTTTTCCGGTGACTGAAACGGCTAAGGTGTTTTCCTGGCTTATTCTGGTGATAGCCGTTTCGCCCATGATTGCCCCAACGGTGGGCGGGTACGTAACGGCGGCGTTTGGCTGGCATGCGGTGTTCATTGCCCTGGCGGTTATCACATTTCTGATTCTGGTGGGGGTGTACATTGGTCTGCCAGAAGGGAAACGGGCAGACCCTTCTATGTCCCTGAAACCGGCGGCGGTGTTGGGCAACTTCTGGACCGTACTGCGCCACCCGCAGTTCCTGGTGTTCACCCTGGTGGGCGGCATTGCTTCGGCGGCGCCGTTTGCCTACATAGCGGGTTCGCCAGATGTCTTCATGAATATTTATGGCGTAAGTGAGCAGGAGTACGGCTGGATATTTGCGTTTCTGTCTATTGCCATGGTGGGTTCGCCGCAACTGAACCATATTCTCCTCCGGAAGCTCAAAAGCGAGCAGATCATTAACATTGCCCTGGTGTACCAGCTTACGGTGGGGGTAATCATGGTGGCGGGCGTGTATTTGGGGTTGTTTGGCAAGACGGGCCTGATAGCCGTTATCTTCCTGTTCCTGATTGGCCAGGGGCTGACGGCGCCTAATGCCTCGGCGCTTTCACTGGCTCCTTTCTCCCGCTTCGCCGGAAGCGCCTCTGCCTTGTCTGGTAGTTTCAGAATGGGGATTGGCGCGTTGGTTTCTGGTACGGTGAGTATCTTCCATAACGGTACGGCCCTGCCCATGGTGGGCGTGATGACCGTATGCACATTCACCGGTATCCTTATCTTTTTCCTGGGCAGGAAATCGGCGGCCGGTTATGCGGGAGATGCAGCGGTGGCTTTGTAACAAGTCTATTTTCTGTTTTGGGGCTTTTTTCTGAAAAACAGGCTGAAAACGCATGAGGCCCCACCGGTTCTAAGATCTGGTGGGGCCTTATGCGTTGGGGAGGGAGACGCGCACAGAGACTTGAAATTGACAGGACTATAGCTAAAAGCCAGGGCAGAGTTTCTGTTTTTGGGCTGTTTTCAGAAAAGTAGCCCTAAAACAGGAAACCCATGGCAGTGATTGTGTTCGCGTAACGGTTGGTTGTCGCAGCATTTCCCGCACCAGTTCCTGTAGTTCTGCTTCTGTGGCGGCCGTCACATTCACCAGGTGAAAGGGCGGCTCCCCTTTGAACATGCGCCAGCGCCAGTCTGTCTGGGCAATGGTCTGGTGGTGGCCGTTGTCCATCCACCAGGCGGTATAGAGCTGTTCCTTCTGTTTCTGCAAGGTACCGGTGTAGACCCTGGTATCCCCAACGGTCTCTTCGGTTATGTTCTGAAACTGAAAGCCGCTGCCTTCCCAGCAGATCATGGGGTTGTGCTCTGCCGAATAAAATCCCTGAAGCGGTTTAAGGTACACCAGGCCGTTGTCTCTGGTCAACTTGACAATTCCGTCTTTCAGCTTCTCTTGCTCAAATCCGGCCATGGGGATGGGCGCGGGTTTGGCTGGTGCTTTTTTCTGCAGAACCTGGAGACCCGCCCCCACCAGAGAGACCAGCAGGACGCTGTTCAGGAGCAATGGCTTTTTCCAGGAGAATGCCCGCCCGTGTTCCTGCCAGGAGGCAAGTTTGCTCAGCCTGCGGCTCCAGTGCTTGGCCAGAAAATAGAAAGGAACCACGGCGTACAGAACCAGGCACAGAATACCCAGCCCGTCATGCATCCAATTGGCGGGGCCAATCTGGAAAAGGACCAGGAGCAGGATACGCAACAGGTTACTAGCTACGTTCAAGACCAACATCAGGAGGAGGAGCAGGCCAATGGCGGGGAGAGGCCAGGGCTTCCGGGTGGAGCGGTGCAGGTGGGCCATCAGGAAGACCGCCAGCATCAGTGAGAAGGACAGCATGTTGAGACCGGCGCAGGCGGGGTCAACTGAAAATTCTTTCCCATTCAGCAGAATGAGGTTTCCGGCCACCTCCACGGCCGGGTACACCCAGTTCAGGAGCCCCACCGCCGCTTTGGTTAACTGCAACCGCACCGGAAAGCTCCACACCTGGGCCATGTAAGAGAAAACAGGGGAGACTATGCCCAGCAACAGAAACGGGTACACGCCTGTAAACCCTATGGTGCCCTGCAGGCCACACCAGGCCGCCACCAGAAACCCCAGATAGAAGAGGGTGGTGATCTGGTAGAGGCCCGCCAGCAGAAGCAGCAGGAATGCCAGCGCCAGGAGCAGGGGAGAAACGGTTCTCCTGGGGCTGGGCAATGCCACCAGCGGCAGGAGTGCCAGGCCCAGGAGCCATTGCGAATCCCAGAGCAGGTAATGGCGCAGAAACACCCCTGCCACCACCAGGTAACCTGCCCCACACAGGAGGACAACCCTTGCCTGCTTTTGCGGCAGCGTGTGCCAGATGGCCACCGCTTTCATGGGAGCAGCTTCGGTTTCAGTACAGACCAGGCCACCACGGCCACCACCAGAAAGATCAGCAGCCACTCATGGGGTTCCGGCACGGCCCCCGCTGATGCCACACTCGCGTTGCCCAGGCTGTTCTTGCTTTCCTTAATGCCAAACCGCTCGTAGTCCTGCTTCGTCTCCAGCACCACCAGGCTGGACAGCGGACTCACCACGTTGGCCTGCGCGGCTTCGTTGATCAGGCTTTCCTCCAGAAAGTCTTTCTGGAAGTAACGCCACCCAATCTGTTGTAAGAGATGGTTATAAGCGAAGAGCCGCATCAGATGGTCTGGCCCCGAACCTGCGGCCGTTCCGGTGGCAGGGTTTCTGATGATCTCGGTGCCAGCTTCCCCCAGAACCACTGTGTTCTCCCCCGTGCTCCGCCTGCTCCGCCTGCTCCGCCGAACAAACCGTTTTGCCGTCAACAGCTTCGCTAAGTCGCGGGCAGATCCTTCGTAGTACTGCAGGAGCTGGAGTTCTTTCAATGTTTTAACATATGGCGTCACTTCTGAACCCAGGTTGTAAAACCGGAGAGGCTGCTGTTTCTGGGCTATTTTTTTAAAATCAGCTGCAAAACGGCTTTCCTGAAGGTCCTGCAGGTTGGGGGAAAGCCCGTTGCTTTTGCTGATGACCAGGGCCCTGTCCGGTTCTTTGATGTGGTGGAAGGGGAAGAGCGTGAAGTTATAGTTCCGCAGTTGCGCTACCACGTCGTCTTTGTTTTCGGCGGTAAGCCGAACCATGGTGCCGTGAAGGGACGTGTACACTTTCTGTTCTTTTACCTGCGCCCACACCAGCGCCACCTCTTCTGCAGACCAGGCTTTGTTGAGGTCCAGGTAAATGCGGGTGGGAGAGAAAGCCTCAAACTCGAGGGGGCGGGCCTGCATCTGGTAGGTGTGTCCGGCAAAGGTAAAGGTGGCGGGGGAGAGGGCGGGGGCCGGGAAAGCCAGGTGCCAGTCAGGAACATAGCTGCCGTAGCGTGCAAACCGCCCGTTGCCCTGGGGTTTGAAGTCTGCGGGCAAATGGTGGGCGGCGGTTGCGTCTGCCATTCTGATCTCGGTGGTTTCAGTGGCCGCAGCCGCAGCGGGACCGTCAAAGTAAATGTTCTGATACACCAGTTGCTCCCCTTTCTGCCTGAGCGGTGAGGTCACGCCCAGTTTGAACCGCCGGTTTTCCTGCGGGGTGCAGGGGAACACGCGCACGCTCACGGTGTTGCCTTCCTGCCAGTGCACCACGGAAGGGTCTCGCACCTCTACGCCCACAATGGTGGTATAGGCACTGTCAGCCTTGCTTTTGGTGGTGAGGTAGCCTTTTTCCTCTTTGCCGTTGATCCAGAGGGAGAGCGATGTGACCACGCTGCCCTCCGGCAGGTGGAAGGTGTAAATAGCCTCTTCCTGCCCCCAAGTAGACGGGTGGTGGTTGCGCACACTCAGAATCTTTTCTGTGTAACTCAGGCGGTACTCCGGAAAAATCTGGGCCTGCGTGATCACATGGTCGGTGGTGAGGTGCTGCCCAGACCACAGCCGCTCCTGCGCGGGGTGCCGCGCGTCATACATGCTCTCCAGTAGCTTGATGCGTTCTGCTACCGTCAGGTCAGGCTTGTCAAAGAAGCGGGTGGCCACCACCACCAGCGGGTCATGCCGAAGCAGCTCGTTAAACCGTTGGTCTGGCAAGCTGAAGGGGGAAAAATGTTCAGAAGCGGCCTGGTACACCAGATCAGTCTGCAGCATACGCGCATACAGCGGGCTTACCGGTAGCTGCTGGCTCAGCACCACCCACCTGGGCAGGTCCTGGCGGTCTTGCAGCTGGTAAGCGTTTAAAATCTGGTGAATGTGCCGGTTGGCCCGTTGCCAGAGCACCAGAAACACCAGGGACAGCAGAACGGGCAGAATGATCCCCGCCAGAAAGGTGCGCTTCAAGGCTACATCCCTACGGTACATGCGCCGGGCTGCCACGGCCAGGCAGATCACCGAACACAACGGTATGAACACGTGGAGCCCCAGGCCCAGGGCAATGGCCCCCAGCAGCCCAAGGGGGTAGAAGGGAACCAGGTACAGGGCGAAATAGCTGAACAGCACCAGACCGGTGCCCAGCAGGAACAGCACCACCAGCTGCACCACCCTGGGCAGCAGAAACCGGAACGAATACCCGACCATAGCCACTGCCACCAGCACGAGCCACCCGGAGAACCAGCCCACCGAGGGCAGGAAGATGGTGATTTCCCGGTTCAGGGCGAAGTCACTGATGAGGCCCATTACCAAAAACAGCATGAGGTAGTCCAGATACGCCAGCGGCTGCCTGAACCGGAACATCTTGTGGAACAGCAGAGTGAGCAGAAACCCAGCGGCTATCACGTAATTCAGCATGAAGATGCCTTCATTGCGCTTGCCCTGGTGTTGCAGGGACCATTCCTGCCCCAGAAACACTCCAAACGAGATAATGATCAAAACCAATCCTGCCACCAGCAGGGGTTTGCGGCGAAGCAGCTGCCGGGGAGATTCAGTAGTTGTTGCTGCTAAAGTACTTTGTATTTCAAAGTTCATGGATAAAAAAATAATTAGAGATTGGGTCTGTTATTTAAAATGAGTTGTTCCAGGGCATGCAGGTGATCTTTGAACGCTTGCTTCCCCAGATTGGTGGCGGCGTAGGTGGTATTTGGTTTCCGGCCTATGAACTGTTTCTCTACCTGCAGGTACTGGGCTTCTTCCAGGGCACGCAGATGGCTGGCCAGGTTGCCGTCTGTCAGTTGCAGGGTTTCTTTCAGGGTGGAGAAGTCTACGCGCTCCTGCACCATGAGAACTGACATGATGCCCAGCCGCGCTTTACTCTCAAACGCCTTGTTTATATTTTCCAGGTAGTTTTTCACTGTGTAGCTTAGGCGCCCCGCTCATATTTGAAGTACATGATGCTCCCGTACAGAATGTGCAGCACCCCAAACCCTATGGTCCAGGCCAGAAGGCCGTACCCAATGAAAAAACTGGCCAGCAGCCCCAGGGCAATTTCCAGCAGCCCCAGGTAATGGATGTCACGCACGGTATATTTGCTTCCGTTGAGCAGGGCCAACCCGTAGAAAATCAGCATGCAGGGGGCAATAAGGAAGTACACCTTGTGGTACAGCAGCACCAGGCAGAAGAAGCCGCCTGCCGCCAACGGAATGAAGAGGTTGATCAGCATGAGCTGCGCCTGCTTGTCCCAGAGTGACTGGTTGGCCTTGCGCGCTTTTCTGGTGGTGAGGTAGATGCCCGTGATAATGGTGGCGGCCATAACCGTTACCGCCACTGCTGACAGAAACAGGATGGTGTCCCAGTTGGGGCGTACCGTGTACACCGTACGGGCCAGGATGTTGTGCTTCTCCAGGTACCACTTCACCGCGCCCGCCCCTGCAAAGGCATACACCCCGGCAAAGATGCCGACAAGTCCGCTCAAAGACATAAAGCGGGAAGACCGATCCATGATGCTCCGGATCTCCTTCAATGTTTCCAGATGTTCTAGGTGCTGGCTCATAGTGAAGTACTTTGTAGCTCAAAGTTATCAATACTTTCTTTTGGGGCAAGAAGTTTTTAAAAAAATAAGCCCGTGCGGCGCACTGGCTGGTTTAGGGCTGAATTTGAAAAAGTAGCCCGGAAACAGAAAACCGGTTGCCGTCACCTGATGTTCCTGCCGTACTCCTGAGATTTCTGTTTTCGCCTGTTTTTCAGAAAACAGGCCGAAAACAGAAAAAGAGAGGCTGTTCTTCTGTCTTGCCTTCCGCCGCAGGCGTGCAAACTTCTGGTTTCTGCTTACCTTTACTGTCTCACCCTTAGCCACACCGCCACATGAAAATCCTCCTGATTGAAGATGAGCCCAAGGTAAGTGCCTTCATCAAGAAAGGATTAGAAGAGCATACGTATGAGGTTGACCAGGCCTATGACGGCTTCTACGGGGCCAAGCTGGCGCTGGAGAAAGAGTACGCCCTGGTGATTCTGGATGTGATCCTGCCGCGCATGAACGGGGTGGAGGTCTGCAAAACCATCAGGCAGCATAACCTTACCCTGCCCATTCTCATGCTCACCGCGCTGGGCAGCACAGATGATAAGATACTGGGCCTGGACTCCGGGGCCGATGATTACCTGGTGAAGCCGTTTGAGTTTCAGGAGCTGCTGGCCCGCATCAGGGCGCTCACCCGCAGAAGCCAGGAGAGTGTGGGGACCGAGGTGCTGAAGATGGCTGACCTGGAGCTGGACGTGCAGAAGAAAACTGTACACCGCAGCGGGGTCCCTATTTCGTTAACCGCCCGGGAGTTTGCCCTCTTGCAGTACCTGTTGCGCAACAAGGAGCGGGTGGTGTCACGGGTAGACATTATTGAGCAGGTCTGGGAAACTTCATTTGACACCGGCAGCAACGTGATTGACGTGTACATCAATTTCCTCCGGAAGAAAATTGACCGGGACTTTACCCCCAAGTTGATCCACACGCTGGTGGGCATGGGCTATGTGCTGAAAGAGATGGAAGAGAAATGAAAATCAAGACCAAGCTTACCCTCCAGTTCACCGCTATCTTCACCGGGATTCTCCTGCTGTTTTCGGTCTCTGTTTACTATTTCAGCTCCCTGTACCGCACCAATGACTATTACGGCCGCATTCTGAACCGGGCCTACGCCACGGCGCACTACGTGCTGGACGCTGACACGGTAAGCCCTCAGCAGCACGCCCTGGACCAGCGCCTCTACTACCAGATGCTGCCTAAAGAGGTGGTACATGTGTATGACCCGCAGGACAGGCTGATCTTTAGTGAGGGCGAAGACGGCATTGAGGTGACCCCCGCCCTCAAGCAGCAGATAAGGCGGCTGGGGGAGGTGAGGGTGCTCCGAAAAGACCGGCAGCTGGTGGGGATCAGGTACCTGCACCGCGGCAAAATTTACCTGGTGCTGGCCTCTTCGGTTGATCTGTACAACCTCATGAAGCTGCAGCACCTGCGAACGCTCCTGATTACCGGCTTTGTGGGGGCAGTGGTGATTGTGGTCCTCTGCGGCATCGTCTTTTCCAGGGCTGCGCTCCGGCCGTTCCAGAAGGTGGTGTCTGAGGTGGAGAAGATCAACGCCTCTGACCTGCACCGCCGGCTTACCCAGGCAGATGGCGCAGATGAGGTGGGGCAGCTGGCGCAAACCTTCAACAGCATGCTGGACCGGCTGGAGACCGCCTTTGAAGCCCAGCGGACTTTTGTGCACAGCGCCTCCCATGAGCTGCGCACCCCCCTCACCGCCATGATTGGCGAACTGCAGGTAGCCCTGCTGAACCGGCGTCAGCCAGAGGAGTACGAGCGGGTGCTGCAGTCAATTCTGGAAGATGCCCAGTTGCTGACCCAGCTCTCCAACGGGCTGCTGCAGATGGTGCAAGCCAGCACAGATACCACCAAAGTGCCCATGGAACCCCTCAGGATGGATGAGCTGGTGTGGCAAGCCAGTGCCGAGGCCAGAAAACGGCAGCCGAAGATGGTTCTGGATGTGCAGTTCTCAGACCTGCCGGAAGAGGAGAGGGAACTGATAGTGCGCGGCAATGAGGCGCTGCTGCTCATTGCCATGGTGAATGTACTGGAGAACGCGGCCAAATTCTCTGGGGAATCACCCGTTATCTCTGCCACCATTGAGGTACAGACGCGTTTTCTGATCCTGCAGGTGCGGGACCAGGGCATAGGCATGACCCCAGATGATGTCCGGAAGGTGTTTGTGCCCTTCTTCCGGGCTGAGAATGTGCGCGATATCTCGGGCCACGGGATTGGGCTGCCGCTGGCCGAGAAAATCATAAAGCTGCACCGGGGGTCAATTGTGGTTGATTCGCAGCTTCACCAGGGTACTGTGGTAACCATTTCTCTGCCCAAATTATATGAGGTCTACAAGCTGTAACTGCTGTTCACAGGCCATTCCGCTTTTTCCTGTTTTAGGGCTGTTTTTAGAAAAACAGCCCTAAAACGCAGCCTAATAGTGTCTGCCCCCATGACTGGCGGGGAGAGGCATCAAAAACAGAATAAATAGTGATAGCCCATGGGCGGGTGAAATATTAGAAATTCCTATCTTTCAACCTGATCTTTCTGTTGGCGGCAAAGACGAAAGCATCTACCTGTTTTCTGGTTAGAACTTTATACCGTAGGGGCGGGCCCACTAGTAAAGGAGTCAGTATGTACACTTGCCGTAAAACCAACCTTTTTGTTCCAGATGAAGATAAAGAGAATCATAACGGACAGACTTTGCCACCTCCCTCTATTGCTGATCTGCTGGTGGGGCAGCCCAGCAGACGCCGCTGCCCAGCAGAACGAAAACCTGAGAAAGGAGATTCTAGGTTACAAAGAGTCTCAGGCTGACCTCATCTCTAAAGGCCGAAGGCTGCTCCTGGACAGGTTCATGGAAGGTGATTACCAGAAGGTGAAGGAGGTGAAAGCGTATCTGCAGCAGGAGGTGGCCACCAAGGACTACCTTGCCTTTTACCCGGTGGAGTTGTGGGCCCTCTCTTACTGGACCCAGGACTATGCAGACCTCCTCAACAGTATTGCCCAGCCTGATACACTGGCCCCTTTCCGCCGGGAGCACGCTATTCCCCCTCTGCCTGATAAGCTTTTCCAGGTGGTGATAGACCGTTCCAGAGCGTCAAAAGACCTGCTCACGCAGCAGGTGCTGCAGGCAGACCTGAGAAAGATGGACAAGGAGTTTCTGCTGTTGCAGCTGGACTACCTGCTCCAGCCCCGTCAGAAAACGGAGCAGGAGCAGGACTCGCTCAACCAGAAAGCAGACGCTTTTCTTTCGGGTTACCCCTACAGCCAGTATGAGCCTTTTATCAGGAGCAACATCAGGTACAAGATGGTGCCGGCAAAATGGGGCGGGGCCTTTGAGTTTTTCACCGGGTATGGGCATCTCACCGGAAATATGCGGCAGAGCTTCTCCAACATGGTACCCATGGGTATTGCCTTTGATGTATATTATAAAGACTGGGTGCTGTTCCTGCGCAACTACATTGGGTTCGGGTTTACCCGGCGAGATATACCGTATGGCAATGCCGTGTGGGAGAATGACTCGCAGGTCAGGATTTTCATTCCGGAGGCCTCTATTGGCTACGTGGTGGCAGACACCAAACGCTGGAAGGTAAGTCCTTTTGCCGGGGTGGCGGCCTCCAACTTTGGGCCTACGCAGCATGACACAGAAAAAGAGCCCGATCTGGAAGAAGCCGACATTGGGGCCCATATCACCTATGCCGCCGGCCTCAACCTTGATTTAAAACTTGGGAAACCTAAGACAGCCATTGTTTCTGTGCAGCAGGAGCGGAGTTATTGGTTTCTCCGGTTCAGGTACTCATTCAACCTTCCGCAGTGGCCTACCGGGTACACGGGTTACATTCACAGTTTCACCGTAGGTATAGGCGGGGGCGGAAAACCGCTCCGGCGGGAATATTAGCCTTTAAATTACATGCTTTGCATTGCCGGTCTGTAGACCGGCTAGATTTGAACCCACACCAGTGACCACTATGATTCAGAGACCCTCGCCCGAAGAATACAATCCTTATTTTGAAAACTACCTACAGCTGGTGCCTGAGCACGCAGATGTTCTGGAGCTCCTGCAAAAGCAGCAGCAGGAGGTGGTGCAGTTGTTTGGCCGGGTAAGTGAGGGCGAAGCCGATTTTGCCTATGCCCCCGGAAAATGGACGGTGAAGGAACTGTTGGGCCACATGGTTGATACAGAGCGAATCATGGCCTACCGGGCGCTGTGTGTGGCCAGGGGGGAGCAGGCCCCCTTGCCCGGCTTTGAGGAAAATCTATACGTGCAGAACGGCCATTTCCAGGAGAGGACGCTGCAGAGTCTTCTAGCGGAGCACCAAGTGGTGAGAGAGGGTACGCTGGCCCTGTTCCAGAACATGCCCGCCCAAGCCCTCACCCGCGTGGGAAACGCCAACGGGGGCCCTGCTACCGCCAGGGCTTTGGCCTTCATCATAGCGGGTCATGAGCGGCACCATTTCAATATCCTGAAAGAGCGCTATCTGGTTAAACTGTAAACTGTTTAATCTTGGTTTTAAGAGGCCGGGCAGCAGCAGCAGCAGCAGCAGCAGCAATTTTTCCGTTTTTGCTGTTTTTCAGAAAACAGCCCAAAAACGGAAAGCAGGAGAACCATCAGCAATTTTTACAGCAGGTCATTGGCCAGGTTGGCCAGTTCTGAGCGTTCGCCTTTTTGCAGGGTCACGTGCGCGTACAGCTTGTGGTTCTTGGCTTTGTCAATGAGGTAGGAGAGGCCGTTACTCTGGGAGTCCAGGTACGGCGTGTCTATCTGGTAAATATCACCGGTGAAGATGATTTTGGTATTCTGGCCGGCGCGGGAGATAATGGTTTTGACCTCGTGGGGCGTCAGGTTCTGCGCCTCGTCTACAATAAAGATGATGTTGGAAAGGCTTCGGCCGCGTATGTAGGCCAGCGGCGTGATCACCAACCGCTCTTCCTCCACCATCTCCTTGATTTTGTTGCTTTCCTTGCTGTGGGGGGTGAACTGGTTCTGAATGAACTTGAGGTTATCCCAGAGCGGTTCCATGTACGGGCCAATTTTAGAGTTGGCATCTCCCGGCAGAAACCCCAGGTCACGGTTGCTCAACGGCACTATGGGCCGGGCCAGGTAAATCTGATTGTAGGTATCCCGCTGCTCCAGCGCGCCCGCCAGGGCCAGCAGCGTCTTTCCCGTTCCGGCCACACCCTGAATAGAGACCAGCTTGATCTCCGGGTGCAGAATGGCGTGCAGGGCAAAGGTCTGCTCGGCGTTTCTGGGTTTGATGCCCACGGCCGTCAGTTTATCTACCCGCTCCAGCACCCGCTGCTCCGGGTTGTAATAAGCCAGGGCAGATGATTTGGTGCTGCGCAGGATAAAATAATGATTGTCTGACGGTGGGTTGGGAAGTGCTTCCTCTACCGGGCATTCGCCTTCGTCATACAACTTGGTGATCACCGGGTGCGGTATGTCTTCCACCAGGTCATTGCCGCGGTACAGGTTGGTCACGTTCTGGATCTTGCCCGTCTCATAATCTTCCGCTGAAAGATTGAGCGCCCTTGCCTTCAGCCTGAGGTTGATGTCTTTGGTCACCAGCACCACCTTATGGTCTGGCATCTCTTGCTGCAGCGCCAGGGTGGCGTTCAGAATCTTATGGTCGGCTTTGTTGTCGCTGAAGATTTTCTCAGCGTCTACGGGCGCTGTATGACTCATGAGCACCTTAAACCTGCCTTTGTTGCTGCCCTCCAGCGGAAGCCAGGTTTGCAGCATGTGCTCATTTGAAAGGTTGTCAATGAACCGGATAAACTCCCGCGCCTCAAAATTCTTGATGTCATTGCCTTTCTTGAAGTTGTCCAGCTCCTCCAGCACGGTGATGGGGATGGCCACATCATGTTCGCCAAAATGCTCTACGGCACTGTGGTCATACAGAATGACAGAAGTGTCTAGCACAAAGGCTTTTTTCACTTTCTGCGGGTCAGCCTCCTTCGCTGATGCCCGTTTACGGGGAGTGGGGGGTTTCTTCACAGGTGGTAGTTTTGCTGTTTTGTTCTCTACGCAAGAAGGTACCGGTAATTTTCATTTCCCCCTAATTTTCTGGGTTAGGAAAATGTTTTGCTTTTTAACTAAATGTTTAGTTATTTTCAACTAAAGTTTTCGTTGTACATCAGCCACTGTAAACTGCTCTACTTAAAAAGGTCAGGTTGCCATTGCTGGGAGTAGCATTTAATAAGCGGCATTTAAGTAAACCACTACCACCATGAGGACTTCTTTTACAATAAAAGCAGTTACTGTACTCGTTGTCAGCTCCCTTCTTATTCTGTCTCCTGCCGAAGGGCAGGTATGGCCCTGGAAATGGAACCAGGACAACAAAGAAGGGTACCGGCAGGGCCGTTGGCGGGAGTTCTATAGCCATAAGCCCGAACAGCTCATGTACAAGGGCCGTTACAAACGCGGTCAGGCCAAAGGCCGCTGGAAAACCTATACAGAAACGGGGAAACTGGAGCGGCTGGAAATCTTTGAGCCTAAGAAAAAGCGGATCAGAACCATTTTTTACTATCCTAACGGGAAGATAGAGAAAACGGGCATGGCCTATCTGTTTGAAGAGAAGAACCTGCTGAAATACCAGTGGCACGGTGACTGGCAGTACTATGACTCCACTGGTACCTGGTTAGGCTGGAAAACCTTTACCCGGGGGAAACCTTCCTCTGAACATCCTATAAAACCGAAGGAAGAAGGGCAGGAATAGCTGTTTTAGGCCTGTTTTCTGAAAAACAGGCCTAAAACAGAAGTCCTCAACAAAGGTCTTTTATAAAGCTAACTCAGCGTGAAATATGGTTCCTTCTCCTTGTCATGCAGCCGCACTTGGCCTTGCAGCACCAGTTCTACCAGAAGCCGCTGGGCGCGCCGTCTGGAGAGGTTGGCGTGGTGCATGACCTGTTTGAGGGTGAGCTTGCGGTGCTTCTGCAAGAGGAGCAGGAGGCGTTGGTGCTGGTGCTCCAAAGGTTCCTCTATGGTTTCCTGGGCTGGTTCCAGGGTGAGTGATTTCTCCACCAGCTTGCTTGTCTGCACACTTTCGTCCTTTACCCGCACATAGCTTCGCCAGTCGCCTTCCTTTACTTTGGCCAGGTGCGGTTTGGTGGCGCTTTCGGGAACAATGACTTTGAGAATAGTGCCTTCGTCCATCTCCACCTCCTTGTACACCACCCTCACGGGCGGGTCGCAGAAAAAGGAGATGGCCTGCTCCAGCGTGTGCTTCTCCTCCTCCGGGTCTACGCCGCAGATGGTGCCGTTGTCCTGCACGCCCACCAGAATCTGACCGCCCCGCGTATTGGCGAAGGAGACCAGGGTACGGGCAATGCGGTCAGGGTTCGTAATGGTCTTCTTGAACTCCAGCGTATCGCTTTCGCCCTTCAGGATCAGGAGCAGCATTTCTTGCATTGGAGCAATGGGGTTAGGAGGTGAATTGGGTTTGCTCCGCACTCAGGTCCCACAGCCGGCGCGCAATGTGGCTGTTATAGGAGTCGTTGCCTGACCGTGTCTGCTTTTTGTTCTTGAAATACTTGCCGCTGATTTGCTCCACCTCAGGGGAAGAGGCCAGATAGACAGACGTTTGGGCCCCGCCGGCGGCAGATTTCATAAACAACCGGCCCAGCATCATGGCGGTTCTGATAAAAAAGTTGCTGGTCTTCCCGAAATTGGTGGCCACCACCCCCGGGTGCAGGCAGTTCACCGTGAGAGGGGTGAACTCTGTTCTTCTGGCCAGCTCATAGGTAAAATAGATATTGGCCAGTTTAGAGTCTGCGTAGGCGGTCACGGCGCTGTATTTCTTGGCCATGCCCGCGTGCTCAAAGTCAATCTGCCCCAGCCGGTGCGCTTCTGACGTTACATTGATGATTCTGCCCTGCGGGGCCGCCAGCAGGCTGTCCATTAGCAGGTTGGTGAGCAGAAAAGGAGCCAGATGGTTGGTGGCCCAGCTGACTTCCCAGCCTTCTACTGTGAGTTTCTGCAAACCCGGCATCATGCCCGCATTGTTCACCAGCACATCAATGACGGGGTAGGTAGAGGATAATTCCTGCGCCAACTCCCGCACATTGGCCATCAGGGAGAGGTCTGCCAGATGCAGGTGCAGGTCTGCTTCAGGAACCTTCTTTTGTATATCCTGCATTGCTTTCTGGCCCCGTTCCCGGCTTCGGCACACCATGGCCACCGTGGCGCGGCATTGGCCAAGGCTTCAGCAGTGGCTTTGCCAATGCCGGCGCTTGCCCCCGTGACCACCATTACTTTCCCTGCTAACTGTCTGTTCATGTAGAAACTATTACCATTCGCGTTGGTTTTACTCCCTACGCAAATTGTGCCAATTTAGCTGTGAGGGGGAGGGTACACAAAAAATGCGACCGGTAGGGGTCGCATTTCCAGGAGTATGAAGTTAAAATTCCTTAGAAAGGAAGGTCGTTGTCAAGGTCATCACTGATAAAGCTTGGCTTGGCAGGCTGCTGCTGGGCGTACCCCCCGTTTCCGCCGCCTTGCGGCTGGGCAGCACCGGCGTGCTCAATTCTCCAGGCCTGCAGGTTGGTGAAGTACATGGTGGTGCCGTTCTTGGTGAAAGGCTTGCCGCTCAGGTTGAACGCCACCTTCACCTCATCGCCTGTTTTGTAGCTGTCTAGAAGGCCGCACTTGTCTTGGGTAAGCTGAAATTTGGCATACTGCGTATAAGAGCCGTCCGGAATCTCCAGTACGAATTCGCGCTTGCGGAATTTTTCGCTCACTTGGGTTTCGTCAAAGATTTCGTGCAATCTTCCCTGAACATCAAAAGACATAGATGTAGAATTAATATGAATAATTAGTAAAGTAAACTCTACAAAGATACAAAGATTTCAGGGGTAAGATTCCCGCCCCGGCACTTTAATTTTGTTCCCGCGGGCGCAAGAAAAATCTCCTCTGCCCATGAAAAAGATCCTTTTTTTTGCGTAAGCACTTTCTGTAGCACCCCTTAGAACCTGAACCATATGCCAAGAACTGTTCCTTTCTCCCTTGCCCTGCACGGCGGCGCCGGCACCATCACCCGCAGTACCCTCACCCCCCAAATGGATGCTGACTACCGGTCTGCCCTGCGGCAGGCGCTGGAGGTGGGGCATGCTATTCTGCAGGGCGGCGGCACGGCGTTAGCGGCGGTAGAGGCGGTGGTGGTGTCCTTAGAAGACTGCCCCTTGTTCAACGCGGGACGGGGATCTGTCTTCAACAAACAGGGCAAACACGAGATGGACGCGGCCATCATGTGCGGTAAAACCTTGGGAGCCGGGGCCGTGGCGGGCGTAAAGAATGTGCGCAACCCCGTTCAATTGGCGAAAGCGGTCCTGCAGCAGTCAGACCACGTGTTTCTCTGCATGGCGGGCGCCGAAGAATTTGCCCGCAACCAAGGCTTACCCTTTGAACCCGACGACTATTTTTACACCCCGCACCGCTATGAGCAATGGCAAGCCCTGCGGGATTCTGATACCTACATGCTGGACCATTCAGTGGAGAAAAAGTTTGGTACCGTGGGGGCCGTGGCCTTAGACCAGGCCGGCAACCTGGCCGCGGCTACTTCTACCGGCGGCATGACCAACAAAAACTTCAACCGTATTGGCGACAGCCCGGTCATTGGGGCAGGCACCTATGCCAACAACCACACCTGCGCCGTCTCCTGCACCGGCCACGGGGAATTCTTCATCAGGAACGTGGTGGCGTATGACATTTCCTGCCTCATGGAGTACAAGGGCCTTTCCTTGACCCAAGCGGCAGATCTGGTTGTAAAAGAAAAGCTAGTGAAACTAGGCGGGGAAGGCGGGTTGGTGGCGGTGTCTGCTACAGGGGAGGTGGCCATGCCGTTTAATTCTGAAGGCATGTACCGGGGGGGTTGGGTAGCAGGGCAGGAACCACTAGTGGCTATTTATAATGATTGATTTGACTTTCTGTTTTCAGGCTATTTTCTGGAAAATAAGCCAAAAACAGAAATTTCTCCTTTGCCTCCTCTTGGGGAAGGCACGTGGTAAAGGCAGTTCGGGAGTGCTACTCCG
Source organism: Rufibacter ruber (assembly GCF_001647275.1). Lineage (GTDB taxonomy): Bacteria > Bacteroidota > Bacteroidia > Cytophagales > Hymenobacteraceae > Nibribacter > Nibribacter ruber_C. The sequence continues at coordinate 2,826 of NZ_LRMM01000048.1, read as the reverse complement.
CTGGGGAACAAGGTCAAAGTAGGGGAGTGGAACTCCCCGGCAGGAAGCTTCCGGAGTAGAACTCCGGAAGAGCTAGGGAAGAGCAAGGGCAAGGAAGAGAAATAAATTTTTGGATAGCAAAAGCGAGAGATTGAAAATCAGCAGTGATCAAATTAGGGAGTGGAAGTCCCGATCAGCAGAATTATGTTCACGTCCTGCTTTTTCTGATTTGCAAACAGGAAGCATTTATTAAAAAATTAGTATCACCCGCTACTTCATCTTGAGCCGCAAAAGCTGCGGATTGCAAATCCGGAGAGGTACACAAGTTGGGGATTGCGTATTGCCAAGAGCATAAAGGGAGTCGTCTTTTGCGTTCGCTGTTTTCCTGAAAACAGCCCGAAAACGGGAATTCCCCTTATGGGAGTGGTGGGTTTAATCGCTGCTCGCATCCAGGTTTCCCTACTACACCGGCGCATTGTCCAGAGACTTCCAGAGGTAGCGGCAGGCGAGGGTGCGGTGGGGGCGCCAGGGTTGGGAGAGTTCCAGCAGGGTGGCTTTGGCTTCTTTCAGGGGGGCGGTGAACCCGTAGAGCTTTTTCATGGCGTTGTAGATGCCCAGATCATCCAGCGGCATCACGTCGGGGCGGTTGAGGGTGAACATGAGCACCATTTCGCTGGTCCAGCGGCCAACGCCCTTGATCTGGGTCAGGTGCAGGATCAGTTCTTCGTCGGGGAGGTGGGCAATGGTGTCATCCTCTAAGTTTCCCGCTGCCTTGAACGCGGCTATGCTTTTGAGGTACTTGGCTTTTTGCCCGGAGAGGCCCACGCTGCGTAAAACCTCATCGGGCGTAGCCTGCACCCATTCCGGTTTTGGGTCTGTTTCGGGAAAAAGGGCCAGGAAACGCGCTTTGATGGTGGCGGCCGCCTTCACCGACAGCTGCTGCGAAATAACCGAGCTGAGCAACGCGTCATAAATTGATTTCGCCGGAAGGCGCTCTGGCAGGGGAGGCTGGTCTTTGACGAGGTGGAACAGAACCGGGTCCTGTGAGAAAAGAGCTGCGTGCGGATTCATGCCTAAAGATGCCGCTTTCCTGACACTTCAGTCAAGTTTAGCGGCAGGAAAAGTAGCAGAGACAAGCAAAGGTGGTGCAGACGCCATAAATTTTTATCTTCGTACCAAACGAACCTTAGTTGCATGAAAATAATTGAATGCCCCCGTGATGCCATGCAAGGCCTTCCGGACTTTGTGCCCACCACGCTGAAAGTAGAATACCTGCAGACGCTGCTGGAAGTGGGGTTTGACACCCTGGACTTCGGGAGCTTTGTCTCGCCCAAGGCCATTCCGCAGATGCGGGACACGGCCCAGGTGCTGGCGCAGCTGGACACTTCCGGTTCAAAAACCAAGCTGCTGGCCATTGTGGCCAATGTGCGGGGGGCGGAGCAGGCGGTGGCGCAGGAGATGATCAAGTACCTGGGGTTTCCGCTGTCACTGTCTGAGGAGTTTCAGAAACGCAACACCAACAAAACCATTGCCGAAGCCATGACCGAGGTGGCGCAGATGCAGGAACTGTGCGTAAAGGCGGGGAAGGAGCTGGTGCTGTACCTGTCCATGGGCTTCGGGAACCCGTACGGGGAACCGTGGGCACCGGAACTGGCCGCCGAGATGACGCAGAAACTGGACGCGCTGGGGGTGAAGATCATTTCCCTGTCAGACACCATTGGCGTTTCTACCCCTGCCACCATCTCCCACCTGTTCTCTACCCTCATCCCAGAATTCCCGCAGGTGGAGTTTGGGGCGCATCTGCATACTACGCCGTCTACGTGGCAGGAAAAGGTGGAGGCGGCCTACGCCAGCGGCTGCCGCCGAATGGATGGTGCCCTGTTGGGCTACGGCGGCTGCCCCATGGCCAAAGACGAGCTGGTGGGGAATATGCCCACAGAGAAAATGCTGGCGTATTTACAGGAGAAAGGCGTACCTTTGGGGCTAAACCAAGACGCACTGCAGAAGTCGCTTGCGCTGGCTTCCAGCGTCTTCCATTCGCTTTAGATACATGCCACAACCGGTAGTAGATATATTTATTCCCTGCTTTGTAGACCAGCTGTTTCCCGACACCGCCTGGAACATGGTGAAACTGCTGGAAGCGCTGGGCTGCACCGTGCGCTACAACGCCAACCAGACCTGCTGCGGACAGCCTGCTTTCAACGCAGGTTTCCAGAAGGAATGCCGCCAGATCTCAGATAAATTTTTAGAGGATTTTTCCCGCGAGGGCGCTGATTATATTGTGGCTCCCTCTGCGTCTTGCGTGGGCATGGTGCGCAATGCCTACGCTGATCTGTACGTAGCCTCGTCCCAGCTAGTGAAATACCGCACCGTGGAGCGGAAGGTGCTGGAACTGACAGAGTTTCTGGTAGATGTGCTGCAGGTGAAGAGTATACCGGGGGCCAAGCTGCCCGCCAAGGTCACCTACCATGACTCCTGCAGCGCCCTGCGCGAGTGCGGCATCAAAGAAGGTCCCCGCAAACTGTTAGGAATGGTAGAAGGTCTGCAACTGATAGAAATGCGGGAAACAGAGACCTGCTGTGGCTTCGGGGGCACGTTTGCCGCCAAATTTGAGGCCATCTCCACCGCCATGGGCGAACAGAAAGTGGAGAATGCCCTCAGCACCGGCGCCGAATACATTGTCTCTACTGACACCAGCTGCCTTATGCACCTGGAGGCGTACATCAAAAAAAACCACAAACCCATCAAGGTTCTGCACATTGCCGATGTGCTGACGCAGGGGTGGTAGAATAAAGTAATAAAAGCAACGTCTCCCGTTTTTGGCCTGTTTTTCAGAAAACAGGCAAA
>NZ_LRMM01000047.1 GCF_001647275.1 Rufibacter ruber | reverse complement strand
CCATCACCGAGGGTGACATTGCCACCATCACCGACACCATCATTCTTTTGAGGTATGTGGAGCTGACCGGCGAGATGCAGCGGAGCATCACAGTACTCATTCAATCACACCATCAATCCTTCACGCATTAATCCAAGAATACATAAGGCGCTACTGGCTTCTGTCCTTTGGGCTGGGGCGTGTCTTTGATGACTTCCGGACCGGTTTCAAAATCGCCTTGACCTTTGCGCCAAGCTGCCATTTGGGTTCTGAAACCCGCCAGCATTTGGGCAAATTTAGGGTCTGCGGCCAGGTTCTTCATCTCCGTAGGGTCAGCTTGCAGGTCGTAGAGTTCCTCTTTGGGGTGACGGTGGTAGCGCTGCAACACGGCGGCGGCATGGGCATCGGTCTTGGCTTTGGTTACCCAGGAATCCCAGTACTCACGGCCGCCGTCATGGTCTTTGGCTTTGTCCATGTGGGTGTGGTATTCTTCTTCGGGGGCAATGTTCAAGATGTACTTGTAGCGGCTGTTGCGCAACATGCGGCTGGGAGAGCGGTTCATGAGCCGGTCGCCGGTATGCGAGGCGAACACCGCGTCATGGTGTGTGTTTTTCTTGCCTTGTAAAAGCGACAAGAAACTCTTCCCGTCAACGTTGGCAGGTGCCTGGCCGCCGGCTATTTCCACGAACGTGGGCAGCAAATCTACCTGTGACACCAGCGCCTCGGTCTTGCCCGGTTTCACCTGACCTGGCCATTTGATGAGCATAGGCGTCCTGATGCCGTAGTCATACAAACTCCACTTGGCGAACGGCCATTGCGGCCCCTGGTCGGCGGTAAAGATAAATAGGGTATTGTCAGAAAGGCCGTGCTGGTTCAGGCTGGAGAGCACTTTGCCCACGTTGCCGTCCATCTTGGTAATGTCTTCATAGTAGCGCGCACGGGATTTACGGGTGTCTTCGGTGTCAATATGGAACGAAGGGATATCTACCTGCTGTGGGTTGTAGCTTGATTTCTCCGGCCAAATCACGTGCGGACTGTGGTCGGCCACAATGAGTACGAACGGCTTGTCACTCTCCTTTTGTTGCGAGAGCCATTGGTCAACGGGGCCCAGGTTCAAATCCCAATTCAGGCCGGGGTTCTTCTCGTGCCCCGGTTCGGCCACGTTGGTTTTGGAGATGCGCTCAAAAGGAAACACCTCCTCCGGCCCGAAATGCAGTTTTCCCGCCAATACCACGCGGTACCCCAGCGGCTGCAAATAATGAATCAACGACTTGGTATTTTCCTTCACGCCACTGTGGTTCCCGTGCGCCCCGTGCCGGAACGGATACAACCCCGTGAGCAATGAACTGCGCGATGGCCCGCACGTGGGCGACCCGGCGTACGTGCGGGTGAACAGCAGAGATTCTTTGGCCAGTCCGTCCAGGTGAGGCGTCCGTACCACTTTGTTGCCGTAGGGGCCAATGTCAGTTACGCCCAGGTCATCGCCAATGAAAATGACAATGTTGGGCTGTTTGGCGGGGGCTTTGGCTTGTTGGCCCGTCTGTCCTTTCTGGCTGCAGGTGGCAAAGAGACCCGCAGTAAAAAGGCAGAACAGGAGTACTATTTTATGCTTCATAAAGATGCGAAGTTGCTGTTGTTATTCAAGCATGTTATGTTGTTGAGATTTCCGTTTTCGCCTGTTTTGGCCAAAACAGGCCGAAAACGGAAACATTCCTCTGTTAACAAGGGAAATGAAAATTAAACTCTGTTAGATATCCACTTTCATCAAACTCTAAAATGAAACTTGCATCACTAATTATTTTTGAAGGCTGTAAACGTATCCAGAAGCCACCAGTGTCTTCATTTCTTTTCAATGTTTCATAATTAAAAAGCTTTTTAACTTTCTCAAGAGTTGTAGTGCGGTCAAACCTAGTTTTCCCATCTGTGAGGAATAACTTTTTGTTCTTCCTAAAATCTGCTCCCCAAAAAGCTATACTATCTTGTAGCTGTTCTAATCTCAATCCTTTAATATATACTAACTTGTAAGGCGGAGGGTCCATGCCAACACAGAAATGGCAGTTGCCACAGACATGTGCATAATCTGGTGTCACCACACTATCAGGTTTCCCTAAGTGTTTCTCTACAACTCGCCGGTTGGTACTCAAAGGAACTCTGTTGTTTATCAAAATGCTGTCCCACTCCAGGTAATCATATTTTCTAGCCGCCACTTCGTGTTCAACAGCTTTGGCAGGTTCGGCGGAGACAGCGGCATTAGGCTTTACTTTCTGCCCCGGTTGAATATTTTCTGCCGCTGCTTTATCTGCTTTCGGCTCTGCCGATTGGCAACTTGTGCAGAAAATACTGAAAATCAGAACGAATAAAAGCTGCGGCATTGTTCTCATCTTGGTTTTCCGTTTTGAGGCTGATTTCCTAAAAATAGGCTAAAAACGGCTCTCTCCCCCTAGCGCTTCCAGAAAAATCAAGCTACTGAAACGTGTACAACCCAAAGTCAAAGGGCGATGGGCTGCCCGTGTTTTTCAGCTCTACCACCAGGTGGTTCTCGCCGTTTTTCAGATAGTGCCCGTACTCGCTCAGGTTAATCTCGTCATAGTGGCGCTTGGTGTTGATGAATTTGTTCATCACCAGCTTTCCGTTCAGGTACACTTTGGCATCGCCGTGCGCCAGCAGGCGCAGTTGCAGGTTTTTAGGTGCCTGGTTTACACTGAAAGTAGAGGCCGCCCAACGGCTATCGCCTTTTTTTAACTGCACCGGGGCGGTGGCCGAACTGAATTCCTTTTTGTTTAACTCCGCCTTCCCCACGCAGGTGGGTTGATTGGTAGCCACCAGCAAAGTCTGTGGTTTTATCTCTGAATCTGCGGCCAGGGCCGATGAAGTGCCCGGCGCGCTGTACAGCGGCTGGTGCAGCATGCGCAGCAGCTCAGGGTCCAGCTTTACTTTTTTGCGGTCATAGGTGATGAGGCCGTTCACTTCGCCTTCCACATCGGTGGTTTGGGTGTAGACGGCGGCGGCCAGCCCGCGGTGCACCATGGGGTACATGTTGTACATCAGTTTGGTGTATTCCTTCACCAGCTCGTCATAGGTTTTGTAGGTGCGGTAGCCCCAGTTGCGCATGTTGGGGTTCCAGATATGGCCTTCCAGCGGCAATCCCAATCCCCCAAACTCGCCCAGCACAATCACGCGGCCGGGGTTCTGTTCGGCGGGCTCCATGCCGGGGCCGGGGTAATGGTGCGCATCGTTCATGTGGCCCACGCCGCGGTCGGTCCAGCCGCTTACGCCGTTGGTGATGCGGGTAGGGTCATACTGCATGGTCCATTCCACTACGCGCTTGGTATCATACTGGCCCCAGCCCTCATTGAACGGCACCCACACCACAATACTAGGGAAGAACTTGAGGTGGTCCATGATGCTTTTCCACTCTCTTTCATACTGCTGCGCAGAAGCCGCCGGGCGCGCCCAATCTTCCTTGGCCTCGGCCTTTACGTGCTGCACCTCTTTCTCTGCCGTCTTGAACCCTGAGGGCATGTCCTGCCACACCAAAAGCCCAATGGAATCTGCGTAATAGTAATATCGGGACGGCTCTACCTTGATGTGTTTGCGCAGCATGTTAAAGCCCATGTCTTTGAGCACGTCCATGTCATAGCGCATGGCCGCGTCTGACGGCGGGGTCAATAACCCGTCTGGCCACCAGCCCTGGTCCAGCGTGCCGTACTGGAACAGCGGTTGGTTGTTCAGGTACAGGCGCTCGTAGCCCTGTGCGTCTTTGCCTTTGGAAATCTTCCGCATGGCGAAGTAGGAGTTCACTTTGTCCAGCGTTTTGCCGCCGCTGGTCAATTGCACGTCCAGTTGATACAGGGCAGGGTTGTACGGTGTCCATAAATCAGCGTTGGGCACCGCAATCTCCAGTGGGCTGTTGGCGTTGGCGGTTTTCTCGCCTACCACTTTGCCGTTCTTCAGGACTTTCACCACCAGCTTCTCTTTGCCGGTGGCACCGCTGATTTGGTTTTTGAGGATTACTTTGTTCTGGTCAATGTTGGCTTCGGGCACCAGCGACGAAATGTGGGCTTTGGCAACGGGTTCCAGCCACACGGTTTGCCAGATGCCGGTCACGGGTGTGTACCAGATGCCTTTGGGTTCCAGCACCTGCTTTCCGCGCGCCTGGTCATCAGCATCGGTCGGGTCCCAGACTGAGACTACCAACTCTTGCGTGCCAGATTTTAAATGCGGGGTGATGTCAAAGGTGAACGGGTCAGAGCCGCCGCGGTGCTCGCCTACTTTCTTGCCGTTGAGCCACACGGTGGTTTCCCAGTCTACGGCGTCAAAATGCAGGAGTACGTTTTTGCCTTTCCAGTTGGCGGGCACCTGAAACGTGCGGTTGTACCACAGCTTCTGGTCGGGCAGGACCAATTTGCCTACGCCCGACAGGCTGGACTCGGCACAGAAAGGCACCAGAATCTTTCCGTCATATTTCTTCGGCTGCGCCGATGTTTTGGGCAGAATGGCGTAGTCCCATTGCCCGTTCAGGTTGAGCCACTGGCTGCGCACCAACTGCGGGCGTGGGTATTGCTGCCAGGCATTCTGAGGCGTCACTTTTTCGCCCCAGGCGGTTTTCATGCCCCCGGGATTCAGCTTCTGCCCCTGGGCATGGCTAAAGAAACCGCACAAGAACACGAACAGCAATAACAGGCTTTTCTTCATATCAGGTCACGCTAAGGTTTGGTCAACAGAAAGGTTAACGATACAATATTACCCCCACTCCCCTGAACCGCTTGTCACTATTGTCGCAAATGCTAGGAATAATGTAGGCCGGGGGTAAAAAGCCTGGAGCCTGCCTATTGAGTAGGTTTAAAAACGGGGAGTGCGACCGGCAGAAGCGTTGCCTGCCCTTGGGCGCCGTGCTACAAAAACACCACCCCTTATATTCATACTACCAGCGCCGCGCTTTCCGGAGAGGGCTGATAACAAAAGAGGCCACCTGTAGCAGGTGGCCTCCTTTATGGGTGGGCAATAATAGATTACCAGTTAAAATCTTCGCGCGACGGCGGCTGGGTTCCTTGCCCGCGCACGTGCCCGCTCATGGGGTCATATCTGCGCTCACGGCCTTCCTCTGACCTGAAATCACGGTCATAGCCCCAGCTCAGGGAGCCTGCCTGGTTTCCGTAGTTCTCGCTGCGCATGCCTTCACCCTGCTGGTTGTAGTGGTCACGCGGGTTTGAATTATAGTCTAACTGGTCTCTGTATTCAGCACGGGTGCGCTTGTCATAGCCACTGCCCATGTACGCACCACCACCCGCTATCTGGCCGTATTGGCCGCGGTTGTAGTGTGACTGCGCGGTGTCATAGATTTCATATTGGCTGTCATCGCCGCGGCGGGAGATATCATTGGTGCCCAGGCTGTGCACGGCTCCGTTAGCGCCTGCGCGGTCTGCCGGTTTCCACCCGCGGGTGTTGTCTGCCCCTTGGGAGCCGTAGCGGCCAGAGCCCTGGTATTGCTCACGTTCGCCTTCGGCGAAGCTGTTGTGGTCACGGTAGGCACCGTACACCTGCCGGTTCACAGGCTGGCCTTCCTGGCGGCCATGGCCGCTGGCCCATTTGTTCTGCCCGGAGTCATTGCTGTGGGAGCCGTTCTGAGAGGAGCCCCAGCCTTGGGCTCCGCCAAAGCTGCCCATGTTGCCGTAGTTTCTGGCGGCGTTGCGCAAGCCGTTGTTGCTTTCGCTCGGGAAAACATTGGGGTCATCAAAGCGCTCACCTTCGCGGTTGGGGCGGCGGCCATAGTCATGGCCCCGGTTGTCTGAGCCGGAGCGGCGGTCCTGGTCTGACCCGTAGTAGTCACGGCTCCGGTAGTCGTTCCTGATGTCGTTGTCATTGAAATTATTCCGCTGGTTGAGGCGGTCATATTCATGGCCACGGTCACTGTCTAAGCGGTAGGCCCCGCGGTATTGGTCTTCATCTGCGCGCTGGCGGTTATCCCGGTCACGGCCGAAGTCTTGGTTATTATAGTCTCTGTTCATGAGGTTAAGCATTAAGTGAAACTCAAACTCCTTTTGTAAACGGCGCGCAGGCCGTTTCGGTTTTTACGCTGTTTTCAGAAAAACAGCCCAAAAACAGCAAACCCGCACACAGCAGACAATTCATTTATTTGGTTCTGAGGTTGTTGGCATTACTCCCGTCCAGCTTCCAGGCGTCTTCTTCGTTGTCAGCGGCAATGTTGCCTTCTGCGTGGGAGCCCTCTGGCACGGCATCAAGGTAATCTGCCTCTATGGCCTGGGTGCCACTGCCGCCGCGGTCTGGCTTGGCAATTTCCTCTGCCTCTGACTGGTTCCCTTGGTTGGGGGTGGGGTTCTCCTCTGGCAGCCGCTGGCTATCCTTGGCGTTGGTGATGTTGTCTTTCTCAATAGGCATGGTCTTCTGCTTTTACAACAGCGGCAACCACTGCCGCCGTACTTCTTTGTACGCAGCCCGCCTGAATTGTTTATTACCATAGTATGACGAATCCCTTTGCTGTTTTTCTGAAAACAGCCCCAAAACGGGATTCACCTTGAACAGTAGCGTGTTTTTAGTTTTCGCTGAAGGGCTCCAGCTTGATTTTCTCTATCATGAGGTATTTTTTAAACTCATGCAGCATGCGGGCCATTTCCTTGTCCTGCTCCTCCATCTGCGCTTTTTCAGTGTCAGCAGACAAAATTGCCGCCCGCAGCTGCTCCAGGCTCACCGCCATGTGGTCACGGGCCTCCTGCGCCCGGTCTTTCAGGGCACCGTCCATTTCGGCGCTGGCAATGTTGGCGTCCAGCTCCTGCAGGCACACCTCCAGAAAAGGAATCATGTCCCAGGGGTTGTTGGGCCGGTTCCAGGTGAACTCTATGTTGTCACGGCGGCACTTGTAGCGGTTCATCTTCCAGCCCAGCTCATTGCTGACCACGCTTACTTTCTTCAGCATATCGGCTTTGCCGCAGGTAGGGCACTGGGCGTTGTCTTCAATAATGCCTTTGAGGGTCTGGTGTTTCTCCAGCACCTGCTGCCGGAAGTCTGCGTGGCGGTAAATCTTCTCAGTGAGGCGTTCACAGGCGGCGTTTAAATCTTCATGCTCCTGGGTGAGGGAGCCTTCCTCAGCGAGACGTTCTCCCCGTTTCTTGAAAAAGTTGATGAGTTTGATGACTTCCCGCTCGTTTTCAGTTAGATTCTGCCTCATGTACGCTTGCGCTGGTTAGTGGAACAGCCCAAATATACTGAAAAACTGCTCTACTGCCTAAGCAATAGCCGGGCGGGCATGCATTGGCCAGGCCGTTTGGGCAAACCCGGAAGCCTCAGCACAGAACCATGCAGGAGGGCTGTTTTAGGGCTGTTTTCTGAAAAACAGCCCTAAAACAGACATGCGGTTGCAGAGTTACGGGGCGGCAGAAGGGGACGTGCCGGACCGCCGCCGGTACTGGAGCCATTCCAGGAGACTGATGCCCACCAGCACCCAAAGGCTCCCCAGCAGAAACCCCGCCAGCACATCTGAGAGGTAATGTGCGCCCAGGTACATGCGGCTAAAGCCAACGAGCACCACCGCTATTGCAGCCCCTGTGTACAGCCAATAGCGCCGCTGCCGCACGTGCCTCGCCAACAGGTAGGCCCCCATCCCAAACAAGGCGGTGGCCGTAGTGGAGTGCCCGCTGGGGAAGGAGAAATGCTGGTAGGTCACATACGCTACGTTTTCGGGCCTGGGCCGCTGGAGCCACTCTTTGCCGTAGCGCACTGACAGCCCCACCGCCCCCAGCACAAGCCAGAACACCAGTATGCTTCGCCACCGTTTCTGCCGCGCCAGGAAAAACGACAACAGCAGCCCCAGCCCAATGGCCCCCAACTGCCCCCCCAGCTGGGTGGCCCCCAGAAAAAAAGTGGCCCCCAGGGAGGTTCTGCCGTTGTACAGGGCTGAGGTGAGCTGCCGGTCTACCTGCACCATCTCCTCTGCCTCCATCACCTGCTCTGTCAGTTCAGAGAGCAGGCTGAGCTGCACCGCCCCCACCAGTAGTACCAGTGTCAAAGGCAGCCCGTAAAGTTTCTTTGGGTTGAACCGCTGCAGCAGGAAGTGGAACAAGGCAGGAAACCTGCGCTGCAACCAGCGCACCGCCCTCAGCTGGCGGGCCTTGTGTAACATTTGGGAGATTACCCGGTGCAAAGGGAGATGAGGTACACGCATGCCCTTCCTTACGGGAAAAGGCGCGTTGGGATCAAGGCCGGAAACCTTGCGAAAAAAAAGACCTCTCAGTTTTCACTGAGAGGTCTGTGATGGGTAGGAGCAGGCGAAACAAATGTCATCAGCGTCTGTAGCATATCCCCCAATAAGCACCAGATCTTTTGACGCCCCTGCCAAGGCAAGAGTGCCTCGCTGCTCCTTAATTTCTTAACCAGCAACTGTTTTGCTGTTTTGATGTCTCAAAGGTACTAGGTTAATTCTCTTTGCAAAAAGTATTTCGGCGAGCGGGAGTAGTCACTAGCCGAACCCCCCATTTAGCAAGATGAATGCTTCAAACCTGTAGTTAAAGTAAACCAATCTCGGAGACATTTCAAAATTATGTTTAGAAGCTTAGGCAGCTATACATAATTGTACAATATTACCACTTTTCTTAACAAAAGGAATACAACCAATATATGTTATAAACAATATTAAAATGTTTATATTGTTTAAGTGAGATAAATACGGGAATTTTATCCGAAGGTTTGAACTAATATTGAAAGATAACATGTTACCGCCATTAAAACAGCCATAGTAACATCACTTTTCTAACGAAGACGATATTTAACATAAACCAACAACCTCGCACAAGTGTTACATTTGTGCAATTCAACTTTAAACCTATGAAACCATTATACTCATTATTTATAACATCTTCCCCTCAAACTTCCCCCCAGCCCTGCCAGGTGATGGCGCAATACGCCCTGCGGCAGATATCTTTTAATAGTACAGAAGACATGCTTTCTGGGCAGCACCGCTCCCACCAGGTATAAAGTAGAACCCAGCAGTTGTTCTGCCTTTTCACTTAGTGCTTTCTGACTTTTAGTACGTGTCATACCATTACCTTCTCGGCACCATGTCGCCCTATAAAAAAATACTGTGCTTCTTAAGCCTCCTTCTCTTCTGGAGCTTAACCTCTTACGCCCAAAGCTGCCCAGACCAGCCAGACCCCAGCATAGCAGATGCCAATGCTGAGAACTTTATTCAGTGTAGCTCTATTGTGGGCTCCTATGATTACAAGCTGGAGATCTACAATACGTCTACCACCATTGCCACCAACAAAGAGTATACCATTGAGTGGGGTGACGGGCAGAAAAACACGTATCCGGCCTCTTTTGACGTTGCCAACCACACGTATAAAACCCGGGGCAAGTTTGACCTGAAGGTCACTGTCACCAGCCAAAGCGGCTGCACTGAAAGTAAAACCTACACTGTGTTTAACGGCAGCAACCCTGGTTTTGGTTTGCAAAGCCCAGGTAACACCTCAGACTGCGCCCCTGCCACCTTCACCTTCGGGATCACGGGGATCACCAGCAACTCCCCCTCTACCACCTATAAAATCTGGTTTGATGATGGCAGTGAGCCTATGTACTTCACCCAGGCCACCATACCGGCCAGCATCACCCATACCTTCACTAAATCATCAAGGGAAACAGCCAACGGCTTTACCATCTACGGCGAGGCAATTGACTGTGTAAACCGCAAAACCACATCTTCAGTAAGCGGTATCATTGTTTCCTCCAAACCCATTGCCGGTTTTTCCTTTAAACCAGGCAGCCCTGTCTGTGTTAACCAGAAGGTAGATTTCCAGGACGAGTCTACGGGAGGTTTCAACGGGAACAACCCCAGCAACAGCGGCGCCTACAGACGCAACTGGTCTATTGAACCTGCCACTGGCTGGACCTACACCAACGCCACCAGCTCAACCTCAGAGAAACCGTCTATTATTTTCACCCAACCGGGTGTCTACGTGATCAAGTTAAAAGTTGACCCCGTAGGCAGCAGCTCTACCTGCCAAGGCGATGAGACCTCTAAAACCATCACCGTTCAGGAGCCGGGCGTAGCGGCTTTCAAGCTGTTACCGGAGCAACTGAACGGCTGTACCCCTAACAAAGTGGCGGTCAGCAACCTTTCCTCAGGCACAGGCGTGCAATATACCTGGTCAGTACTGCCCGCCGAAGGGGTGACATACGCCAGTGGTACAGACAAAGACGCCAGCCCCGTCTTTTTATTCACCAAGCCCGGCAAATACAGCGTTAAGCTCTCGGCTAAAAACGCCTGCGGCACTACCACCGCCACAGAGGAAATCATCATCAGAGACAAGCCTACGGTTACATTGCCTGCCACTGCCACTTATTGCGGCCCGCAGACCATTGCCTTCACCGCCGCCAACTCTGCGCATGCCCCGGTGTATGACACCAAAGGCGGCACTATTTCCCGCTACCAGTGGACCCTGCAGGGAGCCGGCGCCTCTTTCGCTGATGCGAACATGGCCACCGAGGCCAATCCTACCATCAACTTTACAGATCCGGGCCAGTTTCAGGTGAAAGTAGAGATTTGGAACGAATGTGGGGTTTCTACGGCAGCGGTTCAGACCGTGACAATTCTGGAGCAACCCGTGTTACCAAAGGTTGCCCCAGCCCTTATCTGTTACGGCACAACTGCCACTCTTACAGCAGAGGGCAACGCCGCCCGGTACAACTGGTATGCATCTCAAGAAGCCACCACTGTCCTTGGCTCAAATGCCTCCTTCACCACCCCTGCCCTTACTGCAACTACCACATATTATGTAGAGGCGGTGTCTGCCAATAATTGTACGGCACCACAACGGGTGCCGGTGACCGTAACCGTTCAGCCTTTGCCAGCCGCGCCTACCACGGCAGTAGCTGAAATTATATCCTGCGCTGGTAGTTCTGCCACGTTAGCCGCCTCCGCCACCGGCGGCACGGTAACCTGGTTTGCGGCCGCCACTGGCGGAGAAGCCCTGGGAACGGGTGAGAAATTTACCACCCCTATTCTCACTGCTGGCACGGTCACGTATTATGCCGCTACTGTCACCCCAGAAAGTTGCGCCTCCAGCAACCGTACCCCTATTAAAGTTACAGTTTACCCTGCTATTACAGGCAATACCATTGGCCAGGCGCACACCATCTGCCTTGGGGGCACGGCCACTACCTTAACCGGAGGTACGCTGTCTGGAGGTGACAATTCCTTTAAGTATTTATGGGAGAGCAGCACAGATGGGGTTACGTTTACCTCTGCCGCTAATACCAGAACTTCTGCCAACTACAGCCCTGGTAAAATTACCCAGAGTACCTGGTTCAGACGTACCGTTACTTCTGCCTCAGGCAACTGCACTAGTGTGTCTGCCCCGGTCAAAGTAACCGTAGTACCGGCCGTAACCGGCAATACCCTTCTTACAGCAGCCCAAACAATCTGCTCTGGCACCAAACCGGCTTTGATTGAGGGATCACTGCCTGGCGGCGGAAACGGAGGAACTCCTCAGTATCTGTGGGAAAGCAGCACGACCAGCGCCACCGCCTCTTTTACCGCGGCAACAGGTACTAACAACCAGCAGTCTTTCCAACCGGGCAACTTGACCCAGACTACCTGGTTCCGCCGGAGAGTAACCATAGATGGTTGTGCTCAATACACAGCTGCGGTTCAGGTTTCTGTGAACCCATTGTCTCAACCGCCTACGGCAGCCGGCGTTACCATCTGCAGCGGCGCCACCGCCACCTTAACGGCTACTGCCCCCGGCGGACCGTATGAATGGTATGCCTCCTCAATTGGCGGAGAGCCCTTATTTACCGGTGATTCCTTTGAAACGCCTGCCCTCACCGCTACCACTACGTACTATGTACAAAGCACCGCCACCGGTGGTTGTACCGTGTCGCGCACCGCGGTAAAAGTGACGGTTCAACCTCCTATCGCCAACAATACCATCGCACAGGTGGCCGCCATCTGCCAGGACGCCACACCTGCCACCATTACCGGCACTAAACCAACCGGCGGCAACGGCACCCCTGTTTACGTGTGGGAAGTAAGTACTGATGAGCAAACGTTTACCACCGCTCCGGGAACATTCACTGGGCAGAATTATTCCTCTGGCGCCCTCAGAACCACTACCTGGTTCAGACGCAAGGTGACCATGGGAGCATGTGTTGAATATTCTAACGTGGTACAAGTAGTCGTTACCCCTGCTATTGTTCCCGTAACCATGCCGGCAGACATCACGGTGTGCGCAGGCTCACCGGTTCCGGCAATTCAAGTGCAGGCCGCCACTGGCGGAGATGGAACCTACACCTACAGATGGGAGAAAAGCACCACCAGTGCTACTGCCGGTTTCACTACCATTCCGAACAATGGCACTGACGATACCTATGCACCAGGTGTCATCTCCAACACTTCAGCTACTGTCTGGTATAGAAGAGTTACCCTCTCTGGCCAGTGTACCTTAACCAGCGGAGCCATCAAGGTGACAGTACTGCCTTTACCAGTTGCCCCAACGGCCAGCAATGTGACCATTTGCCAAGGCAGCAGCACCGTGCTAACCGCCACCCCTGCCTCCAGTGATTACCGGGTACAGTGGTATGACGCCCCAACAGGCGGCAACCTGATCCATGAAGGCCATGCCCTGACAACACCAAAGCTGGAAGAGACCACCACTTACTATGCTCAAACCGTTTCCCTAAGCGGCTGCCCTTCTTCCGTCAGAAAAGCGGTCACTGTTACGGTAAACCCAGTAATAGAAAACAATACTATTGCCTCTGGCCATACTATTTGCGCCGGCACCACCTCTCCGCAGCTGGTAGGCAGCACCCCTACCGGTGGCAACAATGGCTATCAATACGCTTGGGAGATGAGCACCACCAGCGCCACTTCAGGTTTTGGTCCAATCACCGGCATTATCAGCAACCAGATCAACTTTAACCCTGGCGTGCTACAACAGACAACCTGGTACCGCAGAAAAGTCACCTCATACCCCTGCTCTGATTATTCTGAAGCGGTAAAAGTAGAGGTACAACCTGCTATTGCCCAAAATACCATCAGTGATGACCAAAGCATCTGCGCCCAGACAGCCCCAGCCTTGTTGAAAGGCCAATTGCCCACCGGAGGAGACGGCAATTACACCTATGTCTGGGAAAGCAGCACCAACAGTGCCACCTCTGGGTTTACCACAGCAGCGGGAGAAGCTACGGCCCAGGATTATGCCCCCGCAGTATTAACCCAGACCACCTGGTTCCGGAGAAGAGTAACGGCCGGGGCATGTGCCGGAGCCATCAGCAACGTGGTCAAAGTAACAGTAAGCCAGCTCCCTGCAGCTCCACAGGTAGCCGCCGTCACGGTATGCCATTCTGAAAGGGCTACCTTGACCGTGAAAAGCCCCCTGACAGATGTGGTATATGAGTGGTATACTGAGCCTACCGGCGGCACTGCCGTAGCCCGCGGCACCGCCTCTTTCACCACCTCAAATCTATTCCAGAGCAGCCTGTTTTATGTACAGGCGGTGAGAGGCAACTGTGCCAGCCCCCGCATTTCAATAGCGGTGGCCGTACTGGACCCAATTGGGAATAATATACTGGCAGAAGGCCAGCAAGTGTGTGCCGGAAGTGCCGCAGCCACCATCCTGGGCAGCGTGCCCACCGGGAGCAATGGCAAGTTCACCTACCAGTGGGAGAGCAGTGCAGACGGCATGACTTTTACTAATGCCAGCGGCTCCAGCACATCTCCCAATTACACCCCCGGCACGTTATTCCAGAGCATGTGGTACCGCCGAATTGTTAAGTCAGAAAACTGTGTTCCGCACGTAAGCGAGCCGGTTAAAATCACGGTAAGCCCTGCCATCAACAACAACTTTATCACGGCAGACCAGGTGATCTACGGCAACAGCAAGCCCAATACCCTTTCTGGCACCACTCCCTCCGGCGGAAACGGCACCTACTCATTTGAGTGGCAGAGCAGCACCACCGGCTCCTCTACCGGCTTTACGGCCATAGAGGAAAATGGAAACAGCAGAACGTACTCCCCTGGCCCTCTCACCCAGACTACCTGGTTCAGAAGGGTTGTGATCTCTGGCGGCTGCCGCCACATCAGCGGGGTAGTCACCATCACCATCAGAACTGCCGTTAGCCAGAACACCATCACCGCAGATCAGAATATCTGTGCTGGTTCAACGCCGGCTACCTTAACCGGCTCTGACCCGGTAGGTGGTGACGGCGACTTCAGCTACGCCTGGGAAATGAGCACCACCAGCCCTACGTCTGGTTTTGTTACCGCCCCCGGCATTGCAGATGACAAGAATTACGCCCCGGCTGCTTTGCAACAGACTGCGTGGTTCCGCCGCAAGGTAAGCTCAGGTGCCTCTACCAGTACTTCTAATACGGTGAAAGTGACCGTGTTTGCGGCGGTGACCAACAATACCATCAGTACTGACCAAACCATTTGCGTGGGTTCTTCACCGGCCAGGCTGACGGGTTCTACCCCTTCGGGAGGAAACGGCACGTTTACCTATGTCTGGGAAAGCAGCACCACAAGTGAATCCACTGGCTTCACCACCGCGGCTGGAACCTCCTCAGAACAGCATTACACCCCCGGCACGCTGCAACGCACCACCTGGTTTAGAAGAAGGGTCCTTTCCGGCAGCTGCAATAACATCATCAGCGCCGCGGTAATGATCACTGCGAACCCCAGACCAGCACCTCCTGTTGCCCAGGGCACCACCATTTGCGCAGGCACCACCACCACGCTGTCAGCCAGCATCAGCACCTCTGGCACAGTGGTAGAGTGGTATGATGCCGAGCAGGGCGGAAAAAAACTTTTTGATGGCGTCACCTATACCACTTTGCCGCTGCAAAATACGACCACCTTCTATGTTCAGTCGGTTTCCTCAGGTTGTGCCAGTGACCGGGTGCCGGTAACAGTGACCGTTCCTGCCCCTACAGCTTACGCCGGCGAAGACGTGAGCGTGGAGAGCGGCAACAACATTGAGTTAACTGCGTCTGGCGGGGTGTCTTACAAATGGTTCCCAAGCACCGGCCTCACCAAAGACAACATCGCCAACCCAGTATTCAAAGGACTGGAAAGCCAGGTGTATACCGTTACCGTCACCACCGCAGAAGGCTGTGTGTCTACAGACGAGGTAAAAGTGACTGTCATCCACCCTGTGAACCTGACCAACGGATTTACCCCCAACGGAGACTCCATGAATGAGACGTGGGAACTCCCAGACCTTAAAGCGTACCCTAATTGCCGTGTGGAGATTTTCAACCGCTGGGGCAACAAAGTATTTGAATCAAAAGGATACACCACCCCATGGGACGGCCGGTACAACGGCCAGCCCCTACCTGCGGCCACTTATTACTATATCATCAGGCTAGATGACAAAAAGCCACCACTTTCAGGGAACGTTACCATTATCAAGTAAGCATAGATGAAAAAGCTTGCACAACTATTGTTTTTATTGGTTCTGGCCATGCCAGCTGCCGCTCAGCAAAAGCCCCAGTACAGCCAATACCTGTTCAACAACTACCTGTTAAACCCCGCCCTCTCCGGCATTGAAAGCTACACAGACGTGCGTATGGGCACCCGCAGGCAGTGGGTGGGGATTGAAGGGGCCCCTGTCACCTATTATATTAGCGGGCATACGTCTCTGGGCATGAGCGACCGGAACTCTAACCTCCCCAAAGCAGGGAAAGGGTTTGTCCCAAAGATGCCTGTCAACAACAACCGCGCAAATAAATTCCACAAGTCACGGCCCCACCACGGCTTTGGCGCCATGGCACAGGTTGACAAAACAGGGCCTTTGAGCAATACCAGCCTCAACCTGACGTATGCGTACCACCACCCCATCACCAAACGCATCAACATGTCAGTGGGGATGGCCGGTGGCCTGGTGCAAGCCCGCCTGGATGGCAATGCCATTCACCTGGCCAACCAAAACGACAATGCCCTGCAGCCGGGGCAGCTTACCAAGACCAAATTTGACCTTGGCCTGGGCACCTGGATCTATTCAGACATCTTTTATGTGGGTATTTCTGCCGCCCAGCTGCTCACAGACAAAATCTCTAAGAACGAAGGCATGAACACCCTGCAGCAAGAGCTGCAGCCCCACTTCTTCGGGACGGCCGGGTACCGGTTGCGGTTGCGCTATGACTTGTCTTTGGAGCCCTCTGTCATGGTGAAGGTGGCCAGCCCCAGCCCTGTGTCTGTTGACCTGAACATGAAAGCCACCTATGCCAACCGCATCTGGGCGGGTCTCTCTTACCGGCACGGAGACGCCATGGCTGCCCTGGCGGGTATCAACGTGAACTATATCTTAGACATAGGCTACTCATATGACTTAACCACCAGCGAACTGAACGGCGCCAGCGCCGGCAGCCACGAGTTGATCATAGGTCTCAAACTCCAGAACAAAGGCCGCCTGCTTTGCCCGCAGTGGCTCTGGTAGTTTCCTCACCTTTTCAGATGCAAACTCCTGTTTTCGCCTACTTTTCTAAAAAGAGGCCGAAAACAGGAGTTTGCTTTTCCCCCTAACGCCTAGCGTTAATTCTTAGAGAAAACAGCCATTCCCTATTCCCCGCCTGCTTGTCGCACGCAACTGCTGGTGAGGCAGGGCTGGCACCCCCTGCTGTTTTTGGCTTGTTTTCAGGAAAACAGGCCATAAACAGAAAACTACACTCCTCTGCCAGCCATTCCACCTTCCACGGCAACCCTTAACACCCGTGACCACAAGGCGTAAAGAGTTGATAAACAGATAAAGTTGAATTAACGGTAAGGTAATCTGGCACAGGTAGTTTTGCATTGGAGAAACCATACGTCAACTGCAGCAAACCAGGAGCCGCACCATGCAAAGCTTATCTCAACCCGCCTTCCTCCCCCTTCAGCCGTTACAGCAGCTGCAGCAGCACAAGTGGGGCCGCCTGTTGATGCGCCTTCTCAAACTGACCCAGATCAATCAACTGTACTCCCGCAACGCCACCCTGGAGGGCAATGAGTTTATCAGCAACCTGCTGCAGCAGCTGTCTATCACCTACACCTTTGAGGCAGAGGAACTCAGGAATATTCCCGCCACCGGCGGATTCATTGCCGTAGCCAACCACCCGTACGGGGCCCTGGACGGCCTCTTGCTGCTAGAGCTGCTTTCCCAGAGAAGACAAGACACCAAAGTTTTGGCTAACGAGGTGCTCGCCTCCATCCCCAACCTTTCTTCCCTGATTCTGCCGGTCAATCCCTTTGACGGCAAAGCCCGGAAAAACATCTCCGGCATGCGGCAGGCACTGCTTCACCTCCAGGAGGGCCACCCGCTGGGGGTCTTTCCGGCGGGCGAAGTTTCAAACTGGCAGATGAGCACCCAGCAGGTGGTAGACAAGCCGTGGCAGGCGTCTGTTGCAAAACTGATCAGGAAAGCAGACGTACCTGTGCTGCCGGTTCATTTTAGCGGCCACAACAGCCTCACCTTTCTGCTCATGGGCATGGTACACCCGCTGTTACAGACCGCCCGGCTGCCAGCCGAGTTACTGAACAAGCAAGGGCACCAGGTACAGGTGCGCATTGGGAAACCTATACCCGCAGGTGACTGGCAACAATACCAGAAAACAGAGCTTCTCTCTTTCATCAGGGCGAAAACCTACGCCCTTACCCTGCCGTCGCAAACCCTGGCGCAAAAAGGCACCAAGGCGGCACCCGTTGTCCCGGAGACGGCCCCTGCGCTGCTGGAGGAGGAGCTGGCCAACCTGCCTCCGTCCAAAAAGCTATATTCGCACCTGCACTTTGATGTCTACCTGGCAAGAGCCGGGCAGATCCCCCACACGCTGCGGGAAATTGGCAGGTTGCGGGAAATCACCTTCCGGCAGGTGGGTGAAGGCACCCGGCTAGCCATTGACCTGGATCAGTATGACCACCACTACCACCATCTGTTTGTGTATGACCGCCACGCCCGCCAGCTGGTGGGTGCCTACCGCGTAGGCAAAGGAAAGGAAATCTGGAAGCGGCACGGCAAAATCGGTTTTTACCTGAACTCCCTCTTCAAAATCAAAAAGGAGCTGGTCCCGTTGCTCAAGCATTCGCTGGAGCTGGGCAGGTCCTTTATCAGGCCTGAATACCAGCGCAAAGCCCTTCCGCTGCTCCTGCTCTGGAAAGGGTTGAGCCTGTTTTTAAAGGAGAAGCCCAACTACAAGTACTTGATTGGGCCGGTGAGTATCAGCAGCTGCTTTAGCCAGCTCTCGCAGTCACTCATGGTGCAGTTTATCAAAAACCACTTTTATGACCCTGAGCTGGCCAAGTATGTGAAACCCAGAAAGGCGTTCAGAGCCAATGTTAAACAGGCCACCCACCAGCAGGTTCTGCAGCAGCGCCTGTCTGGCCTTTCTGATCTGGACAACCTGATCAAAGAGATAGAGCCCAGGCGGCAGGGGCTGCCAGTCTTACTGAAGCGGTACTTACTCCAGAACGCCAGAATCATAGGGTTTAACATTGACCCCGCCTTCTCTAACAGCCTGGACGGGTTCATGGTCATGAATGTTGAAGACCTGCCCTCAGAGACAGAACGGCTCTTCCACCGCATAGTCAGTTAAGGCACATTCAATTCAACAGCAGGTTTAGCTTTTGGCCTTGCAAGCGGCTAGGGGCCGCGAGAGGTTCTTCCATTGCGGTTTTTAATCTTCTCAGCAACGCCATAAAGGCAACAAAATACGAAGGCAGGGTTCTGCCCCCCTTTAAAGCCTGAAAGACTCATTTCAAGCAGGCTCTGCCTGCCTGCGAGGCTGCCCCCTGGGCAGCCTTTTTTATTTCTATTCCTTTATACATAAAACTAAATATTCAACATCATCAATATTACATAATTCCAACACTCTTTCACCTGCTAAAATTGCACTTTAAAAACAAGTTGATTATAACTTTCTCACAAATAGGCCAATTAGCGCCTTTCTTCAAAACACCCAATAGCAATCTCCGTAAAAACACTCATATCACAAAATTTAACATTACCAAGACTAACACACTTTCACACTAAAAACACAGCATCCAAATTATTCAACCCCTACCATTACCACTATGAAAAACTTTACTCTCACTTTGTATTTCCTGTTTGCCCTGGTTGTAAGCGCCGTTGCGCAAAACACCCCTTCTAACCCAGCGCTAGAGAAAGCCTCCAGTGATATTACCCGCCTGATGGTGGAGTCTATGTCACTGAACGAGAATGAATACATCAAATTAAAGAACCTGAACTCAGAGCGCCTGGTGAAAGCCGCCGAGGCGGAAAAGATGTACTCAGATGATGCTGAGATGCGCGAGGTGCGGTTACGTGAAATTGAAGATGATTTTGAAGAGAAGCTTTTCAAAATGTTGAATTCCCGCCAGGTGACCGCCTACGCAGAGTTCAAAACCAAGCCAGAAGCCAACTTCCTTTCCCTGGTACAGTCAGCATCTGCCGCTCCCAAGAAATAACGTTAACCAGAAATATTTCCACAGCAAAGCCCAGCTCTCAGAGAACTGGGCTTTGCTGTTCTCAGTAGTTTCTGAGCAATGCCGCCCAGGCCCTTGCTCCGGACGGCTGTTTTTCTCTTTCCCATTTTGTGTAATAGCCAAAACACCAACCCTTTCCTTGCCGTACATGCCGCTGTGACCACTCTCAAATGGGTGAAAACACTGTTCAAACGTGCAGATGATTATTTCTTTGAAGAACATGGGCAAATCTACTTTCATCGCTTTCTTTCTTATTTTCTCCCTTTGGTGCTCTACCGGCTTTGCGCAGAAAGCCACTCCCTCAGAGCGTATGGCAGACCGGCTTACCCTGGAGATGGGAGCTGCCTTGAACTTACCCGAGGGCACCCTTATTCAGGTAAAAAAATACAACCGAGAACGCCTCACTAAACTGATGGCGCTGTCTACCCAGGCTCACCAGTTGCGCCCCCGGGACCTGGAGCTCAGGGTAGACGAGGTGGAGCAGCACTACAACCAGCGCATGTTCAGCCTGCTCAACGCACAGCAGTACATCCAGTACAAGCGTTTCCGGGAGAACCGCGTAGAATTCACCCGCCCCAGCCAGGCGTTAGCGTCTGCCATGGGCAGGTTGAACTGACCGCGTTTTCTTTGCGTTTTGGTGCTGTTTTCTCAAAAACAGCCCCAAAACAGCTTTTGCCCCGCGCCTGGTTTACTGCCGGCCACGGGGCTTAGCTTTTTTGGTTCTACAGGTGGTAGCAGAGGTTACGCCTACCCCTTCTAAGGTACGGTTGGGGGTCAACCTAACGGCCCCGCTAATCTGGCGACTCGCCGCATCTTACGTTAAGCGATGTCAGTCTCGCGCCAGGGTTACTGCCTACACCTGATTTCCGTTAGACCGCGTGAACCTGGGAATGGCCGCAGCCAGGCAGGCAGGCAGCAAAGGGAGTCAATCACAAAATGGCGGGCACAAGTAGTCAAGCGCTTGACCTGGTGTTGATTTGAGTCTCCAGGCTGAACAAAACCCTACCCTTTTATGCTTTACCTCAGGCAATAATTCTTCCGGGTAATCTCCGGCTGCCGCCTTAGGTTTCACAGAAACAGCTACCTTAGCAGTTGAATTGGTATTGGCGCCCCACCACCCCCTGGTTGAAACCTTTGCCCCTGGCTTCCCTTTCAACGTATACCAAAAGATGTAGCACGTTTGCTGTGAGGCAGACAGTTTAATTTGGCACCTTATGGAATGGTCTAAAATTTTCAACCCCAAAGAGATGAACTCGTTCCAGTTCATTGCCCTCACCGGCGTAATCATGTCTGCTTTGGCGCAGCTCTTTCTGCATCTCTGGGGCAAAGAGGTAGAATCCTTTCATTACCTCTACCTCTGCTGGGGCACCCTGTTTCTGTTTGGCACCATCCAGAACCTGAGACACAACCCAGAAGATGATCACCACCACCATCACCACCACTAAGACGGCACCGCCGAAGGCATTCCCCTGCAAAATAAATCTGTTGGCAGCGTTCAAGTTCAACGCTCTGTAGGGCACATTATTAATTGAACCTTTGGGGCTGCACACAGCCTTGGCCTTGGCAAGAATTTTTATCTTCTTCGCAACTGCCCTCTAGGGCTCCAAAACCGCCCAGGCAGAACCTCAAACTTGGTGTTTTGGCTTATGAAACAAAATGCCAATACTTAAAGCAGGCATTTCACCGCCCCTTCTGTTTTGGGCCTGTTTTTCAGAAAACAGGCCCTAAACAGAAGGGGCGGTTTCTCTCCTTTGCATTCTGCCAAAGCAGAAATTATCTTTCTGCCTTAAACCTGCCATAGCCATGACCAGAGAAGAAGCCGTCCAGATACTGCACCAGTACACCAAAGGCGAAAGCCTGCTCCGCCATGCCCGCACAGTTGAACTGGTCATGCGCGGGTATGCCCAAAAGCTAGCCCAGGACCAGGAACTCTGGGGCAACACCGGCCTCCTGCATGACGCCGACTATGAAGCATTCCAAGACCGCCACCCGCAGGTAGTGGTGGGCATTTTGCAGGAGTGCGGCGAAGACGCCATGGCGCACGCCATCGCTGCCCATTACAGCCACTGGGGTGTTTCCCATGACACGCTGCTAGACAAAGCTCTTCTGGGCTGTGATGAAATCACGGGGTTTGTAGTAGCCTGTGCCCAGGTAAGGCCGCAGCGGCTGCAAGGCCTGGGCAAAGTCTGTCCTGAAGAAGCTGAAACAAGCCAGTTTTGCCGCCTCAGTTGACCGCTCTGAAGTGAGGCTAGGGGCCGAGCTCCTGGGCATTGACCTGCCCGAACACATTGAATTCATCATTCAAACGCTTCAGCCGCATGCTGAGGAGCTGCAGTTACAACCCGTTTCCTGAAACCCCTGACTCAACAAGAGAAGCTTGCATGATCAGGAAAAACAGGTTCTGTTTTTGGGCTGATTTCTGAAAAACAGCCCAAAAACAGAACCTGCCCTGCGTTAGACACAACCGCCGGCCCAGCTTCTGAAACAGCAAGGCCTGACGTATTCTAAAAATACGTCAGGCCTTGCTGGTAAATCAGGGCAGTTTACAAACCTTCTTTGGGCACTTCTATCTCTTTGCGTGCGCCTTCGTTCCCCACCCGGTCCACGGTGGCCACTGCTACCTTGTTGAGCGGCAGGAGGGTAGCGGGGTTGGCGGCCACCGTCTTTTTCAACGTGAAAGAGCGGTCATGGCGGTTCAGGATTTTGTAGCTCCAGTTGTTGCCGTACTGGTAGTAGACCACAGATCTGAAAGCGTCTTTTTCGTTCTTCGGGATCCAGACCACGCGCACAGAGTCACCTTCCAGTTCAGTGCTTACCGCCGGGGCCTCGGGGGCCTTGTTGTCTAACCAGGGACTGGCCGGCACCAGCGCGTCATTTCTGTAAGGGCCGTTCAGAAGGGCCTTCGCCATGGGCGGATTCTTAGTCACCTGCGAAATGCTCCAGTGTACCACGCCTTTGCTGTTAGGCAGCATGCCCCTGGAAATCATGATCTGGCTCAGAATTTCGCGCACGTTGACCTCACTGCTGTCATTGCCCACGCTTATGCCCGGCCACAGGTGGCGGCGCATGGTGTTCTCCTGCTCCCACCACCCCAGCAGCACCGGGTAGCTTTGGTTGATCTGGTTAATTTTCCAATACAGCTGCGGGGTGAAATAATCTACCCAGCCTTTGTTGAGCCACAGCTTGGCGTCTGCGTACAGTTGCTCATACTGGTCAAACCCTTGCACAGAGGCGGGGTAGCCGGGCCGCCAGATCCCAAACGGGCTCAGCCCGAACTTCACATACGGCTTCTCTGCTTTGATCCCCCGGTAGAGCCGCTCAATGAACTGGTTCACCGCCTGCCGCCGCCAGTCTCCCCGGGAGAGCGTTCCGCCCGACTTCTGGTAGGCCGCCCAGGTGACTTCATCAGGAAAATCCTGGTCGCCGTTGTAAGACGGGTACGGGTAGAAATAGTCATCAAAATGCACGCCGTCAATGTCATAGCGCTTCACCAGGTCCATGACCACGGCGTAAGAATGGTCTTGGGTGCCCTGGTGGGCCGGGTCCATCCAGTGGTAGCCTTCCTTCAGTTTTACCACCAGCTCCGGGCGCTTCTTCACTATTGACTGCTCACTCACCGGGCCGCCGGCGGTGTGGTGCGCCCGGTACGGGTTAAGCCAGACATGCAGCTCCAAACCACGGTCATGGGCGGCCTCGGTCCAGAATTCCAGCGGGTCATAATACGGCTCCGGGGCTTTACCCTGCACCCCGGTGAGGTAGTAAGACCACGGTTCCAGATCACTCTTATACAGGGCATCGGCCTGCGGCCGAACCTGGAACACCACGGCATTGTAGTGATGATTCTTCAGGAAATCAAGCAGGGCAATGGCTTCCTTTTGCTGCTCCTCAGTGGTTAGACCTGGTTTACTGGGCCAGTTGATGTTGGCCACGGTGGCTACCCAGGCCGCCCTGAACTCATTGTCTGCCTTTGGCCCCACCACCGCGGGGCCAGGCTGCCGCACCGGCTCCTCTTTCGCCACCGGCTTTGAGGTAGTGCAGGAATTTAAGAGAACAGTGAGGCAGAGGCCAGAAACCGCCAATAACTTTTTAATCATGTTTGGTGTGTTAAGGTTTGAGGGATAGGGGTTATTTCTTAAGTATTGGGTTGAAAGCTGTACTCCATCTTATTACATACCGCATTGCCGCCGTAAAAGCCTTGGGCTACTAATTAAAAACCTCCTCAGCGGCAACGGTGACTACCCGCATTCGCGGAAGAAGCTAAAAAGTAAACACAGCCCCTGAGGGGTGGGGCAAGCGGCGGCAAGAAAACAAAAATTTTGCAGGTTTTTAAATAAATTAAGGATGTGGCGCCTCTGTGGCTGTCGCTTGCCGCTGGCGCACAGGTCTTATCTTTTGCCGCTGTTTCTGACCTGTTTTTTGTAAAACAGACCAAAAACAGGAAAAGCCGGTCTTTCTGCAGCGGCAGCCGATCTAAGGGCCAAGAAGCGCGCCTTGTGCCAGGGGTGAGAGGCCTCTGGAAGCAGCCTCAGCTCCAGGTCCCAGCAAAAGGCCCTGCAGCAGAAACTCCGCTAATCTTGTACCTTTACCGTATAGTACTTCCTAACCTCATTTACAGCCATGCAAGCTGACTCACCAGCCCCAGACAATGACGACCTGCAAGATTTTTACCGCGCCTATTTTGGCGTAGACGCTGACTACTATCTTTATAAACTGGCCCAGCAGCAAGCCGGCACCAGATTCACCTTTAACTTGGGGGCCTTCTTCTTTGGGCTGTTCTGGATGTTGTACCGCAAGCTGTATGTGCAGGCGCTGGCGGTGGTGGCGGTGGTGGCCGGGGTGTCTTTTCTGTTGAACTACCTGGCGCTCACTCAGCAGATTGCTGCGCAGACCCTGCAGCTGATTAATAATTTCATTGCGCTTTTCTGGAGCCTGGCCATTGGCTTTCTGGGGAACTGGCTGTACCTGCGGCAGGCAAAGGCCCGGGTGACCAAGATGCTGCAGAAAGAAAAGGATGAAGAACAGGCCGCCCTGCGTCTGCAGCGGCAAGGCAGCATCACTTACCTTCCCCACATCCTGCTCGCGGCGCTGTTCCTGGTCTATC
The DNA here is from genome assembly GCF_001647275.1 of Rufibacter ruber. Classification (GTDB taxonomy): domain Bacteria; phylum Bacteroidota; class Bacteroidia; order Cytophagales; family Hymenobacteraceae; genus Nibribacter; species Nibribacter ruber_C. Next base: position 15,850 of record NZ_LRMM01000047.1, on the reverse strand, counting down.
TGCTCTTGAACCAGTTCCTGGGCAGATAAATTTGGCAGGTGGCGTTGCCCGCCCCTTTGCCCTGGCTTTTCTGTTTTAGGGCTGTTTTTCAAAAAACAGCCCTAAAACAGAAAAATACCTTTACCAGACCATTCCACCAGTAGCTGCCCAGACATCTTGGTCTGGCACGGCCCGCCATGGGGTGTTCTTAGCCTAAGTTTTGTTTTCCCGTATAAAAAGGGACTCCCTTTGCAGCTGCATCAGCAGGGGCACACCTAAAGAAGCTTTATGCGGAAAATCAGTACCAGTAGATACAGGAAAACCAACTCCCCCACCCCATCTGCCCCCAGAGGCCGCACCACCCCCTCCAGACGAAGCCTGGCGGCCCGCCAGCAAAGAAAACGCCTGGTCAAGCGGAAGGGATCTGCCGTAAAAGGGGCCGAAAACCGACTTAAAAACTTCAGGCAGGCCTCTATTCTGGCGGTGGCCATCACGGGCTTCTTCCTCATGGTGGTGGCCCCCAGTGAAGCGGGTCTGGGGCTGCAGGAAGTTGACACGCTATCGGGGGCCGCTGACTCCTCCGGGTTGTCTCCTACAGACTCTCTTCTCCTGCCAGACTCTCTGGAACAGGCGCAGGACTCCCTGGCAAACGGCTCCCTGAGCGCCTCCAGCAAGGCCGCCGCCGGTGAAGCCATAGGCGCCCTGCAGAAAATCTGGAACGGCTTCTACTACAACCTTCCCAGGGTCCTCATTGCACTTGGGGCGCTGGTGCTGGCCTGGCTGCTCTCCAGGCTGTTAAAGCAACTTCTGAAAAAGGCCATTGGCCACTGGCACAGCTCAGGGGGCGTGCTCACGCTAGTTTCCCTCTCCATCTGGCTGTTTGCCATTGGGTTGGCCGTAAGCGTGGTGGCCGGTGACATCAGGGCGCTGGTGGGGTCCCTGGGGCTGGTGGGCCTGGCCTTGTCCTGGTCTCTGCAAACCCCCATTGAAAGTTTTACGGGCTGGTTGCTCAACTCCTTTCAAGGCTATTACCGCGTGGGCGACCGCATACGGGTAGGCGAAGTTTTTGGCGATGTGTACCGCATTGACTTTCTCACCACCACTGTCTGGGAAATTGGCGCACCCTACCAGCCCGGCATTGTGCAGGCTGAGCAGCCTACCGGCCAAATGGTCACGTTCCCCAACAATGAGATTCTCACCGGCACGGTCATCAACCTCACCGGTGATTTCCCCTACGTGTGGGATGAACTGGCCGTAGCCGTGGCCAATGAGTCAAAACTAGACGTGGCCATGGCGGTGATAGAACGGGTGGCCCTGGACCTGTTGGGCAACCTCATGATGGAGCCCGCCCGCCAATACGCCAAGCTGCTCCAACGCGCTGAACTGGCAGACCCCGTTGCTGACAAGCCCCAGGTGTTTGTTTCCTTGGAAGACTCCTGGACCAACATTACCGTGCGCTATCTGGTGGGGGCCCGCGAACGCAGGAAATGGAAGAGTGAGCTCACCTTCAGGATAGTGCAGGAGCTTAACAAACCAGAGTACGTGGGCGTGATCAAAGCCGTTTACCCAAGGCAACAGGTGCAGTTCATCAGCCCAGAGGGCGCCCCGGTGGCCATCAATGAGTTTGGCGACGTTCATCCTAAAGAATAAAAGCGTCTGTTTTGCTGTTTTGAGAAACAGGCCAAAACAGACGCAGGGCAACCGCAAAACCTAGTTAGACGGGGCCATGGGCAGGAAACGGTAGGTGAACCGGTACCCGCCCTGGCTGAACGTGAAATGGAAGACAATCTTCTGGGTCACTGGTTTCCCGTCGGCCAGTGGGGGCTCTAAAGACGGCAGCCTCTCCAGCGCCTTGCTCAGGCCAGAGACAATCTTCATGTCAAAGGCGTTGTTGCTCCGGAGCCTGACCACCCGGCCGTTTTCATTCACCTCACCTTCCAGCTCCAGCTCGTTTTCATATATTTTCAGGTCTACGGTTGACAGAAACGCCCGCACGTTGTTTTTGATCTCCTCAGAGAAGGAAGCGTTCCCGTACTTGTACTGGGCACTCTGGTATCTTTTTCTGGCGGTACCGTTGCAAGGCACCCTGGACAGGCGCACCTTTTCGGCGTTCAGGAACGGAAAGAGGTTTTCGCCCACCAGTTTAAGGCGGGAGGCGTCTTTGTAGTCTCCGGTGGGCCCGCTCCCCTTCACAAAGGCCCCTTTTTTAAAGGTTTCGCTGATCAGGATGGCATCTGAGCGGTCATTCTGGCGGCTGCCTTTCCAGTAGCCTTCAGGAGTGCCGTTCAGCAGCTTGCCTGTCCATTTGATGGCGCCGTTAGACTCTGAGTAGGTGCCCGCCCCATTCTGCACGGTATGCTTGCCTTCTGCATCCCAGGCCTCCAGAATCTTGACTCCGGCTGGTAAAGCCTCAAAAACAAGCTGCGGCTTGCCGCTTTCATCATAGAGCTCCCAGCGGCCGGTGAACCTGTCTTCCTGGAAATCACCCTTGGCCCTGAGGCTTCCGTTGAGGTTGCGGTACAGGAAGGGCCCCGTCTTGAGGCCTTCTGGGGTGAAGGTTCCTTCTGCCAGCACCAGCTCCCTCTCCTGGGCGCTCACGTCTCTGAACTTCCCAAAGAACTTGCGCTGCTTAAAGTTATAATGTGCCTGCCGTATGATTTGGGCGCAACTGTCTTCAATCAGGTAATAGTCCTGGTCATAGGCAAAATTCACACTGTCTTTGCCAATGGGTTTCAACCGCACATTGCGTCTGGGGGCGGTGGGCGGCTGGGCCAGGGCACTAACCGTTACGCAGAGCGTGACACCCATGCTTAATAAGAAATGTTTCATAGAAGGGGGGGGGACAGCAGCGCTGACCAGTTTCTTTACACCTGGGCCACTTTGAACGGCTTCACCTCTACCTTCTCCCAGACTTTCTGCTGAATGTAGGGCTCCTCGTCCATCCACTTCTGCAGCTCCTCTTCCTGCTCAAACTGCAACACCAGGGTAGAGCCAATCATCTGCTCCTTATCGTTCAGAATGGCGCCCCCAAGCAGGAAGTTGCCGCTGGCCTTCAGCTTTTTAGCCATTTCAAAATGCGCGGGCCTTACGGTCATACGGTGGTCTAACGCCCCTTCATGGGTATAGTCTAACCCGGTTATCAAATACTGTTTCACAGAATATGTTTCGTTTGTGTTCCTAAAAATAGAAAAATTCCCTGAAGCCGTACCTGCGCCGCCACTTCCTTTCTGGAATATACTTCCCGTGTGCCGCCGCCGGTTTCTGTTTTTGACCTGTTTTCTGAAAAACAGCCCGAAAACAGAAACCAATGGAACAGGCTTTATATTTTTAATATTATTTAAGAACATGACCCGTCTGGCTTGCTCCCCAAGACCAAAACCTCTATACTTAACCCGCCAAAGATTTCTCCCCTGTTTATGAAACACGTATTTAAAATGGTGCTCCTGGTCTTGTGCCTCCAACACAGCAGCAGTTTTGCACAGAAATTCAAATTCGCCTTTGTCACTGACACCCATATTGGTTCGCCCAGCGGCGGCGCCGAAGAAGACCTGCAGCGCACCGTGGCTGATATCAACCAGATGCCTGACGTAGACTTTGTACTGCTCACCGGTGACATCACGGAGATGGGCACAGACAAAGAACTCAAACTGGCCAAAAGCATTATTAGTCAGCTGAACAAACCCTATTACATCATTCCCGGCAACCATGACACCGGCTGGTCAGAGTCTGGGGGCGTGAGTTTCATACGGGAGTTTGGGTATGACAAGTTTGCCTTTGAGCACAACGGCTACAAGCTCATTGCCTGCGCCTCCGGGCCGTATGTGCGCATGTCAGACGGCCATATCCCGCGTGATGCCACCGTGTGGCTGGACAGCGTGCTGGCGGCTACGCCGAAAACCCAGCCCATCATCTTCATCAACCATTACCCGCTTGACAAAGGGCTGGACAACTGGTATGAAGCCACAGACCGCCTTAAGAAGCAGAACACCCAGTTTACGCTCTGCGGCCACTACCATGTAAACCAGCCCTTTGACGCCGAAGGCATTCCCGGCACTATTGGCCGCTCCAACCTGCGGGCCAAAGACCCTGTGGGCGGGTACAACCTGGTAGAGGTGCGGCAAGACTCGGCACTGTTTTCTGAGCGCACCCCGGGGGTGGGCACCAAACCCGTCTGGCGCCGCATTGCCCTGGGCACCCGCTCATATGACACCGCCAAACCGTTTGAACGCCCCTCGTATGCCGTCAATACCACGTACCCGGCGGTAAAGAAGGTGTGGAGCTACCACTCAGACGCCAACGTGATTTCTACGCCCTTGTCTACCAACGGCCTGGTCATCTTTGGGAACAGCGTGGGCAAAGTAGAGGCGCTCTCAGAGAAAGACGGAAAACTAAAATGGACGTACCAGACCGGTGGCGGAATTTTCTCCTCGCCCGCGGCTTATAAAAAGCTGGTCATCTTCGGCTCCGGTGACGGGCACATCTATGCCTTAGAAGCCAGGACCGGGAAACTAGCCTGGAAAACCAAAACCGAGGCCTCAGTGCTGGGCTCGCCGCTGGTAGAGAAAGACGTGGTGTACATTGGGGCCAGTGACGGCAAATTCAGAGCCCTGGAGGCTGCAACCGGCAAACAGCTCTGGGCCTTCTCCGGCCTGGAAGGCGCAGTGGTCAGCACCCCGCTGCTGTATGAGGGAAAAATTATCTTTGGCGCCTGGGACCGGCACCTCTACGCCCTGAACCAGAAAGACGGCTCCCTTGCCTGGAAGTGGAACAACGGCTCCCCTAACCGCATGTTTTCCCCAGCCATGGCCATTCCGGTGGCGCATGACGGGGTGGTGTACCTTGTTGCCCCAGACCGGTTCATCACCGCCCTGGACAGCAACACCGGCCAGGCCCTGTGGCGCAGCAAAGAAGCCACCGTGCGGGAGTCCCTAGGCCTCTCTGCAGACAAGAAACTGGTCTATGGCAAAACCATGCAAGACGAGGTGGTGGCCTTTGAAACCGGCAAAACCGCCCCTAAACTTGCCTGGAGAATGAACGCCGGGTTTGGCTATGAGCACGTGCCGTCTATGCTGATTGAGAAAGACGGGGCTGTTTTCTTTGGAACCAAGAGCGGGGTGGTCTACAGCATCAACCCACAGACCAAACAGGTTAACTGGGCGCACAAGATTGACAACTCCATGGTAAACACGGTGAATGCCCGGCCCAAGAAAAAACTGATTGCCGCCACCATGGATGGCAAAGTAGAAATGCTTTCTTTCTAGCTTCTCCTGAACAGGCACCCTTTGCTTTACTCCAGCCTGTGTTGCCTGAAAAAGACTCAGGAGCCGGTCAAAGGTTGGGGTGCCTTCGGCCAAAGGCCCTCTACCCATAACCGGTCTTGCTGCTGACAAAGCAGGCGGGCAGGTGCCACGCACCAGAGTATCCCAGACGCTTCTTCAAAAATATACTTAAAAGAAGTGTCTGGGATTAAACCAATTACTCTCTACTTTGTCTAAAAGCCCAGGCAAGCTGAGTGCAACTAAAACCAGCCCCGGCTTGGCTCCCCTTACCTGTTATTGATCTACCTGGCTTTGTATATTTCTTAGCATGATGCGCATTCCCCTCCAGCACCTGGCTTGTCTGGCCCTCTTCTTTCTGGTTCTGCTGCTCCCGGCAACATCTAGCGCCAGTTCTGCTGCCCTGGTAGAAAGCAGGCAAACAGGAGGGGTGACTTTAACCGGAACGGTGGCAGATGCGGTGACCCGGAAGCCGGTTGACTTTGCCACCGTAGCCCTGCAAGACAAAGCCGGCAAGCCGCTCAACGGGGCCACCTGTGATGACAAAGGCGCGTTCACTATGCCCAGAGTGGCGCCGGGGGAATATGTATTGGCCGTCTCGTTTGTAGGCTATAAAACCAGGCTGCACCCCATCACCGTCTCTGCCGGGGCCTCCAGCCAGAACGTTGGCAGCATCTTACTGGAAACCGACAGCAAAGCCCTGGAGGAAGTGGTGGTGACCGCTGAGAAAGACCTGATCCAGGAAACAGATGACGGGTTGGTCTACAACGCAGAGAATGACATCACCAACATTGGCGGCACCGCCGCCGATGTGCTGAAGAAAGTCCCCTCCCTTGCCGTAGACATAGACGGCAACGTGGAGATGCGCGGCAGCCCCAAAATCAAGATCCTGATCAATGGCAAACCTTCTTCCATGCTGGGTGACAACCTGGCAGAGGCGCTGGCGCAGATTCCGGCCGACATGATCAAATCAGTAGAGGTGATCTCCAGCCCGTCTGCCAAATATGACGCAGAGGGCACGGCCGGGGTGGTCAACATCATCACCAAGAAAAGTTCAGTAGAAGGCATGACTGGTTCTGTCACCGGCACCTTGGGCAACCGCACCAACAACCTCAACTCCAACCTGAACATCAGAAAGAAAAAGGTGGGCATACGGGCTACGGTTGGCGGCAACTTCAATGACCGCAACGGAGACTCTGAGTCTGAGCAGCAGTATTTCAGGGAGGAGAACACCATCCAGACGCCCACCAAACAGATCCAGCAGGTGAGCACCTTTGACAACAACGGGCGCTCCATCTTCGCGCAGCTGGGGGGCGACTATGAGTTCAACGAGCATACCTCCCTTAGCGCCAGCATGCGCCTGAACGCTGGCCGCAACCTGAGTGACCGCACCCTCACCACCAATGAGTTCACCCCGGCGGGCGAAGAGCGCGTGAACAACTTCCGGTTCAGGGACATGGAGAACACCGGCCGCTCCAGCGGGCTGGACATGAACCTGCACTACAAAAGGAAATTCAAGAAAAAAGGCCAGGAGCTGGACGTGCTCACCATCCTCAACAACAACCAGTCTGGCAGTGACTACCAGTTAGCAGAAAACAACCGCACCGGCACCATCACCCGCCGCGAGGAAAGCGACAACCAGGGCCGAAACCGGGAAATCACCTTTCAGGCAGACTACTCACACCCGTTTGACAAGTGGGGCAGCCTGGATATTGGGTCCCGGGCGGTCTTGCGCAACTCATCCAGTGACTACAGCTTCTCGTTTGCCAGAACGGCAAACGCCCCCCTGCAACTGGATCCGGTTAGGTCTAACCGGTTCAATTATGACCAGGATGTGTATTCCACCTACCTTTCTTACACCTACCGGTTCAAGAAAACCTACACCTTCAGGCTGGGCGGCCGCTATGAGTACACCAACGTACAGGGGCAGTTTAACACCAACAACATAGACACCAACCTGGACAAGCCGTTTCACAATTTCATGCCCAACGTGATGGTCATGCGCAACTTTGCCAAAGGCCAGCGCCTGCGGCTCAGCTACTCCACCCGCATTCAGCGCCCCGGCATTGGCCAGCTGAACCCGTACCGCAATGAGAGCAACCAGTTGAACATCAGGTATGGTAACCCCAACCTGGACGCTGAGCTCACCCATAACACTGACGTCAACTACAGCTGGCTCATCAAAAATACCAGCGTCAACACCTCTGCCTACTGGCGGCAGACCAACAATGACATTGCCCACTACCAGTTTCCGGTTTCACCCAGCAGTGACACCCTCAACACCACCTTTGAGAACCTGGGCAAAAACGCCGTGTACGGCACCAGCGTATCTGCCTCTACCCGCATCAAGAAAAACGGGCAGGCGGGCCTCAACCTCAACCTGTACTATAATGACCTGTACAGCTTTGTAGGGAAGTATGCCGTGAGCCGGGCCGGCTGGATGTACAACCTCAGCGGAAACCTCTCTTACCGCTTTGAGAAAGACTTCAGCGTGCAGACCGCCGCCTCCTACAACTCGCCCCGCATCTCGCTCCAGAGCCGAAGCACCGCCAACTACTCCTACAGCCTGGGCCTGCGCAAGGAGTTTCTCAAGCGCAAGGCGGGCGTGAGCCTGAATGTGGAGAATTTCATCAGCAGCCTCAACACCATCAGAACCACGGTGAACAACACCAACTCCAACAACCTCAACTTCAACAACAACTACAACCGCATTGTGCGCCTGAGCTTCAATTACCGCTTTGGGAAGATGGAGTTCAAGCGGGACAAAGCCCTGGAGCGCTTGACCGGCGAAGGGGCTAAAAAGAAAGGTTAACGTAGCGTATCCCCGGTGAAGCCAGCGGCCGCCCCTGTTTCTGCCCTCCTTTTCCAATTTCAGGCGAAAAACAGGGGCGGCTGTTTCATTTTACCGGAACAGCGGTACCTTTGGCCTTTCAGAAAAAACCGCGTATAAGAATGAGGCTTCTTATACCTTACCCCGCACAGGCATGACCAACAATGATATAATGAAAAAACTGCGCGTGGCCCTGCAGCTGCGCGATGATGAGATTGTACAGATCCTGAAACTGGTAGACTTCAACGTCACCAAGAGCGAACTGGGGGCTATCTTCCGGCAGGAGGACCACCCCAACTACAAGCCCTGCGGAGACCAGCTGCTGCGCAATTTCCTGAACGGTTTGATCATTCACCTGCGGGGCCCCCAGGAACCACGTAAACCCGCAGCAGACCAGCCCAAAGCGTATCCGCCCAGGAGAAACAAACCAGACAACAGGTAATTCCGTTTTCGGCCTGTTTTCAGGAAAACAGCACTAAAACAGCCCTGCTGGCCCTTAGTGCTGCTGGCCTTTTTTCAGCTGGCCGCTTTTCAGCCGTGCTTTTACCTGGCAACACTGCTGTCACCAGATGCTTTCCCTTCTGTTTTGGGGCTGTTTTTCTGAAAACGGCTCCAAAACAGAATTCCCCTCCCCCATTGGATTCAGTCCCCCTCAATCCGCCCACGGCGGAATGCCATTCCAGCTCTCTTGAGAAGAAATCTCCCAGACACCAGAGGTTTGGCTCCAGCAGGCACAAAAACCATTTATTTATCTGCGCTTGCCCCGGCGGTTGGTAATCTTGTCCAGCCGCTTGGTCTTCACCCAGTTCAGGTACTTCTGCAGTTCCTCAGAGCCTCTCAGCGCTTCAATAGAGTTGTAGAGCACGGCCAGTTCTTTGTTGGTGTGCGTGAGGTGCACGGTACTGTGGCAGGGCTGGCAAAGCGGGGCGGTGGGGCCGTGGCGGCCTCCCTCCTCCCGCGGGATCAGGTGGTGCAGCGTGGTAAAGCCCACTTCCCGGCCACACAAAGCACAGGTGGGGTCAGCGCTCTCTACTGGTTTCTTTTTCTTCTTCGCCACGGTCTTTCTGTGTGGTAAAAGCGTGTTTACAATTTGATTTGGTAAACGCAACTGGCTGGTCAGGTGCCTGGGTACATTATTTTAAACCTATGGCAGGAACCCGCTTTTGCCCTTCTAGCGCTGCAAAGCTGCTGAAGAACTGCTATTGAAGAACCTTGCTCTGGCCTGGCCTACACATGCCCTAAACAACTTTTGCCCCCGGCCTGTTTCAGGTCAAGACAAAATCCTTACCTTCGCGGCCCTGCTGTACGGGCGGCCTAAACCTCTCCTACTTAACCGCGTACAGCTTTGGGCTTACTTACTTTGAAGATGTCACTTTCCCCACCGCTATCGTCACAGACCCCAGCCCCCGCCCTGCGCGAAAGCTGGTTAATCTTTATACTGGCCGCCATTCAGTTCACCCACATCATGGACTTTGTGATCATGATGCCGCTGGGGCCCCAGCTCATGCGTGTTTTTCAAATCAGCCCCCGTGAGTTTGGGTTTCTGGTTTCAGCCTATACGTTCAGTGCGGCCCTCTCTGGTTTGCTGAGTGCCTTTTTTATTGACCGCTTTGACCGGAAGATTGCGCTGCTGGCGCTCTACGTGGGCTTCACCGCAGGAACCCTGGCCTGCGCGCTGGCGCCCACCTTTGAATTCCTGATGGCCGCCCGCATCTTTGCCGGCGCTTTTGGAGGGGTGTTAGGGGCCATGGTGCTGGCTATTATTGGGGATACCGTACCGGAGCAGCGGCGCGGGGCCGCCACGGGCAAAGTAATGGCTGCGTTTTCCATTGCCTCTATTGGCGGAATCCCGCTGGGGTTGTACCTGGCCAGCCACGCCAGCTGGCACGCGCCTTTCTTTTTGCTGACCGGTCTCTGCGTGCTGGTGCTGCTCATGGCCTGGCGCCTGCTGCCCCCCATGCGCAACCACCTGCTGAACCATGTTCCGCAGCACCCGGCGCAGGTGCTCAAGGCCATTTTCACCCGGCCCAACTGCCTATGGGCCTTCGCCCTCATGGTGGTGCTCTCTTTGGCGGGCTTTACCGTGGTGCCGTTCCTGAGCCCGTACATGGTGGCCAACGTGGGCTTCGCCGAGGCGGAGCTGAGCTACATCTACCTCTTTGGGGGGCTGGCGACGGTGGTGACCTCCCAATGGGCCGGCCGCCTGGCCGACAGGTTTGGCAAGAAGAAAGTATTCATGGTGGCCGCGGTCTTTTCGGTGATCCCCATTCTCATTGTCACGCATTTGCCCCAGGTGCCGCACTGGCAGGCCTTTATAGTGACCACGCTGTTCTTCATAGTGTTTGGGGCCAGGTTTGTACCGGCCATGTCCATGATTACCTCCAGCGTAGAACCGCGCCTGCGCGGTAGCTTCATGAGCGTTAATTCGTCTGTGCAGCAGTTGGCGTCTGGGCTGGCCGCCTTCCTTTCAGGTCTGGTCATCACCAACGCCCCCGGTTCTCAGCAATTAATGGGCTTTGGCACCGTGGGCATCATTGCCACCGTCTTCACCCTGCTTTCTATGCTGGTGGTGGGCAAACTGAAACAGGTGAGTTAAGTCTGTTTTGGGGCCATTTTCCTGAAAACAGGTTCAAAACAGTGAAGCGTTCTCTCACGCTAGCATACGCCTGTGCCCACGCATGTTGAGTCGGCAGACTCGGCCATACCCTGGCGAATGAGCAAATAGAAAATACGCCCTACCATAATAAGGAAAGCTGTTTTTGGCCTCTTTTCCTGAAAACAGGCCAAAAACAGCAATCCCCGCCGGGAACCCGGCGGGGATTGCTGTTTGCCAGAGAAGGCTATTGTCTGCTACTTCATGCCCTCCATCCAGGGAATCAGGTCTTTGATCATGGGCTCCAGACTGCTGAAGTGCGTACCGCCTTTGATAGGGATAAACTTCAAATCAGGGGCTCCGGCCGCTTTCATGGCGTCAACCGTCACCTGCGAGTTCTCAAAGGGCACCATGGTATCAGCGGTGCCGTGGTAAAGTCTGGTGGGACTTTTAGGCTCCCAGTTCTTGAGGCTGTTTCGCTTCAATGCCTGCTTCAACGCCTGCTCGCCATCGCCTTTCAAGGCCGCCAGGAACGTAGGGTTGAACAGCTTAGCCGGGTCTTTGTCCAGGGCACTGTTAATGGAGCCGCTGGTGCGGGTACCGTCAATCAGCTCCTGAATGCGCGTGGCGTTGGGTTCCCGGAAGAAGTGGGTGAGCGGGCGGTTCCAGCCGTAGGTCTGGTTGTAGGCCTGCAGGATGAACGCCAGATTGGCGGGATAATCATACGGCTTGCCTGACACCACCCGGCCCAGCATGCCCTCCAGGTCATAGCCCCCGGCCCCCGCGCCCGAAGCCGTGACTGTTAACCCGTGCTCCGGGTGCTCCTCCAGCTCCTTCTGCGCCGCCAGCGTCACGTAGCCGCCCTCAGAGTAACCGGCCAGGAACAGCTTGTCAGACGCCTTGATGTTGTTCTTCCTGAAAAAAGATTTGCCCGCCTTGATCATGTCTACCACCGCCGTGCCTGAGTGCTTCATGTCATAGTACGGGTGCAGAACCTGCCTGGAGACGCCATAACCAATAAAGTCAGGCACCAACGTCAGGTATCCGGCTGCGCCGAAGGCTTCAAAACCTGTCAAAGAGCTCAGCTGGAAATTGCTGGGCGCGTATTTCTGGTCAAACGTGGTACCGTGGTGGGCACTCAATATCGGTGCCGCCGATGTCAGGTTCAACGGCAACACCATCAGCCCGGAGGCTTTCATCTCCTGCCCGTTGTAGGTGGTGAGGTACGTCAACCGGTACACGTCCACGTCATACTTCACCAGGGTGGCCAGCTGTGACTGCCCGTTAGACACCGCAATCTGGCGCAGGCTGGCGGCCTGAATAGTGGTCAGTTTCTCTGCCGACACCAGCAGGTCTTTCTGGACCTCCTGCACCGGCTTCTCTTCCAGCACCTCGGCCTCTTTGCACCCCGAAAACCAGCCAGACATGGCCAGCACCGCAGATAATAATATAGTTTTCAACGCTTTCCTTCCTTTCATAAGTTATACTTTCTCAAGGATCTCCCCCACATTTAAGTTCCTTCTACAGCGAGATGTTTTGGAGCTGTTTTCGCCAAAACAGGCCTAAAACAGAATCCCTCTTTTTACGCGAATGGCTTGATCTGGAATTGGCTTTTTCCGTATACTTGCCTGTACTAAACGTGCAACAGACATGGCCAAGAAATCATTTCAGGAATTGATCAACAGCCCCGGCATGCCGGTGCTGGTAGACTTCTACGCCGACTGGTGCGGCCCCTGCAAAACCATGGCCCCCATTCTGCAGCAGGTGGCCCAGCAGTTTCAGGGCAAGCTGAAGGTGATCAAGATTGACGTAGACAAGAACCCGGCAGTGGCGCAGCAGTACCGGGTGCAGGGCATACCCACGCTCCTGCTGTTTCACCAGGGCAAACAGCTCTGGCGGCAGTCTGGCGTGGTGCCGCCGCAGCAACTGGCCCAGGTGGTGCAGCAGCACCTGCCGTAGTGTTTTTGCCTGTTTTCTGGAAAACAGGCCAAAAACAGAAAGCTTTCGCTCTTTCTCCAAGACCCTCTGCAAGCGCCCGGCCCCATCACGGCCCATTTCACGGGGTTATTTTTAGCCGGCTGCCGTGTAATTTTTAGCCCGCCCCACCGACTAAAGAAGCAGAAAGGAACTGTACAGCCCTGAAAAGGCAAGGATTTTGCAAAGACTCGCCCTGAAAGCTTGTATCTTTCGTTTTCTGATCATTCTATTCAACTAATATGATGTTAAAAAGATCTTTGGCGGCACTAGGATTGGCCGTGCTCTTGCAGGCCCCTATGCAGGCGCAAGATAAATCTGCCCCCACTTACCGTTTTTCTGTTGACCTGGGCCAGGTAAAAGGAGACAAACTGCAGGTGTCTTTGCTCACCCCAGACTTTGACAAAGACGAGGTGGTGTACCACATGCCCAAGATGGTACCGGGCACCTATGCGGTGTATGACTTCGGGAAGTTTATTGAGGACTTTGCCGCCTATGACAAAAAAGGCAAAAAGCTGGACGTGGAGCGGGTAGACCAGAACAGCTGGAAAATCAAAAAGGCGAAAAAACTTGCCAAGATCACCTATCTGGTCAACGACACCTGGGACACGCCTAAGAAAGAAGACATTGTGTTTGAACCGGCCGCCACAGACATTGAGGAGGGCAAAGTGTTCCTGATCAACACGCACGGCTTCTTCGGGTATTTTGACGGTCTGACCAAAGAGCCCTACCAGATTCAGGTGAACAAACCCAAAGAGTTCTACGGCGCCACCTCCCTGCGCACCGTGAGCAGCACCCCTACCTCAGACACCTACCGCCTGGCCAACTACAATGACCTGGTAGACGCCCCTATGCTCTACAGCCGCCCTGACACAGCCATGCTGAAGGTGGGCAACGCAGAGGTGCTGATCTCCACCTATGCCGCCGGCGGCGGGCAGCGCTCCAGAAACCTGGCGCAAAGCATCAAAACCATTCTGGAGGCGCAGAAAAACTACCTGGGCGGCACTCTGCCGGTAGACAAATATGCGTTCCTGATTTACATTGACAACAAACAGAACCGCACGGGCGCGTACGGCGCGTTAGAGCACTCGTACTCATCTGTGTATTATTTCCCTGAGATGCCGCCTGCCATGCTGGCTGAGCAGGTGCGCAACATTGCCGCGCACGAGTTCTTCCACATTGTGACCCCGCTGAACATTCACTCAGAGGAAATTGGCAACTTTGACTTCAGCAACCCCAAGATGTCTAAGCACCTCTGGATGTATGAAGGCGCCACGGAGTACTTTGCCCACCACGTGCAGGTGAACCAGAAACTGACTGACCTGACCGGTTTTCTGAAGGAGATGCGCGACAAGATCATTGCCTCTAAGCAGCAGTACAATGATGACCTGGCCTTTACTGAGCTCAGCCTAGGTGCTCTTGACAAGTATGAGAAGGAGTACGGCAACGTGTACCAGAAAGGCGCGCTCCTCAACATGGCCTTAGACATCAGGCTGAGAGAGTTGTCTGGCGGTAAATACGGCCTTCGCAACTTAATGAAAGACCTGAGCCGCACCTATGGCAAAGATGTGTCATTCAAAGATGAGGAGCTGTTTGATAAAATTGCCTCGTTGACCTATCCTGAGATCAGGGACTTCTTCCGGAAGTACGTTGAGGGCAATGAGCCGCTGCCGTATGCTGAGCTGTTCCAGAAAGTGGGGGTGACGTATCAGCCGTCAGGCGTGCAGAAACGCATTTCTTTGGGTAAACCCACCCTGGGGTATGACCAGCCTTCTGGGCACATCATTGTAGCCAGCACTGAAAACCTTACCGCGTTTGGCAAGCAACTGGGCTATAAGGTTGGAGACCAGCTGTGGCAGATCAACGGGGAAGACGTAACCCTGCGCAACGCCACAGATTTGATCAACAAGTACGTGATCAATGGTAAAGAAGGCGAAATGCTCACCCTTACCGTAGGCCGCAAAGACGCCAACGGCGAAGTAAAACCGGTGAAACTGCAAGCCAAACTAGTACCGGCCGAAGAAACCGTTTCACATTTGCTGACCCCAGACCCTAACGCCACCGCGGCACAGAAAGCGCTGCAGCAAGCGTGGCTGTACTCTGGCCTGTAACCATATTGGCACATGTTTTTGATTTCCGTTTTGGGGCTGTTTTTCAAAAAACAGCCCAAAACGGAAATTTCTTTTTAGAGCCCAATCCGGCGGCGCTTTAGGGGATACGGACGCTTCACCTGTCTCTCCTTTCTAGGAAACCAGGTTTAAAGTTCCTACCTTAAAAACATATCATCCCTTTAGGCGTTATCCTAAAAAATCTGAACGAATTGTTTGTGTATTCTTTGGTTAAACAAGTACCTATCAGGCTCTTTCTACTTCTACTCACCGTGTTTGGCCTCACTCCTTTCGCCGCTCAGGCGCAGGCGCAGGTATCTCTCAGCGGCACGTTACGTTCAGCAGGCACCGGTGAGCCGCTGATTGGGGCCAGCGTGGCGGTAGTGGGTTCGTCTAGCGGGGTCATCACCAATGAGAGTGGTTCCTACACCCTCAGCGTTGCCCCCGGCACTTACAGAATCCAGTTCTCTTACCTGGGCTTTGAGAACCTGATCAGGGAAATCAGGCTTAGAGGAAACACCCGGCTCAACGTGGAGCTCCAGCCCGCCAACACCCAACTCAATGAGGTGGTGATAGAGTCTGACCGGAACCGGTTTCAGGAGCGGCTCTCCACCCCGCAAATGAGCGTAGAAACCCTCACCTCCCGCGAGGCCAAGCTGCTGCCGGCCCTGTTTGGCGAGGTAGACATTGTGAAAACCCTGCAGCTCAAACCGGGCATACAGTCAGGTGGGGAGGGCACCAGCGGCCTCTTTGTGCGCGGCGGAAGCAATGACCAGAACCTGGTGCTCTTAGACAATGCCCTGGTGTACAACCCCAGTCACCTGTTCGGGTTTTTCAGTGTGTTCAACCCAGACGCGGTGCGGGGCGTGGAACTGTATAAAGGCGGTTTTCCGGCACAATTTGGCGGACGCCTTTCCAGCGTGCTGGACGTTTCTATGCGGGACGGCAACCGGAAGGAATATGACGTGACCGGCGGCCTTGGCCTCATTGCCTCCCGCCTCACCGTAGAGGGCCCCATCCAGAAAGACAAATCCTCTTTTATAGTGTCTGGCCGCCGCACCTACGTAGATGTTTTCACCCGCATGATCAA
>NZ_LRMM01000046.1 GCF_001647275.1 Rufibacter ruber | reverse complement strand
GCCTGTTTCATAAATACAGGCCGAAAACAGAAGGATAGCATCAAGAACCGGGTTCTATAACTGCAGCAGCCGTTGGTAATCTTCTGGCGTGTCAATATCTATTCCGCCTAGCGGAAAGGGAATTACGGCAACGTCTGCCGGGTATTGGGATAACAGTTTCTTAGCGCCTTCCTGACCGTTGAGTTGACGTAACGCCGGAAAGAAATGCTGGCTGAAAAGCACCGGCGCGCCCACCGTGCCCTGGTACGAGCAGGCTATGATGTTCTGACCTGAACATTGGAAAGCAGTAGCCATCTCCTGTAAAAGAGCGGTAGAGACAAAAGGCTGGTCGCAGAGCAGCACCAGAATTCCCTCCAGGTCTGGGGAGACAGAAAGCAGATGCGTTACCCCCGCTTTGATAGAAGAGGCCATGCCTTCCTGCCAGAGAGGGTTGTGTACCACCAGGGCATTGAAGGTAGAAATGTCTGGTAAAATAGCCGGGGCATTTGCGCCTACCACCACCACAGCCGGACCGGCTTGCAGCGCCAACGCCGCTTGCAGGGTGTGCTGGAGCAGTGTCTGGCCTTGAAACACCAGTTGCTGCTTGGCTTGCCCCAGGCGGGTAGAGGCCCCGGCGGCCAGAATGATCGTTCCCAGGAGTTGCATGACCTAGAGGGGCGTTTCAGCCAGGGGGGACGTTTGGCCGACTGCG
The DNA here is from genome assembly GCF_001647275.1 of Rufibacter ruber. Classification (GTDB taxonomy): domain Bacteria; phylum Bacteroidota; class Bacteroidia; order Cytophagales; family Hymenobacteraceae; genus Nibribacter; species Nibribacter ruber_C. The sequence continues at coordinate 40,319 of NZ_LRMM01000046.1, read as the reverse complement.
TGAATAGGGGCTTTTTTCTCTCTGAGGAACCCACCCTGGCATTGGGAAAGCACTGCCTTGATTTCTGACAGGATGGAGAGGGCTATTTCTTCTGGGGTCTCCGCGCCCACATCCAGGCCTACCGGCCCGTAAACCTTCTTCAGGGCCTCAGGGTCAAAAAAAGAAGCCTCCTGGGTAGCCAGTTCTGACAGCATTCTCTCCATCTTTTTCTTGGGTCCTAACACCCCAACATAAGGGACCTGAAGCGGGAGCAGCTGCCTGAGCATGGCCAGGTCATAGTGGTAGTTGTGGGAAAGCAGCAGGAATACTGTGCGGGCATCTACCTCCATTTGCGGCAGTACGCCCTCTGGTTTGGAGATGAGGACCCGCTGCGCATTGGGGAAACGTGCCCGGGTGGCGTAATTGGCCCGCCCATCTACCACGGTGGTGGGCCACCCCAGCAGGTGGGCCAGGTTTACCAGCGGCATCACGTCGTTTCCGGCCCCGCAAATCACCAGGGCAGGAGCAGGCTCCAGTACTTCTACAAAAGCCGTGTACGCTTTCTCCTGGAATGCATACGAGGTATGGAGGGAGCAACCGGAGCGGAGGGCATGGCGGGCGTCTGCTTCCACCTGGGGCAGAAGGGCTTTGGGCAAGGCAGGGGTGGCCTGGGTGCCCGCCTCCTGTGCAAGAAAGCAAGTGCCAAACTGTTGCCCTTTGCGGTCCTGGAGCGAAAAGAGCGTCACCACCACTGCGGGTTTGCGTTGCTGAAGCGCCTGCTGTAGCAGCAGCACCGCCTGGTCGTTCGTACCGGGGGTAAGGGGTTCAATGAGAATATAGATGATTCCGTTGCAGCCCAACCCTACACCTAAATGCGAATCGTCATCATCCATGGTGTCATATTTCACCAGGGCTGGTACCCCCTGGGCCATGGCCAGGCGGGCTTTGCGCAGTGCGTCCCCCTCCAGGCAGCCGCCACTGATGGCCCCGGTGAGCTCGCCGTCTTCAGAGACAAGCATGCGGGCCCCCGGCCTTCGGTAAGAGGAGCCTTCTAAATAAACCACCGTGGCCAGGGCGGTCATTATACCGGCTGCCTGGTGCCGCAGGTACGCTTCTGCTATTTCTTTAATTTCTTTCATGGAAAGGGAAAGAAGCTAATGTGGGAGTGTATGGACGAAAGCACATGGGTTTAATTGGTCTTTGGTACGGCACAGAAGCTTTGGCAGACCCTGTACCGCTTGCAAAGTCTACCATGAAGATTGCCCTTTGGTGTACTTTTTTCTGGCGCTCTTGGTTTGGGCGCGTGAACAGATTTATGATAACCTACTGGCCTGAAAGAGGTTAATCTTGGTTGTCTCCTGTATTGGGCGAAATACCGGGCGGGTTGAAAAGCCCCCAGGTGTCCAGCAGATAATTCCAGGGGTCAAAGCTGTTCACCCATTCAAGAAAAAGGAGCCGGTATTCTTCAATGGCTTCACGGAGCAGGCGGAAGTAGTGCACGTCTTTAAACCCGAACATCTCCAGGCTGGTGCAGTGGGTGAGAAGGTCCCGGGCCGCCTTTCTGATGAGGGTGGCATTCTCCATGCGCAGGTCGTAGAGGTCAGAGGCCTCGGCGCCCGCCACTTTCACCGTCAGGAGGGAAGCGTCTTCCAGCATCTGCTCCATCAGGCTCACATGAATCTCCTGGTCCTCTTCAATGAGGGCTGCAATCTTCACGGTCAGCTGGAAAATCTCCCGCCCTTTCTGGTAGAGTTCCAACTGGTCTGGCAGCGAGAATTCCTCCCCGTCCTCTTCTGGTGGTAGCATAGGTTTGGGTTTTAAACAAAGAAAACAAAGTTTTGGCAGCGAAAAGGCTTTTTGCCTCTTTTCTTCCTTTTGGTGTAATCCATTACTTTGTTCCTTCTTTCAACGTTTACTCCTTCGGCTTTGCCGAAGGGAAGGTTGCCCGTGGCCTGCCGGTTGGGCTTACAGGAACCAGAAGGCCCATGGGCAAGGGTTGGAGGCCAGTGCTGTGCTGTGCTGTGCCATAAAGCAGAACCTGTAATGACGGTAGGTAACCGTAACTATGACAGGGTGTTAAGATAGGGGGAGACGGTTTCTGTTTAGGGGATGTTTTTCTGAAAACAGCCCCAAAACAGAAAATCTGACCAGCGGCATGAACGGGGCGCGGCGGTGATAAAAAGTGGCGCGGCGTAGGGATTAAGAGGGGCGGTTGCTATCTTGGGAGGTCAATGGTCCTTATTGGGGCTAAAACATGCGGATGTTTTTTTTGAGAGGAGCGGTTATGCTGGAAATTGATTTAAAGGGTAAGACGGAGGAAGACCTGGTCAGGGCGCTGCAGGCGGGTCAGCGGGAGGCGCTCAGCCTGCTGTATGACGCGTATTCGCCGGTGCTGCTGGGGCTGGTGGCCCGTATTCTGCCCACCCAGGAAGCCGCGGAGGAGGTGCTCCTGGCCTGCTTTGTGCATGTCTGGGGCAAGATCAGGGACTTCAACCCCGCTACCCACCGCCTATTGACCTGGTTGCTGGGCATTGCGCGGCAGTTGGCACTGGCAAAGAAAAATTCCACCAGGGCGTTTGCTCCCGGGCAAGATCAGAAAATGACTACTTTTGCCTCTGATAACCAACCGGACACCCGCTTTCCTTCCTTTCACGGGCTCGCTTCCCCTGAAAAAGCCGTTCTGGATCTGGTCTATCTGCAAGGATACACCTGCCCGCTGGCGGCAGAAGAGCTGGGGTTGACAGAAGAGGCGCTCAAGGTGAAACTGAGAATAGCGTTTACACAAATAAGGGCAGAGAAAACAGCATGAACCCACTAGAAGAATTTTTGCAATCGGGCATCATTGAGCTGTACGTACTAGGGGCGACCAGCCCGCAGGAGTCCCTTGATGTGGAGCAAATGGCGGCGGCATACCCGGAGGTTCGGCAGGAAATTGACCAGGTGAGCCTGGCGCTGGAGGCGTATGCCTCTGCCCATGCCGTAGAGCCTAAACACACCATAAAGCCGCTGGTCCTGGCCACGGTAGACTACATGGAGCGCATGAAACAAGGGGAGGTGCCCGCCTCGCCGCCTGAGCTTACCCCGGCGTCAACCGTGGCAGACTATGAGAAATGGCTGCAGCGGCCAGACATGACGCTCCCAGATGACGCCGAAGATATCTTTGCCAAGATCATAGGCTATACGCCCAAAGCCACCACGGCCATAGTCTGGGTCAAAGACATGACAGATTTTGAGGTGCACCATGAAGAATACGAGCGTTTCCTGATCTTAGAGGGCACCTGTGACATGGTGGCGGGCGAAGACATACACCAATTGGCGGCCGGAGATTTCTTTGCCGTTCCGTTGCATACGCCGCACATGATCAAAGTCACCTCCCAGGTTCCCTGCAAAGCCGTTCTGCAACGCATTACGGTGTAAAAAGGAAATCTGACCTGACCCGTCAGCTGTTGTTCTTCTGCCTAACCTGTGCCAGGGAAAGATAAGCTTTCACGTACCCTTTGGGGGAGCGGTGGAAGTACAAATTGCCTCAACTTTAAAATGCGTCAGAAAGGTTTTCTGGTATATTTGACGCAGCACGGGCAATTTTTCCATTCCCCAATAAGAAGGGCAGAGGCCGCTATGAAGGCAGAAACGTTGTCTACTGGGGCGTATGTTTAAATAGAACTCCATTTCCTGGCAATCTTTCCCCGCCTTCTGTTTTGGGGCTGTTTTCTGAAAAACAGCCCTAAAACAGAAGGCGTTTTGATAAGGGTCACCCCAACGAAAGCTGTGAAAGTAGGCGCATGGGGTACGTTTAGGGGCTTCTGGAGCGTTTCTTGTAAGACAGGGGCGGTAACTTATCTGCAAAGAAGATAACTTTTACCGCTTCTGGGCCTGTATAAGGGAGAAGAGAAAATAAAGGAGGAACGCGTGTCACAGCAAATCTGGAAAACCCTGGGGGTGGGCGGTCTGCTAGCCCTTACGTTGCACCTGTGTAGCCAGCGGGCTATTCAGCAAGGGGCCATGGCCACAGAAGAAACAGCTTCCTTTAGGGAGGCCACGGTGATCAGGGCGCCCAAGCTGCCCGCCCGCCTCACGTTTGCCGGCGAACCCGTGCCGCTGGAGGTGCCAGATGTGGCCGAGCGGCTGGACCGGGAACTGCTCACCAACTCGTACCTGCAAGCCACTACGCTGCTGGGGCTTAAACGCATGCAGCGCTACCTGCCCCAGATTAAGCAGCTGCTGGTTGAAAATGACGTTCCCGAAGATTTTGTGTACCTGGCCCTGGCCGAAAGCCTTTTCAGCCACGTGACCTCGCCTGCCGGGGCTTCTGGCTTTTGGCAGCTCATGCCAGACACCGCCCGCGGCTACGGCCTGCTGGTGAACGCCGAGGTGGACGAGCGCTACCACCTGGAAAAGGCTACCCGTGCCGCCTGCCGCTACCTCAAAACCGCCAAAAAGAAATTCGGGACGTGGACCAATGCTGCCGCCTCCTATAACCGCGGCATGGCGGGGCTGGATGCCGCGCTAAAACGTCAGCGGGTGGACTCGTTCTATGACCTGTTCCTCAATGACGAGACCTCCCGCTACCTTTTCCGGATTCTTGCGCTGAAGGAAATCCTGGGAAACCCGAAGAAGTACGGCTTTGATCTGCCAGAGGCGCAAGGCTACGCCCCCCATCACGTGCGTACCCTCACCGTTACCTCCACCATTCCTGATCTGCCCCAGTACGCGCTGGACCAGGGCACCAACTACAAAACCCTCAAGCTGTACAACCCCTGGATCAAAAGTTACAAACTGACCGTGACCGCCGGGAAAGAGTATGAGCTGGCCCTGCCGAAATAGAAGCCTTCTGTTTTCGGCCTGTTTTCTGAAAAACAGGCCGAAAACAGAAAATTGCTCAGGAGTATGTATTGGGTTTGCCTACCAACAGGAACAGCGGGAGGTCTTCTAGAGCGGGTCCAAAACCAAAAACTTTCCCCCGAAAAAGCATGGATGCCGGTTCTGGCTATGGCTTTCTTAGCAAGCAAGCCAAAATTTAAGCAGGCCCTTCTGTTGCGGGGCTTTAGTTCTTTTGCTTGCGCTGTTTGTTTTCCTCCCGCATACGTTTTTTCACCCCGTCATCTACGCCTCTGCCTGTGGGCATGGGTTCATGCACAGAACCAGCGGTTGGCGGCATGGGCAAGCCGTTTCTTATCTGAGATTTGTGGATGGCATTGGCAGAAATACGCTCTGTGAAGCGGGGGAAGAAGCGGTGGCTGACCCAGGAGGCTTTGGCTTTCCAGCCCACGGGCCGTTCATTCCTGCCGCGCAGCGTGGCCCGTATGGTAGCGTTCACTACTTTGCCGGGCGGGTCCATCATGACCATGCGGGGTGTTTTGCCCGTGTAGTTGGCGGCATGCCCCCAGAAAGGGGTGTCTACGGCCCAGGGCTCTACCGTTACCACCCTTATGTTTTTATGACCGTTCAGGCGCAGCTCCTGGTTGAGCGCCTGCCCCAGGTTCTTTATCCCGCCTTTGGTGGCGGCATAGGAGGCGTGGTAAGCCAGCGGGTTCACACTCTCTATGGAGCCCATGTTGATGAGCGTGCCGTAGCCTTGCGTGCGGAACTGCCGGACGGCGGCAAAGCTCCCGTAGATGATGCCTTTCAGGTTCACATCTACAATGCGCGCCTGGTCTTGCAGCGGAATCTCCCAAAACCGGCCAATGCCGCCCACGCCCGCCATGTTGATCCAGACGTCAACCTTCCCGTACTGCTGCAGGGCCAGCGCCATGAGCCGCTCCACCTGGTCTGGTTGGCTGATGTCTGTGGGCACCACCAGCGCGGTGCCACCTGCTGCCCTTATCTGCGCAGCAATCTCCTCCAGCAGATCCCCGCGGCGGGCAGCCAGCACTACGTTGGCTTTGTAGGTCCCCAGTTTTTCGGCAACGCCCCGGCCAAAGCCGCTGGAGGCACCCACAATCACCACCGTTTTACCGGCAATCTTCTTTTGGCCCGATGCCCCTAGCTCAGAGGTGGCACAGCTGCTGAGAACAAGCCCCAGCAACAGCAGGAAGAGGGCAGAGGCTTTCACCCCGGTCAGAAGAGAAGAGCCTGGTTTTTTTTCTGGGGACTTGCTTTTACAGTTTGCGGTAAAGGGTAAACCGGTGGGGCTGCTCTGTTGAGCCAGGGGCTTCGGCCTGCTGCCGGCGGGTACCGGAGCGGGTGGAAAAATAACAGTAGGGAAAGATGGCTTCATGGAGGCGTATAGTTGGGGATAGAAAGTTCAGGTGCCCTGTTCCCTCTTCTTTCACGGGTACGGTTGTAAGAAGTTATACCGGGAGACATCCGTATTTACCCTCTTTTTTTCCTGCCTTTTGGAGGGATGGGTGGGGCAGAAAGGTGGGCAGTTCTAAGATTTTTTGTTTACTTTGGACTGGGAATGGCACGTCTTGTCCTTTTCACCACCCGTTTCAACTGGCGCTGCCTCTTTTTCTGGTTAAACCTCTTTCATGGAAAAACTTATTGCCGACATCAACAATGTGGTTTGGAGTAACGCATTGATTCTTCTCTGCCTGGGCACAGGCGTTTACTTTTCTGTCAGAACCGGTTTCCTTCAGGTACGGTATTTCAGGGAAATGATCAGGCTCCTGTTTAACAATACGTCTTCGGCCACCGGCATCAGTTCCTTTCAGGCATTCTCTGTGGCCATTGCCGGGCGCGTGGGTACCGGCAACATTGCGGGCGTGGCCACCGCCATTGCCATGGGCGGACCCGGGGCGATCTTCTGGATGTGGATGATCGCCTTTCTGGGCAGTGCCTCGGCGTTCATTGAAGCCACCCTGGGGCAGATCTACAAAGAAGTAAAAGACGGGCAATACCGCGGCGGCCCAGCATTTTATATTGAGAAAGGCCTGGGCATTAAATGGTACGCGGTGATTTTTGCAGTGGCTACCATTATCAGCATGGTGTTTCTGCTGCCGGGCGTGCAGAGCAACAGCATTGCCCTGGGCATCACCAATGCGTTTCCTGTTCCGCCGGCGGTGACCGGGGGCGTGGTGACCCTGGTGCTGGGCCTCATCATTTTTGGCGGGGTGAAGCGGATAGGCAAAGTGGCCGAGGTGCTGGTGCCTTTCATGGCCGGCGCCTATATCCTGATGGCCCTGGTGATCATTGGCATGAACATTACCCAGGTGCCCGAGGTGGTGGGTCTGATCATCAGGTCGGCGTTTGATCTGGAGCCGGCGTTTGGCGGGGTCTTTGGGATGGCGGTTTCCTGGGGCGTGAAGAGAGGCATCTACTCCAATGAGGCGGGGCAGGGAACTGCTCCCCACGCCGCGGCCGCCGCTGAGGTGAGCCACCCGGTAAAGCAGGGGCTGGTACAGGCGTTCAGCGTGTATGTAGACACCTTGTTTGTGTGCACGGCCACAGCCTTTATGATCCTGTTTACCGGGCAATATAATATTGTGAACCCGGAGGGTGGTTTTCTGGTGGAGAATATGCCGGGGGTGGCCATTGGCTCTGAGTTTACCCAAAATGCGGTGAATGTCCATTTCCCGTCTTTGGGCGGTGGGTTTGTAGCCATTGCGCTGCTGCTGTTCGCGTTTACCACCATCATGGCCTACTACTACATTGCTGAAACCAACCTGAGCTACCTCATGAAGAAGGGCACCAGCAAATGGGCGCTGTGGGGGCTGCGGGCTGCTATTATGGCGGCTACGTTCTTCGGGTCTGTGAAAACCGCAGAATCTGCGTGGGCGCTGGGAGACATTGGGGTTGGCCTGATGGCTTGGCTGAACATCATTGCCATTTTGCTTCTGCAGAAACCGGCGCTACGGGCTTTAAAAGATTACCAGGCACAGAAGAAGGCCGGCAAAGATCCTGTCTATGACCCTGCCAACCTGGGCACCAAAAACGCCGAAGAATGGCAGATGGAAGAGCGGGTAGCGGTGGTATAATCTGCCGTGGGCTGAATGGAATATTTGCGTGCCAGGGCAGAGGAAACTTTCTGCCCTGGCACTTTTTTTTGACGCTGGCAAAGCGCATGAGCTCGTTTCGCCGTTGTTGCCCTGCCCCCATGAACCCGTTATGGCTTTATATGGCCTTTACCTGGCTCAAACACAACAATAGGGGAACCTCTTCTAACCACTTTTAACCACTTTCGCTTTCCACTTTAAAAGTAAAATGCGCTAAAAATGAAATCATGGAATTCCTCCCTGCAGTATTTTGTGGTGCAGAAGGCGAGGCTGTCTAACAAAGAAGCCATTGAGGCGGTTCTGGCGGGGCGGGTGTTGGTGAACGGCCAGAAGGGGAGACTGCAGCAGGTGCTCAGGCCAGAAGACGGGGTAACCCTCAACGGGCAGGTCCTGAAAGCCCCACAGGCCTTTACCTACCTGGCCTACTACAAGCCCAGGGGGGTGGAGTCAACCCTGAACCCAGAGATTGACCACAACCTGGTGCACGCGTTGAACCTGGAGGAGCGGCTGTTCCCCATTGGCAGGCTGGACAAAGAGTCTGAAGGGCTTCTGCTGCTCACCAATGATGGTCATCTGTACAAGAGCATCAGCCAGCCCCAATACCATCAGGAAAAGGAGTATCTGGTGACGGTTGACCAGCCGCTGACCCCGGAGGCCCTGGCCCGAATGGCTTCTGGGGTGGTGATTATGGAACAAATGACAAGACCGGCACGGGTACAGCAGGTGGGGGAGATGACATTTACCATTATCCTGACGCAGGGCCTCAACCGCCAGATCAGACGTATGTGTTACCAACTGGGGTATACGGTGAACCGGCTGGTGCGGACCCGCATGGTGACGGTGGAACTGGGAAACCTGCCGCAGGGAGCGTGGCGGTCACTCACGGCACCCGAAGTGGCGGAACTAACCGCCCGCGTTTCTGGCCTGTTTTCAGGAAAATAGGTCAGAAACAGAGGTCTTTCGCTCCTCCCTGGAGTAGGTTGTATGATTTGCCTATGACGGGGCAAAAGACTTAAAAAGAAACAGCATCACCCTCTTCTTGTTCCGTAGCGTTAATACACGTTTCCAAAACTGCTTCTGCTGAACCATTCTCTGCCTTTTCTCGCCGGTAATACCCTGATTTTGATTAGAGCTATCTTCTCATCTCTGGCGCAACGTCTGCTTGTGTTTTGTAAGAGAATACGCTCCCTGTTTCCGGTCTGTTTTCTGAAAAGTAGCCCAGAAACGGCGGGTCAGGCAGATATTTACCCTTTGGAATCCTCTTCCTGAAAAAAATACTCATTTGTGAACGGGTTCAACATCAGTGGTCTTGCGAGGGGAACTTGTTCAAAAATAATATAAAGTTAAATCCAGACGGCTTATATTTTTTATTAATATCCTTACATTTGGACATGATTAATTTGTGGTAGTGGTGAGCGTCTCTCTATTAAATCTCCTTGTCTATTTCGGATCTAAAAGGATTGGTACGTGAGTGGGATGATTGCCTGTTCAGAATCTAATTCCTGTCATTGATGGTCTACAGACGAATTTGTTAACTGATGCTGTAGGGGGGGCACCTAAAGGTATTTCACTTTTCAAGTTTTACTATCAAAGGCAAAAACGTCAGGTTTCTGTTGGCTGATTCTATTCCACCTCCCGGTGTTTTTATAGAAACTGTTGTTTGTCTTGGAGTTAAGTCTAAGACTTGGCACGAAATTGGTTTAGCAGTGTGAAAAAAGATCTTTGGAATGTACCACCAGTAGCGCCTGCTTGGGGCGGGGCAGCAGGAGGGCGAGTGACCAGACCTTAGTGGAAGATGAGGGCAGGTAGGGGTAGGGGCAAAGGAGTAAGGCATCACACATGAGTAGTTAAGAACCAGTAAGAGAATGAGTAGATACCAGAAGGTTTTTTTAATTGATGATGATGAACTCCATAATTTTCTATGCGAAAGCATCATCCGGAGTTACAAGTTCTCTGCCTCTGTTACCAGTTTTCTATGGGCGGAAGAGGCTTTGCAAACCCTTGCCAGCCTCTCTCAGGAGGATCCGGCCAGTTTTCCGGAGATCATCTTCCTGGACATTCACATCCCGGGAATGGACGGGTGGGAGTTTATAGAGGAATTCAAAAAGCTCCCGGGCGGGCTCATTCAGAACTGCCAGCTGTTTGTGCTGTCCTCGGCCATAGACAAGCAGAACCTTAGCCCCTCCCCGCAACAGTCAGTGGTGACTGACTATTTCTCCAAACCGTTTAGTCCAGATATCTTGAATATCATTTCTGATATGTATTCAGTGAGATAAAAGAAGTTGCTGTGGTGCTCCCCAGATTGCAAGGACGCCTGAATGCTGCTGTACTTCTGTGAACTGGTTTGTGCTTCATTTCAGAAAAACAAGTCATAAACAGGGAAAGGGAGCCTACCAGGTTTTGATAGGTTTCCATTCCCTATTAAGGCCTTCTATGCCATATCGCAGGAACTGGGCGCCTTTTTCTGAGAACTTTACGGCCAACACCACTGAGACTTTCTTCTTGACGTGGTGCCAGGTTAGCCTTTGGCTGATGTTCTCTGGCAGGTGCCATTTTCTGGTTGTATAGTTCGTCTCGTTTCTAAGGCTCACCAGGCAGGAGCTCCCATTTTCTTCCACCATTATCTGCAGCGTGAGAATGCCGCGCACCTGGGTCCGCGCTTTTTCTGGCAGGCCACTCAGCAAGGCGCTTAAGATTTCTTTGTTTGTTTGCTCAGCCATGATAGAATCTTTCTCAAGAGCAAACTGGTTAAAGGCGCATCCCTTGAATTTCTCTTCGAAAAGGTGCTGCGCAGAGCTTTTGGCACGGCAGAAGAAAAAAGAAAAGCAGCAGGAGAAGGAATGTCTTTTTAAGCATAGCAAGGTGTGTTTTTTTTAGCAATATTACTGTTGCACTCAACGCCAGTGAAGAAAGAAGCTTTTCTTAGGATAGGGTTACGTTTATTTCGGTGAGGCAGGCATTGAGCAGCGCCAGAAACTGGTTGAAATCTGCGGGATAGCTGTTAGAACCATAGCTTTTTAACTTTTAGTGTGGGGTTTGCCAATTCAGCTCCCATTGGGTACCGTCACAGACCATTTCAACATACTTCTTCTTCCATCGGCAATTTTCCAGAAACGCCACCAGGTTTAGCCACGCAGGTGCGTCTGTGATGGAGACCGTTTTTTCCTGTTCTACATATGGCCCACCTTCGCTTTCAGCGCAATGCAAATGGCCTTCCTGCAGGCGCACCTTAAAGTTGCTTCGGCCGTAGCCGCCCAAAAAGAATTCAAATGCCATCATAAAAGGTTGTTTGGTACTCTGACTAAATCAGAAACTTAAGGATCGTTTTACGCCTGTTTTTCTGAAAACAAGCCTAAAACAGGTACCGGCTCAAACTGGTATTCTAGTGTTTGAGGATTGTTTCTAAGCCTCAGTACCTGTGTTAATAGTTGCTTTCCCGTCATAAATCAGCTTTTTCCCCATTGAGCTGAGCGAGCTTGCGGTGCGTTGGAAGCAGGAAGAAAGGACTTTCAGATCATTGGTGTAGAATAAGGCTTTGGCCAGGTACTCTGTCTCCTTTTCAGACCAGGGTTCATAGGCTCTGGGGTGCGAAAGACGAGCCTGTTGAACATTTTCAGCTAAGGTTTCAGTAGGCTTTTGTATTCCTAATTCACCAATCTTCCCTTTTAACTGGTCTAGGGCTTTGGCCGATAGTTTACAAAATTTTGTTTCAGAGAAATAAGTCACCGAATCCCAGGGTTTTCCTTCTTGGGAAGGCTTGTTTACAGCTGTTGTAGGTCTAAGCTCTGGGTTGTCTTTTAGCACCTGTATCACTACCGGCTTTAGGGAGTTGTACTTGTACCGTGCTTTCAAGCAACTAAAAAATGGGGCTGTCACTTACAGGTGTGTCTAAAAAACGTCTGCTCCCCAGAAAGAACCGAGTCAGGGCACTGTAGGAAGTAGTGAGATTCGCTGCTTTCAGCACATCAATAGCGGCACTTACATCTGCCTTGGTTAACTCAACAGAGGAAGAGCCTCCTGCATCAGATTGGTTCTTCTGCACAGCTCCAAGCTGGACAGAGCCAGACAAAGACACCAAAGCCGTTTGCAAGGCCCTGATCACGTTGCGGTTATTCAAAATGGGGTGGTCTTCCAGCACTTCTCCGGTGAAGGGCGAACAACCGGCTGCCAGGGCATCAATAATGGCAATGGCCTCTTCTCTGTTCATGATGGTATGTAATGCCTAATATGAATTTATTATTTGATTTTGAGTTCTTTACCCGTTTTGGACCTGTTTTTCAGAAAACAGGCCGAAAACGGAGAAGGGGTTAATGGGATGAAGTTTTAAAACAAGGCCAGCTGGTTCTTGAGTAATTCTTTCTCTCTTTTCAACTTCTTCCCCTGCGGGGTTTCAACGGTGGCCTGGCCGTCTTGTACGCTGAGCACGGTTAACACCGCGTAGGAAGAATGGATGACTAACCCTGTCTCAGAGAGTTTCCGTTTTACTTCTAAGCGGCAGTCTATGCGGCTACCGCTTCTGAAGGAGACGGCCTTCAGGATGATGTCTCTTTTGAAGTCCTCGTCTTTCATGTAGAAATCTATGGGTTCACCGGTGGCGGCGTAAAAGCCTTTCCATTTGTAGGGACCGGGGCTGAGCACGGGCGAAATGATTTTAATCTGAGCCTGCTCATCCAGCACCGAAGGCAACTCATCTGTATCTAAAATAAACTGACCGAAGTCTTTCTTCTGGAGCACCTTGGGCTGGCCTATTTCATCATCCTGCTCATTCAATCTGGTAAAGGAGACGTGGGTTACTTTTGAATAGTGCTGTAAGGTCTTGTAGAAATTAGATGTATGCTTGACAATTTTATAGCTGTAGTTGCTGAGGGTATCTGCCGCTTTGGCCACATCTAGCGTGGCATGGGCCCGGTTAAACTCATTCACCTCCTGTTCCAGTTTCTTTATTTCAAGCCGCAGCTTCTGCTTTTGCAGTTCGTCTAGATCAGTGTCTGAATTGAGTTGGTGAGACACCACCGCGGTAATAACCCCGCTTAAAATGGAGGCCAGAATACCCGATAGAAACCGGTTTTTGGTGATAATTCTGAACTTCTCCTTTAAGCCGCCCTCTTTATAAGGTTCGGTTTCCAGCTTTATCTTAATGCCCAGAATGGCGGCTATCTCACTGGCTACGGCTATTAATTCTGCCTCGCACTTGTTCCGGACAGCGGCATCCATGGTGTGGGTGTCATCTGTGAAGAAATAATGCAGCTCTAGTTTGTGAAACAGGGAAAGCGGTGCCATGCAAGGGAGCTTTGAAATAAAGGATTTACGGGTATTGAAGATAGCGAAATGGTAGAAAACCGCCTGAAAGAAGGAAACGATGCCAGGGAAATATTTCCGTTTTAGGGCTGATTTCTGAAAAACAGGCCGAAAACGGAAAAGGCATGGGTAAACTAAAACCGAATAAAAGTTTACGCCTCCAAGACCGGTTCTTCCTGCGGTTGCAAGGCGGCGTGCACCACGGCCTGCATCAGGGCCTCAGACTGCTGGTTAGACTGCTTTAGCTGATTCTCCAGTGCCTCACACAACTGCATAAGCTGGTCAACTTTGGCGACTATGGCTTCTTGTTCGGCGAGTGGGGGAAGAGCGACAGGAGTTAATTTAATATTATCTTGAGTAATATTTACCTGACTATCAGCCATACCTGACTTTTTAGTTTCAAGATAATCACCTGAAGCACCTGTACTAAGTGTAATTGCCAAAAATCTAGAATTGAGAAAATTACCTTGAATAGGTTTAATTCTAACGGTTTTGTCAGAAAGCAATAATTTATCTCTAGTGGCAGTTACAGCACAAACAATTCCAACACGATTTCTAGGACCTGCACGTGTAATTAGAATATCTCCTGCTTTTATTTCATAAGCCAAACTTATGTGTTCATCTTTTAATACCGCCTTATTTTCTTTAGGTAAGAAATTTAAAGATTGAATAGCTGTTGTCTTAATGAAGCCAAATTCATTAGGCTCTGCTGGGCGATTATCACACTGGGGACTTTTTCCAGCATCAGTATCTTCAATTATGTTTGATAACCTACACCAAACCCAACCTTCAGGCAGTTCATAGGGCACTTCAGATTCTGCGATGGGTTCTAGCGGTTTCTCTTTCTTGATTTTCTTCTCCTTCACCAGTTGCGCTTGCTCGGCCTGAATCTGTTGCAGGAGTTGGGCGGCGGGCTGCACGGTAGGGTTTTGCTGGCGCCACGCTGTGGTGAGTTTGCCTTGCACCGCCAGTTGCAGAATGGTTTCCCGGAGCTTTTTCACGTTGGCCTCTTGGGTGAAGAGAAGCTGGAAATGCTCCTTCAGGAAAAGCCACTGCTGCTCCAGTTCGTCTGCCGGGGCGGTGGTGAGCGCCTGTAACGCGGCCTCGCCCAGTCTCTTTTGCAGCTGTATTCTTTCTAGGGTTCCTTTCTCCAGTTCCTCAATTTTCTGCATCAGCTCTTCTACCCGCACCACAATGGCTTCCTGCTCCGCTAACGGCGGAAGGGGAAGTAAGAACCTCCTTAAATCACCTAAAGAGACAAATGATTGAACAGCGCCTGTTGCCGCTTCTTTCATTCTTTGTTGCGCAAATTGAAGGTATAGAAGAAGGTAGGCTGGAATAGGAGTCTCTTTCAGGTAATATTTAAAAAGAGCAACATTTTTAATACTAAAGTTTGGCTCAATATCAACCATTACTGGATTACCAATTGAACCAATCATTGCAAAAAGAATGTCCCCTTTCTCAACTTTCGACCTTTTAGAAATTTCATCATGGTCTTCAAGCGAAATAAGTTTTACGTTTTCCAAACTTAATTTTCCTGAAGACAAGTTTTTACTAGTTACAAGAGGAACACCTTCTGTATGATACTTGGGTGTGTCATGTGTTCCATCTCTAACATCAAGACATTGTTGCAACCTACACCATACCCAATTTTCTGGTATTTCATAATAAGCATCTTTCTCAGAAATCGGCTCCAGCGGTTTATCTTCCTTAATCTTCTTCTCCTTCACCAACTGCGCCTTCTCGGCCTCAATCTTTTTGAGAAGTTCCGAGGCGGGTTCTACGTTTTGGTGTTGGTTTCGCCAGGCCTCGGTGAGTTTGCCTTGCACGGCCAGTTGCAGCACCAGCTCTTTGAGTTTGGCGGCGTTCTTGGGGTGCCCGGTGAGTTGTTCAAATTGCTCCAGTAGTACCATGCGGGCTTAGGCTAGTAAAGATTCTTCTAATGCGGTCACAATGTCTGCCTGAAGCGCCTTTACGCGTTGGGCAGTCAACTGAAGCTTTTCCAACAGGTCGGCAGGGTCACCCAAGTCGTTCTCTGGTGCGTGCGGGTTCTTGATGTCCAGGTTGTAGTTTCGGGCGGCAATGTCCTCAACAGACACGCGCCAAGCGTGCTGGTTCTCCTCGCGGTTATGCCACCAGGCTTTCTCCAGGTCAAATTCTTTGATGTGGATGGGCTTGCCTTTGTTGTAGCTTTTTTGCCCCGCCGGGTACGGGTGCTCAAAATACCACACCTCTTTGGTAGGCTGGCCCTTGGTGAAGAACAGCAGGTTGGTTTTAATGCTGGTGTACGGGTTGAACACACCGTTGGGCAGGCGCACAATGGTATGCAGGTTGCACTTGCTCAGGAGTTCTTCCTTGATGCGGGTTTTCACGCCCTCGCCAAACAGCGTGCCGTCTGGCAATACTACCGCGGCGCGGCCGATGGGCTTGAGCAGGCGCATGATGAGGGCCATGAACAGGTCGGCGGTTTCTTTGGTCTTGAACTTGGGCGGAAAATTGGCATCGGTGCCGTCTTCCTCGGTGCCGCCAAACGGTGGATTGCTCAGGATAATGTCTACCTGGTCTTTGCTTGTCCAGCTGTCATAGGGGCGCACTAGCAAGTTGTCGTGCCGTATTACGGGCACATCCATGCCATGCAGCATGAGGTTAGTGGTGGCCAGCATGTGCGGCAGAGGCTTTTTCTCTACTCCCTGAAAGCTGCTTTGCAAGGTCTGGATATCACTGGGGTTGCTCAGTTGCGCGCGCACGTGCTCAATGGCGCAAGTAAGAAAACCACCCGTTCCGCAGGCCGGGTCCAGCACAGTCTCGCCCATCTGCGGCGCGGTCATGTCTACCATAAACTGCGTGACCGCCCTGGGCGTGTAATACTCCCCAGACGAACCCGCGCTTTGCAGTTCCTTGAGTATGTTCTCATAGATGTCATTGAACAAGTGCCGGTCACTGGACGAGTTGAAGTCTATCTGGTTTATTTTGTTGATGACCTGCCTGATGAGCGTGCCGCTTTTCATGTAGTTGTAGGTGTCTTCAAACACCTGCTTCACAATCCAGCCCTGCGGGTCTGCCTTGGGCGATACCTCCAGATTCTTTAGCGTCTCAAACAGCTCATTGTTGATGAACTGCAACAGCTCCTCGCCGGTCATGCCTTCTTCATTGGCCGCCCACTGGCTCCACTGCAACCCCGCCGGAATAGGTGATTTGTAGTTCTCTATGGTCAGTTCCCATTCTTCTTCTTTGTCACTGAACACTTTTAAGAAAAGCATCCAGACCATCTGCGAAATCCGCTGCGCGTCTCCGTCCACGCCCGCATCCTGGCGCATGATGTCTCTGATGGATTTGATAATACCGGAAAGGTTACTCATTGTGTGTTTATGTAAGCGTAATCACTAGTAAAAAGCAACCCCTTAACATTTCAAGGGGTTGCTTTGGGTTTAATCATATTGAAGGGAAAGCACTAATCTGCTTTCTCGGTGATAAATTCTAGCCCAAGCAGGGCTATCTTATCTTCCTCTGACTCAAATTTAAAATTCCACCTTTTTTCCATAAAGCTAAGGAGCCTTAATCCTCGTTCTAAAATTTCCTCGTGAGTCCATTGGTCATTAAGTGACACTTCAATTTCACTGTGTGAGCCATTGTTGTACCCTTGCCTTACTTTGTTGCCACGGTCATCAAGTTTTGCCTTCTTTTTATCATCAAAAGCATCATTCTGAAGGCTGGAGTTAATACTTAAGGACAAAGGAACAAGGTTGCCCAATGTATCTATAAGTCGGGTTCTTTTAGACTTAGGGATTGGCTTTAAAACCTCCTTCCAATATTTGTTATCTGGCGTCTGTGGCAAAATATGCTCAATACTTACTCTGTCTCCTTCATTTTTTACAAAAAGGTTCCAGTCAATTTTTTGACTACCTCTTTGTTGTACTAACTCCATTTCATACTCGTACAGAAAGTATCTTAAAGCATTCCATCTATAATATCCGCCTCCATTCTGGAAGTGCTTTTCTAGATATTTTTTAAAGTATCCATAATCAAAATACGTTTCTTCTTCTTCACCATTATAAAAAGAGTACTGAATTCTAGTATCTAATAAACTGATGATATATTTTAATGTCCAATCACCATTTCTTAGATGTCTAGCTGCTTTAAAAAATTCGCTGTTCCTATAAGTTGAAGCAGCACTTTTCATTCTGAAAGCGATGAAAATAAATCTCTCAATTCCCTTAAAGAGATTTACTCTGTCTTCTGAGGAAATGGACTCGTTTAAAAATGAAGCAGTGACCAATGGGCGAAAATAGGCGATACCAATTCTATTTAGTCTATCAATCCACACTTGTTCTTGGTGTGTCAAGTCGGGATTATTAACAGGGTTGAATGAATTATACCAATGTACGGCTGCTGCTTGGAGGCTCAGTACATAATTTTCAATCTCCTTAGGTTTTAGTTTTGATACTGGTAGGGTATTTTGCACAATATCCTCTGCACTTTCATCTTCACTTTCTTCGTCTGAGTCAGTTATTAATTCATATTCCTCCAGGCTAGTGACAGGTATTTCAACTCTAGTAAATATATTTCGGGGGGTGAATTGGTCATTTAACAAGAAGTTGATGTAATCATCTCCCTTCTGACGAGAGTATTGGAAATATATAATCCAATGTGCTACCAAGAAATCATCATCATTTAGAGGATGATGTTTATTTCTGCCTAATTGATAATATACTTCTTTCCAAGCAGTGTCAATTTTTGTTCTCAAAGAGATTCTATCATCTTCTTTTAGCTCCTGCTCATCATAGAGAGTGGTAAGGTATATTAATCTGTTTTTCAACAATTCCAGATTAGATAACTTTTTACCACGGTTATTCATGGTCTCAAAAGCTACAAAAACATCAAAATCATCTTCAATTTCATAAAGATTAAACCTGAAGTTGACAGTAAGCTTTTTGAACAGTGCTACTAATCCTGCTTGTCCTTCTATATCAAAAACGCCTCTTAACTTCTGGACAAAGAACTTTTTAGCATTCTCAAGATTAAGGGTATAGAAAGTTTCGTCTACTGATTGGGTACTATTTTCATTGAATATTCTACTGCGCAAGAAGTCAAAACTAGGATTATCGCTTTCGTAGCCGAACTTATAGGTAGCAATAATATTGTGTGGAGGTTTCTTTAATAAGAGGAATGTTTCTTTTATTTCTTTTAGTGAATAAGAGCCAACATAAATATCACTTTCATGCACTTTTGAGTTATCAGGCATTGCCTGATACACATCTGCTAAAGCCTGGATAAAAATTATTGAAGTGGTAAGGCGCTGCTGACCATCAACAATATAAAATGCTTTGTAGCCTCTTTCCCGTAGTACCCACTGCTCTTCGTTCCACTTAACGGAATTGATGATTTCCTGTGGAACGCTTTTAACGGTAAGAACACCTGTATAATGGTTCTTACTATCGTTGAGATTATACAAATCATCCCAGAATGCTTTTAATTGGTCTGTTGTCCAGGCATAACCTCTTTGGTAGTCAGGAATTCTATAAAGGGTATTCGTAAATAATTCATTCAATGATTTTAAACTTGCCATAGTTATATATTATTAGAATTAAGAATTAAAAATCAATAGGTGTCATTAAGGCAATTTAAGCTGTTTTATACAGTTCCTGCTCCAATTCCTGCACCGCTTTCTCAAAGTCTGCCTTCTTCCCGAACCTTTTTACAATCTCCATGGGCGTACCTAGTTGATTGAGTGGCTTCACGTTAAGCACCGCCGTGGTTTCAATAGAACTGATGCCTTCATCGGCGTATTTCTCCAACAGCGTCTGCAGTACTTCTTTGGCACCTGCGCCGTACTTCTCAAAGTAGTTGCGTTTCTTCACTTCCTCTGCGCGCTCTTTGCGGGTGAGCGGCGGTCGGTCAAAGGCAATATGAGTAATGAGGTCAAAAGCATCCAGGTCTTTGCCAATCTCCTGTTGCAGTTCCTCAAACAACACGCCTTTCTCGGCTAATTCATTGATGATGGCTTCTTTGCGTTCGCTTTCATTCCACTTCTGTAGAAAATCATCCAGTGAAGCATATTCTAACAGCAGCTTATTGCGTGAGTAGTCTTTTAGAGACTCTGTGATTAATTTGCCGTCTGCGCCGTAGTACTGCACCCGTTCATTAGCCACCGTCACGGCTACATCATTGAGGTAGTATTTTCTAGGTTTGCCGGTGCCGGGGTCAATGATGGGCGGCGTTAGAGGAGGGGAATCCGGGTTATCTACGCCCTCTCCGGGTATAGGTTGCCCACCAGTAAACTCATCCTCTTCTCCTCCTTCTGGCGGGTTGGGAGGTACAATGGGTTCGTCTTCTTTGGGTTCATAAATGACCACGGGGTCGCCGTCAAAGTCTGGGTCAGCAAACAGGTTGGTCACCTTCCTAAAGTCCATGATGGTGAAATACACCTTTCCATCGTCTTCCCGTAAGCGGGTGCCCCGGCCAATAATTTGTTTGAACTCGGTCATGGATTGAATGCCCGCCTCCAGAGCAATCACTTTCACCATTTTGGTATCAACCCCGGTGGTGAGCAGTTTGGACGTAGTGGCAATCACGGGCTGTTCTTCAACCACAGACGAGAAGTTATACAGCTCTTTCTTGCCTATATCATCATCGCCAGTAATACGCACCACATAGTTGGGGTACTGTTTCAGCATGTCACTGTTCTCATTCACCAGTGCTTGCCGCATGCGTTCGGCGTGTTCAGTGTCCACGCAAAATACAATGGTCTTGGCCAAGCGGTTGGTGAGTTTGAGGTACTCAGAAATCTTTCTGGCCACTACCTTGGTGCGCTCATCTATGACCAGGGTGCGGTCAAAGTCTTTGGTGTTGTAGATGCGGTCTTCTACCTCATGGCCATACTTGTCTACCTTGCCTTTCTCGGGGCGGTAGCCTTCATCTACGTTCAGGCTAAGGCGCACCACTTTGTAAGGAGCCAAGAAGCCGTCTTCAATGCCTTGCTTTAAAGAGTAGGTGTAAATGGGTTCCCCGAAGTACGTGATATTAGAGGTTTCCTTCGTTTCCTTGGGCGTGGCGGTCATGCCCAGGTGCACCGCCTTGTCAAAATACGTCAGCACCTCACGCCAGGCAGATTCTTCCTTGGCGCTGCCACGGTGGCACTCATCTACCACCACCAGGTCAAAGAAGTCACGGGAGAATTGCTTGAAGACGTTTTTCTCTTCCTCTGCCCCCGTAAGGCCTTGGTAGAGCGCAAAGTAAATCTGGTATGACTTGTCCACCTCGCGGTTCTGGATCTTGGTCATAATATCTGACCCAAACGGCCGGAAGTCGCCAGTCTTGGTCTGGTCCACCAGAATGTTGCGGTCGGCCAGGTACAAAATCCGTTTTATGGTCTTAGCTTTCCAGAGTCGCCAGATAATTTGAAAAGCCGTATAGGTTTTGCCCGTACCGGTGGCCATCACCAACAAGAGGCGTTTCTCTCCTCGGGCCACGGCTTCAATGGTGCGGTTAATAGCTATCTGTTGGTAATAGCGCGGGGCTAGGCCTGTTTCGTCTTTGTGGTTTTCTTCCTTAACAATCTCTTGCTGCGGCTGGCTTAATCCTTTATGGGCCGCATAACGCTGCCAGAGTTCTTCCGGAGACGGAAAGCCACTCAAAGGTATCTCTGTCTCTACCTGCCCTTCTTCTTTAGTGGTGTCAAATTCCAGAAATGCATCACCATTGGAGCTATAGACAAACGGAATATCCAAAATAGCCGCATAGTCTTTGGCTTGCTGCATGCCCGCGCCCACAGAATGGTTATTTCCCTTTGCCTCAATGATGGCCAACAGCGTAGATTTATAAATGAGCACATAGTCGGCCCGTTTCTGTTTGCCTCTGGTGTACTTCTGCCCCCTTACAATAATTCGGCCATCGGTGAACGACCATTCTTCCCGTACCTGTTTCTGAATATCCCACCCGGCGGCTACTAAGGCCGGGGTAATGAATTTGGTACAGATGTCTCTTTCTGAGAGAGATTGCTTATTGAACATATATAGGAGGGACAGATATTTTTTCTTTAAAGTAAGTTTAATTTTTTAATTCAGGAATAATGCGCTTTTCAGCTATAGATAATAAAAAAGGAATTACTTAGTTTTTCATCTCTAGACATGAAACAACATATGGATTCTATTTAAAATCTTTTGTTTAAAAAGTAATTTTATCTTCAGTTTCAAACATGTTCTTCTAAATCAGTCTATAAACAGAAGTTACCCTCTTTAAACCACATACAAACACGTTGCGCCAGAGAGGGGAAAGACGCTAATCAGCTTCTAGGATAATTGTTCTATAATTAAAGATACACTACTGGCCACTACGGTAGCAGAACCTTTAACTCGCGCGCTCCACCTTCACTTTTTTCCCCTTTAGCTTTTCAGGTCTGAGCAGTTGTACGGCTTTTTCTAATTTCTTCCGGTTCACGGCTACAAAGGTGGCGTTGTCCTGCACTTCAATCTTGCCGAGGTCCGCTTTCTCCAGGCCGCCTTTTTGCAGCATCCAGCCCACCACGTCTACCTTGTTCACCTTGTCCTTTTTCCCGGCGCTGAGGTAGAGGGTGTCCCAGAAGGAAGGGGGGGGCGGTGTGGCAGTGGCCGGTAACTTCTCCTGCGCCGGGAGGTGGGGCAGGTAGGCGGGTTTTTCGCCGGAATGCAGGAGCAGGTAGACCGTGCCCTTGGCGTTCATGCGGGCGGTACGGCCGTTGCGGTGCAGAAACGTAGAGGCATCTGGCAGTTGGAAATGGATTACGAACGCCACTTCGGGAATATCCAGACCGCGGGCCGCCAAATCTGTACTCACCAGCAGATGATGGGTGCCGTTCCGGAATTTGAGCAGTGTGCGCTCCCGGTCAGGCTGCTCCAGACCGCCGTGGAAGATGCCGTGCGCCAGCTTCTTTTTCTGGAGGAAGGTACTGACCTGTTCCACCGCCTCGCGCTGGTTGCAGAAGACAAGGGTAGGTTGCGTGCCAAGGAGGCAGAGCAGCCGGTACAGCGGCGAGAGTTTATCCTGACCTTCTACGGGCACGTACTTCAACAGCAGGTTTGGGGTGCTGGAGGTATCCTGAAGGAAGTTGAGGGTAACTGCATCCCGTAAGCCGGTAAACGCCGGAACCTGCGGCATGGCCGTGGCTGAGGTCAGGAGACGGCGGGACACCTTTGGCAACTGACCAATAATGTAGGCCATGTCCTCCTGAAAGCCCATCTCCAGGGCCTTGTCAAACTCGTCCAGCACCAGCGTGTGCAGGGTGTCGGCTTTTAAGTAGCCTTCGCGCAAATGCGCGGCAATGCGCCCAGGGGTTCCTATGACCACCGCGGGGGGAGAGGCCAGGCTCTTTTTTTCCTCATAGATGCCGTGGCCGCCATAGAAGCAGTCTACTTTATAGCCCAGGCTCATCTGTTTCAGGACCTGCTCAATCTGCTGGGCAAGTTCGCGGGTGGGGGCCAGCACCAGTGCCTGTACCCTCTTCTGGTTTTCTTGCAGGCGCAGGGCCAACGGCAGCAGGAACGCCAGCGTTTTACCTGACCCGGTGGGCGATAACACCACCACATCGTGTTGGGTAGCCGCCTGCACCGTGGCTTCCTGCATGGGGGTGAGTTGGGCAATCTTGAGTCGGTCCAGTATTCGCTGCTGCATGAGGTATGGGTTGAAAAGGTAAAGGTACGGTTTATCTGACCACCTTCTCTCCCTGCCGCAGATCAATCTCAGGAAGGGGAGAAGGAACCCTTTATAAATTTCAGCTACGGAAGCCTTCTTGAAAGGCTTCCTGTTTTGGGGCTGGTTTTGCAAAAACAGCCCCAAAACAGGAAGTTAAACCAACCCCTGATACAACCTGAAATGAAAACTGGAGAGCAGGACAGAAGCACTTCCCAAAGAGAAATGCCTGCTGTTGCTACGTTTTGCCTCCAGAGTCGGAAGTTTGAAGTCCTTTTTAAGAAAGTCACTTATCCCTGTTGCTGGAGCTGCTGCGTAAGGTCATCTACCACCTCTTCGCTCCATCTGGAGGCTATGTCAGTAAGCTCTGCTGACGACCACGGTTCAAAATATAATTTCTCCAGCCATGTTTTATCTGGGGAGGGGCCTACGGTATAGGAGGTGTGTTCCAGTTTGAAGAGGAGGTCTTTTGCCAAATCAAACGCATCGGCCCCTGCCCGGTGAAAGCCCAGCAACTGCAGCCGGAGCCCTATCTGCGCCACGTTTCCGTTCTCCAGGCTGATTTCTTTGTCAGTGGGGTTCGTTTTGTCCTTCGTCCAGGTGTCTGCCATCTTCTCTAGCCGGAAATCATCAAACAGCGGGAATACCTCTGTCAGGTTCTGGTAAATGCGCTCTGCCAGTTTAGGAAGGATCTGGTTGTACAGGTGTAGGATAGAATCTTTGTCTTTATGGTCGGCCATGGTATCAGGTAAGAGGTTAGAAAGCAGCAGCATGACCAGTAGCCACTGCCATTAAACAAACTATGCGCTCCGCTGGGCAAGGTGTTGCCAGGAGGGAAAGAAAGCAGCCATAAGGCACTTTTCGGCTCAAAGAAACCCTATTGAAACCCGCTCAGGAGCTGATGTAAAAGTAAGCTATTTAGGAAGACTTAAAAGCAAACGCAGCACAGAGAATGAGCGTAACCACCTTGAGCCAATAAAACCTGCAGAGAAAATGTGACGTTTTGAATGAGGGAAAGGAGGTGACCAGAGTAAGAGGGGTCTGATGAAGACATTCTGATTTTCACCACTGGGGTTTCAAACACTGGTAAGAGTCAATTTAGTTTCTGGCGCTGGTGCTTGAGAGCGGGAAGCTAAAGTAAAAAGTACGCTGTTTGCGTCCCGTAAAGACTGAACGCCTCCCATGATTATTCTGTCCTTCACTCAGATACTTTATCATGTTCGCCCCCACGAAAACCTGAACAAAAACCTACCACTGGGCTGGAAGGCGGTCATAAACATCCTCAATCCTAAACATAGCCGTACCTCCGCTTGTTTATTACTAGAAACACCTTGGTTTGTAAATGAATAAAATGAGTAAAATTCAATTATAAAACAATTTTCTAAACTCAAGATTGTACATACAACAATCTGTTTCTTTTTGATTATCTTTGTACTGGCAGGGGATTGTTACCTGTTTTAGCTATTGGCAATGCTCTGGCGCATATTTAAATTATCTAAAAAAAACAAAATACGGCCTCTTGCGGTGGTTCTTGCTTTGGTGTGTCTGATTTTGGGCAAACCTTTCGCGTCTGGTGCTGTCTCTGGACCAGATAAAATCAAAGTAATTGATCCGGCGTTGGCCGCTAAAATTGACTCCCTGAATGAAGAAGCATTTGAAGTAAAGCGTCAGGATGTATCGGCCGCCCTGGGCCTTCTCCACAAAGCCCTTACCCTTTCCCTTCAGCACCAGTACCGGAAAGGCGAAGCTATCAATTACCTCTATGAGGGAGGGATTTACCAGCAGAAAGGCTACGCCAAGCGCGCCTTGTATTTGTTTTTTCAATCGGTTGAAATCAGCAAACAGCTCAAAGACACCTTTAACATTGCGCGTGCCAACCACCAGATTGCCAATGCCTATAGAGACGCCGACCGTTTGCCAGAGGCTGAAGTACTTTACAAAGAGGCCTTGGGGCAGTTTCTGGCCCTGAAACAAGGGAAGGATGTCATTAATATTAAAAACAACCTGGCGTTGGTATTGCTTGACCGGGGCAGATACTCAGAAGCAGAAAAATACCTGCAAGAGGCCCTGGCGGAAAGCAAAGGCAGTCGGTACACCTATGGCCTGAAGAAGGCGTATTTTCACCTGGGGCTTCTGTACAAAGCCACCGGCGAGCTTGCTAAAGCAAGAAACTACATGGGCCACGCCCTGGTCATGGACCAGGAGAAACATGACAGCTACGGCCTCTCCCTGGCTACGGGGCACCTGGCAGTGATTGCCAGTGAGGAGGGGAAGAATGCCGAAGCCGAAAACCTGGCCCTGGCATCACTCCGGTACGCCCGGGAAATCAAAGCCGCCCAGTTGGAGATAGAGGCGCTGGAGCGCCTGGCTTCCATTAACCAGGCTCGCAACCACCTGCAACACGTCATTGCCTGGCAAGACAGTCTGGTGCGGAAACAGGCAGAACTCTATGAGACCGAGCGAACCGAAGCCATCAACATGCTGGACCTGCTCAAAGAGAAGCAGGAAAAACAGGCGGCTTTTGAAAAACAAACCTTACTGGCCGCCCAAAAGGCAGAGGTGACCCATCTTATCCTTCAGGTGTCTCTGGTGGCTTCAGTGGTGTTGCTGGCAATTGCCTACTTCTGGTACCGTAACTTTAAAAGGGCGCGCTCTATAGGGAAGGAGTTAGCCGTGAAGAACCAGGTAATCCAGAAAAGTTCTGTGGCGCTAGACCAGTTAAACAAGGCTATCTCTAAACAAAACCTAAGGCTGGAACAAGCCAACGAGTTGAAGAACAAACTGTTCTCTATTCTTTCGCATGATCTGCGCAAGCCGTTGAACAACACCAAGGGTCTGCTGCACATCATCAACAGCGGCATGGTGACGCAGGAGCAGTACGCGCCCAAGCTGGAGGAGCTGGAGAAACAGTACGTACGGTCTTCAGACCTGCTGGAAAATCTTCTGGTATGGATTAAAAGCCAGCTGGAAGGGGCGCAGGTGCAAGTGCGGGAGGTGGCCTTGTCATCGCTTTTGCAAGACGTTGTCATAGACCATGAAGAAGCTTTGGCCGCTAAATCTGTGGTGGTCAGGAACCAGGTGCAGGAAGACCTTTCGGTGCTGGGGGATCCGGAGATGCTGAAAGTGGTTTTCAGGAACTTGCTGTCTAATGCCGTTAAATTCACCAAACAGGGAGGGGAGGTAACCATCACTTCTAAAGCCGTTGACGGGGTCACCATTGCCATAAAAGACCAGGGGGTAGGTATTAGCGAGGAGAACCTCCAGAAGATAAAGCAGAAAATGTACTTCACCACCGTGGGCACAGCCCGTGAAACGGGCAGTGGTTTCGGGTTGATGATCTGTGATGATTTACTCAGGCAGAGCGGCGGAGGACTCTCCATCAGCAGCACCCTGGGCAAGGGATCAGTATTTGCGGTGAACTTGCCTGCTTCGCTTCTTCCTCAGGAAAAAGGCGTGCAGCAGTCCATGTCTTTGATGTAGCTCCTGTGCCGGCTTTCTGTTTTGGGGCTGTTTTCAGAAAAACAGGCCAAAAACAGAACGTTAGCCCTGTTGAATGTGCTCCAGCGGCAATTCCAACTCCTGACCCGTCATGGCAAAGAAGAAGTTCTGGAGTTGATGCACATACGCCACCGGGGCACTGGTGGCAATGAACCCCCCGTTGAAAACAATCTCTTTATATTCCAGGTCTAAGGCCCATTGGCTGAGCTCCGGAAACATGTATTCATTCTCCAGCTCATTGTAGCTGGCCCCTGCAATCCAGGCAAGTGAAAGGGGAACGGGCGCAAAGGAAGTATCATTGCCACTGAGAAGGGCAATAAGGCGGGGGGCGTCTAGCATCACGGGTTTACCAGATTCCAGCACAATGTTTCCTAGCCGTACTTCATTTGCAAACATGCTGCAAAAGTAGGCAAACCATTTCATACCACCTGAAAGAAAACTGCTCCTTTCTTTCAGCCGCTCTTGAAGGAAGGGCAACAGAAGTTGATAAATCTTTGGTTTTCCGGGGAAGACGGGTCCCGGAAGAAGCCTGTTCAGCATTATTTTGCCCTTGGTAACTTTAATAGCACTTGGCAGGAAACGAGAAGAGGCGGTAGTTCTGTCTCCATAAAAAACAGATGCCCCGTAGGTCTGCACGTAAGCATAAGCTGGCATTAGTCTGATCAACCTCTGCAAAAACAGGATTATAGCATGATCTCTGGCAAAAAGAGGAAAACAGATGCAACGGCGCCAAATTTCCCTTGTCTCTTAGGTTGATTACCACTACCACCCACCACAGACGTACTTTCCAATCTACTTGCTATGAAAAAAAGAGCCCTCTTTTTGCTGGGACTGCTATGCCTTTGCCTCTGCTTGCCGGGCAGTGGAGCTGCGCAAGTCACTCCCCAGGCCCCGGCTACCGTTGCTGCACCGGGAACCATTTCGGGCACACTGGTAGACTCCCTTTCGGGGAAACCCATAGAATATGCCACGGTGGCCTTGGTTGCTAAAGGTACTTCCGCTGCCGTGGGTGGCACCCTGACCAATACTCAGGGCCAGTTTTCTTTTCACAAAATTGCCTTGGGCCAGTACACCTTAGTTTTCAGTTTTTTGGGTACATGATCAGGGGCAACATACCGGTCTTGCTGTCTGAGGCGCAACCAGAGGCCAGGCTGGGAACGGTGACGCTTCGGCAGACGGCCACAAACCTAAAGGAAGTCACGGTGACGGCGCTGAGGCCCACTATTACCCAGGAGGCCGACAAACTGGTGGTGAGTATTGAGGGAACAGCGCTGGCCGCCGGGAGAACCGTCTTTGATGTGCTGACAAAATCGCCGGGGGTGTTTGTAGACCAGGATGGCAATATCCAGCTGAACGGGAGAAGCGGTGTCACGTTCATGCTGGACGGAAAACTCACCTACCTCTTAGCCAGTGATCTCAGAAATCTGCTGCAGAGCATGTCTGTGGAAAACATCAGGAACATAGAGATCATCACCAGCCCCAGTGCCAAATTTGATGCCGAGGGGGCATCTGGCATTCTGAACATCAACCTCAGGAAGAATGAATTGCGGGGCGTGAACGGAAGCGTCTTCGGGACGGGTACTTATAACTTTAAACAATGGGGGGGGACGGTAGGCGGCAACGTGAACTACAAAGCGGGCAAGTGGAATTCTTTCCTGAGCCTGGAGCACCTGAAACGCGCGTACAACCTTGACGGAACCTTTACCCGCGTGTTTTATAACGGGCAGCAAACCACCTACTATGACCAGGAGGCCTACGGGAAAAGCAAAAACCTGGGGCCACCCAACCTAAGGCTTGGCACTGACTTCACCCTGAATGGTCGCCACAGCATTGGGACCATGGTGTACTTTAACCAGAACAAACGTTGGGAAGATTTCAACACCGCCACTTTGATAGGGAACCAGCCGCAGCACCCTCAACAGTTTATAACCGCGCACAATTACCTGGTGAACACCCCCCAAACGCAGGAACAACAGTTTAGATGAGTTGAACCGCACGTAGCATCCCAAAAGAAGAATTCACCGGCTCCCTTTAGGTCTCGGCACACCTTCCCCCGTATCTGTTTTCGGGCTGCTTTTAGAAAAACAGGCCGAAAACAGAAACGGTGTTTTCTTAAGAGGGTGCCTTACAGACCTTCGCCGCTTGTACCTACAATACGCAAGGGTTCGGCTTTGTACCCTGCCTCCTGTACCAGGTTCTCTATCTGCTGCGGGTCAATTTTCTCTCCTGAGATGCTGAGAATATTATCATCTGAGTTGGGGTCAATGTCCCATTTGCTGATGTTCTCTTTCTGGTTGAGCAGCGGGGTTACTTTGTCAATAGCCTCCTGGCCGCTGATGTCGGTTTTGAACTTTAAGATCTGCATAGCCTTTCGTTTATTCTTTCTATTACTTTTACTCACGGGGGAGCAGATGGTTGTTTCACAG
Source organism: Rufibacter ruber (assembly GCF_001647275.1). Lineage (GTDB taxonomy): Bacteria > Bacteroidota > Bacteroidia > Cytophagales > Hymenobacteraceae > Nibribacter > Nibribacter ruber_C. The sequence goes on along the minus strand of NZ_LRMM01000046.1, from coordinate 11,521 downwards.
CCGGGAAAGGGCTTACGTGGGCAGGGTTTCATCAAGGAAGGTTTGCACCACCACACCGGCCTCCAGCGTCTTTTGCACCGGGCAGCGGGAAGAAATTTCTTCCAGGCGTTTAATCTGCTCAGGGGTAAGCGGCCCGGTCAGTTTCAGCCGTTTGGTGATGAGCATGCGCTTGGGGTGGGGCTGGTTTACGGTGAGGGGAGAGGTGGCCTCCAGCACCATCTGTGACAGCCGCACCTCCGCCTTTTCCAGCGGCCAGTTTTTGCGCTGGGCGTACATTTGGAGGGTCACCACCGTACACGCCCCCAGGGCGCTGAGAATATAGTCATTGGGTCCCGGCACGGGCGCCCCCTGTTTCTGTACGTCAGATTCATCTATGGTAAACTGGTGAACTCCCATCTGTATTTGTGCTACCAAGCCATTGGGTTGCGCGGCACTGACTACTACCTCTGCCATTTCAATTTTTTTCTTGTGATAAAGCTCCTTCTCTTTCTATACGCAGAAATGGGCTGTTTTTGGACTGTTTTTCATAAAATAAGCCAAAAACAGAGACTGGTGGTAAGCCCGGCTCTGCCACTTTCTGGCAGTTGCCGGAGATCAGTATTTATTCTGATGCGTATTTTTTTACGTACTCCAGATAAAACAAAAAGAAACACTGTCTTCAAACGTTTGCCTGTTCCTTCAACTTAGGTGCCCAATTTAGGCGCCCGGAGGTAAAGGGCAGGCAGGAGCAGCAACTGGCAACGCTGCCAGTGTACCTGTTTGAACCACGAAGGCGAATCATTGACAACTACTTTATTGAACATGGCAGCAGCAACCCAGCATTACCATTGGTGGCAAGACGGCATCATCTACCAGATTTACCCCAGATCGTTTCAAGACAGCAACGCAGACGGCGTGGGAGATCTGCAGGGCATCATCTCCCGGCTGGATTATTTGAAGGACCTGGGGATGACAGCCATCTGGATTTCCCCCATTTTTCCATCGCCCATGGCAGATTTTGGCTATGACATCTCTGACTATAGAGCCATTCACCCGCTCTTTGGGAGTATGGACGACTTTGACCAGTTACTGACCGAGGTGCACCGGCGGGATATGAAACTGTTGCTGGACCTGGTACCCAACCACACCTCAGACCAGCATGCGTGGTTTCAGGAGTCAAAATCATCACGGGACAACCCCAAGCGGGACTGGTACATCTGGAAAGACGCCCACCCAGACGGCGCTGAGCCCAATAACTGGTTGAGCATGTTTGGCGGCAGCGCCTGGGAGTGGGATGAACACACCCAGCAGTACTATTACCACGGCTTTTTGAAAGAGCAACCAGATTTGAACTGGCGCAACCCCGAGGTGCAGAAGGCCATGATGGAGGTGATGCGCTTCTGGCTGGATAAAGGGATTGACGGTTTCAGGGTAGATGTGATCTTCCATATGGTGAAAGATGACCAGTTCCGGAACAACCCGGTGAACCCTGACTACCAGCCGCACATGAACAACTATGACCAGCTGCTGCCCGTGTATTCTACTGACCAGCCGGCAGTGCATGAGATAGTGGCCATGATGCGGCAGGTGACAGACCAGTACGAGGACCGGGTACTGATAGGTGAGATTTACTTGCCCCTGAACCGGCTGGTCTCTTATTATGGGGTGAACCACACGGGGGTGCATTTGCCGTTTAACTTTCAGCTGCTGGTGCTGCCGTGGGAGGCGCAGCAGATTGCCACGGTTATTGACCAGTACGAAGGGTCTCTGCCCGAGGGCGGCTGGCCCAATTGGGTCTTGGGCAACCATGACCAGCCCAGAATTGCCAGCAGGGTGGGCTACTCGCAGGCGCGGGTGGCGGCCATGCTTCTGCTTACGTTAAGGGGAACCCCCACCATTTACTACGGAGAGGAGATTGGCATGCGCGATGTGCCCATTCCGGCGGAGGAGGTACGGGACCCGCAGGGGCTGAACATGCCTGACCTGAACCTGAGCCGTGACCCCGCCCGCACGCCCATGCAATGGAACGGTCAGGAGCACGCCGGCTTTTCTTCTGCCCACCCTTGGTTGCGGCTTGCCTCAGATTACAGGCGGGTGAATGTGGAGGCGCAGGAGCACGATCCTTATTCAATGCTCACCCTTTACAGAAAATTAATTCAGCTCAGGCAGCAGGAGCCGGCCCTCAACGTGGGCAGCTACACACCTGTTTTCGCAGACCGGCAGATGATGGCCTTTGTAAGGGAAGACGCAGACAGCCGTTTTCTGGTGGTGCTGAACCTGAGCCACCGCACCTGCTATTTCAAACCCAAAGACTTCAGTTTCAAGGGAAGGATAGAGGTGGCAACCCTACCGGAGCGGGATGGCCAACCGGTGCAGGATAAAATAGACCTGTCCGGAGATGAAGGGGTGGTAATCCGGTTAGAATCAGCTTAGAAAATCTCTGCCCTATCTTATCTGCTACAGGAGAACGGGTAGGTTGCATTTGGCTCTTTAGGGTCTGGAGGTAGCGTGAGATTTTGGTTTGCCCCCCTGTTGCCTGCTTTTAAAATAGCTGTTTTCGCGTTGTTTCAAGAAAACAGGCCGAAAACAGCTTTTATCTACTCCCGTTCTCCGCCAGGAATGGGAGCTGCGGCAAGGGCGGGTTGGCAAATGGAGTGGTTTTAGAATCAGCCAACCGGCTTGGTTCCCCTTACAGCAAGAGGTAGTGCCGGCAGTCGTCTTGTACGCTTTTTTGCCTTTGTACAGCAACAACCTGCTCCTTCAGGCAGAATAAAGCAAGTTAGGTGCCTTCTCCCACAGCGGTTTTAATTACCTTTGCCTCCAGAACCGTACAGGAATCCCGCAGAGGAAATAGCCAAATGACAGAAGAAGATTTACTACACCTTGCTCAGGAATGGGTTTTGAAGCAGGCCGGTTGTGGATTTTCAATGAAAGGAAATACGCCCGTTCCGGCACCTGTCGGCGGGCCGTTTGTCTTTGGGGTGGCTTCCTTTGGGAAAAGTGTCTATGTGGAGGTGGTACTGACAAAAGAGGCGTTTCAACACGAGATGCAGCGCTTCGGATACCAGGACCCGGCACGGGAGATTGGGAAGTTCCGGTTTATCTGTGCCCCGGCAGGTGTAGTAACAGAACGCGAACTGCCCCTGCACTGGGGGTTGCTCTGCGTGCATGAAAAGGGGAACCTAACCTGCGAGCACAACCCCTATGATCACCACGGGATCAACTACTGGCAAAACGGATTCCAGAATTATGACCCCACCACTGAGCAGCTGCTCATGCGCTCCCTCTGCCCCAGAATGCTATACCGGGGAGTAGTGCATAGCCTGTCTTTTACCGGAAGCTCCTTCAAATAAGTCCAGACCTTTCCTGAGGGAGAGCATGCGTAAATTCCCATTTTACTGGGAAAGCGTGTCAGAGAAAAGTTCTGCATATGCGGTTCTAAGCTGCGCGGTATGGAGAGGGTGAACGCAGGTTCTGTGAATGGCACTTTGCCGGGTGAGAACCGTTAGCCTTGGTTTGGGCCTGATTTCAGAAAAGTACGCCATAAACAGAAACACCCCCATGGCAGAAAGCCGCCAGAGCTGCTAAAAACCAGTACTTGCACATTCGTTTCTGCACCCCCTTCAGAGCAGGCTCTCCTTTATTATTCAACCTTTGTTATATAAAAACGGTACTATACTTTATGTTTAACATAGGAGATTATCTTACACCCATGTCACTGGAACCGTATCCTTCTGATTTTTACCAGCAGCTCTTAGAAAAAACCGGACAGGCTTTTTTTGCCTATAGTGTTTCCCAGGAAAGCTTCATCTATCAAAGTCCGTCTTTTATAGAAACTTATCAGGGGGCAAACGTTCTTGTGAACCCGCAGGGCCTGCTGTCTTTGGTACATCCGGAAGACCAGGAGTATGTGCGGCAAAGTCTGCGCTTGTTGCTGGATAAAGGAAGGGTGCACCAATTGGAGCTGAGAGTGCAGCTCCCAGAACAGGAGGAGCAATGGGTGTGTCTGCAGCTTTCCCTCCTTGCCCGGGCAGAGGGGGACAAGGTGATAATAGGCCGGGCCGAAGACATAACCGCCGTGCGGGAATACAACGACCACCTTAAAAAATTCTCAAACAAGAAGGACTCCATCCTGAATATCCTCTCCCATGACCTATCTGGCCCTTTAGGCATCATTCACAGCCTTGCTCAAATGTTAGAGCAGACTTTTCCGCCAGAGGGGAAAGCACAAGCCCTGGAGATCATCAGACTCATTGAACAGAATAGCCGAAAGGGGGCCGCCCTCATCAGGGAATTCATGAGCCAGGAGTTTCTGGAATCTGAAAAAACAGAGTTGATCACCAGAAGGGTGAATCTGGTGGAGAAATTGAAAGAAGCCATAGAAGAATATGGGGGGGAGAAGGGGACCTTCCTGAGCAAGAAAGTGAGTTTCGTGAGCAGCAAAGATGAGATTTTTGCCATGGTAGATGATCTGAAATTCCTGCAGGTCCTTACCAACCTTCTTTCTAATGCCATCAAGTTCACCCCCGAAGGGGGAACCATTACCGTTTTCCTGGAAGATGAGGAAACTACTGTTCTGGTAAAAGTAGAGGATACCGGCGTAGGTATTCCCCAGAAATACCATTCTACCCTCTTTGAGAAATTTACCGATGCCAGAAGACCCGGCTTACTGGGAGAGGAGAGCATTGGCCTGGGCATGTCTATCTGTAAAACCCTGGTGGAATGGCATAGGGGCACCATCTGGTTTGACAGCAAAGAGGGAAAAGGTACCACGTTTTATATCAGAATCCCGAAAGAGTAGAAGCTCTGCCGCCATTGTGAGCAGCGTGTGGTAAAAGCTGGTCCGTCTTATGGTTCCCGGTATGGCTTGCGGCTTATTGAGTACGTTGTCCCTTGGCCGTATGGGACTGTCCATGGTACCTTCTTAGGGCGCAAAGCCTCTTGCTATTGCTAGGTAAATTTTATCCGGCTCACGCTTAGCAGACGCCTGCACCAATGGCGCGGTAGCCTGGGATGATTTGGCGAAGAGCAGCACGCCAAAGGTGCTTCTGACTAAACGTTGTACCGCATGCACCTTATACCCCAATTGGTCCCGTAACATCTGCAGTGCTAACTCTTTCCTTTCCTCGGCAATGCGCGTGCGGTGCACCAGTAGCCCATTGGGCTTGTTGATGGCTTCATACTGCGCATCTTCATAAATGATATTTAGCACGGAGTGTTACTTTAGTATAGCCTTTAAGAATGCTGTTTTACCTATTACTATGATTGCCTTATTAATAACATTTAACGTATAAGTTTACATGGGGCAATTATATTACTGTAAAGCTAGGTCAATGTAAAAGGGAATTCTGTATACAAGCTCCTGGAAAATACCTGCCTTTCGCTTCTGCCGTTTTGGTAGCGGTAAAATTCTTGGAAATACAGTTAAACCAGTTAGATATAATAGGGCAAAATAATTTAAATAGGCAAGGTGAGGCTAGTGGCTTACTCTATAAGAGAAAATGGAAGATACATGAATTGCGTTCATTGGCTGAACAATCTTTAAATCTTTGCTTCCTCCCATAGCGCTCATATCATACCCAAATTTTGGGGAAGTGCCCACTAAGCCAATCTCTAATCCTAGGCCCATTTTGCCAAAGTCATACCTAGCGCCCCCAGCCACGCCATAAGCCAATGCAAACTTATTAGCTGGTAGAATGGTTAGCGAGTTTCCTGCGCCTTTTAGCTCCGCCTTTGGTGATTGGTTAAAGGCGCCGCCTACTGAGGCTTTTGTATAAAGCTCCACCTTCTTCACCGGGACTTTCCAATAGAAGTCTGCCAGTAAAAATGTAGAAAGGTAAGGATCAGCTGGCCCGCCATTCTCTCCAGCTTTAGCTGCTCTTGCAATCCCTTCTAAATCAAGTTGGTTGATCCGGTGGTTGAAAGTGGCTCCCAAGCCAATATTTTTAGTAAGACTTCCTTGGTAACTGAGCCCAAATTGAACTCCTGTTTTGGCGAACCCCATAGGTTCAAAGTTATGCCCCATATCCCTGAATTTCCCTATAGGGCTGGCTAACCCAACGGTAACCTGTATTCGGTTTGCTGAAATGGTTTGTGCCGTTACTGAATGGCCAACAAAGGCAAGCGCTATAGCCAAGATCAATTTCTTCATAAGGTGGTTGCAGATGCTGATAAAACTTGGGGAATTCATTATTTGGCTACAAATAAGCAACTTTGAGTTCAAGGTGACTCAACCTTTTCACCTCTGAATAAGGGCACACAATTTATAAATGTTAAGTTTAAGGAGGTGTGGCTACTTTCCAATGCAGAATTTGGTAAAGATGTTGTCCAGCAAATCATCTGTGGTGATTTCGCCGGTGATTTCGCCTAAGTAGTAGAGGGATCTTCTGATATCAGAAGCCAGCCAATCACCGGTGAGGCCGTTATCCAGCCCCTGCAGAACTTCCTGCAGTGCCTCGTCGGTTTTTTGCAGACCCTGGAAGTGCCGGAGGTTGGTCACAATAGTGCGGTCACCGGTCAGCGCCTCATTGGCATGTACCAGCGCCAGCAACGCCTTCTGCAATTCTTCCAGCCCCTCTTTCTGCCCCGCGGAAAGAAAGACCAGGTTCTCCAGGTGTATAAAGCTTTCCAACTGCTGGGGGGTGGCTAAATCCTTCTTGTTGGCCAGGAGCAGGTGTGGCACCCCTGGAAGCTGCAACTGCTGCAGCTCCTCTTGCAGCTGGGCGGGAGAAGTGGAGGTCACATCAAACAGATACAGCACCACCGCCGCCTTTTGGAGCTGCTCCTTGGTTCGGGCTACCCCAATGGCTTCCACGGTGTCTAAGGTTTCCCGCAGGCCGGCGGTGTCAATGAACCGGAACCTTATGCCGCCCAGGGTGGCCTCATCTTCAATCACATCACGGGTGGTTCCCGGTATGTCTGAGACAATGGCTTTTTCCTCGTTCAGCAGGGCGTTCAGCAGGGTTGACTTACCGGCATTGGGTTTACCGGCAATCACCGTGGCTACCCCATGTTTGAGCACGTTGCCCATCTCAAACGATTGCAGCAGGTCTGAGATCAGCTTTTGGAGCGTGGTGATCAGTCTCCGTAAGCCCGCCCGGTCTGCAAACTCTACATCTTCCTCGCTAAAGTCCAGCTCCAGCTCAATCATGGAGGCAAAGTGAATCAACTGGGCCCGCAGTGCTTTGATTTCGGCTGAAAAGCCACCCCGCATCTGCTTCATGGCAATCTGGTGGGTGAGGGCCGAGTCTGAGGCAATGAGGTCGGCCACCGCTTCGGCCTGGGCCAGATCAAACTGGCCGTTTAAGAAAGCCCTTTTGGTGAATTCACCGGGCAAGGCCAGGCGGGCCCCTTTTTTAAGAAACAGTTTGATCAACTGCTCTGTGATGAAAGGCGAACCGTGGCAGGAAACCTCTACCACATCTTCTTTGGTGTAAGACGCAGGGCCTTTGAACAGGGAAACCACTACCTCGTCCAGAATCTGGTCACCCTCCCGTATTGTACCGAAATGCAGGGTATGGGAAGGCTGGTGGGCCAGGTTCTTGCCTTTGAAAACCGCGTCTACCAGCGGGATGGCGTCTGGCCCGGAAATCCGTATTACGGCAATGGCGCCGTGGCCTGAGGCGGTGGCCAGTGCCACAATGGTATCATTAGAAAGGGTAGAGGGTATCAAGTTCAGAAGGTTCTAAGAGATCAAAAGCCGTTTTTGGCCTGTTTTTACAAAAATAGCCTAAAAACAGAAGAATGTAGAAAACTGCTCCAGAATACTGGGGCGGCTTCTTGCGCAGCGGCTATTAAGATGAATCAAAAGATAGGCTATTTGCCTGAGAAATACGCCAGCACCCGCAGAAAGTCCTTGGCCGGAACAAAACCCGGCACCCGTTGCATTACCTGTAGCTTCTCATTTAAAACCACGGTACAAGGGTAACTCATCTGCCCTTGCAGCAACGACAGCGCCAGTTCATGGGCTTTGTACTTTTCAAGGTACTGGTAGGTGGTGCCGTTCACGGTAATGGGTTGCCGCTGCTCTGCATTGAGCTTGACCACGTAATAATCCTGCGCCAGCTTATTGGCCACGGCCGGGTCTGCATACACCTGTTTATCCATCTTTTTGCACCAGCCGCACCAGTCAGTATAAACGTCTATCAGGATCTTCTTTGGGTGCTTCTTGCTCCGTTCCAGGGCTTCTGGCAGCGTGAGCCATTCTACTTTTGCCTTAGGGGCGGCAACAGAAGCGGGACCAGAAGCCTCTTTTGGCAGAGGCGGCTGGTCTTTGAAGGGGATAAAGGTCAGGATAAAGAGCAGAAGGTACATGGGTTGGCTGGTTTTCCTCTGTTTTACAAAAAGTAGCTCCAAAACAGTTCCTGTTCAAGAAGCTACCTAACGTTAAAGACGTAAAAAGAGCATTTCTATTGTTGTCTTTTCCCGAACTGAGGTGCTGTCTTCCTGAAATAGCCCGCCTTCAGATTTGAGAGGTACTCTCAAGAAGGAACAACGGCGGGGGAGGGGTGCACTTTTCGGCTTCTGGAAACCAGGCCGTGGGTGGGGGAAAGAACAAACGCCAGAGAAAACTGAAGTCCTATGATGACGGATATGGCTCCTGCCACAGATCCGTTCAGCCACAGCGCCAGGTAATACCCCAGGGCAGCCGCTACAATTCCGCAGGCGGAAGAAAGCCCCAGCATCACCTTGAGGTTGTCTGTGAGCAGATAGGCGGTGGCTGGCGGCCCCACCATCAGCGCCACCACCAGAATGGCCCCCACAGATTCAAACGCAGCCACAGTGGTCAGAGACACAGCCCCCATGAGCAGGTAGTACCAGAGGGTGGTGGAGAGCCCAATGGCAGTAGCAAAAGCCGGGTCAAAAGAAGTCAGGTACAGCTGCTTGTAGAATACCAGGATGAACAGGAGAATGAGGGCTAAAACACCACCCATCATCCAAACGGTGCGCGGCCCCAGGTGCAGCCCGGCGGCGGTGATCCAGGTGTCCAGGGGCACGTAGGCGATCTCGCCGTACAGCACGCAGTCCTGGTCCAGGTCTACCTGGCCGGCATAGACTGAGATCAGGATAATGCCCAACGCAAACAACCAGGTAAAGGTGACGCCAATAGAGGCGTCTGCCGATACCCTGGCCTTCTTATGGAAGAATTCAATAAGAAAGGTACACGCCACCCCCAGCGCCGCCGCACCCAGCAGCATAGACCAGACTTCGCGGGTGCCGCTGAACAGGAACGCCAGTACAATGCCCGGCAGTACGGCATGGGAGATGGCGTCTCCCACCATGGCCATGCGCCTCAGTATTAAGAAGCAGCCCAGCAGGCTGCAGCATACAGCTACCAGAGAGCCGGTCAGGATGATCCAGAAGGCGTCTAAGTTCATGGTTGTTGGGGTATAACGGTTTGGTGCGGATCTGCGGTAGGGTAGTTTAGAAGTTCTTCCAGCCGTTTCTCCAGCTCTGGGGTAAGTACGTGTTCAATAGATTCAGCGTCTTCATGCACATGGTCTGAGGCCACCTGCAGGTATTCAGTTAAGTATAGCTCCCAAAGCCGGTGCAGGCGCACCACCCGCTGCGCCTCCTTCATGCCCGCCTCTGTCAGAGACCAGCCGGAAGAGCCGTGGGTGACCAGCCCCTTGCTGCGCAGTACGCGCAGGCTCTCCTGCATGGTGAGCAAGGGCATTTTTCTGCGTTCACTGATCTGTTTTCTGGTATAGCTGAGGCCTTGTTCGTTCTTTGATTCGCCCAGCAGGAAAAGCGTTTTCAAGATGTTCTCCCGCATCATTTGCCTACGCACACGCCGTTGTAACAAAAGCCGCGCCACAAGACCCCGCCGGGGGGCCAGCAGAAAGGAGAGGATGGCCAGCAGCGAAAGGATCATGACAATCCAGGGGCCGGTGGGCATGGCCGGGGCGGTGAAGGAGACAAAGGCCCCGGCGGCCCCGCACACGGCACTCATGAGGGCGGCAATGGTGACCATGACCCCCAGGCGGTCTGTCCAGAAGCGGGCGGCGGCGGCGGGCGTGATCAGCATGGCAGACATGAGCACCACCCCCACCGACTGGATTCCCACTACCACCGCCAAAACGGTGAGGGTGGTCAATACCAGTTCCAGGGCCCGCACGGGCAGGCCAATGGTGCGGGCGTACGCCATGTCAAAACTAACCAGTTTAAATTCTTTGTACAGCAGCAGCACACTCAGGAGCAGGAGCGTAGCCACGGCGCCAAACGTGATCAGGTCCTGGCCCACCAACGCCGCGGCACTGCCGAACAGGAATTTGTCTAACCCGCTCTGGTTCTCGTTGCCGGAGTGCTGGATAGCCGTGAGAAACAGAATACCCACCCCAAAGAACACTGACAGCACCAGCCCAATGGCCGTGTCTTCTTTAATGCGGCTCTTAGAGGTGATGGTGTCAATGGCGATGAGAGACAGCCAGCCGGTGACAAAGGAGCCCAGGAGCAGCAGCAGCGGGTTTTTCTCACCGCTTAACAAAAATGCCAGGCAGACGCCGGGCAGCACGGCATGGGCCACGGCGTCACCCACCAGCGCTCTTTTTCTCAGTACCGTAAAACAGCCCACCACGGCAGAACTGGCCGCCAGTAAAACAGAGCCCAGCGTTACGTAGCGCACGTTGGCATCACTCATGCTCAGGAATTCCCACAAGGCATTCATTTCTTGGCCGGTTTGGTTTCCCTGATGGGGAAGTTCTTCTTGTGGAGCAGTTCACTTACCCGGCTTAGCTCAGTGAGCCGCCCTCCATAGGTTTTTTCCAGCAGGGCAGGGGTGAGCGTCTCAGCGGTGGGGCCGGAGGCGATCAGACGCATGTTGAGCAGGATGATCCAGTCAAAATAATCCTGGGCAGACTGCAGGTCATGGTGTACCACCACTACCGTTTTGCCCGCTTCGCGCATCTGCCGCAGAAGCTCAATGATGGCAGTTTCTGTGGCGATGTCTACGCCCGCAAAGGGTTCATCCATGAGGTACAGATCTGCGTTCTGCGCCAGGGCCCGGGCCAGGAAAACCCGCTGCTGCTGCCCGCCTGAGAGCTGGGATATTTGCCGGTTGGCAAAGTCCTGCATGCCTACCTTCTCAAGTGCTTCCATGGCCTGCTGGCGGTGGAGGGCGGTGGGGCGTTTAAATAAACCTAACTGCCCATACGTTCCCATGAGTGCCACATCAAGCGCAGAGGCCGGGAAATCCCAGTCCACAGATTCGCGCTGCGGCACGTAGCTTACTTTTTTCCTGACCTGGTCCAGCCCCTGCCCAAACAGCTGCACGTAGCCGCTGTTCAGCGGAAGCAGCCCCATGACCGCTTTAATAAGGGTAGACTTGCCCGCGCCGTTAGGCCCAATGATCCCCACCAGGGCTTTGGGGGGCAAGGTGAGGTCCACGTCCCACAGCACAGGCTTGCGCTGGTAACTTACCGTCAGGTCGTGCACTTCCAACACCGGGTTGTCTACATGCTGAATCATACTTGCTTGGCTCTATTCACTTCCTGAAATTCTTGAACTAGTCTTCTGTTTTCGGCCTGTTTTCTGAAAAACAGGC
>NZ_LRMM01000045.1 GCF_001647275.1 Rufibacter ruber | reverse complement strand
GGCTGTTTTGGCCAAACAGCCCTAAAACAGAACGGGTGTATTAATCCGGCGTTTTCTCAGTTTTGCGGCAGCGCAGGCTTAAGCGGCAGCTCCTCAGCTAGCCAGAGGGATTTAACCATACCTCCGCCCTTTCCTCCCCTGATTGCTCCAGCACTACAAGATTTTCCCTATTTTTACTTCTCTTGATGCCCAAAGAGGGTGCCCCTGCCGGAAAGGCTGGAGCAACCAATCTCCTTCTGGGGGAGGAGAGCCCGCTAAGGCAGATCATGTACCGGGGTGATTTTCATCATTAGGGAGTCCCTCTTGCCTTAGGTAACTTTACCGCACCGCAACCTCGGTTTCAAAGCATTCAATTTATGGCTCGGCTCGGTTTCATATTGCTCCTGGTGCTCCACGCCCTTATTCACCTACTGGGCTTTGTTAAGGAATTCCATTTAACCACACAGCACCTGCTAACGGGCAAAACCTCCGTTCCCCTGAGCCCGGCGCAGGCGAAGGCGGCGGGTATTGCCTGGCTTGTAGCCTGTCTGTTGTTTGCCATAGCAGCGCTTTTGTACCTCCTCAGAAAGGAAAGTTGGTGGCTGTGGTTTGCGGGGGCCATTCTGCTGTCACAGTGCCTGATCTTTCTATATTGGCAAGACGCCAAATATGGCACCCTCGCCAATGGTTTACTCCTGGTTGTGACGGTGGTGGCGTATGGGCAGTGGCAATTCAGCCAAATGGTGCAGGCAGAGAAAGGGCCGTTTATGACCGCTCCGGCTGAACCAGCCGATCCCCTTTCCCCCAACCAGGTCGCCCATCTTCCTGCCCCCGTCCAGAGATGGTTGCACCGGTCTAACGTGGTGGGGAAACAGCCCCTTCAGACGGCTTATCTGCAGCAGCAGGGGCAATTGCGCACCTCGCCAGACGGGGCCTGGATGCCGGTACAGGCAGAGCAGTTCTTCACCGTTGACACCCCTGGGTTCCTGTGGGTGGCCCAGGTTCAGGCGGCTCCCATGGTACACCTGGCCGGACGTGATAAATATTACCGCGGAAAAGGGCACATGCTCATTAAACTGCTCTCTCTGTACCCCGTGGCAGATGCCCAGGGCCCCAAGATAGACCAGGGCACCCTGCTCAGGTACCTGGCCGAAATGGTATGGTTCCCCTCAGCCGCCGTCAGCCCTTACCTAAGCTGGAAACCTGTGGATGATACACATGCCGCGGTAACCATGACCTATGCGGGAGTGACCGCAACCGGTACGTTCACGTATTCCCCGGCTGGAGATGTGACCCGGTTTGAAGCCTTGAGATACTATGACCGGCCTACCGGCCCCACGCTGGAAAAATGGGTGGTCACGGTGCCTGAAAACGGCTATCAGACCTTTCAGGGCATCCGGATTCCTGCCCACGCCGCCATCACCTGGAAACTTAAGACGGGTGACTTCCCCTGGTATCAGATTCAGATCACGGGGGCAGCGTTCAACAAAAACTGGCACCAGCAGCATCCATAGCACCGTTTCCCTTTTGAACACGCCCCCGGCCCCTAACCCATAGCTAAAAAATGATGATACCATTCCGCACCAACGTCCCCGCCAAACCCAAAAATCCTGAGTACTTGAAAGATCTGGTATATGGCGCGGTAGACGGGGCCGTCACCACTTTTGCCGTGGTTTCCGGGGTGGCCGGAGCCAATCTTTCCCCGCAGATAGTGGTGGTACTGGGGCTGGCCAATCTGTTTGCAGACGGGTTCAGTATGGCCATCAGCAACTACCTGGGCACCAAAGCCGAACAGCAACAGCTGCTGAAACGGCAACAGGAGATCATGGTGGAGATTACGCAGCACCCAGACAGGGCGCGGGAACAGGTTATGCAGCTTTACGCCACCAAAGGGCTGCAAGGGTCAATGCTGGAGCAGGCCGTTCAGGTCATTACCGCCACCCCGGCCTTGTGGGCAGACGCGCTTCTACAGGACGCGCACGGGGGCGGCAGCCTCAAAACCTCTCCGCACAAGGCTGCTTTGGCCACCTTTGGGGCTTTTTTAGGCATAGGGGCGCTTCCGGTGCTTCCGTTTCTAGTGAATTACTTTTTTTCGGCACCCCTCTCCCACCCCTTCTGGTGGAGCAGCGTGAGTACCGGGGTGGCTTTCTTTGGCATAGGCGCTCTCAAGAGCAGGTTTGTGAACAAGAAATGGGTTTGGTCAGGGTTAGAGACCCTTCTTTTGGGTGGGGCCGCCGCTTCGCTGGCTTACCTGGTGGGGACTCTGCTCAAAGGGATCTAGCCCAACTGCTGACCACCCCGCTGTTTCTGTTTTAGGACTGATTTTCAGAAAACAGCCCTAAAACAGAAACCGCCTTCGCACATCATTGGTGACCAACATCAGGTGGGGTATTGAGTTACATCATCCCTTTGTTTTACTTGTGAAAGGATCTTTGGGCATTTAAAACCTCACCTACTTCTGCCATCGCTATGAAAAACCAGCTTTCCCTTTCGTTCCTGGGTGCTGCCGGCACCGTGACCGGCTCCAAATACCTGCTTTCCGCTTGCGGCAAGAACATTCTCATTGACTGCGGACTCTACCAAGGCAAAAAAGAACTCAGGCTGTTGAACTGGGAGGAGCCGGATTTCCCCCCACAGGGGATAGATGTGGTGCTGCTCACCCACGCGCACCTGGACCATACCGGGTACCTGCCTAAACTGGTGCAACTGGGCTACCGCGGCGAGATCTGGGCAACTGCCCCCACCCTGGACGTGGCAGAGATCATTCTCAAAGACACCGCTAAAATACAGGAAGAAGAGGCCAAACAGGCCAACGAACAAGGGTATTCAAAGCACCACCCGGCGGTTCCCTTCTACGGGCTGAAAGACGTGGAGAAAACCATTAGGGCGTTCAGGATGAAACCGCAGGACAAATGGATTCCGCTGGGCGACCAACTGCGCTGCCGGTTCCGGTACAACGGCCACTTACTGGGGGCCTGCTTTCTGGAGCTGGACGTGGCGGGCAAGCGCCTGGTTTTCTCCGGTGATGTGGGCCGCCCCAAAGATGTACTGCTCTTTTCCCCCCACAAGCCAGAAAAAGCCGACATTCTCCTGCTGGAAAGCACCTATGGGGACCGGCTGCACCCCACAGAAAGCACCAAGGAGCGGCTCCGGGAAGTCATTACCAACACCCTGGCCAAGAAAGGCACGTTGCTCATTCCCAGTTTCGCGGTAGAGCGGGCCCAGGCATTGATGTACCTCCTCTGGCAACTGAAGATGGAGCATGCCCTGCCCTCTATCCCCGTCATCTTAGACACCCCCATGGGTGCCGATGTGCTCAAGGTGTTCTACCAGTCCCAGTCCTGGCACAAGCTCACCGCCCAGGACTGCCTGCAAATGTGTGAAGACATCAGGATTGTGACCTCTTTCAGGGAGACCTGGGAAATCATTGACCGGAAGGAGCCGAAGATTGTCATTGCCGGCAGTGGCATGCTCACCGGCGGCCGCATTCTCACCTACCTGACCCAGTACCTGGAAAACCCGGCTACCACCATTCTACTGGCGGGGTATCAGGCCGAAGGCACCCGGGGGCGGCAGTTGGAAGACGGTGCCAAAGAGCTCAAAATCTACGGCAAGACCTATGCCGTCAAAGCCGACGTGTGCAGCCTGGAGGGGTTGTCTGGCCATGCCGACCAGCAGGAGCTGCTGGATTGGCTAAGCGAGCTGCAGACCGCCCCAGAACAGATTTTTCTGGTACACGGAGAGCCTGATGCAGCAGCTGGCTTACAGAAGAAAATACGCGAAACCCTGGGGTGGGAGTGCGCTATTCCCCAGCGGAACGAGCAGTTCGTCACCACCCTTCCCCAACCAGTGGAGTAAGGGAAAACAGCCTGCCCGGCGTAACAGCCTATAAGTAAAGGCGCTTCCCTCTTTTGGCTTGCCCAGGCCTGGAAGGCAGAGCCGCTATGCCTTTCAGCCATCTGGCAGCGTGTCATTTCTGCCCATTTACAAACGGCCGGGGGAGGTCTGAGACAATTTTATGGGGTGGGCAATGCTTTTTTGCCCCTGGTTGCCAGATCAGCCCCAGCACAAGCGCCTTAGGTACAAGCTAAAAGCCGTTCCCTTGCAAGAGGAACGCTTTTAGGTGTAGCTGGTGGCTGCGCTCAGTTAGGGTTTTAGAAGCGTTTACGGCTGGTTTTGGTCTGTTTGAAGCCTTTCTCCTTTTCCCGCTCCTTCCTGAACTGCTCAAACTCAGCGGGCGGAAGGGTGACGGTATAATCTAGCGCACTGATAATGGTGACATCCTCTTCAAAGTCATACACCACCGTTACCTCCAGGCGTTTGTTTTCATTGAGCACGTACTCCCCGTCTACCTTGTCATAGACGTTGAACTCGAAATCCCCTTCGGGCTGCTTGTTCTTGTCAGCGCGGGCGAGGCAGTCACCGGTAATCACCAGCGGCGTCTCCAGCTCCTCCTCATAGGCGTAATCCTGAAAATACCGCCCGTCTTTCTTGCTGGTGACGTACTGCACCGAGCTGATGTGAATTTCCACGTTTGCCAGCTTACTGCTCCGCTGCTGGGTAATGGCCTTGATGTTGCCTACTGCTTTCATAGTCTTTACATTCACCTCCTGCCAGAAGAGATTCTCCCGTAAAGGTAAGACGAAGCACACAGAAACCCACCCCCCTCGCGCCCACTGGCAAAAGTAATCCCCCTAGAAAAAGAACAGGTATCTGTTTTGGGGCTGCTTTTCTGAAAACAGCCCCAAAACAGATACCTGTTCTTCAAGGTTGGGGACAAAAGCTTAACAGATACTTAACATATAATTCAAGATATAGACCCTTTATTGATACCGCCCCCGGCGCTGCGAATCTTCCAGGAACAGCTGCAGGAAGATCTTTTGGTCAGTGATCACTGAGCGCTGCGTAGGGTAGGCTTCCAGCCTCCGGTTGGTCGTGTACCCAAAATGCTCATACCCCAGACTCACGTTCTTAAACAGCCTCACCGTGGCACGGGGCCGCACAATGCCAATGGAGTTGGAGCCCTCCAGCCCCTCAAACGTGTTCAGCCAATAGTGGTAGTAGACAAAGGCAAGCGAGGCGTAGCGGCCCAGGCTCAGGGTGCTTTCCAGCTTGCCGTGCAACCCGGTGGTGTAGACATAGTTCCTGAGGCCATTCTCATCTGGTGCAAAACGGGTACTGTTGCCCGCCAGCGGAATCACCCCCAGATGCAGGTTGTTGTACAGGTTCACCTGCTTGCTCAGCGGCAGACGCGTAAAAAGGCCTCCGCCAAAACCCAGGGCACCCAGATCAAAATTACGGGTGTTCCAGTAGTCATAGTAATGGCAACCATTTTACGTTTTGTCAAAAAAAGCCGTATATTTGCATTGTTGACGGTTTTCAGACACGCATCCCATTTTACAAAAGTGTTTGAACATACCAAAAACAGACAGATATGATATTCATATTTGTTCATTTCGTTTGAACACTTAATTGACAAAAACTATGGAAGCGAAACCGATACTTTACCGTGGTACCGTGGTGATCTACGCCACACAGAACGGCGACACCCTACGGATCAGCACTGGCATAAAAGCCGACAGACTCACAGCGTCTGGAATGATCCCGCGCGGCGTGGCTCACAACATGGAGATGAACAGCACCATCAAACAGGTGCTGAAGAAAGTCCAGAACCTCATCGACGCGAATGAAGACCTGAAGCCTTCCGAGATCGCAAAATATTACAAGACGGGTGTACGGCCTACGCCACAGCCAACGAAGGCGAACGGCCTGAAGCTGGATCTGTTCGGCGTGATCGACCGTTTCATCAAAGCGTCGATCTCTGGTGAAAGAAGGACTGGTCGCGGGAAGAAGCTGTCGGAAGGCAGTATCGAAAACTACAGGATCATCACCAGCAAGATCCACCAGTTCGCCGAAAAGACTGGATACGACGTACGGAACTGGAAGAACATCAACGACAACTTCTACCACACATACTGTGAATACTGCTGGTACACGCTGGACAACTTCGACGGCACCGTGGGTCGCGACATCATCTTCCTCAGAACCGTCCTGAAGTGGATGATGAAGACCGAACTCACCGACGTGAAGGTGAACCTCGCGAACTGGTACATCCTGAAGGAAGAGTCCACCGACCAAGACTTCATCATCTTTTACGAAGACGAAATCAAACTTCTGGCAGAAATGCCGCTGGTGTTCACGAAGAAAGAGAAGACCGAACGCATGGAAGAGATCAGAGACTGTGTGTTGATGGGTATCTTCACCTGTCTTCGCCTTTCGGATTTGATGAACCTCACCGAAGAAGACCTTTCCATCACACCCAACGAATGGCACATCATCCGTGAGAACAAGAAGACGAAAGCCATCGTTCGGATTCCGCTCTTCGAAAAAGGGATCGAGATCATAAAGAAGTACCGTGGCAAATACCCGACCCTTCTCCCGAAGCGGATTCAGGTGACGTACAACAACAACGTCCGTACGTTGGCGGCTCACTTCGCGGCCTACGTCCAGCAACAGATCGAAGACGGGAAGACCGAAGGTATGATCCTGAACAATTGGGAGAAGTTCAAGTACACCAGAACCAGAAACGGCGTTCACGTCTCTGAAATGGTCGATACGAAGGACATGCTGTCATCGCACGTTTGCCGAAAGTCTGGAATCTCTTTCCTTCTGTCGAAGGGAATGACCGATCTGGAAGTGAAGAAGATCAGTGGTCACAAGTACAACAGCGAATCTTTCTGGAAGTATATTCGCATCGCGGAACAGGTGAAGGACAAGAAAGTGAAGTCGGCGTGGGGTGACGTATTCAAAGTGGCATAATGGCGAAAGATATTTCAAGGCAACAACTGGTAAACCTCAGTGAACTGGTGGACACGGTGAACGAGATCGGGAAAGTGGAACCCCACAAGATCCGTGAGTTCATCGACATCCACTTCCAGAACAAGCGGGTGAAGAACCCCACGGTGATGACCGACCTCAGAAACGTGGAACAACTGAAGAAAGGTCTGGATCTCCTACACGACCAGATCGGTGAAGAGATCACCGCGCTCAGGAAGCGGTTGATGGATCGCGACATCACCCTTCACCCCGACGTGAAGTTGGCCGTGAAGTACAAGCTGTCGAAGGTCGCGGAAATACTGGATGTGTCCAGAGCCACCGTGACCAACTGGACAAACTCGAAGGCGGGTGGGTATTTGCGAAGCTTCGAGGTCGAAGGATGCGCCCGTTTCGTGATCGAAGAAGATCTGGTGGCGAAGTACCGTGAACTGAAGGGTGAAGAACTTCGGATCGACAACGTCTTCAGGGAGAAACACCAGTACTTCACGAACCTATAAAAGAGTATTATGGATCATACACAGATGAACTTCACACAGAGAATGGTGGCGGTGATGCGCTTCTTCCGACCGTGGGTCACCACCATTGAAAGAACTGAGACGAAGTATAGAGCGGCGGCAGAACTCAAAGAAAATGAATTTTGGGTATATGCCAGCAAGTTCGACCCCGTGGACTTCGAGGTACCACGCGAAGCCAGAGAGACACGCGAATGGCTTGAATACTGGCAACCATACGTCACGATCGTCGATTCTTACATTCTTTATGAATTCAAGACATACTGGTACTTATGTCAGGTTGACAAGTCGAAATTTGATCCAGATGAAGTCGATGAAGAGGTACGCGACTGGATGTCACCGTATCGCGATGACGAATTCCTGTGGGTAAACGATAAATTCGAGTATTGGGATCAGGCCAACCGATAAAGAGACAGATATATATACTATGCTTGTATAAACGAAGAAACCGCCCATTCAAGGCGGTTTTACTTCATTCTACGGGTACCACTGGTCGTGTGACATAAAGACATTCCAGACGGCGGGAAAGTGGCGTGGTGGTCAGTAAAACACCATTTTATTTTACAACCTTTTATAAATCTTGTTGAATTCGGTCACCAGAGTCGTATATTCTGAAGTGGTGAATCTTTTATTCAGCTTGTCATTCCTTTTCCAGAGTTCCAATATTATATCGTCTGAAAGGATCATGTCTGTTTTATGTAGATTGCATGGTTCACAACTGGTAACGAGGTTTTTCGGATCATTATCACCACCCTTCGATCGTGGATATATATGATCTACGCGAAGTTTCACACCATCTATGATTGAACTCTTCCCACAGTAGATACATTTAAAGCCATCTCTTTCGTGTATCTTAAAGTATGTCATCTTACTTTTTTACTCTGCATAGGATTTGATCTTTTCAGCGTTTGCTTCATTATATGCCAAAGACTGACAACGTGGTGTACAGTACACCTTTTTCGGGTGATAACATTTAAACTCTTTATCACATCTTTTACAATTTCTTAAAATATAATTCGCTTCCATTCCACTTATAGAAGATGGGTCGGAAAAGTTTGATCTGGTATTCAAGTATTTTCATCATTATTTTTTATGTCATCCAGTACGATCTGGATCTTCTCTTTTCGGATCTGGTTGACCAGAACCCTCACGGCGCTGGTCTTACAATACAGACAGTGGTCGACCAGCCATCGTGTACCACTGCCATCACTTCTCCTTCATCGTTTATCCTGACCGTGTCCAGAGTGATCGGGATGGACGGTGTCTCACTGGTGCTCTGAAGGTGACTGGTCAGAGCGGCTTTGAACCGCTCCGACTGGATCATCTGTTCTGTCACTACCATACCTCACTATCTTTTGAATTTAAAGCCACATCGATCTTTCTCTTCCGATCTTCCACCCGCTTCGCCATCAAAAATGAGTTGATGAAGTCATAGTGATCCATACCCTTCCAGAGAAGTTTATGGCGGTGGGCGCGGTACTCTCTCGCCAGATCCAGTTCCCATCCTTCCAGATATCTATATCCTTGCGATGACAGATCATCGGTACTCGTTTGTGCGATGAAAGACATCAACATCCGAATACATCCGTCGAAGTTGTAGTCATCGACCTTCTTTATCTTCTTTTCTACATAGTATCTCATTTAACACCACCACCTTTCAGTATGATGTCATTCTTTGTCAACAGTTCAGCCAGTATGGCTTTGCGTCTTGCCACGCGGATCGGGTGAAGGTGTCCAGATACCACTTGTTCGTCGATGTCTGCCAGTAGGCTGTACAACAGCTTCAGCGCGTGTTCAGCGTCCAGATTTGCGTTCAGTTCAAGGTTGATCATTCTCAGTGTCTCTTCCATTTCGGTTCGTTATATTTTATAGTATATATTCCGAAGCCGACCCGCTCTTTTGCGTTATCAGGAAATATTTTCATCTGGTTCGTCAAGTATTTTCTGGATCTTCTGTTTGCGGTGCTGGATGGTCATATACTTCACCACATCGACTTCACCCACCACCTCGCGACACTGGATCGACCAGCTTTCGTCACCATAAAAGGCGAACAGATCCACGCGCCACTTCTTTCCCCAATGGTAGAAGGTCGAACCCACCGTCATCAACACCGCCACTTCGGTGTTGTACCACTCTTTGTCATCTTCGTCATATAGACTGTACATGTACATCGCTTTCTCACTTGTTTTTATCTTATATCAGTATATATCCAGAAGTTGTGTTCCCCTTCGAAAAAAAGATGTCGCAATACACTCAGTACTGAAACAAAGCCACCCAAGTCACACCAGTTCAACCAGTTACAAAGGCAGAACGGCAGATGTGCAAACAAAATGTTCAAAAAGTGGTCAAAAAGCGGCCAAAACAGACAGGTGGGATCGGGTGCGTGGCTGGATGGTCAGTCAGTTCATCCTGACACAAAAAGCCCATTTACGCACCGAAAACAAAGGTTTCTTCCCACCTACGGGTGAAAATGAACACTTTTGTAATCAATTATTACGAATTATTTCGTAGATGTCCAGATATAAAAAAAGGACACCGTACTGGTGCCCCTTCTTCTCACATATTGATCAACAGCCAGTCCTGAATATCTTCGATCAGGTCTTCCACGCGAGCCATCCAGTTCCACACGATCTCACATAGGTCGCTACGGTCAAGGAAGTTCGCGTTCGCTGGTGGTACGAAGTGAAGTTGTCTGTACCTTACCTTGAAGCGGCTCGGAAGCTTCGGATATACCAGTATGGCTTCCAAGTTTGTATATCTCTGGTGCGTGGTCAGGATCTCTTCGTAAAATTCGGATTTGTCATTCGATGTCATTCAATAGTCTCTGTATTTTTATCTTCCGTTTGGCGGCTCTGTACTCTGGTGTATCTTGGAACCAGTGGGCTTTATGACCGAGCCATACGGGTACCCTTCGGCGGTCATACGTGATGGTGTCGGTGATCTGACCGTACTGTTTGTCCATGTAGTATATACCAGCGATGAACGTTTCATCATCTGTGAGTGTCCTGAACATGAAGATGATGTTCCTGTTCTTTTCATAAGAATCGATGAAAAACAGGTACGGGTCACGGATCATGTCTTCATACTGCTGTTGGGTGATCACCCCTTCTTCATACTTTGTTATCATTCTGGTCTTCTTTTTCGAAGTGATCCAGTACGCGCTGGATCTTCCTCTTTCTGTTTTCTGCTTTGGCTTCCACCAGTGCTTCTTCCGCGACTCTGGTGAGTTCTTCGACCCGACGTTTGAAGTCTTCTGGATCGTATGGTCTGTGGCTGTGGTCGGTCATCATTATAGTCTGACATATTTCGTGTATGGACGCTCTTCAATTTCTTTCTGAAATTCGCTGTGTCGTTCTGCCAGCGGAATCAAATCACTCCATTTCAAAACTGGTTCCTTTATGATGTAACCATCACGTTCGAGATCACTGATTTTAACAAAATATCGCGGGTTCAATTGAAACCATCGGACTTCATCCTTCACCATATTGGCTTCGAAGTATGAGAAGAACCACCATTTGAACCCTTCGTGAAACCCGTATTCTTTGGCGACTTGATCAAATTGCTCACATAGAACTTCTCGGAGCCGACTGGCTTCTTCACACTTTCTACTTTCTTCTTCTCGCCTCTGGTATTCCGCTTCTTCCCGTATCTGCTTTGATACATCGATCCATATGGTCTTCTCTTTTTTATTGGTCTCTTCCGTTTTACCGAACCATCGTTTGATCATATTCATCATCTCGTTTCTATTATTTTTATACAGTATATATCACGGTGCACCTTCTCCCTTTCGGCTTTTCGTCAAAATATTATGACTTATTTTTGGAAGGCTGGTGTCTCGCTGCGCTCGCCCCCAACCATGACGTAATACTGGTTATATGATCAGATCTTCTTTTGTTTTGAATCTCTTTTAAAAATACCCAAAAAAATTTCATTATACATTAAGGTACGGCTTATTTCCACACGCGGTCATACCTTCTTTTGCTTTGCCCAAAAAAAAAATCGTTATACATTATTGATAGGATAAACTCTGGAAAGGGAAGATGAAATAAAGAATGATCTGGTTTGGTTTGGGTTTGGTTTAAAGAAGATATAAAATAGAAAGAGATATGGAATCATAATTATCTGAAGTCATTATTCAGTTTGGGTTTGTACGGTCAGAACGCCAGTGATGACCGTACCAGTCAGACAGAGTATTCCAGAATTATTCAACCAGTAGATGGTCAGCAAAAGACAAGTATATATATCATATTTGTCTCAGTGAATAAAGACAGATATATGTACTATTTATGTCTTATTTATGTCTTATTAAATAAATGTGATCAGTAAATAAAACTTTTGGTTTTGTGTGAATATAAGTGTCGAAAGTGGTCAAGGGAGACCCGCCACATTTATATATACTTTAAAACAAACCAAAAGAGAATGTACACACACGGACAGAGACATCCAGAGACCAGACTATACTGGAATGAGATCACACAGAAGTGGCTGAAGAAGCCAGTCAGACCGACCAGCAAAGGTCAAGCCGTCGGAAAGGCGAAGGGTCAAGCCATAGGGAAAGCCGTCGGGAAGACCAAAGGCAGCACGTACCAGCGTAAACTGGAAGAGATCAAAAAAGAGACGGACAAGTGGAAGTCGTTCGCATGGTTACCCATCAACCTTTCGATCGAGACCATACTTCAGAAAGCGGAAGAGCTGTGGGATGACAAATCGAAGTTCGACATCGACCGCGCCCTTTCGGTGGCCTCGCTTATGATCATAAAGAGAACCAAAGACCAGAAGAAGACCAAGTGGGCGTACCAGTGGGGATATATCAACGTCCACTCCGATGATCTGGTGAAATGGTGCGGTGTACGGTACGAAGCGTATCTGAGGTTCTTCGAAAAGGCGAAGTTCATCACCGAATACAAGAAAGGTCACAAAGGCTTCATGTCTGGTCAGTACCCGAAACAATACCGCTGGTGGCCGCTCCTACTGAAGAAGGAAGGTGACCCACGGAAGTACCACAAAGTCGAGTACCAGACCCCGCGTCTGTTGCTGAAACTGGCAGAGATGAAGCTTCAGAAGAAGGTGGAATCCCTCCGTGAGAACACCCGTTCAGCGATGGTTCAGAACGTCTTCGATCTGGTGGACACCATCGACATCAACCAGTTCACATCGTGGTGTGTGGCGAATCCCAAGGCTTTCAAGAACCAAGACGTGATGAACGATATACTGGTGACGGTCAATGAGATAAAGGATGGAAACGTATATATCAATTCACGTGACGAATACGGGTGGCGGTTCCACACCCCCTTCACCAACACGAAGAAGGTTCTGAGACAGTTCGTGATGATCGGCGGTCAGTCGGCTTCCGAACTGGACGTGAAGAACAGCCAGTTCTTTTTCATGGCCTGTCTGACAAAGTACCCGAAACAGTGTATGGAGATCCTGAAGAAGAGCGGCATGAAAGCCACTGACCTGAAGGTGGTATTCCACAACCTTTCGTATTATTACGAGACGTACGAAGACTTCAGATCTTTCGTGGACGCTGCCGAAGTCGGTGAGGTGTACCAGACCATGACCGCCCGTTTCGCCAGTGTGGGCAAGACCTACCCGAAGAAGAAGGTGAAGGACATGTGTTTCGCGGCTTTCTTCTCTGAGCGCGGCGAGTCGGTGAAGACGAAGGCGAAGCTTGCCACCCTGTACCCGATGGTGGTGGCGGCATGTGAGAACATAAATGGCGGCGAACTTCCGCTTCCGATGCTGCTCCAAAGGCTTGAAAGTGCGATGATGATCGACCGCGTGGCGGTGCTGGTGAACGATAACGCCACCCACCCTTTCACCACCGTCCATGACTCGTTTCTGGCTGGTCAGGAAGACATCGAAATGATCGAACAGGTGATCATCGAAGAGTTCGGGAAGGCTGGTCTTCCAGTGCCGAATCTGGACATAAAAAAATAATAGACACGGAAATGATAAAGAAACAATTTGTATCACACTATACCTTCAGGGAAGAGTATGGTGACCAGTGGGCACTGAAATGGTGTGAATATATGATCGAGGAATGTGGTGTCACTGAACACCCTTCAATTCTCAAATTAAAGGCACTTCCGAACGACTCACATTCGGTGTTTTTAATGCTGGTGAACGGTGAGGTGATCAACGTCGCTCACACGATCCAGCCGCTCCAATATTACTGGAATTTGATAAAACCGAAGGCACCCATTTTGATGTCGCTTTTGCCAGACGTGGTGGTGGTTAAATCGGGAATGACGAAGAAGGAAGCCGCGCAATTGAGACGCGAAGTGAAGGAGAACCCGACCCCGTATTTGCGAAAAGAAAAAATTGCAAATCTTTTAAAAGACATTTAAAACTTTTTCTTTTTTCCGCATATAATAAAAGTACGTAATGTACCGTGTTTGTAATACTCTTTTTTCTCCCGATGGAATTTTTCTGTCGGGAGTTTTTTTTTATTTATCGGGTAATTGCGACACCAGTGGCGACACCCGTGATGAAGATCAAAGACTTAAATAGTCTCGAATTCCAGAACGTCTTTTTCTCTGGAATTACCAGACCATCGACATCCACCGTTTTAAATATCGGGTTCGAATTTGTGATGGAAATTTCAGTACCGTTTTTCACCTCTTTCAGAAGGATGGTCTTTTCATTTTCCAGATCCAGTGTGTCGATGACCACCACCGTGTCGTTCACCAGAACGGGCACGTCACGGATCGCGACCTTCTCTTTTATCTGGACACCAGCCTTCACCCCTTTGGCCTGTTTCGTTTCTGAAAGAAGCTTCTTCTGGTTATCGGTCAGAAGCGCGTTCTGTCTTTCCAGATCCTTCACCACCATCACCAGAACTCTCTTTTCAGCGACCTCGCGACCGTGGCGGTCTTGGTGATAGCGTACGGAGTCACTGAGCACCGCCACCAGACTCGCGTTCGCGTCCACATCGGTCTTCAGGCGTTGGGTCTTCTGGTGCTGCCATAAAAAGAGAATGACAAGTATGATCACCATACCTGTCAGAACCTTATTCACCAGCGTCATCGGTGGACTCTTCTTTTTTCTCTTCGGGTTCGCTGCTTGGCACCGCGACACCTTTCGACTTCAGGAACTTCGGAACCAGACTGTCAAGATCCAGAATCGTTTTCAGCCACTTGTACATCTTCGGTGACACCAGCTTCGAATCCGCTTGGTGAAGGTTCTCCAGAATGGAGAAGAAATATGTGAACATGAAACCACCGATCAGGAATTCGGGAAGGTATTTGAGCACGTCACCGATCACCACCAGATCTTTGAACACCAGAGACATCTGGTACCCGACACCGACCAGCATCAAAGTGAAGAACACGTTCACCAGCATTCTCTGGAAGGTGAAAGAGTTGAATTTTTTGAGTTTGAAGGCTTTGTACGCGCCCGAAATCCAGTCCAGAGCCATGACGAACAGAAGAAGGTATATGGCGGCTTGACTTGAATACACCAGACCCAAAAGCTTCAGGATGGTGGTGATCACAGTGGTGGTGATGCTTCCGATGAAGTTGAAGGTTTTGGTCTTCAGACCCAATGTGGAAGTGATGAAATCGACGGGTGTCATGAACCCGAAGACGAATTTGCGGTTTTGGTTGGACTTGTTCAATTCATAGTTTTATTTTTTATGGTTCAATCGGGTCAAGTTCTTTTACGGCTGGATTGTGCGTGATAAAGCCTTCGGCGGTGTACACGTCACACTCTTCTACGTTGATTTCATACACCACCGTGGGTTCGTCAATATTGGTCACGGTGAAGATCTCCTGTAGAGACCCGTCCGCTTTCACGAAAAACTCGCCAGCCTTCACCGCCGTGGATTTCTTGAACAAGTACTTTTCGCCGTCATACACGAAGTGGGCGTGGGAAGCCGAAGCCACCAACATACCAGAATTGAAAGAGATCACCCGTGGAACCGTGGCGTTCTTGGTGCTCTGGACGGTGGCGGTCACCACGCTGTGATCCAGAGAAGGAACAGACCAGTTCCTGACATATTCTTCGGTCTCGTTGTCTCTGTCCAGACCCTGAATGTCATAACTCTGAACCACGTCACCCACCACCACCTCTTCGATCGGTTTGGTGGTACCGTCTGCCATCGTCACCAGCGTTCCAGCGACCAGACAGTTCGGGTCACATGACAAACCGTTGTTGTACTGGTAGTAGCCACACGCGCCGTCATGGTACACGTCCACACCTTGGTATCCAGTCGAAGAGTCACAGTAGCTGTGTGAGTACCCGTAGGCTGGACACGTGATGTGGGTGTAGCCAGCGAAGGCGTTCAGTGAGTACGGCGGTGACTGGTTCGGAAGCGTGGAAGCCCAAACCAGCGACTGGAGCGTGTATGATCCAGTCGGGTTCGTCTGGTAGATCTCCAGATACACGTCTGACATCCTTATGTTTGAATAACCTACTGACATTTCAGATCATCGATTTCTTTTTTGAGTTCCTTCACGGCGTTGACCAGTACGGCGGTCAGTCTCGCGTAATCCAGCGAAAGGATGTCGGTGTCACCGTTCTGGTGAACAAGCGACGGAAGAAGCTGTTGTACTTCCTGTGCGATGAACCCGATTTCCTGTTTGTGATCCAGATCGTTTCGGGTGTAGGTCTTCGCGTCCAGTGACATCACGGTGTCCAGAGCACCAGAAAGCGAAACCACGTTGTCTTTCAACCTCGCGTCCGAATTCGATGTCACGTTTCCAGTCGCGGTGATGGAGCCAGCCGAAGTGATGTTTCCTTGGAACCTCGCGATGTTGTCCAGATAGTGCATTTTTAACACGTTGTACTGTGGTACCGCGTTGGTCACCGTACCCATACCGACGTTTGAAAATCCATCACCAGTGTATGTGATATGGACGGCTGCGTTCCCTTTCTGGCCAGCTTCACCCACAGAGATACCAGCGGCCTGTTCGACCGTGTCAGATCCAGTCGAAGAAGAATCCAGTGTCAACCACGGGTGGTTCTTGATTATGTTGATGTCACCGACCGTGTTCACGTCACCACCGAAATGAGCGGCTTTGGTGTTCCTTATGAAATGTAAATATGAATGGCTTTTCTGCCAATCGAAGAAGCCGAGTGTGTCGGCATGTCCATACATACCGAAGCCGAGCGGTTCGGTTCCAGAGTTGAATTTGTAGTGTTTCTCACCAGACGTGATGTCGTTCACGAAAGATCTGGCAGTGATCCACCCGTTCAGGTCAAGCGAACCAGCGCGGAAGTCCAGAAGACCCGTGACCGAATCATCATATGTTTTAAAAGCCATACCGTTGTGGCCTTTCAGTATTATGTTGTGGGTGGTTCTGGTGGCGTTGTCACCGTTTCCGTTGTACAGACCGTTGGTGCCGTGGTTCAGTAATTCAAAACCGCTACCAGCCACAATTTTCGAAGCTGAGAAATTTCCGTTCCCATCCCTTTTCACGACAGTGTTGGCTGTGTTGTTGCTGGTGACTTCGCTGTTCATCACCACAGTATCCCAAGAACCCCACGTCGTGTCGACTCCGTTTCGAAGGTACAGCTTGTTCCCGTTAAACCCCATCTGGTAGTTCTTGCCACCACCACCAGACGTTTTTCCATCCCACGGAGCCACGGTGATCAGACCAGTGAAGGCTTCACCACCAGTGATCCCGATCACGGTCGATGTCTTGAACTCTGGTATCATTTTGAAACCATAGTAGTTCGGTGCACTGTTCACGCTTCTTGAATCCCAAAAATAGATGTCATTGTGGGTGTGGTTCGCGTTCGCCTTTGTGCTCATGGCACTCGCCAGATGTGTGTCCAGAACGAAGTTCCCAAGATCGGTCGCGTCCACGGTCAGCTTCAGACGGATGTTCCCGTTCCCATCTGGTGCGTTTCCCCACCCTATGTACACTTTGTTGTTCCCCTGACCGAAACCACCACCCTGTTGTACTGCTGCGAAAGATGGTATGGATTCGGCTATACTATTTAACACCACGCGAAGGTCATCGGGTGTGATGTCACCTGTGGTGTTGTCGTTTACCCGCGTGGAAATAAGCGAAAGAAGTTCGGCTGTAGTCATTTAATGTTTTATGTTTTTATGCGAAGTCGATGCTGAAGGCTGTACTGAAGGCGGTCGGTTCGATATAGGTTTCCTCACCGCTCACCACGGTCACACCCATCACGGGATCACCCTCGTACTGGATCACCCTTCCAGATCTCATCACACTGTTCGGACTCAGGCCGTTTTCCAGAAGGAAGTCGAAGACGCTTTCCAGATCACCGTTTATCTGAAGAGCCACGTCAAATATGTTCTGACCGTCCACGGCGGTGTACCTGTTCTTCAGCGAAGGAAGCTGTGTGATCTCGTTGTCACCGCTGCCAGTGTTTACATATGCCGAAGGTGAAACGAATTCACCCAGAACCCTTCCATCGGTTGCTACGGTCTTCTTCAGGAAGCGGGTCACATAGTTGTCTTTCACCACGTACTGGAAGTCAGACGGGATGGTGGTGTCATCGTTCAGATCCGTGATGTGGTTCAACACCAGAAGGTCGAAGACGCTTTCCAGATCACCACATAGTTGAAGAGACAGGTCGAAGATGGACTGGTTTTCCAGCGTTTTATATGTTGCGAGTTGCATCGATATATATTTCATTTTTGTCAAGGTCGATGATTTCCACCGCGTTGACCCTGTACCCGTCACTTTCCAGTTCCAGCTTGATCGCTTTCTTCATTTCCGCTTCCATGCCGTTCGCCTTCAGGTATTGGAGAATACCGACACCGATGAACGGGAATTCCTTGTAATGACCTTTGAAAGCCTGAACGATGTCTTTCTGGTGCTGGTGGTCAGACTCACCGATCACGAAGTCGCCTTCTGGTGAGATGTACAGATCACCGTCATCATCCAGTATAAAATCCTTTGCTGTCATATATATTTAAATTGTTTTATAGGCTTTGTTTAAGACAAAGTACCTGTTCCTGTGACTATACCAGTCTGTGTGGTGGCGGTGCCAGTTGTGGTCACTGGTGCCGTGAAATTCACGGTCGCTGACTTGACATACATATCGATTATGTCTGCCAGAGCGTTCGCCAGATGCTGGTTTGATTCGGCTTGGTTCTCCGTTCTTTTACTCAGATCTGAAAACATATTCAGAAGCTGCGCGGCGAGTGTTTCTTTGATTAACATTTAAGATTTGAATATTTTTTCCAGTCGGGTCTTGATCTGCGTGAAGGCGGCGGCGTTGACGGGAACGCCAGATGGCCCTGTGGGCGTGGGAACGGTCAACTGAGTGATCGCGTCCAGAAAGTCAGACAGGATCATCTTCAGTGACTCGTTTTCGTTTTTGATGTTGAAGTATTCCGCGACCGTCACCGATGCGACATAGGCGGTGTTCTTCGACAGGAAAGCGATGATCACATCACTTCCCACCTTCGGCACCACCAAAGGCGAACCACCGTCCGTGGCTGGAAGGATCACGTCGAAAAGTTCAAGTTCTGAGCCGTGGAACTTCACATCGCATGTCATCGCGTATTCATCGACAGATGTGACTTCGGCGTGGCTGGAATACACCCTGTCGGTGTTCTGTGCGATCTGTTGTATGGCATCACGTATGTTCATGTAAAGACTATGATATTTTTTGGGCGAGTTCGATGGTCTGTCTGAAGCCACCAGAGCCGAAGGATCTTTCGACCGTCTTCACGATGTATGACCCGTTCTTCTCTGGATGCTGCAAGTCCACCAGCTTGCACACGTCACCGTGTCTGAAGTGTGGGAACCCGAACGTGGTGAAAGAGCCGCTGAAGCCTTCGTACTTGTGTTTCTCCAGCATCTCTTCGGCGTACTTCTTCGGGTTGGGAATGGCTCCATCTGGAACCTTGAAGGTGATTTCCTGACCGTCTGGATCACCGATTTCCACTTCTTTTTTGGTCTTGCCCTCTCCTACGGTGACTTTGACCTTCACCTTCGTTTCCTCTTTGGAGCGGTACACCAGATCATCTTCGATCACCTGTTTCTGGAAGATGATTTCCTTCGTCTTTCGGTACTTCTCCGATGCTTGGGAATTATAGCTGAAGCCGACGTACAGTTCGCCGTCGCGGAAGAACGAGTTGATCCCGTATCCCTTCTTCAATTCTTCCAGAACCTGTGTTCCAGTGGCGTTGTCGATGATGAAGTTCTTCAGGTCGATGTCCACCGTCACGTTGACTTTGGGTTTGTCATCCAGCTTGGAGATCAGGAAATCGACCAGTTCTTTCAGCGATACTTTCTTGAAAGACTTGGTGTAGGACACGCGCTTCAGAAGCCACATCTGGTCTTCGCACTCGATCACGAAAGGTGTCTTCTGTTGCACCGCCGAAACGTAGCCAATGAACACGGGAACGTTCTGGAAATCATACCCACAGTGGACTTCCACTTTGTCACCGATCCTGAAGATCGAGTCGTTGCCGTTCACGATGGGTTTCCCTTGGAAAATGATCCTCTTCGGGATGGTGATGGTGGCGGTGTCGGTGAAGTCTTCGAAGGAAGATTTCATTTCAAACTCTGTCAGGAAGTTGAACTGGTGTTTCCCGATCTTAATGAGTGATGTGAGTCTTTTCAAGGCATAGGATTATATTTTTAATTCCAGAGGTGAGTCACTGAGCGCGTCCATCGTGAAGTACATCGCGTTGATGACACCTTCCTGTTGGCTGGTGCCGAAGTCGGTCACCACGATGTTGTACACCCCGAACACGTTGTTCAGAAGTTCGGACGTGACCGCCACTGGAACGGCGGCTTTGCGGATGGCCTGAAGGCTCTTCACGTCTTCCAGCGGGTATTCCTTTTTATAGTCAGCCGCGATCACCCCTTGGAATGAGATCTGGTAGTCACCGTCACAGATGTATTCCTTTATGGTGCCAGACTGACCAGCGATGGTGGTGGTCACGATCTCTTTCGAAATGCTCACATCCACCAGTACCGCTTTCAGTTGGATGGTACTCCCTTGGATGGTCACCTTTCGGTATGAATTGGTGTTCCTGTCGAACTCTTCGGTCTGGTAGTCATCCACGGTCAGAGTCACGTCGGTCTGGATCAACTGACCCAAGTACTGAGAAGCGTCGATGTCATACTTTCCAGACATGTCATCACCTTTCGGTGTCCTGTTCAACTGGTAGGTCTTCACCCGCGAAAGGATGTTGGAAGCCACCATCGCGGCGGTGTCCACGGTGATGATGTTGTAGTTTATGTCACGGCCTTTCGGGTGCTGACCCATTTCATAGTTCTTTTCCACTTGACTTGGTGTTCTTATTTTTTAATTGCCAGTGTGACCCGCTTCCACGTCACCCACGGCGGCGGCCAGTTGTTGCGCGATCATTTTTCTGATTTGCTGTGACCCTTCCTTCATGTTGGTGGTGTTCACTTCCAGCGTTTCGACCAGCTTGTTGATCGTGAGGTGGATCGAGGTCGGTCGGTTGGAAGACACGCCTGAAATCTTGCTGGAAAGTTTCTTGTCGTCTTTCTTGTCGTCTTTCTTGTCACCCGTCTTTTTCTTTGTCGGTGTGGTCGCGGTGGTGGTGGCCTTCTTCCCTTCTTCGGCTTTGGCTTCGGCGGCGAATTCATCCTTCGCCTGTTTCATACCAGATGAAAAAGCCTTGGAAAGATCCATCTTGTTGTATTCCGCGACGGCTGAAGCGATACCACCAGAGATCATCGCGGGATTGAAGGTGGCTATACCCACCAGCACTTTCCCCAAAGCACCAGCGACAGGAAGCAACGCTTTGAAGACGTTCCAGATCCCGTACAGAGACCCACGGAAGACTTCGAATTTGTTCCAGCAATAGTACACGCCAGCAGCCAGAGCCGCGATGGCTGCGATCACCAGAAACACGGGTGACATCAAAATGGTCATCGCGGTGGCGGCTACGGAAAGAGCGGTTGCCCATGCCGTGGTGGCTGTGGTAGCGATCCACGCGGTGATTGTCCAGAAGTTGGTGGCGACGGCGTACACACCCCAAGCGGCGGCGGCGGCGGTCAGACCCACGGCCAAAGATTCGAGTACGGTGGAATATTTGTCACACCACGCGTACACGTCCTTGAATGCCTGTACTGTCGAATTTATGAAGTCGATGATCCTGTTCATGAGCGGAAGCATCGATTCACCGATCTTCGTCATCGTGTTCTGGTACATACCCTGTAGAGCCGACCAGCGACCAGCGACGGTGTTGGACTGTTCATCCATCATTTTACCCCACTTGCCAGTCGTACCACCCAAGTTCTGAAGAGCCTTTTCCAGAACGGCGAACGTGATCTTCCCTTCCGAACCAAGCTTCTTCACGCTTTTCTCAGATACCTTCATCACCTTCGCGATCTCTGCGATCGCTGGAATACCAGCTTCGGTCAACTGGTTCAGGTCTTCGGCCTGTATGACACCAGATATTTTGTTCTTACCATATATGGTCGCGAGTTCATTGAAGTCCTTCCCGACCGCCGAAGAGATGTTCCCCAACATCTTCAGCTTCGATTCCACGTCGGCGGCATCGACACCGAAAGCCAAAAGGGAACGACCCGCTTTGATCACCTGCGCGTCATCGAAAGGTGTGGCGATGGAAAACTTCTGAAGGGTGGCGATCATCGCGTTCCCTTTTTCGGCATCACCCAAAAATGTCTTGAAGGCGATCCGCGTCTGTTCCATGTCGGTACCAGCCTTGACCACCTGTTGTCCGAACTCCATCACCCCCATCGCGGCAAAGGCGGCGGCGGCTGTCACTGCCATGCCTTTGATCGTGGAACCGAACCCGCTCACCTTCTGGTTTGCCCGATCGACCTTCCCTTCGAACTCGTTCACCTTCGCTGCGGCCTGTGAGATCTGTGAGGAAAATTTATCTTTTAATTCGATGATGTACTGTACAATATTTGCCATTCAAATACTTTGGTTTATACATATTTAAATGGCCGCGTCCAGTCGTGTTTGGACACAAAAAAAAGGGTGGAAATACCACCCCTGTTTTTTACTTGTACTGTTCGTTTTCCTTCTTCCGAATCCATGTCATCTGGTGCCATAATTCGACATACTTTTCTTCATCGAGATCATCGGGATCGACCTTGAAATAATAGCGCAATTGCGCGTCGATCATTCGGAAAAAGTCGTTCGGGTTTTTGTCTTTTATTTCCCGTTCTGGATCAGTTAATTTTTTTTTAAAGTGGCGGGTTTGAAGTCCACCATTTCCACGATTGCCAACGATGCGGTGAACATCGCGTCTTCATCCGTTGTCACATCAAATCCACCGATGAAACATGAGCGGATCAGGATTTCGCCACCCTTGAAAACGTCGCTGTCTTTCGCCAGTATTTTGAACAGTTGTTTCTTTGTTGCTACGTCTGGTTTCTTGAAATATGCCACCTGTTCGGTGCCTTCTGAGTCTTCCACGGTGACCGTATAAACGACACCATATTTGTCTTTCAGCTCTTTCAGTAAATCTTCCATTTAATAGTATTATTTTTTCCTTATATATATTTAAATGGAAAAGAGGTGACGTGTTTATTCGTCACCTCTTTCGGTTTTTGGTCGGGTGGTGCTTACCACTCGATGTGTGAAATGATCAGTTCCAGATCGGTTTCGATCGCGCCGTCGCTGTTCTTCAGATCACGGCTGTTCGTCACGAATTCCACCCCTCTGAGGCGGTGGGTCACGATTTCGGAGCCGTCAAGCGGTGCGAATGAGACCGTGATGTTGAACTGTGGGATGTCCTGAAGACGGCGGTTCGGCGCGGCTTTCGTCAACGCTTCGATCTCCTTCGTGTGAAGGGTGATCTTGCCACTGGCTTCGTATTTCCCGTACACTCTCGCCACTGGCATGTTGCCAGCACCGTACACGTTCTCTTTCATTTGCTTGTCATCATAGGAGATTCCAGAGATACCGTTGATCACCTGACCCATCGCACTGATGGTGATGTTTCCCCACGAATATTCAACTCCGTTTATTAAAGGTTGTGCCATATAAATTCCGTATATTATTTTTTATATTACTTCTTTGTGAAGCCCATATTCACTTGGATATTTCTCGCAATTGCAGAAGGAACCATCGATAAATTGACCACCACTTTTGAAGTACCAAGCACGTCCTGTGACGGGTTGATTGTCACTTTGAACTCGGACAATTCACCAGCGGAAACCATGCTTTCACAGGCTTGTGAAGCCAGTAATTCAAGGTGTACACATGATGTCTCGGAGATCTTTCCAGCACTTAAAAAGATGTTGGATTTGATTTCTGGAAGCAACACCGTACGCACGTTTCGAACCGCTTTGAAGAAGGTTCTCACGGCTTCGATGGAAGCGAAATCAGAAGTGGAAGCCGTACAAGTGTTCGAGTCTTCGAAGTATGATCCAGCGTATTCTGAATACTTTCTGATAAATAAATAACACTTGTCTTTCAGGTCAGAAAGAGCGGTGTCAGATAGTAATTTCACAGGCTGACCGTCTGTTGAAAGCGCGGGAATTTCCAGTTCCAAACCGTTCGAAAGGTTGAAGGCACTGGTCAGGTTTCCGATGTTCTGTGACACCTTCGCTTTTGAGACAGCGGCCAAAGTGGCACCCACGGCGGTCACCGATTTGTTTGAAAGCGTGGCGCGTAAGGCTTTGCCGTCACCACCGCCGTCTTCGGCCAAAGTCACCACCACGTATGGGGCGTTCGCCGTTGCCAGTGTTGGAACAGAAGCGACAGTCAAAGTGCTGAACTCGGCACCGTACACGATCAGAGCTGGTTTGTAAGCTTGGAACAAAGCGTCCGCGATGGTCTGAAGCGTGGTCACCTGCGCGGCTGCGAAAACGAGCGCGTTCGCCACCACACCGATCTGTTTGATCTCACCTTCCGCGAAGTTCTGCAAGGTCGTAACCTCGGAGAAGTTATATGTGGAAGCTGGAACCGCGTTGATCGACACGTACAGTTTTGCATCTGGTTGGATGCGGAAGAATTCTTTCACATGGTAGTGAATCAGTGGAACGGCGGCTTTGGTGATACCCAAAGTCTCAGCTTCTGGAAGGGAATAAACCGCTTTGATACGGTCAGAGGTAGTGAAGCCAGACGGCAAGGTTGCCGAATAAAACACGAGACCCGAAACGGAATCGTTCGTTCTCAGTTGTCTTCCAAGTCCATTTCCATTTACGTTTATTGTTACGTTATTTAATGCCATTAATGGTTCTTATTTTTTATAAGAAAAGCCAACCAATAAATGATGTATTGATTGGCTTTTCTTCAGTATTATTCGGATGAATTATCCTTGGACAAGTGCCACGATACCTTTGTTGTCAGAGCGGGTTTTGCTCGCGCCCATCCAGATTTCGGTCGATAAAACACTACCGAAGAACAGTGGGTTTTTCTCATCGTAGTACACGTCGATTCCAGACACAGCTTTTGCGACGCTGTCCTTCTGCCAAGCGATACCACCCAAGAAGTCAGTGGTAGCAGTAGCGGCACCGAAAGCCTTCAGAGCGGAAACTGTAGAATAGGAGTTTACCACGTTACGTCTCAGGATCTTGAAGCCCAAAATCTCTGGCAAGGCACCAGAACCGATGGTCGAACCACCGAAGCCGTTCACGCTCATGTTTCTGATGTCGGCATCTGCCAACAACTGGTAATACATACCCGCTGGTAACATCAAATAGCGGTCGTTTGAAGACACACCGTCTTCGTCAAACTTCTGAGCCAAACGGATTATATCCTGAAGGATCAGAGCCTTACGAGTACCAGTAGCCCCTGGGGCAAGAGCCGTACCAGACACAGCACCAGTCGTGTTGATCACGCGGTCAACTGGAAGACCAGTGGCGAATTTGTTCAAGGCAAGTGAACCCATACGCTCGATCATAGCGTCCATCTGTGAACTCAGAACAGATTTCACTTTGTCGTATGAGCTTTGGAAGTTTTCCAAGTTGGAAACGAACTGTGGGTCAGTCGTGTATTGATCCAAAGTGTACAGCAAGTTGCTGTCGGTTCTTTGGGTTGCGGTTGCTGGTAAAGTGGTTCTGTTTACCGCGATACCCGCGTTTGCGCCAGCCTGTGGCATATTGATGACGTTGTTCTGAACGTATTCATCGT
Source organism: Rufibacter ruber (assembly GCF_001647275.1). GTDB lineage: Bacteria > Bacteroidota > Bacteroidia > Cytophagales > Hymenobacteraceae > Nibribacter > Nibribacter ruber_C. The sequence goes on along the minus strand of NZ_LRMM01000045.1, from coordinate 15,714 downwards.
GTGAGGTCACATACGATAAAAAGTCAGCTTTCTCTTTGATGGTATCTTTGATTACATCGATCCATACTTCTTTTAATAGTCCTGCCATTCATAGTTATTAATTTTTAAGGGTCACCACTTTTGGCCTGTGGTTGTATATATTTAAATAGGCTCATTCATTTTGTTTACCAGAAATTTTCACATAAAAAAAGCCACCCAAGAACAGGTGGCTTTCAGCACTATAAGGAAGGGAAATTTAAAAGTGTGCTGTTAATTCGAAGGGTAAACTTTGTATTTGTCGAAGTATAATTGGTTGTACAGGGCTGGTGATTTCTCCTTTAATTCCTGAGCCTTTCCAGATCTGAAAACTTCATCCCATGTCATATTGGAAACCTCTGCATTTTTGTTGATCACCTTGGTGACATCCACCGCCGTTTTGTTCACGATGATGTTGTCCAGAGCCTTCACGGTATTTTCAAAGTCCAATTTCAAAAGGTTCTTCCACGTGGTCTTCACTTCATTCGAGATCTTTCCAGAATCGATGGCATTGGTCACGATCTCTTCTTCTCTGGCATCTTGTAAAGCCTTCAGGCGGTCTTCCTCTTTCTTCACCAGTTCAGCGATCTGATTCTTCAGTTCCTCGTTCTCCTTCTGTAGCTGGTCAAGCTTTTCAGTGACCACCTCCATGTTCTGAACATCGATCTGAATCGAATATTTGTTTTCCACGGCTGGTGTTTCTTCCACCACCTCTTCGACGGTTTCTTCCACAATTTCTTCTGTCGCTGGAACATCTTCGGCGTTTGCGATCTCTTCCACCGCTGGTGTCTCTTCCACCGCTTCGATCACGGTTTCAACCACAGTTTCTTCCACGGTCACTTCGGTGTTGTCAGTCACTTCATTTTCAGTCATTTCATCAAAATTTATTTTATTGAAGATGTTGTACATCTCCTTCAAAGACGTGTTCGACACGTCAACCTGTACGCGTTTGCTGGTGTTGGCGACTTCATCGATGAAGCCGTACATCTTCGCTTCGTCGGCGGTGTACCATGTCTCTTTCTCCATGATCATGTCGATGAACTTTTCATTCACACCAGTCCTTTTGTTGAAGATGGTGATCAGGCTGTTCTTCACTTTGTTCAGGATTTCATCATCACCACCAGAAGGGTTGTGAAGCATCAAAAGAGCGAAGTCATTCATCACGACTTTGTTCGCTGCCATAGCGATCACGCCAGCCATAGAAGCGGCCAGACCCACCACGTGGGCGGTGATGAAGAACCTGTCTTCCATTATCGCGTCAACTATTTCCAGACCCGCAAAAACGGAGCCGCCACCAGAGTTTATTTTGATGGTGATGTCGTTGATGTCAAGCGAATCCAGATAGTTCATCTCACGAACGAACTGAGCCGAATCCAGTTCCTCACCGATGATCCCGTTCAGGTACATGGTCGCGGTGGTCACGTCGTTGTTTATGTGGGTATATCTTAATTCCATATATATTTAAATAGCTTTTTTATATCTGTTTACCCCACGTAGTAGGAAATCCCGTCCAGTGAAAAGATGTGGTTTGCGGTGTTGGTTGAACCGTAGGTGAATTCGTTTCCAGAGAAATAAAGCCTTCCGCTCTGAACGATCGTGGCGTTCGGGTATGACACGTTGATGAACACATCCTTCGGTGGTTTGTACCCCGCTGGTGGTGTCCAGAAGAAGGTCGGCTGGTTGGTGGAGTTCACATGACCTCTGAGGTGCACGAAGCCGAATTCATCCTTCATGTACTGCGGTGTCTGTCTGAAAGAAGAAGAAGTGTCGGCGGTGAAAGATGAACCAGAGTTGTTCGAAAAAACGATGTTCTGCCACACTGGCTGGACTTTGTTCGCCTTCAAAGCGATGGCACTGTTCAGCGTTCCCACCTCTGAGTCGATACGTCCAGAAAGAACGTTGTCACCATTGGTTCGGTCGGTGATTTCCTGCGTCAAGCGAGCGTCCACGCTGCCAGTGATCGAGGTTTTCAGTACTTTGTTCGGCTGTGGGTTGAAGGTGATGTATGAGCCGCTGCCAGGCTGCGAGGTAGTGACCACGGCGAAGGTTTCGATGGTCGCGTCCTTACTGAAGCCGTCACCGTAGATCCTTTGTGTCTTGGTAGGCGTACCCGCTTTCACGTAGGCTGGATATGAGCCAGTGTAGCCACCGAAGCGCATGTACTGACCATCCAGATATACGAAGCCATTCGAAATGATAAGGGTGGAACCAGAGACTGTGGCGGTACATCCAGAGATCACGAAACCAGAAGCGTCGATCCCGTTGGCAAGTGCACCGATCGCGGCGTGAAGTTCATACTCGATGCGGATGGCATCATCCACGGTGAAAGGGAAACCACCGCTTGGTACTGGATTAATCAATTTATTCATTCATAGAAATTATTTTTTAATAGGTCACCACGGTGTACTTCGTACCCGCGACTTTGTATTTGTCCACGGTTGCTCTGATTCGTGGAATCGTGGATGAAATGGAGTCGGGAACGTTCACCGTGAAAATTGCAGCCGAATTGTATTCCGCGCTGTTGTACAGGTACACGGGATCTTCACCCTCTGACATGTTGTACAGGAACAGCGGCGTGTTCTCAGTTATTTTGAAGATGTGAACGGGTTGCAGCTCGTTTGACTCAGACAGGAAGATCTTGTTCGGGTTGCCAGCGTTGTGAAGATCGTTCAACAGTTTTTCGAAGATCAGAACCACGGCGTTCCAACGGATTCGCCTTTCAACGTCTGGAAAGTAGGTCAACAGAAGCCAGTCATATACCGACTGTAGCGGTGACACCAGCGCGTTCAGGAAAGCCAGCGTTTTCGGCTTTCGCTTTGCTGGTGGAAGTATCTTGTTTATGATGGAAAGAAAAGATATGTTCATTCTTAAAATACGATCATTTGTATGGTGTCCTGTAGCGTGTACCCGTTGGTGGTATCTGGTACCACATATCCAGCGTATGGGTCATAAATTCGCGTGTGGGTCTCTGCATTGGCGGCGGTCTCAGTTGACACGCGCGTTCTGATATTGTGGATCTGGACATCCTTCACCCCTTCCACGGCCTGAATCGCGTCCTGTAGGCGAGACACGATGATCTGACCAGAGAAGTCGATGTTCTTTAAATATGTGGTGATGGCGGTGATCACGTTGGTCTTCACGGTATCTGGAAGGAAAGACGGGTCATAGTACACATCCGCGTTCACCGAAATCTGGTCGGCATCCAGAGAAGACACCATCGTTTTCTGACCAGCGGTTTTGATTTGTGCGATGTACGCCTTCAGACCGTTCACCTCGGCTTCGGTCAGCTTCACCAGATTGTTGTTCACCAGCTTCGCGACCTTCACCAGCACGTGACCCGTTTCCAAGTTCTCGCGGATCGCACATTTCGACACCACTCTTTTCGTCGCGTCTGGCACCAGATACACGGGTGTGTTGTTCACCACGGAAAGGGTCGATCCGTGCTGGTATTCCAACACCTTCGCGGAAAGGTACAGAGCCGTACCCGCGTTCGATTCATCCGCGATCTTCTCATACTCCGTCTTCTTCGCGTCCAGAATCTTTTCGAAAAGGTGGATCGCGAAAGAGATGACGTAGGAGAACAGGCGGTACACCGAAACCTGTGACGGTGAGTTTGCCGCCGAAAGGGTGGAATCCGAATTCTTCGTCTGTAGGATCTGACTGTGTATCTCGGAAATAGATCTTGCCATTTAAATACGTTTGTTTTATACATATTTAAATGGCAAGACCGTGATGTGTTTAAAATATCAATACTGTTTCACCAGCACTTTCGCCAGTGATGAAATCCGCTGAAGTCATACCCATCGCGGAAATCTCACCGATCTGTTCTGGTGTCAACTCTGGTGTCTCTGAGACGAAGAAGTTGACATCGAATACAAGTTCATCCATTATGTTCTGTTAACGATCGCTTTGATTTTCACACCCGCTGGAAGACCATTCGCGGTGTAGCGGATATATGATCCAGCCACGTTCGCGGCGGCTGCGTTGAACGGAAGCCATGTGGTACCGTTGGTCGAATATTGCCACGTGCCGAAGCCGCTTTGAGCCACGGTGTCAGACAGGATCACTATGTTTGTCTGTACGTTGTACAGTTTTATGGTCAGGTCTGGAACGCTGGTGTCGAAGGCTTCATCCAGTCTGTACGCGATCTGGCTGTTCACCAGACTCGAATATTTCGTGGAAGGCTGAAGGTGTGAATCCGTGTTCTGGTCTTCATATGTCACTGTCAGTTCTTTGATCTGCGCTGGAATACACGTGTTTCCCGCGATCCTGAAAGTGATCTTGAACTGGATCTGGTTTCCAGAAGCACCAGAAAGGTCACCTTCATCACAGGCAGTCCACGAGCCACTGTTGTCGGCGATACCGCTTGTTCTGTAAAACAGGTTGTATGTCTCACCACCCACAGCCAAAGCACCTTTCCCGTGGGTGGTCTTCGCCTTTACCAACACGCTTTCGAATTTGTGAGCGTTTGGAAGATCGAAAACTGGAGTGATCAGACCTTGGTTCTGGTTCATTAAACACTCAGCACCCAAAGGGATCGCGTACACTTGGTTGTTCAGTATCGACGTACCCATCCTCGCTGTGTGCATCACCCCGCTTTCCACCCAAGATGTGAAAGTCATTCCAGTGATCGAAGGGAACACTGGTGAATCACCTGACGCGCTGGACTGGTCAAACGTTCGCGCTTCACTCATGTAGTTAATATCGAAAGGTGATCCATCCGTTCTGTATTTTGTTATATAGCTTTTTCCGATTGTCGAAGCCGAAATATTAACAACAAAAGCGTCGATGGAATCTGAGTATTCGATACTTGAAAGTGCGGCACCAGCCTGTACTGTAGCAGAACCACCGTTCGGAACTTCCACCATCGAGTCATTGACAAATGTGGTGGAACCGTTCGTGATCCCACTCAAGGCGCATCGGTTAATACGTGTGGTGGTCACGAAGTAAATGGACTTTTCACCAGCACCCGCGCCATGTTGTGTCGTACAGATCCTCCCGTTGTTGGTCTGAGAGGCGGCACCCGTAATGGTCGCGTTACCAGTGGCAAACAGGAAAGCTTCTGACGATTTACCAGCAGACAAAGAGTTCAGCGGTTGACGGGCGTTGAATTTGTATATCTTAAAACCAGAGTTTAACAGATACACATCGTGGTTACTGAAGGAAGACATTTCGTCAACGGCGACACCCCAAGCGAGTGTGGTGGTCACCGTGGCGGCATCTGCCAGCCAGTAACACGCGCGGATGTTGTCGATGTTGGTGGCGGCTGGAATAGTCACACCCCCGTTCGCGAACGTATCAAAGTTCAATCCTTTCACCAGAAACAGACCGCCGTTCGTCACCGTGGCGTTGGTGGTCGCGATCAAACCGCGTAGTTCTTCGAAGACGAAAGGAACGTTGTTCACGGGTGCGTCCACTGGAGCGACCAAAGTGATCTGTGTGTCGGTGTCAACGGTCGCGATCTCATACCATCTGGCAGACTGCGAACGAGTAGTGGAGCCGAAAGAGATCCTTCCACCAGCGGCGAAACCAGCCGTCTTCCAAGCGGTACCAGTACCAGTCACCGTCAAACCAGAAGCCGAAACCGTACCCGTGGTGTACTGGTAATCCAGCATTCTCACGCCACGGATGGTGTGGTTCGTGGCGGTCGGGAAGGTGACTGTGATAAAGCCTTTGTACGCATACTCACCAGTCAGTTTGTTAAATTCATACAAAACCTGTCTTCTTGTTGCGGCGGCAGACCCGCAATCACTCAGGAAGACATACTGTGTATTCCCATCATATTCGATGGCCTGTGGGTAAGCGACTTCACGCGCCGAAGGTGATTCCATCGGACGCGCCACCGCGAGTGGCATCGGCCCGACATACTCACCAGACTTTCGGATCAGGTCAATGACCGTCACTTTGTCTTTGTCATATGTCTTTGTCAATGTGGCGTTCTTGAACTTTATGCTTTTATAATTCTTCATCTATAGGATTTATTTTTAATAGGTCATCTGAATCGTGATGTGGAACCTGTTCAGGTAGGTGGCATCTGAGACGTACACATTTATGGTCTCACCTTGGATCTCATATTCTTTGGTGAACTCGATCTGAGCGATGTCTTCCGTGTATAGGTTGTAGTAAGTATGTAGGCGGGAAGCAACGATGTTGCTCACCATGTCACCCATTATTTGTTTCAGGTCTTCGAAGTCCAATCCCATTTTATATTTGATTCTTTTTTATGTACAGTTTCAACTGGCAGACCTTCACGGTCGATGACACCACGTGGAATTCCAGCGCGTCACCAGCGACCAGATCATTGATCCAGTACTGGATGTATTCTTTCTTGTATGTCTGGTTGACCAGCTTCGGGAAGTTCCCTTCGATGAAGTTCGCGCCGTTCAGTTTTATGTTGAATTCGATGTCACCCGCTTCTGGTGTGGTGATCGAGTACGCCACGATGGTACCCGCGAAACCGATGGTCTTCGATCCCTTCAGACCCGTCTTCAGTGTCTTGGTGCTGGAAAGTGACACGGTGATCTCTTCCATCGCTGGTACCGTGTAGGTCTCACCTGCCGTGGCGGTGACGGTCTGGTTGGTGTTGGGATTCTGGATGGTGACGGGTAACTGGACACCGACAGCTACATACACGTCGCCTTTGTCCAAATATACCACGCTGTCACCATCGATCACTTTCGCTGGTTCAAGGTTGGCGGGTATTTCCACCACATGGTCATCGACCACGATCTGGATTCCGTCGATCTCGAATTCCACCAGATCATTGTCCTGTTGGATGTATTCGATAAACCGCGTGGTGTAAGTCAGAATATGGACGTAAACGTTCGTGAAGGACTTGTCCTGTTCTTCGCTGGTCTTGCGTAACTGGTAGAAATTCACGCCGTCGCTGTAGTTGTTCAGTACCGTGTTGATGGTGTCTTTGAACTGTTTCTGGTCGGTGAAGACGTGGCTGTAATTCTCAGATACCAGATGAAATTTGATGTCCACGGTTCCGTACTGTTTGTCGTGCGCGGATCTCATTTCATATTCCTTCTGACCAAACTCGATCAGCACCGAAGGAAGGAAAAGTTCGTCTTTGCCTTCAGCCATGTTCTGGATCTGGTTGTTGAACTCCCTCACGTCGGTGATGAAGGTCTGGTCAAGAATGCGTTGTCTCAGTATATCATAAATGATGTCCATTTATCGTGGGAATAGTTTTTTCAGCCTGTTTTCGATCAGCTTGATCACCTGAGCGTCCAGCGTTTTCGACGCGTACAGGAATTCGCGTTTGTCGATGGTGGCGGTACCGTTCTGGTGGTACTCACCATATGGAACATCGTTCTGGATCACCGTTTTGAAAAAGGAAGCCGACTTGACGTACATCCCGTCTCTGAGGTCACCAGACTTCACCAGAAGTTTCCTGTTCACTTTCCACTTCCGCTCCTTCCACTTGGTGAACCCGTCCTTCTCCGTACCCTCTTTGTTGAAGTTTTTCCTGAAGAAGAGAAGTGAGTGTTGCGCCACGCTTTTCGCGATGTCCTGTTTCTGGTTGATGAACTCGTGTTTGATCTTCCAGAACCCGAATTTGTCCTTTCCTGCCATATATATTTAAATGGCTGGTACGTCTTGTGTTTGCACAAAAAAAGGGATGATCACGTCATCCCTTTTGCTCTTTATCTCGCGTCACCTTTGAAGGTTCTGTTCGCGGCGTACTCATTCAACTGTTTTACTGTTTCATCATCCAGATCCTGAAAATATGTATGGTTACCGCCGAAGATGGCTTGTTCCTTGCCAGCGTTAAAGTTGAAGGCGGTGTCACCATGATACGTCTCTTCCCGCTTCATTTTCGTGATACCTTCGGCCTGTGCGTCGGCTTCCGAAAGTTTCCTGACAGTGCAGCGGCACCCGAAGCCATTCACGGGAAAGTGGGTGTTCCAGAACGGGTGATCCACTGGTAATACGTGGCGGTGCCACTTGGAATGTTCATCGCGTACGCGGTCATCATCCTTGGTGACGTACATCAAATACGGGAACCTGTCTTTCGTCTTCTGGACATCATTCCAGATCGCGATGTTCTTCGCCGTTTCCGTGGCGGCGTTGTATTCCGCTTTCAGCCAGTGTTTGTGGTGGTTCAGCGATATCTTCAGTGCTTCCTGTTCGAACTCTTCATACGCCACCTGTTTCCCTTTCTTGGTCAATAGTGACGCGATGGCTTTCTGTTCTTGGTGCGACTTGAAGACAGAAAAGACATTCAAATTTGTCTGAAGTGCTCCGATCACACCGCGATCGCGCTGTTGACCGTACCCGCTTTTCACGGCGTTGTTCAGGTACCCATACGTGGTCTTCACCACGTTTTCATCCACCAGAGCATCATCGACACCGCCCGTCTGGTAGATGCGTTTGTACATATCTGTCAGAAACGGAAGGAAGGTCTTGAAGAAGTCGATGTTCACCAGATCACCAGTGTGGCGGTGATGGAATTCCACACTGGTATTTAAAAATTTCCAGCGGTGTCTTCGTCTTGGTTCGGTGCTACTGGTACGGCGGGTTTGATGTCAGATTTGATCACGGGAATACCGAATTCTTTGATGATGTAGTCTTCAGGAATCTCGTATTTGCCAGTGTTCAGGAGTTCCTTCACCCATGTGAACTTTTCGGTCAGGCTGGTTTTCACTGAGGTGTCGAACTGGAAGGTCAGACCTTTCAGCGGGTACCCGTGTTTGATCAGTTTCGGGATCAGAAGGTCATTCACGATGAACTCCATTTTCCTTTGGTCGGCTTCGGCGTAGTCTTCCGCGACACCTTCGTGGACGGTGGCCTGTGCTTTGCTGGAACCGTTGTTGGAAGTCATGGTCTGACCTTGGATCACCTTCGCGATCTGGTTGTCGATGTATGTCAGAATAGTCTGGAACACTTCGCCGTTGCCTTTGGTGGTTTCGATGAATTCCACCAGTTCGGTTTCATCCACGACCATCCAGCCAGCCGCGCCAGCATTGTCCAGCATGTTCTTCATACGCTCGATCTTCGTCTGGTTCTGCATGTCGGTTTTACCCACGCGAAGCGGCATCCCGAACAGTTCGGCAAACTGGACGTTTGCCGCCAGAATCATATCCTTGTATAGAAGTATTTTGGCTACTTTCAGCAAAACACCCAAACCGCATTCATCGATCTCGATGTTCCACGCGGCCTTCTCTGGTTCTCTGTAGTCCACACCGACCACATCGAAAGATGAAGCCACCACCAGACCCAATTCTGGTTTGACGTGGAAACGATCCACCAGTGTGATTTCGGAAAGCTTGCCGTCTTGGATGTCACCCATCTGGATCAGTGAGTGACCGTACAGTTGCGCTTCCAGCGCGTACTTCATGAAGTTACGGAACCATGAAGTCTTGAACAGCGCGGTCTTCTCCGCGTCTTCCTTCCCGTTCTTGTCCACCAGTTTGAAGTCTTTGGCGAAGGTCTTGTTGAAGCGGCTCTGGATCTGGCTGTAAATCTCTGGGTCGTTCAGGATGTTGGTGTAAATCTGGTACAGGCGGTACCGCGAAGGGTTCGCGATGGAACCAGCCGCTTCGATGGCGTGGTTCAGATCCTGTACGTCCTTTCTGGCCTGTGACTGTGGAAGCTTGTTGAAATTCTTGTCCAGACGCGTGTGTTCTGGCTGTGGCTTGTTCAGGAAGTTGTTGATTCGGCTCCCCCAATTACTCAGTATATTCACTTACATATTCTTATTTTTTATAAGCCGTAGCGGAAAGGCTTGTTACCACCATAAAAGAAGGTGGTGGCGGTCTCTTCGGTCTGGATCAGTGGAAGGTCTGGTATCAGTTCGCCTTTCCTCACCATGTTCAACCATTTGATCGCGTTGTCATATCTCGCGATTCTGGCTTCTGAGACGGCGCGTGGGTTGACCCGTGACATAAGGTGGAAAACAGCGATGTCACACGCGTACATCACGATCTGTTCGTTTCTGGTGGCGGTCGGCTGCGTGAATATCGCGTTCACGTCAAACCTCTGTTTCAGGTATGACTGGATTTCCGCGATGGCTACGTCCACGGCGTTTTCAAGTATGGTCGGGTCTGACTGTGTGATCTGGGAAATGGATTCCTGTTTGATGATCAGATCAAAATCGGAAGGGGTTAAAAAGTACATTCTTCACCATTTATTTATACATATTTAAATGGTGAAGAATGCTTGTGTTTACAGATATCTGGATGACCGCTTGTTGTAACCGATCACGTACGGAAGGACGGTCTTCCCGCGCTGGAATATCTTCCATTCGACTTCGAAGACCTTACACATCGCGTAGTCAAAACAGTCACTGGCATGACCCAATTTTTCGTAAACGGAGCCTGTGACTTTGTCCTTCGCCTTCGGCTTCACCTTGCCTTTGATGTCTTCCTTCTGGTAGGAGAAGTCATTGATCAGAATTTTGCAGTCTGGTGAGATCAACACCGTGATGTCTTCGAAGTTGTTTTCGAAAATGTCGTTGATGAACTGACCGCGCTGTTTCTGTGGCGGGTGACCACCATCGACATAAAATTCTGGAGAATAGTCGGTCAGTTCCTGTTCGATGATCTTGTAATCGTTCACGCTGTTGGCCGCGCTGTTCGCCTTACCAGCGGGATCACCTGTGACGTACAGTCCAGAGTGATGATGTGGGTACCTGCGTTTGAATTCCTGACAGTTTGATTTGATGGAGTTGTTCGGGTACTTCATCGCGATCTCATCGAAGAAATGGATGGTGGTGTCATCGTGTAGCTGGAACAGAAGCGTGGTGGAATGCGGGAGGAAGTTGAAATCCCAAGACATATAAATCGCTTTGTCTGGATCATACTTGACCTTCTTCGACACGTGCTTGAATTCGTCGAACTTCTTATAAAAGCGACCTTCCTGTGACTCCGTACCCCATTTATTTTCGAGGTACACCTGTTTGGCCTTCGCGTCATTTTTGATACGACCCATCAACGCTTTCTTGTACTCTTTGGTCAGGAAGGCATTGTCACGGAAGGTGGATTCGATCACCAGCGTGTCTTCATCCACGTCTTTGTCGAAGAATTCTTCCTTCAGCCACAGCGTCTCAGATGTCGGGTTGAAAGACAGGATGATCTGTGGGTAATTACCCGTGGCATCGCGAAGGCGAAGGTCAAGCTGAAGTACTTCTTCCTTGGTGCTTTCACTGGCTTCCTCATACCAGACACCAGAAATACCTTTTATAGATTTGATCTTCTCCGCGCCGTTGTCAGACATGCCGTAGAACAGCACTTCGTTCCCGTTGTACTTGTTGATGATCTTCAGCGGCTGTGTCCTGAACTCGAAGAGCGAAGCGAAACCCATGTCGGTGATGGTGTCTTTTAACGTCCTGAAGACGGATTCCGCGAGCGTGGTGGCGGTTTGCCTTATAACCAGAAAGCGGTGGTTCCTTTCGGTAACCATCCGCAAAACTATTTTCTGAGCGACACCGATGGACTTTCCAGAACCACCGCCACCTTTCAATATGATGTATCTGTGTTGTGATGGGATCAGCTTATCCGCGACCCATTGATTGACTTTTATGTTTAAACTCACCCATAGTATTTTATTTTATGATTCCAGATCTTCATCGCTTTCTGGTGCGATTGGAAGGATGTTGATCCCACCACCCATCAACTGTTTCAGGAAGGCTGGAACGTCATCGGTCTTACCGTCACGGCCTTTGTACAGTGACAGCCAGAAGTTCACTTTGTCTTTCGGTGGAAGGGTGTTGTATGCTTTGATCACATCCACAAAGGTGTCCTGAAGGAAGGTGTCAATACCTTCTCTCAGATCCTTTCCTTTCACCTTTGTAGTGGTCGCGACTGAACCGACTTTCCGTCCAGCACCTTTCGGGTTTCTCCCTACATTCTTTTCTTCCATTCGCTGTCGATATTTTTTATGGCTGGATCTTCTTCCAGCATTTTGTTCACCAGTTGTCGCGCTTCGTACAGGCGGTTCCGAACGATGTCGAAACTGATTTCCAGTTTCTTCGCGATCTCCTTGTATGTCATGTTTCTGGATTTCTTGTTGGAGTCCACCGACGTGTTGTAGTATTTAAGTCTGAAGACGCTGGAAAGGTGCGGCGGTAGTTGATCCAGATATTTGTTCTTGATCTGGTGTGATTTCACTTTGTCGATATACTCTTTCAACTCGCGTTCGCTTGCCGCGCCGTACTCCTCTATATATATAAATGCTGGATGGGTCTGGTGTTTGCTCTGGTCAAGCTGGTCGTTCTGGTTGTGGTGCTTCGGCATCACGGTGAACTCGCCTTCGCCGTAGGTATAGCCCAAAAAGCTTTCTTCTGAGCCGCTGACATCCAGATGGGTTTTGTGTTTTTTCTGGTTCGCGATGTTGGTGTTCACATACTCGTTCCTGAATGTGGTGTAGAAATAGTCGCGGTACGCGCTGTCATCTACGGCGGTGAATCCTTTCTTCAGGATGGCTTCATATGCCTTCAGGATTGCGTCTTGGTAATTGTCGTTGAATGCTTCGGTGTAGTACCCGAACCTTCGGATCAGATAGGATTTAAAGTTCTTTCTTGCTGTCTTGTCTTCTGCAACCACGCGGATAAATCTGTCCGCGTGGTCTTTGTTTGATAGGTCTTTCAATTCTCATATAATTATTTTTTAAGGGTGTTCAATTCGTCTTTTATTATATCCACGATTTCATAAAAGTTTGAAAATTGGCCGCTGGAATTATAGTAGAGCCAGTGTACTTTCTTGTCGTATTTCTCCGTGAAACTGGTGTTCTTGTCCGTATCTCGTTTGATGATGGATGGGTCAACCCCTTTGTATGTCTCTGGCTTGATCTGAATGGCTCCCACACACTTCGCGGTGCTGTTGCCGTACACCAGATCGACGGCGTACTTTGAATCAAAATCGGTCGGTACGGTCTTGAAAGTGATTGTGTCACCAGAGAAGGTGGCGTTGAAGTGGTTCTTCGCTTTGGTCTCCATGTCACCACCTCGCATGGATCTGCGGATGAAGACATCGTAAACGAACAGTTTTATTTCTTCCAAGCTGTGGCGGCTCTCACCGCTGAAATGTACGGTCTGGAAATCGTACACGTATTGACTGGCTTCATCCAGATTCATCTTCGAATACTGGTTGAATAATGCTTCCAATTCATCCAGTGTTTTCGGGTTGAATCGGTTCTTCAGATCCATCATATAGACGGTCTTGGATGCGTTGTTGACGCGGCTTGAATTAAATAAAAGGTTCAGTGATTTCTCGTTCCTGAATTTTCCATCGGTTGTTAAAAATGACATTCTTCATGTGATTATTTTTTAAGGTTATTCTATAGGTATATATATCTGTAAATAGTCGCCGTTTTGGTTTTTGACCGTTTTCGACCGAAAATATTTCAACTTTTTTTTCTGACCCAAACAAGCCAGACCCATCCATTTAAATATGTATGGTGAAAGAGTACAGATTGGAGTTTTTGGGGAAGTGGCTGTCGATTAACGAAGCGTATTCGGTGAACCGATGGAAGCGGAACGCGGTGAAGAAAGAGTGGAACGAGCGGTTCAAACTCATGATCGCGGAAGCTGGTATCCAGCCGTTCACGGTCTTTGAACTGGAAATCGTGTTCAGATCCAGAATGGACGTGGAGAACGTCGCGGCTGGAACGAAGATTCTGGTGGACACGCTGAAGACCGAAGGCATAATCCCGAACGATGACGGTCGGTACTACAAATCATTCACATCCAGACGTGACCAGTCACTGGCTCACAACACCCACCAGATCACCATCCGTGTGATCGAAGAATAAAAAATAATGTATGAACCTTGAAGATTTCGAAGAATGGAATCGAACTGATAAAGCGGTTCGAAGGGTTGCGCCTGAAGGCGTACCTGTGTAGTGCGAAGGTGGCGACCATCGGGTACGGCACCACGAAGTACCCGAATGGGAAGGCGGTAAAATTGGGTGACACCTGTACGCTGGAAGAAGCGGAAGCGTACCTGAAGAACGATCTGAAGGTCTTTGAATTCTTCGTCGGTAAGTGCCTGACCAGAGCGGTCAACCAGAACCAGTACGACGCGCTGGTATCGTTTGCGTACAATTGCGGCGCGGAAGCTTTGCGGAAGTCCACCCTTCTGAAGAAGGTGAACAATGATCCGAGCGACGCGACCATCGCTGGTGAGTTCCAGAAGTGGGTGAACGCTGGTGGCGTGAAGGTGAAAGGTCTGGTGACCCGACGCACCACCGAAGCGAACCTGTACTTCGCATAAAAGAAAAGGGAATCCAGAGCGGGTTCCCTTCTTTGTTTTTGGGGTGATCGGTCACCCTATTTTTGGCGGCAGTTTGAACAAAAACAGCCCGTTTCGTTTGCACATTGGGGTGTTCAAGGTTTGAACATCACACTTTTTCGCCTATAAGTAATTGATTATCAGTGTAGAAAAAATATTTGTTTGAATAGTCATAGTACTGAAAGAAACCGGTGAGCAGGTCCATTTTACCCAGTTTGCCGTTTCTGCCGAACAAAATGCCGTAGCCCGTGATGTTGTTGATCACCCCCGCGGTGGTGTCTTTGCCCCCGGCGCTCAGTTCCACCCGCAACCGGAACAGGTCAAAGGGTTTGCGCTTCTGCACTTCAAACGGATTGCCGTAGTCCAGCTGCGCGTTGAACATCACCTTGGTGTCACCGTCGCCGAAGACGTCATCCTGCTCCTGGTTCTGGCGGTGCACCCCGGCAAAGAACGTCAGGTTGATGGGTTCCTTCTCGTAGACCTCCCTGTTGGTCACCTGCCGGGTTTTGCCCTGCAGGAGGCGGTTCAGGCCGCGCATGGGGTTTACCAGCCCGGCAGCTACCTCCCGTATCACGCGCTCACGGCCGGTGGTGCGGTCATCCAGAATGTTGGAACTCAAGCGGTACAGGATTTCGCCCAGGGCGGCGCCGTTCAGCGGCGTATAGATCAGGTCATTGTAAGACGGCAGGGTGTTCTCGCCAAAGTACTCCCAGGTGAGGCTTCCGCCTACGGCGAAGGGCAGTGACTGCCAGTAAGTATAGCCTTGGGAACGGGCGGCGTTAAAGTAGAGGGTGCCCTGGTACGGATGGCCAATGAAGTTGATCCCAAATTCATCTGTGTCCCATTCCGGTTCGGTGCGCAGGTTGCGTTTCCAGGACTGGGTGCTCACGTAGCCGTAATCTGCCTTGGCAATGAACCGGTTATAGCCCATAAACACGGCATTGATGCCCACCACCTGCGCCACAGGTTTCCAGAGGGGCTGGCGCGGGTTGTACTCAGGGTCGTCATGGAGCAGGTCGCCGTATTTGTTGAACAGGGTGGTGTCCAGCAGAAAGGTGTTGGCGGGCTCCGTGCCGCCCACAGAGTCTCTGAACAGCCGTTTCTGCCGTTCTTTGATTCGCTTTAGCTGCTGCTCCCGGTTGCCCAAGCCAGGCTTGATGGAATCTGGGGCGGTAATCACCTGTGCCTGCAGTAATGCTGCTGACCAAAGGCAGAAAAACAGGGTGTAGAATATTCTCATAGAAATGGGGTGTGGGGCAGGCAGAGTATGCCCCACGCCATGCGCCTGCATGCCCAGGAGGTGTCGCCTGTACCTACACGCGTTCTACGTATAAACACGGTAAAAGTGGCCGTAGCCCTTGCTGCCCCACCTAAACCCTTTACATGCAGCTGATTATTTTTCTGTTTTCGCTGTTTTCAGAAAAACAGCCCGAAAACAGAAACTGGTGCCCCTGGTAACCTC
>NZ_LRMM01000044.1 GCF_001647275.1 Rufibacter ruber | reverse complement strand
GTTGTTTCATCTTTTCCGGTAAGCGCTCACGGCCGCGGGGCCCCGTCCTGGCGGTGAGCACTGCTGTTAAAACTAGGCCCTCCGGCCTTGCCGCTGAAGCGGCACCGTATTAACAGAGGCGCTCACCGCCAGGACTGGTTTCGGTTCCCCTCCTGATCAGCCTTATTTGCTCTCTCTGTTTCAGTAGGTAACTACTGCTGATCCGCTAGCCTGAGGCGAGCCCGTGCTGCGCACATCAGTCAGGGGCAGAAGTGCTAATTAACCCAGGTGCCACTGGCAGAAGTGTTGATTGTTCATTGCTGCTTGTTTGCTTACTTATTGCTGCTTGTTTGCCGCTTTCTCTGGTTCAAGTTTCCAACTTGGACCTACAATGGCGGAAGCTTTCAGCTTCCATGAGGCGGCAGCCTCACATTACTTCTGCTTCTTCTGCCCTCTATGGCGCGGAAGTTACTTCCGTGCCTTCTAACGCTACCTGATACTCACGCTTGCGCGAACCTCCAGGCTCGTGCCTACAGCTGATGGGTGTTCTCAGCCTGCCCTCGCGGCACGGCGGCGAAACCAGGCATTGCTGCTTCATTCGTGCTGATTTGCCTAAAGAAAAAAGGAAGGACTCAGGACTCAGAACTCAGAACTCACTCCAATACTCCCCCTTGGAAGGGGGCGAAGGGGGGTGTTTACACAGGAGAGCACGTATTGCTGAGGTACGGTCACACGGCACTTGCCCCACGCATGCCGGACAACTTCTCTCCCGGGAGGGGTTAGGGGTGGGCTTTACGCATGGCTGATCTCCCCGTGGCTCCCGGCGAGTCTGGAGAATCGCCCCATTCCTTGACACGAGACTCCAGTCTCGCGTCAGTTCCTTCTCCCAACCACCTGCCCTTAACTATTCATCAGGCCCACAGATAACGTTGTTAACAGGTGACCCAATCCTGTAAGTCAAAGTTCATCCTGAAAATCCTGCTTCCCGTTTCTGACCTACTTTTTCCAAAACAACGCCAAACCAGCAGCAACTAACCCTAAATTGATGTGGAGAAAAGAACACTTTATTGATTCTTCCGTTATATTCAAACATTACTATATACCTCTTCAAAGATGGAAGCCGAAAGAGACAAAACCCTCTGGAAGATTGCGAAGAAGCGGGTGGCGTTCAAGCGCCATGTATCTTCGTACCTGGTTGTGAACGCGTTTCTGTGGGCGCTGTGGTATTTCAACAGCACGTACCAGAGCCACTACAGCGGCCTGCCCTGGCCGGCGTGGGTAACGTTGGGCTGGGGAACGGCCTTGGCGTTCAGTTACTATGATGCCTACCACGCCAGACATGATGCCGCCGCCGCCCGGGAATACGAGAAGTTAACCCGCAAGAAGAATTCTTAGAACCTAACCAATAATTTGGTAGTTTTGCTAGTAGACCAAAACTAGCTAAACCATGCCTAAATTTAGATCTGGCGTTCTGCACGGAGACGAAGTGCAGGAATTATTCAAGTACGCTAACGAGAACAACTTCGCGCTTCCGGCCGTGAACGTGATTGGCACCAACTCCATCAACGCGGTGTTGGAAACAGCCAAGGCGGTGAACTCTCCTGTCATCATTCAGTTTTCCCAGGGCGGAGCCCAATTCTATGCAGGCAAGAGCCTGAACAATGACGGCCAGGCGGCCGCTATTGCCGGCGCTATCTCTGGTGCCCACCACGTACACCAGATGGCAGAGGCCTACGGGGTGCCGGTGATTCTGCACACTGACCACGCCGCCAAGAAACTCCTCCCCTGGATTGACGGTCTGCTAGACGCCGGTGAGAAGTTCCACGCGCAGCACGGCAAGCCCCTGTTCAGTTCGCACATGCTGGATCTGTCTGAGGAGCCCATTGAGGAAAACATTGAGATCTCTGCCAAGTACCTGGCGCGCATGGCCAAACTGGGCATGACCGTTGAGATTGAACTTGGCGTGACCGGCGGTGAGGAAGACGGTGTTGACAACTCTGATGTAGACAGCGCGCACCTGTACACCCAGCCTGAGCACGTGGCCTACGCCTATGAAGAATTAGGCAAAGTAAGCCATCGTTTCACCGTGGCCGCGGCCTTTGGCAATGTGCACGGCGTGTACAAGCCCGGTAACGTAGAGCTTCGCCCTGAGATTTTGAAAAACTCCCAGGACTATATCCAGCAGAAATTCGGTACGGGCCCTAACCCGGTGAACTTCGTGTTCCACGGCGGTTCTGGCTCTGAGAAAGAGAAAATCACCGAGGCCATTGAGTACGGTGCCATCAAGATGAACATTGACACTGACATGCAATGGGCCTTCTGGGACGGCGTACGCGGCTATTACGAGAAGAAGAAAGACTACCTGCAGGGTCAGATCGGGAACCCAGACGGCGAAGACAGCCCTAACAAAAAGCACTACGACCCCCGCGTATGGTTGCGCGCCGGCGAAGAAACCTTTGTGGCCCGCCTGAAAGAAGCCTTTGAAGACCTGAACTGCCTAAACCGCAACGCGGAATAATGTACTAATTGATTAATGTGCAAATGTGCTCTCCCAGCACATTTGTCTAACAGAAAGCCGACTCGCAAGAGTTGGCTTTCTTGTTTTCAGCCTGTTTTCCCAAAAACAGGCTGAAAACAAGAAAGCGGTGTTCCTACTCCCTCTGGGAGAAGGTTAGGAGGAGGGCAATGCAGTTGAAGCTGCAGTTGGCGCAGACACTCGCAGGTCTGGAAGACACTGCGAGGTTTGGAGCAGGCGCACTTCGCCTACTTCAAGTTTGAGCGTAGCGGTAACTTGGAGTAGAAATGACAGCCAGTTTTCAACTGGCGGAAGTTGGAGAAGTTGATTAATCTGTGAATGAAATTCGTCAGTTGAAAACTGACACCATGTGCAGCCACAAGTTACCGCTGCGCTCAAACTTGCGGCAGAAAAGAAAAGCGTTTTCAGCCTGATTTCTGAAAACCAGGCCGAAAACGCGTTTCTCAGATTAATCTTCCGCAGCGCGGAAACAGACTAGTTACCAGTCAGACCCGGCGCCGCCGCCGCCAAAGCTCCCGCCGCCAAAACCACCGAAGCCACCGCCTCCTCCCCCAAAACCGCCCCCGCCGCCAAAAATGCCGCGGCCGCCGGAGAAATCCCCGAAGATGACAGGCGGGAAGAACGGGCCGCCCAGGGTGCGGGAACTGCGTCTTCCGCCGCGGCCGCCACCGCCTCTGCGGCTAATGATGAAGATAAGGATCATGACACCAATGATGACCCAGAGAATAGAGAACCCGCCTTCCCCCTCGCCCTGCCGGTCACGCGGGTCGGCTTTGTATTCGCCGCTGGCCACGTCAATGATGAAGCTGGTGCCTTTGTCCAGACCTGCGTAGTAGCGGCCTTGCTGGTACTCGGGCTTGATGGTGTACTCGGTGATGCGTTTGGCAATGGCGTCTGGCACCACGCCTTCCATGCCGTAGCCGGTGGCAATGAACACTTTGCGCTCCTGTACGGCCGTGATGATGAGAATACCGTTGTTTTTGCCTTTCTGCCCTATACCCCATTGTTCGGCCAGCCGAAAGGCATAGTCAGAAATATCATAAGGCCCAATGGAGGTGATGTTGACAATGGCAATCTGGGTAGAGGTGCTGTCATTGTAATTGACCAGTTTCTGCTCCAGCGCCTGTTCTTCCTCTGGTGAGAGAATGTTGGCCAGGTCATTGACCAGCCTTGGCGGGTTGGGCCTGGGCGGAAAATCCTGCGCCCATGCGGTAACCGCCCATAGCCACAGCAAGCCCAGAAGTAAGGTGGTTTTTCTCATGTGGTTGGTTCCTTGCCCATGTCTCTCCCAAAGGAGATGTCATCAGACAGTTCATTGATGTCTTTGTGGTCACCGGCGTACGGGAAGTAACTTTTGAGCTGGTCTCCGGCCATTTGAATGCCTTTGCTCAGGCCTTCGGCGTACTTGCCTTGCTTGAAATCAGCAATGACCACTTTATTGATCTCTTCCCAGAAGTTCTTAGGCACCACGGCGTTGATGCCGGCGTCACCGAGCACGGCAAACTTGTGGCTTTTCATGGCCACGTAAAACAGCACGCCGTTGCGCAGTTTGGTCTGGTGCATGTGCAGGTAGGCAAAAACCTGGGCGGCGCGGTCCAGCATGTGGCCCTCGCAGGTTTCTTCAATGTGCACCCGTATCTCGCCAGAGGTGTTGCGTTCCGCCTCCTGAATGGCCTGCACAATCACGGCCTCATCGGCCTCGGTTATAACGTCGCGGGGCATGTTTGGAGAGTTCTGAGTCTTGAGTTATGAATTCTGAGTCAAGGGGAATTTCTGTTTTCGGTGTTTTAGCTAAAACAGCCCGAAAACAGAAACCATCGTCTTGCTACGTAATACGTGCTACTTGCTACGCATTAGAACTGTACGGTAGGCGCTTTCTGGGCACCGGCATCTGCCTCAAAGTAGCCTTTCTTCTCAAAGTCAAACCAGCCGGCGTAGATGTTGCGCGGGAACGACCTGATGTAGGTGTTGTACTCCTGCACCACGGTGTTGAATTTGTTGCGCTCCACAGAGATGCGGTTCTCTGTGCCTTCCAGCTGGGCCTGCAGCTCCAGAAAGTTCTGGTTGGCTTTCAGGTCTGGGTAGGCTTCAACGGTGGCCAAAAGGCGCGAAAGCGAGCCGCTCAACTGGCCCTGCGCCGCCTGAAACTTCTGGATGTTCTCTGGGGTGAGCTGGTCGGCGTTCAAGTTTACGCTGGTGGCCTGGGCGCGGGCTTCCATCACTTGGGTGAGGGTTTCCTTCTCAAAGTTGGCGGCGCCTTTCACGGTGTTCACCAGGTTGGGCACCAGGTCAGCGCGGCGTTGGTAGGCGTTCTGCACCTGGCCCCATTGGCCAGACACCTGCTCGTCCAGTTCTACCATGGTGTTATAGCCGCAGGAAGTCTGGGAGGCCAGTACCAGCAAGCCGAAGAAGTAAAGCAATACTTTTCTCATAGTGGGTTTATAGTTTCAGAAGTAGTTAAGGTACACAAATATATTCAGAAATGTATACAGCTTTGCTTCTTACGTGTTTGCCGCAAAAAATATGCGTTTCTGGCCTGTTTTCAGAAAAACAGGCCAGAAACGGGAGTGCAGTGGTTCTATGTTTCTGCCAAACCAGATGCGCACAGTATCTGATTGTCCCCTTTGAAGGGGTAGGGGAATGATTGCTCGTGCAGAGGTACACATGCTGAGTCGCGCATTCCTATGTGGTCTGCATGGCATAGGTTGTACACGCCCTGGCACGCAGCAATGTCCATGTCCACGCTCTGGGCATCGGCTGCGCCGAAGATCAAAAAGAGGACCAGCACCAGACCAGCCCGCTTCAGGGGTTGGCAGCATTGGGAGAAGCAGCACATGGACAGGGAGAAACTCATCTAAGAACCGGCAATGGTGATGCTTGCCAAGGGCCACTCTTCTGGCGTTCTATGACAGAATTGCCAGAACGTGAAAAAATCACATCGCAGCCCATCTATAGGCAGTTTCAAGAACCCTAAACAGCTCAGTTATAATATATTCAACTGTGATGGTAATGGCGGTTTTAGTGCTGCCGGGAAAAGGTGGCAACATCCCGATTTTAAAATGCCGCCATTTCTGTTTTCGGCCTGTTTCTCAAAAAACAGGCGAAAACAGAAATCATGAACTTGCGGAGCGCCTCTATTTAAAAAAGCACCGCTTCTTTTTCTATTTGTTGGCAAAAGCAAAGCCATGCTCAGAAAAAGCAGTTTCAGCAGTATCAAGAAGTAGATGCAAGGGGCATCTGTTCTATACTTTGGCCAACCCAGACTATCTGCTAAATATGCTCTAAGGCTAACAATCTGTGGCGTACCAGGAGACATGCCCCAATAACGCCAGATTCCTCACCTAAATTTGACACTTTTAACTGCGTGTCATTGTTTACCAAACTCAAGGAGTATTTATTAATGGCGCTCTTGATAGGGAGCAGAATGTATTCTTCTGTTGAAGAGAGGCTTCCTCCTAAAATCACCAGTTCTGGGTTGAAAATGTTAATGAGCAGGGCAATTCCTCTGCCTATTTTCTCACCAACTTTAGCAATCAGTTCAATGGCCAGCACGTCATCATTCTGGGCGGCCTCTATAATGTCTTCCAGTTTTAGATCTTCTGGCTTAAAGCCTTCCCGTGCAATAAGGGTGGTGGCGCCAGCCTGAATTCTCTCTTTAAACATTTCAATAAGCGCCCACCCTGATCCTTCGGTTTCCAGACACCCTTTTTTGCCGCACTTGCAAATAATCTCGTTCTGGAACAGGGGCATGTGGCCAAATTCACCAGAATAGCCTGATTTGCCATAATAAAGCTGGCCATTGATCATGACCCCCATGCCTAGACCGTAATCCAGGTTCAAAAAGAGCACGTCTTTTTCATTGTTCACTACGCCAGAGCAGAACTCGCCGTAGGCCATGGCCCGGGAGTCGTTTTCCAGAAAGACTTTGATGCCCACCTGTGACTCTATGACTTGGCTTAACGGGTCTTCATAGAAGTGGAAAAAGCTGTAGCTGTAGCCTTTAGAATAGTTGATCCGCCCTGTAAGGTTAATGCCAATGCCTAAAATCTTTTCTTTAGGGATTGGGAGCTTTTTTATAAAGTCATTGATGATCTGGCAAAGCTCCTGCAGAGATTCCTCATTGTTGCTAAGGCGGTAGGCGTACTTCTCAATGCTGCTGACCAGGTTCTTCTGGAAATCAGTAAGACCAATATTGATATGGTTTCTTTTCACATCAATCCCTAAAAAGAAGCCAGAATCTGGGGCAAGGCCATAGACATTGGGCTTTCTGCCGCCGGTAGAGTCTATTTTGCCGTGGTCGCGTACCAGACCATCCTGTATCAGGTCCCCAAGCAGGCTGGTGATCTTGGGTATGCTTAGATTTAGCTCCTTCCCCAGTTCTGCAATGGTGGCATTACCGGTGTTCGCAAAGTAAGAGATAACCTTCTTCTTGAGGTTTACATTTTTGTATGCCACCCCAGTAGGACTATTGCTGTTAATTTCCTCAAAGAAAGTTTTTGTCATATTAGATAATATAGTGGATAGATCATATTATATAAGAATGCTACTTTTTAGCTCTTCAAAAAGGAAGCAGCAGAACCAAGAGATAATATTAATAATTTCTCCCCAGCTTTTCCTTGGTTTTTATCAACACCGTAAAAAAACGGCCACTTAATAAAGAATTTTAATAAGTTATTTTAGGTTAATAATTTTTATTACTACTTTAGAGGAGAAATAAAAATGCATCATGTTTTCAAACAGGTTAACCATACTTCTAGCATCGTTACTGTGCTTTCTGGGCTCCCCAGCAGCCTTTGCTCAGGTTAAAACAGATTTATTGATCATTGGTGGGGGTGCCAGTGGCACAACCGCGGGAGTGCAGGCCGCCAGAATGGGGTCCAAAGTTCTTATTGTGGAGGAAACCGAGTGGCTGGGCGGCATGCTGACGGCCGCAGGGGTAGCCGCCATTGATGGCAACCACCAGATGCCGTCTGGGTTATGGGGGGAGTTCCGGCAGAAACTGTACAACTATTATGGCGGCCCGGCGGCGGTAGAGACAGGATGGGTAAGTAATACCCTGTTTGAGCCCAGCATAGGGAACAGAATGCTTAAAGAGTTGGCCAATGAGAAGAACCTTACCATCTGGTACAACACCACCTGGCAAGATGTGAAGAAAAAAGGGGCGGGGTGGACGGTTACCGTGAAAAACGGTAAGAAAACCCGTACCATAGAAGCGAAATTAATCATTGACGCCACAGAGTTGGGTGATGTGATGGCCAAAGCCGGTGCCAAATATGACATTGGCATGGACAGCAGGCAGGAGACCGGTGAGGAGTTTGCCCCGGAGCAGGCCAATGACATCATTCAAGACATGACGTATGTAGTGGTTTTGAAAGAATACCCTAAGGGCGTAGACAAGACCATTAAGAAACCGGCGGGGTACAACCCTAAAGAATTTGACTGCGCCTGTGACGTGTCTGACCCCGCCGCTGACGGCGGCCCCAACAACAACTGCCTCCAGATGATGGGCTACGGCAAGCTGCCCAATGGCAAGTACATGATCAACTGGCCTAAATGCGGGAATGATATTTACCTGAATATTATTGAGAAAACACCTGCAGAGCGGGCAGAGGCTTTAAAAGAAGCCAAGCTGCACACCTTGCGCTTTGTGTATTATCTGCAGACAGAGCTCGGGTTCAGGAATTTTGGCATAGCCCAAGATGAGTTCCCTACCAAAGATGATTTCCCTATGATTCCGTACCACCGTGAGTCTAGGAGGGTAAAAGGCTTGGCGCAATTCGCCCTGCAGCATGTCGCAAAGCCCTATGACCAGAAAGAGGCGTATTACCGTACTGGCATAGCCGTTGGGGATTATACCATTGACCACCATCACCTCAAGAACCCCAATGCCCCCGCCATTGACTTTGTGAAAATCAAAGTGCCCTCTTACAATGTGCCCCTGGGTTCATTGATTCCGCAGGGGGTAGACGGTTTGATTGTAGCAGAGAAGAGCATTGGGGTGACCAACATAGTGAACGGGGCTACCCGTCTGCAGCCGGTAGTGCTGGGTATTGGCCAGGCGGCTGGCGCATTGGCGGCCGTGGCGCTAAAAAACAACGTGCAGCCTAAAGATGTGAACATACGCGAGGTGCAGCAGGCCCTGTTAGATTCTAAAGCCTACCTCATGCCGTACATTGACGTGAAGCCGCAGGATCCCCATTTTGCTGCCCTGCAACGCATAGGCGCCACCGGCATCTTAAAAGGAACCGGGCTGCCGTACAAATGGGCGAACCAAACGTGGTTCTATCCAGAGCGCCCCGTGAGCGAATACGAACTGGTATCTGGCCTTAAGCCTTATTATGAAGCCTTGAAAACCTTTCAGGCCTCAGGTGCCAATCTTACCCTCAAGTTTCTGGGCGAAATTCTGGGTACAGTGAATTCTGCTGTCACTTATGACAAAGTAGCCGCTGAATACGGTGCCTTGCAACTAAACAGAGCCGCATCACCTGAGCTTGAGTTAAACCGCCGCGAGGCTGCGTTGCTGGTAGACCGTCTCTTAAACCCATTTGCCGTGAAAATCAATTTTGACGGTCAACCTGTAGGGCAATAACTCTTTTATTAATCACCACAATCCTTTTCTCACGCCAAACTAACAAAATGATGGTAAACCCACCAGGAGGGGCAATTTGCAAGAAACTTCTTGTTGCTCTTATGCTTCACGTTTTTATAATATTCTGTGCGTCTGTGACCGTAATGGCGCAGAGTAGAACAGTGACAGGAGTCGTGACAGATGCCGCTAAAGTGCCTTTGCCTGGCGTCTCTGTCATTGTGAAAGGCACCACCAATGGTTCATCTACTGATGTGGAGGGCCGTTTCAATGTGCAAGTGACGGAGGCAAATCCAGTGCTGGTATTTAATTACATTGGCTATGAGTCACAGGAAGTGGCGGTACAGGGAAACAGCGCATTAACCATAGTGTTGAAAGACGCCGCCAAACAAATTGGCGAAGTAGTGGTGGTAGGGTACGGAACCCAAAAGAAGGTGAACCTGACCGGGTCAGTGTCTGTGGTGGAAGGACAGGAGTTGACCAAACGCCCCGTGGCCTCTACCGGTTTGGCCTTGCAGGGGATTGCCCCCGGGGTAAACGTGCAGCAGCAGTCCGGCTTGCCGGGCGGTGATTCCCCTACCATCCGGATCAGAGGGTTAGGTTCTATTGCCGCCGGCAGTAATCCATTGGTGCTGGTAGACAACGTGGAGATGAGCTTAGATGCCATTGACCCCAACAACATTGAAAGCATCTCTATTCTGAAAGACGCCGCCGCGGCGGCGGTATACGGTTCAAAAGCAGCAAACGGGGTAGTGCTTATTACTACCAAGCGGGGCAGCGCAAAGGGCATTAACGTGCAGTACAACATGTACGCCGGTTGGCAAAAAGCCACCAACATGCCAGACAAGGTGAACGCCCTGGACCACATGAAGTATTTTGACATTGCCCAGGTAAACGACGGCAACCGGCCTTCTTTCACAGATGCCATTGCCCGCTATGAGGCTACCGGACCAGACAATTTCTCTCTCTTCAATACAGACTGGGTAGACGAAGTGTTGTCTAATAACGGGGCTATGCAGAGCCATAACCTCATCCTAACTGGCGGCACAGACAAAATCAAGACCTTTGCCTCTGGTTCTTATCTTAACCAGAACGGACTTACCCAAAACACCAACTACAAAAGGATAGACTTCCGGTTCAATACCGACATGGAACTGGCCAAAGGGTTGACGGCTTCCATGGACTTGGTCATGAACCGTGGTGACAGAACCTGGCCGGGAGATTCTTCCCCTGGGTTCCTCATCCGGCAGGCCATTGGTTTGCCCGCGTATGTGCCCGGCAGATTCAACACCGGTGAGTACGGTGCCGGCTGGGAAAACCGTAACCCCATTGCGCAGGCTGAGGCCTCAGGGTTCAATGACAAAATCACCAATTCCAGAATCATCAGCGGAACCTTGCGCTACACTCCTATTGAAGGCCTAGAGCTATTTGCCACTTACAGCATCAACAGAGCCAATGAGCGGAGCACCAACCTGATCAGACAATACCAGGTGTATGAGCCGGACTTGGTAAACAATGTGCTGAAACTGAAAACCCTCTATCCGCCTAACTCCTTTATCTCAGACATGTCTACAGATATTGGGCAAGACCTGTTCCGTACGCAGGCTACGTACAACAAGTCTTTCGGGAAACATAATCTTACCTTGCTGGGCGGTTTTAGCACAGAAGACAATATCTACAATTTCATCAACGGGTCCCGTGCCAATTTGCTGACGCCAGATCTACCGTACCTCAGCAGCGGCGACCCTGCCACACAGATAGCTTTGTCTGGTGGCAGACGCCAGACCATGGTGTCTCTCTACAGCCGCGTAGCCTATAACTATGACGAGAAATACCTGTTGGAGCTGAACGGCCGCTGGGACGCCTCTTCCAGATTCCAGGATGGCAACCGCTGGGGCATGTTCCCGTCTATCTCTGCCGGCTGGCGTGTTTCCCAGGAGAAGTTCTGGGAAGGCATCTCTAACGTAGTAAATGAGGCGAAAATCAGGGCTTCTTACGGTGCTTTGGGCAACCAGAACCTGGGGAACAGTACCTTTGGCTTTTATCCTACCTACCCTTCTTATGCCGCCGGCAATGCTTATAATTATTTCTTCAATAACTCCGTTAGCCCAGGGTATGTGCTGTTAGATACCCCCAACCGGGGCATTCTGTGGGAAACCTCCAAAATCTTTGACATAGGCGCTGACTTTGGGTTGCTGAACAACCAACTCACCATCACCGCTGACTATTTCAGCCGCGACATTGAGGACATGCTCCAGCGCATTCCTATTCCTAACTACGTAGGTGCGGCCGCCCCTTATGTGAATGCCGGTACCATGCGCAACACGGGTTGGGAACTGGGCGTGACCTGGAAAGATGATATCAAGGATTTCCACTACCAGATAACGGCTAACCTCTCAGACGTGAAAAACGAGGTGACCAACCTGAATGGGCAGGAGTACGTGACCGGAAACCTGATTGGCCGTGAGGGCTATTCCTACAATTCTTACTATGGCTATATCGCCGAAGGCCTGTTCCAGAGCCAGGATGAGGTAAACTCCTCTCCGCGTATTACCGGCAACAAACCCGGTGACGTGAAGTACCGCGATGTGAGCGGCCCTAACGGAATTCCAGACGGCGTGATTGACACCTATGACCGCGTAGTGTTGGGCAACTCTATGCCACGGTATGAGTACAGCGCCAACTTTGCCGCCCAGTACAAAGGTTTTGACGCCACCGTTTTCTTTCAGGGCATAGGCAAGCGTGACAACTACATGTCTGGTACCGGCGTGCAGCCGTTCTACTCCGGTGGCTTCCAGGGTACCATGTATGAGTTCCAGAAAGACTTCTGGACGCCTGAGAACACCGGGGCCGCTTACCCACAGCTGAGCATAAAGAATGTGTCTGACAATCCTAACTACCGGCCTTCGTCTTACTGGATCAAGTCTGGCGCTTACCTGCGGTTGAAAAACGTGGTACTGGGCTACACGTTGCCACAGACACTGACCAAAAAAGTAAAAATCAGCTCCTGGAGATTCTACGCCAGTGCCCAGAACCTCTTCACCTGGGACAACTTCTACCCAGGTTTTGACCCGGAGATCAACGACAATACCGGTGATTTCTACCCCATCATGAAAACATTCACCTTCGGGATGAACATCAAATTCTAAGGACTAAGAAGATGAAGAAAAAGGTTTTATATATAGCGAGTTTGTGCCTGTCCATGTCTTTGCTGCCTGCCTGCAATGATTTTCTGGACCAGGTACCATTAGATACCCCCACCACGGCCACCTTCCTGCAGACAGAGGTAGAGATGAACGCCGGCCTCACCGGGGCATATAGTTCCATCAGGTGGGAGAGCGCCACTGTTCCGTTCCAGGTATTCTTTGACCACTGGACCGACATTGGGGTGGAGCGTAACCAGGGCAATGCCGCCGGGGTGTTTGATGTGAACAACGGTTCCGTGTCCAGTTTATGGAATTTCGCCTATACCACCATACAAAGAACCAACAACCTAATTGCCGGCATGGAAGCAGGCAAGGGCAATGTGCCGGAAGCAACCTATAACAGAATTCAGGCCGAGGCCCGGGTGCTGAGAGCATTCGCCTATTACCACCTGGTGTTCATGTACGGAGACGTGCCTTTGATCACCAAGCCACTTGCACCGGAGGAATTCTATACCCAGACCCGCACACCCAAGGCCGAGGTGGTGAGCTTTCTCTACAAAGAACTGGAGGAGGCAGCCCCAGCCCTGAATTGGGCGACCCAAGAAAGAGGCAGGCTCAACAAAGCCGTGGCCTATGGCCTCAAAGCCAGAATTGCGCTTTACAACAAAGACTACGAGACGGCTGCCGCCAGTGCTCAGTTAGTGATGGCAAATGCCGGATTAGATCTCAACCCCAAGTTCCAGGATCTGTTTACTACGGCGGGGCAGAAAGCTAATGTGAACAAGGAGATCATGTTTGAGCTCCTCTACTCAGATGCGTACACCAATTCCATTACCTATGTGCCGTTGGGCCACGGGTCCAGAAGCTTGGGCGGGCAGTCAGGCCGTTTCCCTACCCAGCGGTTGGTAGACATGTTTGAAGGCAAAGACGGCAAACGGATAGACGAGTCACAGGTGTATGATTCTTCCAAACCGCGTCTTAACCGAGACAAGCGCCTGAAATACACGGTGGTCATGAACGGTGATACCATCACAGAGAACAAGCAAACCGCCGTTTTCAACATTTACAGTGACAAAACCAATTTCCTGGAAAACGGGGCCTGGGTGACTAGAACCAACGGTGACTTCTCTAACGCGTTTGGGCCGGTGAAAAACGGGGTTGGGTACCTGTGGGCCAAATACAGCTTCTCAGATGAAACCCTCTTCACCTCCAAGGTAAGCTGGATCTTTATGCGCTACGCCGAGATTCTGCTCACCTACGCTGAGGCCAAAATTGAATTGGGCCAGATAGACAATACAGTCATTGACGCGCTCAATAAAGTGCGTGCCAGAGCTGGTCAGCCAAATGTGGATGCCTCTATTGCGGGCAACCAGCGGGAACTGCAGGAACTGGTGCGCCGGGAGCGTACCGTGGAACTGGCGTTAGAAGGGTTCCGGTGGTTTGACATCCGCCGCTGGCAGATCGCTGAGCTGGTGATGCCGGGGCCGGTGTACGGGGCCGCGCTGAACCCCGCCAACGTACCGGCCACGCCAAACTTCAAACTCACAGATAAGCACGACCTGAACAGCATTCCAGACTATACGGCTTCTGCGGCCCTGCGCTTCAAGCGGGACAACCGCCTCTTTGAGGCCAAGCATTACCTGTTGCCTATTCCGCAGCGCGAGCGTGACCTGAGCAAAACCCTCAGCCAAAACACCGGCTGGAATTAATCAAATTCCTGTTTTTGCTCTTTTTCATGAAAAGAAGGCCAAAAACAGGAAATAACAGTTGAAGCGTCTTTGCACGCTTCCTGGTAGTACTCTGTTTTAAATTTCGCTTACATGAAAAAAATATTTGTACCGGTGATTGGGGCTGCTTTGATGGCTTCCCTGAGCATGTGCTCCAAACCACAGTCAGCCACTCCCGCCGCCCCCTCGGCGCAAGCCAATCCCAACCCCATGGCCAACGCCAAAGGCCGCAACCTGCTGTACTTTGACGCCACTGCCAACTTCAAGCGGTTCTCTTACCAGGACTCAGTGAAGTATTACCTGGCCAAGTCAAAAGACGCCGGCGTGACCGATGTGATTGTAGACGTAAAACCCATCTCAGGCGAGGTGCTGTACCCCAGCCAGATTGCACCCGTGATGAACGAGTGGGCGGGTTTCACCAAAACCGAAAAATTTGATCTGCTCACCGCTTTCATTGAAGAAGCGCACAAACTGGGCATGACAGTACACGCGTCTACCAACATCTTTGTGGCGGGCCACAACCACTTCAGCCGCGGACCGGTGTTCACAGACCCGGCCAAGAAAAACTGGCAGTCATTGAATTACACGGCTGAGGGTATGAAACCCATCAGCACCCTCAAGCACAAATACTCGGCCATGGTGAACCCGGCTTTGCCTGAGGTGCAGAAATACGAGCTTTCCATCCTGAAAGAACTGGTGAGCAAATACCCCAAACTGGACGGGGTGGTGCTGGACCGCGTGCGCTATGACGGCATTGAGGCAGATTTCTCAGACGCTTCCAGAAAGCTGTTTGAGAAATACATCGGCAAAGCTGTGACCAACTTCCCGGCAGACATTTACACGTACTCCAAAGACGCCAAAACCAAAGACGGCAAGCCCGAACGCGTTCCTGGCCCGCTGTACAAGCAGTGGATTGAGTGGCGTGCCAAGGTGATCCATGACTTCATCTACGAGGCCCGCGCCGAGCTTAAGAAAATCAACCCCAAACTCATCTTCGGGGATTACACCGGCTCCTGGTACCCTACTTATTATGAAGTGGGCGTGAACTGGGCCAGCAAGGAGTATGACCCGTCTCAGACCTACAGCTGGGCCACGCCTAACTACAAGAACTTCGGCTACGCCGAGGCGCTGGACCTGTACACCACCGGCAGCTACTACTTTGAGGTAGCCAAGTCTGAAGCCAAGAATATTGACGTGAACACTGTGAACCGCACCGAGGCGGGTCAGGGCAAAGGCAAAGAAGACTGGTACACCGTGGAAGGTTCCGCCGAAATGGCCATGAAGATCACCAAAGGCAAAGTGCCGGTGTACGCCGGTGTGTACGTGGACCAATACATTGGGCACCCTGAGCAGTTTGTGAAAGCCTTGAAAATGTGCCGCGCCAAATCTGACGGGGCCATGGTCTTTGACATTGTGCACGTGATCAATGAAGGCTGGTGGGCTGAGCTGAAACGCGGTTTAAAAGAATAGTAAAAAGTCTGTTTTTGCCCTGTTTTTTGGAAAACAGGGCAAAAAGAGCAAGAAGTGCTTCGGCATTCTTGTCCTGATTATCATTCCTGCTTGAAGCTTCTGGTCAACAGCGGGCGTTCACCACACATGGCGTTATTGTTAGCCAGGGCCGGGCAGGGTGATAATTAGAAATACGGGAGGAGATGCTCCTGTCAATATTTTGAAATAAGTAGTATACCAGACCCAAGACACACGCCTTAAACACCATTCGCTATGGCTCTACTTGCCACTCCAACCCTTAAACCAAAACCATTTGCTGAAGCTCCCGCTGCTGTGGGAAAGCCTACGGCTGCACGGGCGTTGGGCATAGATGCGCTGCGGGGTTTGGCTATTATTGGCATGGTGTTCTCCGGGGTGTTTCCGCATGAGGCGCCGTGGCCAGGCTGGATGTTCCATGCGCAGGTGGGTCCGCCCAATTTTACTTATACCCCAGAGGTGCCCGGCATTACGTGGGTAGACCTGGTGTTTCCGTTTTTCCTGTTTTCCATGGGGGCGGCGTTCCCGCTGGCCATGGGCAAGAAACTGGAGCAGGGGCAATGGGCTGAGGTGCTCTTGAACGTGTTCAAGCGCGGGGCGCTGCTGCTGTTCTTTGCGGTGGTGATCCGGCATTTGAGCTGGTTCGGGCTGCAAGGGCCGGGCTGGGTGAACCAACTCACGTCGCTGCTCACCTTCGGGTGTTTTTTCCTGGTGTTCATGCGGTTCCCTAAGTTGGGCAGCGGCCAAGCAACAGGATTGAAAATAGCAGGCTTTGCCCTGATTGCCGCGTTACTGGGCGCGCACCTGATGTTCACTGACTTTACCTTTGACAAAAGCCGCAACGACATCATTATTGTGGTGCTGGCCAACATGGCGGTGTTCGGGTCCATCATCTGGATTATCACCCGCCACAACCTGCTGCTGCGCATGGGCGCGCTGGCGTTTTTTGCCGCCATTAGGCTCACACATGACCTGGAAGGCAGTTGGACTAGCGTGATCTGGGACTTTCACCCTTCTGTGAAGTGGATGTACCAGTTCATGTTCCTGAAATACCTCTGCATTGTGCTGCCCGGCTCGGTGCTGGGTGATCTGCTGGTGAAATACCGCAGCACAGATGCTTCTGCCGGAGCGGGTGTTTCCAGAGGTTGGCTGGGGTTGGTTTGCTTCGCGTTGCTGGTAACTAACCTGTACGGCCTGTACACCCGCCAGATAGGCCTCACGCTGGCCCTGGATGCCGCGTTGTGCGCGGCGGGGCTGTGGCTCCTGCGCAAACCACTTACAGTGCAGGAGCAGCTGTTCCAGAAACTCTTTGGCTGGGGCATATTCTTCCTATTCCTGGGCCTCGCGTTTGAACCCTATGAGGGCGGCATCAAGAAAGACCCGTCTTCTTACAGCTTCTGGTTTCTAACCAGCGGCCTTGGGTTTTCGGCGTACATTCTCTGCGAACTGCTTTCGCAGAAACTCTCCCAAAACCTGCTCTGGAAATCCATTATCCAGTCGGGCCAGAACCCCATGGTGGCGTACGTGGCCGCGGGTTTCCTGGTGTCTCCGCTGCTGGCGCTCACGCACCTCTCTGTCGGGCTGGAGGCCCTGCGCGAAACCAATGTGTACCTGGGTGTGGTGAAAACTTTTGTGATTACCGGCGCCGTGGTGGCCGTCACAGCTTTTACCACCCGCAAAGGCTGGTTCTGGCGCACCTAATTATCCTTGAGAACTGACAAACGAAACTAACAAACTGCCCAATAATTAAATTAGAATGAATTTAAGTGTACTAGATATTGCCATCATCTTTGCCTACATCGTGGGCATCTTGGGCATTGGGTTCTACATCTCCAAAAGGGCTTCTAAAGATATGCAGAGCTACTTTTTGGGGGGCAATACTATGAAATGGTACTACCTGGGGCTGAGCAATGCCTCGGGTATGTTTGACGTGTCTGGCACTATGTGGACGGTGATGATTCTGTTTGTCTACGGCCTCAAAAGCGCCTGGATTCCGTGGCTCTGGCCGGTCTGGAACCAGGTGTTCGTGTTTGTGTTCCTGGCCATCTGGATGCGCCGCTCCAAAGTAATGACCGGCGCGCAGTGGATAACCTTCCGTTTTGGTGACGGCAAAGGAGCCAAGCTTTCACACATCATCATTGTGGCCTTTGCCGTGATTAGCGTACTTGGGTTTATCGCCTACTTTTTTGAAGGGATAGGCAAACTGTGCACCACCATTTTGCCCTGGGACATGAGCTTCTACCTGGGTGACTGGTTTGTGTCTTCGGAGCGTTCGTATGCCTTGATCATCTGCGCTATTACCACCCTCTACACCGTGAAAGGCGGCATGTACAGCGTGGTGGCCACTGAGATTCTGCAGTTCATCATCATGACCATCTCGTGCTTTGTGATTGGGTACGTGGCCTATACCTCGGTAAGCGCCGAGCAAATCAACGCGGCCATCCCGGCGGGCTGGAAAGACCTGACCTTTGGCTGGAACCTGAACCTGGATTGGAGCAATACACCGTTCCCGGCGGTGAACCAAAAGCTGGAAACCGATGGCTTTGACCTCTTCGGGCTGCTGTTCATGATGATGCTGTTCAAGGGAATCTTCGCGTCTATTGCTGGTCCGGTGCCGTCTTATGACATGCAGCGCGTGCTTTCGGCGCGCACGCCGTCTGAGGCCGCCAAGATGAGCTTCACCACCATCTGGGTGATGTACATTCCGCGGTACCTCATGATTGCCGGGTTTGCAGTGCTGGCGCTGGTGTACCTGGTGCCTGAACTCAACGGCATGGGCGCGAACATGGACTTTGAGAAAATCTTGCCGTTCGCTATCAACAAGTTTGTGCCAGACGGGTTCAGAGGCTTGCTTTTGGCTGGTCTGCTGGCGGCGTTCATGGGCACGTTCTCGGCCTTCGTAAACTCAGCCCCGGCCTACATTGTGAACGACATCTACCGCAAATACATCAATGACAAAGCCTCAGATAAGAAGTACGTGCGCCTGAGCATCATCTCGTCTATTGTGCTGGTGATGGTGGGCATTGTGTTCGGGTTCAATGCGGGCTCTTTGAATAAACTCACGCTTTGGATTACCTCGGCCCTGTACGGCGGCTACGTGGCGGCTAACCTGCTCAAGTGGGTGTGGTGGCGCTTCACCGGCTACGGCTATTTCTATGGCATGCTGTTCGGACTCATTGCTTCAACCATCAAGCTGTTCGTGTTCCCTGAGATTGTAGACATCTATGTGTTCCCCATCATTCTGCTGTTCTCTCTGATTGGCTGTTTGCTGGGTACGTACCTGGCGCCGCTGCCTAACCGCGAGGCTGTGAAAAACTACTACCGCGAGACCCGCCCGTGGGGCTTCTGGGGACCTATCAAGCGCGAAGTCATGGCCGAGGACCCCACGTTTGTGCCTAACAAAGACGGCGGCCGTGATGCCCTCAACATAGTGGTGGGCATTGTGTGGCAGATGTCACAGGTATTGATTCCTATCTACTTCATGATTAGGGAGAATTACTATGCCGCCGCCTGGACCGTGGTGCTGGTGATCACCAGCGTGATTCTGAAGAAGAACTGGTGGGACAAGCTCAAAGATGCCGATGAAGTACCGGCGGCACCTCAGCCTGTGAAAGAAAAGCTGGTAAAAATAGGGTAACGACATGGCTAGAAAGGTATTCTATCTTCTTATGCTGCTGGGGGTGCTCTTTGCTGTGGAGGCGTTTGCCCAGGCACCTGCCAAAATTGACAGCAGCTACGCCAACAGCCATTACCGCATGCGCCTGGATTTCTTTCGGCAAATGCCGAACCATAAGAAGGAGATTGTCTTTCTGGGCAACTCCATCACCGAGGCGGGGGAGTGGCAGGAGCTGGTGCCGTGCAAACCGGTGGTGAACCGGGGCATTAGCGGGGACGTGACCTGGGGCGTGCTGGCCCGGCTAGACGAGGTGCTGGCCTCCAAACCCGCCAAGGTGTTCCTGCTCATTGGCGTGAATGACCTCAAACGTGGCATAGACCCAGCCATGATTGCGCAAAACCACCGCCGCATTTTGCAGCGCATCAAAGCAGAATCGCCTAAAACCAGGGTGTACCTGCAAAGCGTGCTGCCGGTGAATGAAAGCCTGTTGAGCACCGCCTACCAGCATGTGACGCTGGCGCGCATCTCGGCCTTAAATCAAGAGCTGAAGAGGCTGGCCGAGCAGCTGCAGGTTCCGTTCCTGGACCTTCACCCGGCCCTGACCGATGCACAGGGGCAACTGGACAAGGAGTTGACCACAGACGGCATTCACCTCAAGCTGGTGGCGTACATCAAGTGGGTGAACCAGCTGAAACTGGCGAAAGCCCTGTAATTCCGTTTTCGGGCTGTTTTTCATAAAACAGCGAAACGGAATTTGGCACTTCCTCCCGGTTATGCCGTGAAGCCCGAGTGAAAGAAAAAGATGGACTGCGTTTTTGACCTGTTTTTCAGAAAACAGGCTAAAAACAGAAACAGAGAAAAATGAGACAACCAATGGTTCGGTTAAAACAAATACTTAAAGCCGGGTTAGGTGCCCTTTGCTGCTCGCTTGCCCTGAACGGTTTTGCCCAAACCACCAGGATTGACAGCAATTACGTGAACCCGCACTATGAGCTGCGCATGAAAGAATTCAGCGCGCAGCCCATTCCCAAGAACGCCATTGTGTTTCTGGGCAACAGCATCACGGCGCGGGGCAAGTGGGCGGAGTTGCTGCCGGGCGTGCCGGTGGCCAACCGCGGCATTGGCGGCGACATCACGCACGGTGTTCTGGCAAGGCTGGATGACATTTTAGCGGCCAAACCCAGGAAGATTTTCCTGCTCATCGGCATCAATGATTTGTCGCGCCGCATTCCGGAGGCCATCATTTTGCAGAACTATGAACGGCTGGTACGGCGCGTGAAACAACAGTCGCCTAAGACCAAGCTGTACGTGCAGAGCGTGCTGCCGCTGCTGGATGACATGCTCAAGCCAGATTACCTGAAAAACCTGAACCCGGCGGTGACCAGCCTGAACACGCAGCTCCAGGCCTTCGCTAAAAAGCACAAACTCACTTACATTAACCTGCACCCAATCTTCGCAGATGCCAGCGGCCAGCTCAAGAAAGAGTACTCGCTGGATGGCATCCACGTCACAGACGCGGCCTACCCCATGTGGGTGCAGTACCTGAAAGAAAAAAAATACCTGTAACCCAAATTGAAAACATAGGGGAACGCCTTGGCCGTTACCCCACTTTGAATACACACGCATGAAGATTACCGGAACCTTTATAGACGAAATCTCCCACGACATCCCGCACCAGAACTGGGGCCGCGAAGAGTGGGACCGCGATTTCGGGTACATGAAAGCCGTGGGCATTGACACGGTCATCATGATCAGGAGCGGCTACCGCCGATTTATAACTTATCCGTCTGCCTATCTGCAGCAGAACTTCGGGTGCTATGAGCCGCCGGTAGACCTGGTGCAGATGTACCTGGAACTGGCCGAGAAACACGGCTTGAAATTCTACTTCGGGTTGTATGACAGCGGCCATTACTGGGATACCGGTAACCTGCAGTCTGAGATTGACGCCAACCGCTACGTCATTGACGAAGTCTGGAAACAGTATGGCCATTTCAAGAGCTTCGGGGGTTGGTACCTGAGCATGGAAATCAGCCGCAAGACCAAAGGCGCCACGGAGGCTTTCAGAACACTGGGCCAGCAGTGCAAAGACGTGAGTGGCGGGCTGCCCACGTTCATCTCGCCCTGGATAGATGGCAAAAAAGCCGTGATGGCGGCTACCTCGCAACTCTCCAAAGAAGACGCGGTCTCACTGCGCCAGCACGAGGAGGAGTGGAGCGAGATCTTCTCTGGTCTACATGGATCAGTAGACGCGGTGGCTTTCCAGGACGGGCACATTGACTACCATGAGTTGGAAGATTTCTTCGCCGTGAACAAGAAAATGGCCGACCAGTTTGGCCTGCAGTGCTGGACCAACGCTGAGAGCTTTGACCGTGACATGCCCATCAAGTTCCTGCCCATCAAGTTTGAGAAGCTGCGCCTGAAGTTGGAGGCCGCCCGCAAAGCCGGGTATGACAAGGCCATCACGTTTGAGTTTTCACATTTCATGAGTCCCCAGAGCGCGTATTTGCAGGCGGGCCACCTTTACAACAGATACAAAGAGTACTTACAGAGCTTACGCTAATTATAGATTTTATGAATCACTATTCTACGCTGTACAAGCAGGAGTTATTGGAGAATGTCATCCCCTTCTGGATGAAGCATTCTAAGGATGAGCAACACGGCGGATTTTTCACCTGCTTAGACCAATTCGGGAACGTATTTGATACAGATAAATTCATCTGGCTACAGGGCCGCGAAACCTGGATGTTCTCCATGCTCTATGACAAGGTGGAGCAGCGCCCCGAGTGGCTGGACATGGCCGTACACGGCGCCGAATTCCTCAAGAAACACGGCCGTGACGCCGAAGGCAATTTCTATTTCTCCCTGAACCAGCAGGGCCAGCCGCTGGTGCAGCCGTACAACATCTTCTCAGACTGTTTTGCCGCCATGGGCTTTGGGGCGCTCTACAAAATCAAGCCCGAAGACGAATACGCTGACATTGCGAAGAAAACCTTCCAGAACATTCTGGACCGCCGCCAGAACCCCAAAGGCAAATACAGCAAAGCGTACCCCGGCACCCGGAACCTACGCAACTTCTCGCTGCCCATGATTCTGAGCAACCTGTCTTTGGAGATGGAGCACCTGCTGGACAAGAGCCTCATTGAGACACTTAGCCAGGAGATCATCCATGAGGTGATGAACGTGTTCTACCATGAAGAAAGCGGCCTTATTCTGGAGAACGTGTCGCCAGACGGTTCGTTTGCCGACTGTTTTGAGGGCCGTGTCATCAACCCCGGGCACATCATTGAGGCCATGTGGTTCATCATGGACCTGGCGGTGCGCCAGGGAGACAAAGCCCTGGTGAACCGCACCGTGGAGATTGCCCTCAACGCCCTGGACTACGGCTGGGACAACGAGTTTGGCGGTCTGCTGTACTTCAAAGACATCAAAGGGTATCCGCCGCAGCAGCTGGAGTGGGACCAGAAACTCTGGTGGCCGCACGTAGAGGCGCTGGTGTGCATGGCCAAAGCCTACGCCGTGACCGGCGATGAGCGTTGCCAGAAATGGTTTGACAAACTGCATGACTACACCTGGAGCAACTTCAGAGATGAGCAGTACGGCGAGTGGTTCGGCTACCTGAACCGCCGCAATGAGGTATTGCTGCCGCTCAAAGGCGGCAAGTGGAAAGGCTGTTTCCATATTCCGCGCGGCCTGTACCAGGTGTACAAGACGCTGGAGAATGTGCCTGCGCAGCCAGAGATTGTATTAGCCCGTTAACACTCTTTTGCCTTCGCCTGCTTGGGTAACCGGGCAGGCGATGCTATTCTTACTTTCTGTTTTCGCTGTTTTTCCAAAAACAGGCCGAAAACAGCCCTCATGCTTCGCCCACGCTAAACAAACAAAGCCAATGATTTCATTTTTTGTTGCCGTGGTGGTTCTGGTAGTAGGCTATCTGGTGTACTCTAAAGTAGTGGAGCGCATCTTTGTGATAGACCCTAACCGGCCTACCCCTGCTATTTCTATGCAAGACGGGGTAGACTATGTGCCGCTGCCGCGCTGGAAGATTTTCCTCATTCAGTTCCTGAACATAGCCGGGTTGGGGCCCATCTTCGGGGCGGTGGCCGGGGCCATGTGGGGGCCGTCTGCCTTCCTCTGGATTGTGCTGGGCTCTATCTTCGCCGGAGGCGTGCATGATTATTTCTCCGGAATGCTGTCTCTGCGGCACGGCGGGGAGAGCATCACCGAGACCACCGGCCGGTACCTGGGCAACGGCATGAAACAGTTCATGCGCGTGTTCACCATCATTCTCATGATCATGCTGGGCGCTGTGTTCATCATGGGGCCCGCCAAGATCCTGAACGACATCTCCGGAAACGCCGGCGGCGGCGTGACCATGTGGGTCTGGATTATTTTTGGGTATTATTTCCTGTCTACCATTTTGCCCATTGACAAACTCATTGGCAAACTGTACCCGCTGTTTGGGGTGGCCATGCTGTTTATGGCGGTGGGCATCTCCCTGGTCATGTTCAAAGACGGGCTGCACGTGCCCGAGGTCACCTGGGATAGTCTGTACAACCAACACACCAGCCCCGACAAGTTTCCGCTGTTTCCCATGCTGTTTGTGACGGTGGCCTGCGGAGCCATTTCGGGGTTCCATGCGTCACAAAGCCCTATGATGGCGCGGTGCATGACCAATGAGAAACAGGGCCGCAGTATTTTCTACGGTGCCATGATCACTGAGGGCGTGGTAGCCTTGATCTGGGCGGCCATCAGTATGAGTTTCTTTGGCGGCGTACGTGAATTGAACGAGGTCATGACCCAGCAGAACGGAAACGCGGCCTGGGTAGTGAGCCAAATCTCCAACTCACTGCTGGGCAAAGTGGGCGGTATTCTGGCCTTATTAGGGGTGGTGGCTGCGCCGATCACCTCCGGCGACACCGCCTTTAGAAGTGCCCGCCTCATTGTGGCAGATTTCCTGAAGTCTGACCAGGGGCCGTTCAAAAACCGAATCTTCATCTGCATTCCCCTTTTTGCCGCCGGCTACGCTCTTACCCTCATTGATTTTGGGGTGGTGTGGCGTTATTTCGCCTGGACAAACCAGTCTCTGGCCACGGTGGTGCTGTGGGTAGTGACGGCGTACCTCATCAGGGAGAAGAAACAGTACTGGATTTCACTGGTGCCGGCGGTGTTCATGACGGCGGTGGCTACGTCCTATATTTTGGTGGCCCCCGAAGGATTCCAGCTGCCAGTGGAGATTTCTTATGCGGTGGGCATTGGTGCGGCGGTGGTGCTGCTAGGGTTCACTTTGCTGCACGTGTCCCGCGTGAAGAACAGTCCAACCACCGTGGAACTGGTGAAATAGTCCCAGTATGACAGGGAGGACAATGTCTGTTTAGCGGCTCTTTTTAGAAAAACGGCCCCTAAACACACAATTCCTCTCGGCTGAATCTGACATGGAGTGGCTTGCCGTTTAGCGGCTCCTTTTCTGAAAACAGGCTCAAAACGCATTTTCTATATCTCTGGAGGAAGGAGTTTGCTTCTTCCCAGCTATCCCTTTGCCCAATGATATCCTTTTGCCGCATGTCTAAAATTGGCTTTCTGCTTCTGTTGGTACTGGTCAGCTCCTCTGTTTTCGCCCAAAAAGCCAAGCCCGCCCCCGCCTTGGCCCTGATTCCGGAGCTGGTGCAGGTAGCGCAGACCAAGGGCGCGTTTGAACTCACTGCCAAAACCGTTATTGTACTGCCGAAGGGGCACGAGGCCCATCTTGGGGTGGCGCAGCTCCTGTCACAGCGTTTGCAGGTGCCTACCGGTTTTGCGCTGCCCGTAAAAGTGGGTGACCGAAAGAAAAACAGTATTCAGTTCCAGCTGTTCCCGCAGCCTCAGCCAGAATTAGGACCCGAGGGGTACACGCTGGAAGTAACGCCGCAGGCTATCCTGCTTCAGGCCAACGCCCGCCGGGTGGTTCGTACGGTATTCAGACACTGCTGCAACTGTTGCCGCCCGCGGTAGAGAGTAAGCAGACGGTGGCTGGCGTGCGCTGGGAGATTGCCGGGGTGAAGATCAAAGATTACCCCCGGTTGGCCTGGCGCGGGCTCATGGTAGACGTGAGCCGCCATTTCTTTCCCAAGGAAGTGATCATGGCCTACATAGACCAGATGGCCAAATACAAGCTCAACACGTTCCACTGGCACTTAACCGACAACCAGGGCTGGCGCGTGGAAATCAAAAGCCTGCCCAAACTGACCCAGGTAGGTGCCTGGCGCGTGCCCCGCACCGGCTACTGGAAAGGCTTCAAGGCCCCCGAGCCCGGTGAGCCCGCAACAGACGGCGGCTTTTACTCCCAGGAAGACATCAAAGAGATTATCCGCTATGCGGAAGAACGTTTTGTGACCATTGTGCCTGAGGTAAACGTACCCGGCCACAGCCTCGCCTTGATCGCGTCTTATCCCAACCTGTCCTGCACCCAGACGCCGCAGCAGGTGCTGGCCGGTGATCCCTGGAACCCCCAGCGTACCAACGTGCTGTGCATCGGGAATGATTCTACCTTTACGGAGCTGGAGAAAGTCTTCTCTGAGCTGGCCCAGCTGTTCCCCGGCGAGTACCTGCACATGGGCGGCGATGAGGTAACCCGGTCTTACTGGGACAAATGCGCCAAATGCCAGCAACGCATCAAAACCGAAGGCCTCAAAAACTCTGAGGAGCTGCAGACTTATTTCCTGAAACGGCTGGCCCGCATCATCCAAAGCAAAGGCAAGAAACCCATGGGCTGGTACGAGAAACTGGAGGGCGGTTTGGCCCCCAACATGGCGGTCATGAGCTGGAAAGACATGAAAGGCGGTATTGCCGCCTCGCAGCAGGGCCATAAAGTAGTCATGACGCCCGCCTTCAACACCTACCTGGATTTTTACCAGGGAGACCCTTACCTGGAGAACGGCCCCTTCACCGTTACCCGCCTCAATGCCACCTACAACTGGAACCCTGTTCCCCTGGAAGCCAATGCCGCCAATATTCTGGGCGGGCAGGGGAGTCTCTGGACCGAACAGGTAGCCCACGAGCGGAAGCTGCAATCTATGACCTGGCCCCGCGCCCTTTCCCTGGCCGAAGTCTTCTGGACGCCCCAACCCAAACGCCAGTGGGAGAACTTCATTCCGCGCCTGGAAGCCCATTTGCCGCGGCTGGACTCGGCGCAGGTAAACTACGCCACCCATTTCTATGAGCCCATTGTCTCGGGGGTGAAAGACAGTTCAGGTGCTCTCCAAGTGGTGCTTTCCTCAGAGATCAAAGACATTGAAATGTACTACACCTTTGACGACTCCAACCCAGACAAGTTCTACCCCAAATACCAGGGCCAACCGCTGGACATCCCCAAGGGGGCGCACCACATCAGGGTGGTGAGTTACCGCCACGGCAAACGGGTGGGCCGCGAGATTAACTTGCCGCTGTCTGAGGTGGAGAAACGGGTAAGGAAGTAACTAGTATGTTTCCTGTTTTGGGCCTGTTTTCAGAAAAACAGGTCAGAAACGGGAAGAGGTTTCTGCCCGTCAAATCATCAGCATCAAACTAATTATATAACCCTTTTACATCCTCAAACTTACCATGCGTATGCGTATTCAACCGCTGAAGAAAGTGGCCCTTGGCCTCCTCTTCGTCTCTGTGCTGGGCTGCAAAAGCACCTCGTCTTCCTCTACGTCTAATGGCGGCGCTCAAGACCAGAAAATTGCCGGCGAAATTCCTCCGGAAGCCTCCATTCCCTGTTTCCCCGGGGCTTATTACCGCAAGGTGGTGAGCAGTTATGACACCTGGACGGGCATTACGGGCGTAGTGGTCCTGGGGCACCCCTCCACCGACCCCAACCGCCTAGACAGCCAGCGCAACAACCTGCCGCTAGATAATTTCTCTATTTACATGGGCGGCAACGCCGGTGGGCATTATGAGGTAGACGCGGGCATGACCTGGACGTTCTCCGTAGACAAAGCCACCGGCAAAACCAGCGCCCAACGCATTGCCTGGCGGCCGTTCTGGCGCACGAAGGTTTGGAACAACCCGCCCAACGTGGAGCATTACACCTGGCACCCGGGAGACACCATTCAAATGTCGGTGGTGATGGTGGCGCCCCAGAAACTGCGCATGGTCATTGCCGATGCCGGGAAACACCCCAAGAAACGCTTCGAGGTGGACTTTGACGCCGAAGGCTTCACCCCAGACGCCAAGCGCCAGTTCAAACGCGTGAACGCCATTGACCAGGTGCGCAACGAAGGCAAACCCGCCCAGGCCACCACGGCCAAGGTCACAGGTTCTGAATGGCTCTACACCACCCTGCACCGCGGTGATCTGCAAGTGCCCATGCCCCCCGCCCGCCTCACCGACATGCGCTGCCCAGATGCCCAATACATTGTGGTCACGCCCACCGCCAATATTCAGCAAGGCGGCGAGAGAATTGATATTGTAGGGAAGCAATAGACTTGGTAGAGCATGCTTGGTTCCCTTTGGCACTTCAAAGAGTGCTGGCGCAGCTGTACACCTGGCCAGTACCCTGTTTTAAGCTGATTTTGGAAAAGTAGCCCTAAAACAGAAGAACAAGCAGACGGCTGCTACAGCAGGGAAAAGACCTTTCCTACCGCCACCGGAATTCGCGCGGACTTTTGGGTTTCGTCTAGCGCTAAACTAAGTTTAAACCTATTCTCAGGTACACAGCCCAGCTGGGGCAGAGAATCTTTCTCTACCCCAGCTGGGCTGCTTCTTTTAGAGGACAGACAACTCATGGTAGAGCTGTTTTAGCCTTGTTTTGAGAAAATAGCCTAAAAACGCTAGAAAAAGTGAGAGGTTGTCTGTTCTGATGCAAGAGGAGAGGACGTAAATATGCCGGTTAAGGAAGAGGGCCGCCTGTCAAGACTTTGTCTGGCAGGCGGCCCTCTTTTGTTGACCTTGTAGGGGTGGGGTGGCGGTTACGGCAATATTGTAATCTCCAGTTCTTTCACCATAGATTTCTGGCCGTCTATAGTGCCGTTGGTGGCCACAAAAGTGACTTTATAGGTGCCCGGTTTGCTGTATAAATAAGCATGCGAGGTCTTCCGTCTGGAGAATTCCTTGATGGCGACTCCACGGTCTGGCGT
The DNA here is from genome assembly GCF_001647275.1 of Rufibacter ruber. Lineage (GTDB taxonomy): Bacteria > Bacteroidota > Bacteroidia > Cytophagales > Hymenobacteraceae > Nibribacter > Nibribacter ruber_C. The sequence continues at coordinate 12,960 of NZ_LRMM01000044.1, read as the reverse complement.
GACTTTGTTGGGGTTGAACGGTTTGGAGATGGCCCAGTCTTCAGTAGCCAGAGGATTAGTGGCAATATGGTTAGGCGCTAGCTGTAGGTAGCTATTGGCGTAAATCCATTTGTTGTTCGGGTTTTTGAAGTCTACGTTTACCCAGGCCGCATTGGCCAGGTTAGATACCGTGGCCACGGTGCCGTCTGGGAACACATTGGTCATGGAGAGGCTGAAGATACGCCAGGTGCGTTGGGTGGCCACGCTGGTAGGTGGTTTGGCCGCCTTGTACTGGTACGCCAGGTACAGCGGTTTGCCGCTTACCAGCAAATCTGAAATGTTCGCCTTGCCTGATTCCTGGTTCGCGCCTACTCCGCCGGGTACCGGAGTGGCCCAGGTAAAGCGGTTGGAGATGTCTGTCCAGGTGGCATTTTTGACGCTGGTGGTGTCATAGCTGCCATTGAAGTTGGTGGAGACCAGTAGTTTGATGTCTCCCTCAGAGGCGTACAACGCCCGGCTCACAAATTCCAGGAACAAAGTTCCGCCGGTTAGCTCCAGCCGGTCTTTGTACTGGTACTCACGGCCCTGCTCCCCTGAATAGAACGTAAGAAAGTCTGTATCACCGGTGAAGTTGAACCGAACGGAATCCCCCAGTTTGTACTGGAGGCTGGTAGGCTGTACGTCAAAAGAGGGAGACTCTACTTCAGTATCCTGGCAGGAGTAGAAGCTAAGTGAAAGCAGCAGGTAAAAGATATAGTTACGTTTCATGATATGGTTGTTTCTTGAATTGGAACGTCAGAAATCTTAAGATACTACCAGCCGCTGTTTTGAACAATGGCGCTGTTGAGGGTGGTCTCACCCGTTGGGATAGGCAACAGCAGGTGCTTCTCGGTCACGTTAGTAGCCGCTCTTCCCGCATAGCCATAACCAGAGGGCGCCGAAACGGCTATCTGGTTAGACAGGGCCCGCATCACCTCCAAGTATTCGCCCCACCGTATGAGGTCAAACTTGCGGAGGCCCTCTGAGAACAGCTCCCTTGCCCGTTCATCCTGGATAAAGGTAAGTAGTTGATCCTGGTCTAGATTTGCCGGTACGTCTGCAATAGTGCCGGCCGCCGGGTTGGTGGGGTCTGGGGCAACAGCGTACGCACGGCGCCTTACCTGATTTACGAGCTCTTTGGCCAGGGGAGTGGGCCCATTTACAGCGTTTTCGGCCTCGGCCAGCATCAGGAGCACATCTGCGTAGCGTAAGATGGGGAAGTTGGCCGGGGAACTATTGGTGTTCTTAGGCAATGCCGTCTGGTAAATGCGTCTCCATTTGCCGTTTTTACGGTTGTAGATCTGGTCTTTGCTGTAAGCAATGCTGTCTTTCCCAGAGTAGTAGAACGGAGCAATATTCCAATCACGACGGGTGTCACGGGAATCTTCTACCGTGATGGTGGCCGGTGTTACATTGGTTCTCACAAGCGTGCGGGTGCCACTGATAGGGTATAGGTCATAGTGGCTTTTCAAAATCTGGATGATACCGTAGCTGTAGCCAATTTCCGGGTCTCCGGTAGGAATCCCACCTGTTACCCCCAATGAACCTTCTTCATACGCAAGGCCGGGCCCGCGCTGGCAAACTCGGCTTCCCACATAGACTCACGGTATTGTAGATCATAGCGGTCTTGCATGTGGTTAATGAAGATTTGTTTATAGCTGGGGTTGAGGCTATGGAGTCCAGACTCTTTCACTTTGGTGGCCCACTTGATCACTTCGCTGTAGCGGCTTCTGTCATTAAGGGGGGCACCCGCCATTTTAAGGTTTACCCGGGCCAGAATGCCTTGTACAATGGTGTTGGTTACCCGGCCAGCATGGTTGAACTTATAGATAACCGTGGTGCCGCCTGTGTTTTTGGTACCTGTTACCTCCACCATGGCTTCTGCTTCTTCCATTTCCCGCACAATAAAGTCATAGATGGTTCTGGACGGGGTTTTGGGTATGTTCACTTCTTTCACAGAGGCGGTCGCATTCAGGCGCAGCGGCACATCTCCCCAGTTGGTTACCAGCAGGAAGTAGTAGTACGCCCGCAGGAACTTCGCCTGCCCCAGCACCTTTGTCTTGGCATCCTGGGGCATGTCGGCTTTGTCCAGGTTCTCCAGGAGCATGTTGGCGCGGTTAATGCCCAGGTAGAGAGACTGCCATAAACCGGCCACCTTGGTGTCTGTGGCGTCATAGTTGTTTAAAGAAAAGTCTACAATAGCGTTGGAGCGGTTATCAAAGAACTGGTCAGCTACGTCCAGCTCCCACCACAGGGTGCGGCCGTACGTTTGGTTTCGGCCCAGAATGTCATACACCCCGGCCAGGGCGGCATTCACCTCTTCCTCGTTTCGGTAATAGTTGGCTGGTGTCACAAAATCATCTGGGGTGGTCTCCAAAAAGTCTTTGCAGGAGGAGAGACCCAGGGTTGCTAAAACGGTGACGGTATAGAAAAATCTTTTCATGACGGTTCTTAGAAATCAATTAGAAAGTAACATCTAGCCCAACAGTGGTAGTTCTGGCCCTTGGATAGGCAGAATAGTCAAAGCCCTCAGTCAAAGCCCCTGGTCTTACAGATACTTCAGGGTCATAGCCACTGTAGTTAGACCAGGTGTGCAGGTTCTGTGCGGCCACATACAGACGCAGGCTCTTTATTTTGGCACGGCTGAGCAAATGCTGTGGTACTCTGTAGCCCAACTGCACCGTTTTAAGTCTGATAAAGGAACCATCTTCCACAATGCGGGAGGAATAGGTGCTGTACAACTGGCCTTTGGCGCGCGGAATATTAGAGGTAGGGTTCTCCTCAGACCAGCGGTCTGCAAACGTGGCGTACTGGTTTACGTTGTAGCGGTAACCAGATTCCAGAAAGATTCTGTTGGCGTTGATGACATCATTGCCGTATGACCACTGAAAGAAAACGCTCAGGTCAAAGCCTTTGTAGGCGAAGTTGTTGGAGATCCCTCCAAAATGGATGGGGTTAGGATTGCCAATGATGGTTTTGTCATATTCATTGATTACGCCATCCTGGTTAATATCACGGTATTTGATATCGCCGGGGCGTATGCTGTTTCTGGGGGTGCCATTATCAGGTACCAGGTCTTTTAGGCTATACGCCCCGGAGGCAGACACATCAAAATCTTCATAGGTATAGACCCCGTCCCAGATGAGGCCATACATCTGTGCTATAGGCTTCCCTATTTTAGCAATGTACGCAGGAATAGCGGTCCAGCCGTAGTCCCAGCCAATAGCCGTGAGCAATGACGTTTCGTTCTCAGCCAGAGACAATACTTTGTTCCGGTTGAAGGAGATGTTGATGTCTGTGGTCCAGGTGAATTCCTTTCCCTGGATGGGCGATAACCCCAAAGCCATTTCCAGGCCTTGGTTCTGCACTTTCCCTATGTTTTTGAAGCCTCTGCTGTACCCAGTGGAAAGGGGCAGGTTGGCGTTCAGGAGGAGGTCATCAGTTGTTTTGCGGTACACATCTGCGGTGAACGTAACCCGGTGGTTGAACAAGGCCAGGTCTATGCCCAGGTCTACCTGACGCGTACTTTCCCATTTCAGGTCAGAGTTACCCAGATCAGTGGGGTAAGAACCCTTGCTGGGTTGGTTCCCGAAGAAATAGCCGCCGTCTTGCGGTACGGTAATGCGTGGCATATAAGAGTAATCTCCTACGCGGTTATTGCCCGTAATTCCCCAGCTGGTTCTTATTTTGGCGCTATTGATGAAAGTAAGCTCTTTCATAAACTCCTCCTTGCCCAGCTGCCAGGCAAAAGACCCGGAAGGAAAGTAACTCCACTTGTTGCCCGTGGCAAACTTAGAGGAACCGTCTGCCCGTAAAGAAACCGTGAGCAGGTATTTAGACTTGTAGTTGTAGTTGACCCGGCTTAGGAACGAAAGCAGCGTCCAGTCTGAGGAAGCAGCGCTCACGGTACCAACGGTTCCCTCATCCAGGCCACTCAGGCCCAAGGTCTCGTTGGGTAGTAGCTTTGCGGTGGCGCCATAGGTAGAGCCCTCTGACCCCTCGGCACTGAACACCCCCACCACGTTCAGGTTATGATGGGAGGCAATCTTCTTGTCAAAGGTAAGCGTGTTGATGCTCTGCCAGCTGGTGGAGGCGATGTTGGTGAATCCGCCATTTACTTTATCGTTGGCTTGGGCACTTCTGGACTTGGAGCCGTTAAAGAACTCAAATTTTCTACTGGAGCGGGTAACGCCCCCGGCTACCCGCAGCTTCAGGTTTTTCAGGATGCTGTAGTCTGCAAAAGCGTTTCCAATAAGAGTCTCAAAGTTGTTGTCCCGTAACTCATTCTGCACGGTGAGAATAGGGTTGAACCGGAACTCATTGTTGGTCTCAATCTCAGGGTCATCTGTTAGTTCTATCAGGTTGATTCCCTCAGAAGACACCGGCCTGTACCCCCAAACGCTGTAAAGCAGGTTGTTCTGGCCAGAGCCCTGGCCGGCTGAAGGAGGCGTGCCATAGGATTTATATTGGGAGTAGGAGGCATTCACATTCACGCGCAGCTTTTCAGATACGTCCTGGGTAAGGGAGAATCTGGACTGGAAGCGGTCAAAGCCGGAGTTGATGATGACCCCTTCCTGGTCAAAATAGGAGGCAGACAAGGTATAGCGGGTTTTCTCACTGCCCCCAGAAAGGGAGACCTGGTGGCTCTGAATGGGAGCTGTCTGCATGATAGCGTCTTCCCAGTCATAGCCTTGCACGTTGCGGTAGTCTTCCAGGGTTTTCCCTTTCCCCGCCAGATAGAGCTCTGCGGTTTTGATGGGATCCAGCTCCTGCTGCAGTTTCACAAATTCATACGGGCTGAGTACTGGCATACGTTTGTTGCTTTCCTGAATACCGTAGTAGCCGCTGTAGGTGATAGAAGGAGTGCCAGCTTTCCCTTTTTTAGTGGTGATCAGGATGACCCCATTAGCCCCCCTTGCTCCGTAAATAGCCGTAGCCGAGGCGTCTTTGAGAATATCAATTGACTCAATCTCATTAGGGCTGAGGGCATTGATGCTAGGGTCTTCAATAGGGAACCCGTCAATGACGTAGAGGGGCGCGTTATTTTGGGTAATTGAGTTAGCCCCCCTGATCACGATGTTGATGGGCGAGCCGGGTTGTCCTTCTGAAGACGTTACCTGCACCCCCGCCACGCGACCGGCCAGCGCCTCATCAAACGATTTGACCGGGGCTTTGTACAGATCGGCCATGTTAACGGTACCAATGGAACCAGTCAAGTCTGCTCTGCGGGCCTCGCCGTAGCCAATATTCACCACCTCAATTTCTTGCAGGGCCTGGGCGTCTTCTGACAGCTTTATATTATAGACCGTGGCATTGGTAACGGGAACCTCACGGGTGGTGTACCCAATATAAGTGAAGACTAAAGTGCCTGACGCCTCTGGGAGCCTCAGAGAGAAGATACCGTTCCCATTGGTTGAAGTGGCAAGGGTAGTTCCTTTTAATACCACCGTTACCCCAGCCAGGGCCTCCCCGCTGGCAGAGGTAACTTTCCCGGTAATTTCAGTGGGTACAGGAAGCCTTTCCCGCTTTTTCAGAGAGTGAGCTGGTGCCTCTGTCATAGGTTTGCCGGCACTGGCAGCCATGGCGCCCGTGTTTCCTACAGTACACTGTAGAGCTAAACCTAAAAGGACTAAGTTGAAAGGGTGTAAATTTTTTTTCATACAGGTACTAATCACGAACAGATTGGGCGTAGAAAAACTTTAGTAAAGACTGGTAAGGGAATACAGACATGGCCGGAGGGGGGAGTAGACATGCCAAATGTATTTCTTGGATAAATATATATGAACTTATTATTAAATAAAATTAAAATCTTAAATATCTTTTTAAAAAATTGACAAACACAAGATTCATTTAAACCAGAGGGATTAAAAAGAATGGGTTGGATAAAATTTTATTTCTGGGTGGGGCAACTCCCTGGCCAGTACACGGCTCTCTGTGTATTTGAATTCTTGGTGGCGCTGGCACACTCTAAGGCCACTGGAGCATAACTATGCAGTGGTTCAATAGTTTTCGGTTCAGAAATGTAACGATCCAAGTATTTTAAAAACATCTAGGCTGCTCCTGAAGCCAACAGGGTTTTACCCATCTGCTTGTATATGCGTATGTAAGAAAAACTTCTTTTAAGCCATGAATGCCCAAGACCCACGCACTCCTCTTGACGAACGCCTGAAGTGGGTAGAGTCTATCTCCCGTTTACTGGACAACCAGTTTAAAGTGCCCGGGACTAACTTCAGGTTTGGACTGGACCCTATCATGGGACTGGTTCCTATTGTGGGAGATCTGTCTTCCTTTGCCATGTCTGGGGTGCTGGTAATGACCATGGCCCGCCACGGCGCAAGCCGTTATCTGGTGATCAGGATGTTGTTTAACATTTTCCTGGATGCCGTGATCGGTAGTATTCCTATAGTAGGGTGGTTGTTTGACTTTGGCTATAAAGCCAACCAGCGCAATGTGGAAATGCTGCGCCGCCATTATCAGGAGGGGAAGTACCAGGGAAAGGGTACCGGGTTCCTGATAGCAGTACTGCTTGCGTTTATTGTGCTGTTTGGCGTGCTGCTGTACGGCCTCTGGAAGTTAGCTGAATACCTGTGGCTCTGGGCTTCCTCGGTATGGTAGACCTGGCGGAGAAGGGGAAGCCAGCAACTACTCCTTATTATAATATAGGTAATAGAGTAGCACCTGTTTCTATTTGCCCGTAGGGGCAGCCTTTGTTCCCCTTGGTGACGTTGGAGCACACAGGAAGTTTGAAGACTTCTCAGAGGGGCTATCTGTCAGAATATTACTAATGGTAGAAGAAAGGCTGGTTAAGGTTCTGGAGAAGCGGTTTGAGAGCCTCGCATCTGCTATTCCCCGCTGTTATTTCTATGGCTTCTGCCTCTCTCGCTGTGTTTTGCGGTTTTCTGTTTTTGGCCTGTTTTTAGAAAAACAGGCCGAAAACGCCATTCCTTTCTCGCTTTGTTCAAATAACGTGCTCCTCCTCTTCTGCTAAGGTGCCAACAGCAGAGGGGCCAGCCTCAATCCTTTTGGGGAAGAACCCGCAGTGAAACTGGCTGGGCAGCAGTGCCAGGAAGTTCTGCCTGTGCATGCGCTTCACACCGTTTTTTACTACCTTCACTCCGTGGCAGCAGGGGCAAGTGGCGCACGTAGTTCTCCTGCGCTTTACTTCCTGCAGGCTATCTTGCTGCCGTTTTCCCCAGACACCATATAAACACAACTTAATTTTACAGCACACCCATTTGTTAAATGATATGACCACCAGAATCACTGCCTGTCTTTTAGGAGCCTTCGTCTTATTGTTGAGTAGTAATTGCTTTGCACAAAACCAACCTGCCCTCACCGTTGAGAAAATAATGCAGGATCCTGCCCAATGGATAGGCACCTCCCCCAGCAACATTTACTGGTCAGATGACAGCAGGCAGGTGTTCTTTCAGTGGAATCCGGAGAAGGCGAAGCGCGACTCTTTGTACTGGGTCTCTGCCAGGGGAGGGCAGGTGCAGAAGGTGCCTGCAGCCAAAAGAAAAAACAGTACTGCCCCCACCGGGATTTTTAATCTTCAAAAAACCCTGCGGGTGTATGAGCGTGGCGGTGATTTGTACTTGCTAAACGTGAAGAAGGGAGAGGTGAGGCAAATCACCAAAACGGTTGAACGGGAATATGCACCGGCCTTCACCTTTGATGAAAAAGACATCACCTTTCTGAGGGACGGGAATTTGTACACCTGGAACCTCACCAATGGGCAGGTAAGTCAGCTGACAGACTTCAGAAAGGGCCGTAAGCCCTCCAACCCTGATCTGATCAAGGACAAGCAGGAGCGTGCCCTGCGGGAGCAGCAGGTGGAGTTACTGCAGATCATACAGAAGCGGGAGGAAGAACGGGCCAACCTGCGCCGGCAGCAGGCCGAACTTTCAAAGAACAAGCCCAAAGAGATTTATACCGAAGACAAATCTGTGGACAACATTGTGCTGGCCCCTAATAGAAGGTACATCACGTACAGACTGGTGGGGCGGCCGGCCAACTCCAAGATTGCCCAGGTGCCCAATTATATCACCGCGTCTGGCTATACAGAAGACATTCCTACCAGAACCAAAGTTGGGGCGGGGCAGGCTACCTATGAACTTGCGCTGTATGATGTGCAGTTAGACACCACCTACGCCATTTCCTTTTCAGGTTTACCAGGCATTAAGGAGCAGCCGGCGTACCTGAAGCAAGAGCAGAAAACCTCAGCCGCAGAAAACAGGCAGCTGATGATGTTTGGTCCGTACTATTCTAAAGACGGTAAAAATGCCGTACTGGTGGCTAGGTCCCTGGACAACAAAGACCGCTGGATTATGGGCTTTGACCCGGCTACCAGAGCGGTAAAGGTGCTGGACCGGCTGCATGATGAGGCGTGGGTGAACGGCTATGGCCCCGGTGAAATAGGGTGGATGCCCAACCATCAGCAGGTGTGGTTCCTCTCTGAAGAAAGCGGCTATGCCCATCTTTACGTGCTAGATGCCACCACCGGGCAGAAGAAAGCATTGACCTCCGGAAACTTTGAAGTGCAGAATGTCAGGATCTCAGCCGATGAAAAATACTGGTATTTCACCTCCAATGAGGTGCACCCCGGGGAGCAGCATTTCTACAGAATGCCTCTGGCCGGTGGCAAACGGGAGCAAATCACCAAAATGACAGGAGCCCATGAAGTAACCCTGTCGCCAGATGAGAAGACGTTGGCCATCAGGTATTCTTACACAAACAAGCCCTGGGAGCTGTACCTCATGCCCAACAAGCCGGGCGCAAAACCGGAGCAGATCACCCAATCTACCACCCAGGATTTTAATGCGTACCCATGGCGGGAACCCGAGGTGATCTCTTACAAAGCGGCAGACGGGGCAGATGTCTACGCCCGTCTGTACAAACCTGCCAAATCTGCCGGTTCAGGCCCAGCCGTGATTTTTGTGCACGGGGCGGGGTATCTGCAAAACGCCCACAAGTGGTGGAGCAGTTACTTCAGGGAATATATGTTTCACAACCTGTTGGTTGACAAAGGCTATACCGTACTGGATATTGATTACCGGGGCAGCGCCGGCTACGGCCGTGATTGGCGTACCGGAATTTATCGCCACATGGGCGGAAAAGACCTGAGTGACCATGTAGACGGCGCCAAACTCTTAGTAGAAAAATATGGCGTGGACCCTAAACGGATTGGGATCTATGGCGGGTCCTATGGTGGATTTATCACCTTGATGGCCATGTTCACCCAGCCAGATGTTTTTGCCGCCGGCGCAGCCCTGCGGTCTGTAACTGACTGGGCCCATTATAACCACGGCTATACCTCCAACATTCTAAATGAGCCCCAGACAGACAGCCTCGCCTATACCAGAAGCTCACCCATTTATTTCGCAGAAGGCCTGAAGGGCGCACTGCTCATGTGTCATGGCATGGTAGACACCAATGTGCACTTTCAAGATATTGTACGGCTCTCCCAGCGCCTCATTGAGCTGGGCAAAGATAACTGGGAGTTGGCGGTCTATCCGGTAGAAGACCACGGGTTTGTGGAGCCTTCCAGCTGGACAGACGAGTACAAACGTATTCTAAAACTTTTCGAGACAAATCTCAACAAATAAGCACTCTGCGGTTTCTGGCAAGGAAGCCTGTTCCTGTTTTGGGGCTGTTTTTCTAAAAACACCCCCAAAACAGGAAATTGAAAAACCTCTCTCAGGCTGTGGGCATTCCAGCTCAGGACAACAGATCCCTAATACAGAAACACCCGGTACAACAATGCCGGGTGTTTCTGTTTTTGACCTGTTTTTGGGAAAACAGGTCAAAAACGCTTGGTCAACGCAACCCCCTGTAAGTAGTCTCCCGCAGCTGCATCTGATGAGGGCACCAGGCGCCAGCTGGTTTCATGGTTGTTCTTATGCAGCTCAGGCACTAGAATCCCAATGCTGGCTCCCACCGCGTACCCAATGAGGTTGTCGCTCAGGAAATGCTTTCCGGCCTTCAGCCGAAGATAGCCTACGGTGGCGGGTACAGCGGCAGCGGCCGTCCACACCACCGGCCGCCAGGGCGAATTAGGGTGGAGGTCATGGAACACCTTGGCCGTAAAAAAAGTGGCGCTGGCGGTAGCGGCGGTATGGCCGGCAAAGAACGAATTGGTGGCGTACTTGTGCAGCCGTTCTTCTACGGGGGCATGCGTGGCATAGACATTGGGCCGCTTCCGGTTGGTTAAGCCAGCGGTCAAGGCATACAGTCCTCCTGCCAGAGAAACGGTCTGGGCGTACAGAAAATAGATGTCTGGTGCGTGCGGCCGTGCGTTCTGATCTGCCAGAAACAGCAGCGGTAAGGCAAAAGACGTGTAAAAGGGGATATCGCTCGCGTCTTGGGCCTTTTTACTGTAATTACCAGCCGCCCAACGGTCAAATTTATTCACCTGGTCCGGGTTGATAGAAGCCAAATCTGCCTCTGTCAATCGGTCTTTGTTGGTAAGCAGCAAAGACCCGGTCACCGCCATGGTCACTCCGCCTGCGGTAATTAAACCATCGCGCAGCAAACTGGTGTGGTAGATCTTTTCTGGCGGTTGGGCATGTAGGGGCAACGGCAGGCTTAGCCACAGAGAAAAGACGAACAGGAACGGGAGCGCTGAAATCCTCATATTAGAACTTGTACTGCAGGGCCACGCCATCTACATACTTTCCGGGGACAGGGATCACACTTGGTGAAATAGAAATACCGCTGTTATTCCCTTTCTTGTGCAGCTGCGGTACCAGAATACCAATGGCGGCACCCACGCCATATCCTACAAGGTTGTCACTCAGGAAATGTTTTCCGGCTTCCAGCCGAAGATAACCCACCGCGGCAGGGACAATGGCCGCTCCGGCCCACACAAACGGGCGCGCCGGCGAATCTGGGTTATAGTCATGGAAAACCTTGGCGGTGAAAAAGGTCATGGTGGAGACAGCGGCAGTGTGCCCTGCAAAGAAAGAGTTTTGGGAATTGGCTCTGGTTTTCTCCCCAATTTCCACCTCAGGGCTATACGTGAGAGGCCGCGCCCTTGGGAAGGCCGCTGAGCTTAACGTGAAGACCGCACCCGTAATAGACATGGTTTCCAGGTAAAGCGCGAGCATTTGCCCGGTGTTGTCATTGATTTTGTCATTAAACAGCAGCAGGGCAGGGGCGGCAATAGAACTATAAAGCATGACGTCACTCACTTTCTTGGCGCTTTCACTATGATTACCGGCCGCAAAGCGGTCAAACCCGTTGACATCCTCCTTGTTCAGGTTCATTGCCTCTGTATTGGTAAACGGGTCCTTCTGCTGCATCAGGTACAGGCCCAGACCGCTTAAACCAGCCCCGGCCACCGTGATAGGGGCATCTACTTTGAAAGATGTTTTGTAGGGAGAGTTAGACTGCCCCATGGTTTGGGTCAGGGTAACTGCGGTCAAGAAGAGCGTATAGAAATATTTCTTCATCATCTGAAAAGAATATAAGTATGGGTAAATAGTAATTGAAAGATGGTTAGAAAACGCGATGCCCTCTAAAAGGTTTTTGTTTCTGTTTTCGCTGTTTTCCTGAAATCAGCCCGAAAACAGAAACAGGGGTAGATTCTTGAGGGAAGGCAATGTCCCATAAAGCCTCTGAATTCTTATTCATCTTTTTGCATATCCGGCAATTCGCGTAATTTTGTCTCTCATGGCTCTGCAGAGGGCCTGTTCTATCTTGTAAATAATCTTTTTATAGATGCCTTATCTTTTTACATCTGAGTCAGTTTCGGAAGGACATCCGGATAAAGTGGCTGACCAAATATCTGATGCGCTTTTAGATGAGTTCTTGAAGCAGGACCCCCAGTCAAAAGTTGCCTGTGAGACACTGGTAACCACAGGGCTGGTGGTGTTGAGTGGCGAAGTGAAGACAGATGCCTACGTAGATGTGCAGAAAGTGGCGCGTGACGTGATCAAGCGCATTGGCTACACCAAGTCTGAGTACAAGTTTGATGCTGAGGCCTGCGGCGTGATTTCTGCCATTCATGAGCAGTCTGGTGATATCAACCAGGGCGTGGAGCGCGAGAACCCGGAAGACCAGGGAGCCGGTGACCAGGGTATGATGTTCGGCTATGCCACCAATGAGACTGATAGCTATATGCCACTGGCTCTGGAGATCTCCCATTTGCTGCTCAAGGAGCTGTCTGCCATCAGAAAAGAGGGTAAGGAAATGACCTACCTGCGCCCAGACGCCAAGTCTCAGGTGACCATCAGGTACTCAGACAACCACGTGCCGGAGAAGATTGACACCATTGTCATCTCTACCCAGCATGATGAGTTTGAAGCTTCTGATGCCAATGACCGTGCCGCCTCCAAGGCCGCTGAGGAGAAAATGGTAGCCAAGATCAAAGAAGATGTGCTGAATATTCTGCTGCCGCGCGTGAAAAGCCAGTTGCCGCAGCGTACGGTAGATCTATTCTCCGGTGATATCACGTACCACATTAACCCCACCGGGAAATTTGTGATTGGTGGCCCGCACGGTGATACCGGTCTGACGGGCCGTAAAATTATTGTAGACACCTACGGTGGAAAAGGTGCGCACGGCGGAGGTGCTTTCTCTGGGAAAGACTCTTCTAAGGTAGACCGTTCTGCCGCGTACGCCGCCCGCCACATTGCCAAGAACTTGGTGGCCGCGGGAGTGGCTGATCAGGTGCTGGTGCAGGTGGCCTATGCCATTGGGGTAGCCGAACCGGTTGGTTTATACGTGACCACCTACGGCACCACCAAAGTAAAAGGCACCAACGGCGAGACCATGACCGACGGCGAGATTGCCAATAAAGTGAATGAGCTGTTTGAGATGCGCCCGTATGACATTGTGACCCGTTTCGGGCTGCAGAACCCTATTTTCTCTGAGACTGCCAGGCACACAGGGATGACGGCACGCAGAGTGCAGTACACGGTGAACGGAAAGTCTGAGGAGCGT
>NZ_LRMM01000043.1 GCF_001647275.1 Rufibacter ruber | reverse complement strand
GGCTGTTTTTCAAAAAACAGCCCCAAAACAGAGGGGTGTACTACTATATACAAAGGTGTGACTTACTTGGTGACTTTAAGTTTTTTCACCTCCTGCTGCAGATCCAACACCAGCGAGGTAAGCTTGTCCAGAGAGATTTCCGCCATAGGGAAAGACGTACTGATATAGGCTTTTGCCTCCCACAGCTCTACCACATCTTCCAGTTTCACCTCATACGGCTCATAAATGGGGTTGTCTGAGTGCAGTCTCAGTGCAGTATGTTTCTCCTGCTGATAGATTCTCTTGAACACGATTCCTTCCTGCAGACTTACCACAATGCAGGGGGTTCCGTCTTTAATCTCCTGCCAACGCTCCACATAGCGGCCCACAATGACCGTTCCTGAAGGAATGGGCAGCATGGAGTCCCCCTTGATCTCAAAGGCGCGGTATGTGCCAGGGCCCTGGATCATGGGTAATCTGAACTTTGGCAGCTCCTCCATGAATTCTGGGTCAGAGTAGCCGTTCAGATACCCGGCACTGGCCTTGTACGGTACCAGCTCAATATTCTCCCGGTCCTGGGAGTCAACCGTAATAGACAGCACCCGCACATTTGATTTGTTCTTAGACGAACCAGATTGAAGGGCGTTGGGCAGGTCAGGGCTGATCAAATCATCTACCGGCAGGTTGAACACCTGGCCCATTTTCACCAGGGTTACCAGTTTAGGCTCAGCCCTGCCTTCTTCATACGCCCCAATCAGGGAACGCTTTATCTCCAGCTTCTCTGCCAGCTGAACTTGGGTGAGGTTGTGCTGTTTTCGTAAATATTTAAGGTTCGTGCTAAGCATGATCAAGTAGTCTATAGGTAATGATTAGTAAAAATACTAATTCTTTAGCACGAAACTAAATATTTTGGCATTCATTTAAAATAAAATTTTTCCTAGTTAGACAATTCCCTGCAGCCCCGCCCTCTCCTCCTAATAGGGCAAGGTTGAGTAGATTTTTAAAGGGATAGAAGCATCTATATAGTGCTATATACCTGAATTAAAGAGCAAATAGGCTATAAATCACTTCAGAAATAAATCAGTTTTATTTCAGTCCATATTGAACCATTACTGAAAAGGGGCGGTTACGAGACAAATAAGGAAGTGGTTTCAAATCCTTCTTTTATCCATGCTTTTTCTTTAACTATTAAAATTTAGTATATGAAATCAGGAAAGTTCAAGAAAGCAGTGTCGTTCTTCGCGCTTGCATCTGTGTTTACCATGGCGGGTTGCCAAAAGGACGAAATATTAGAAGAAGCTGTTCCCACTCCTTCTGAGCCAACGGCTACCTCCTCTGCCGTGGCAGGCAAATACATTGTGGTCCTGAAAGATGGCAGTACCAGCAGCGAAAGCCTCAGAGAGCGCGTGCTGGGTGCACACCGCATTAAGCGCGAAAGAATTAAGCAGGTTTTTGACGGTGCCTCAGACGGTTTTGCCGGCTCATTGTCCCGTGAAGAGGTGGAAGCCTTGAAAGCTGATAAAGATGTTGCCTACATTGAACCGGAGCAAGCTGTTATGCTCGGTAAGCCACTTAAAACTACTACCAATTCAACCACTTCTACTTCCTCTACTACCACCACCACCACAACTACCACGTCAACCCAAGAAATTCCATGGGGCGTTGCCCGGGTGGGATATGGAGACGGCACCGGTAAGACAGTTTGGGTTATTGACTCAGGCGTAGACACTGACCACCCTGATCTGAATGTGGACGTTGCCCGCAGCAAGTCCTTTATCTCTGGCGTTACGTCTGTAGAAGACGGCTACGGCCACGGAACCGGCGTTGCCGGTATCATTGGCGCCAAGAACAATAACATTGGCGTGGTAGGCGTAGCCGCCAATGCCACCATTGTAGCCCTGCGTGTGTTTGATGACACTGGTTACGGGACTTTGACCCGCATTTACTCTGCGTTGAACCATGTGTACAAAAACGGAAAGCCAGGTGATGTGGTGAACATGAGCCTAAGAGTAGACGGCTCTACCTTGTTAGATGATCTAGTGAAGAAGACAGCAGCCAGAGGCATCTACATAGCCATTGCGGCCGGTAACAGCTACATTGACTGCAAGAATGATTCTCCTGCCCGTGTAGTGGCGCCTAATGTGTACGTAGTGTCTAACATGGACTCATACGGTAAATTCAACTCCACCTCTAACTTCGGTACTTCCGTTAAGTTTGCGGCCCCTGGCACTGCCATCAGATCTACCAGCAAAAACGGCACTTACGCCAACGGAAACGGTACTTCCTTTGCCGCTCCGCACGTTGCCGGTATCTTAGCCTTGAACGGCGGCAGAGTGAATTCCCAAGGTACAGTTGTAGGTGACCCAGACGGCAAAGCCGATCCAATCGCCCTTAAATAATTAACATATCCCCCACAGAAAAGGCCCCTCTACCAGTAGAGGGGCCTTTTCGCGTTAATAGGTTTCTGTTAAAGAACCTTTCTGTTTTCGGCCTGTTTTCTGAAAAACAGCGAAAACAGAATCCAGCACTCACTTCTGATCTCTTTGAAAGGGGCTTTCAGTAAAGGGAATACCCTAAGTAGGTGAAGCTATTTCTGCCTGTGGCCAGAACCGTCATCCCTACTGTAAAGCTGTTAGGAGTTTATTGATTTTACCTAGGCGTGCGCCGCAAGAGGTACCTTAAGGTTGAAACGGCTTCCTGTTTCCGGGTTATTTTCTGAAAAACAGCCCAGAAACAGGAAACACCAGCCTACACTTTTACCCTTTCAAGCTCTTGGATTCGTAAAGGAGAAACCCTGTTCAGCTTCTGCTGTTTTATAAATTCTGCAGGAAGACCTCTAAAATTCCAGAGAAGCAGGGCGTGCCCATACCTGAAAAGCTTATCTATAGCCCGCTGTTCTTTCGTTAGGCTTTAGCCAGGGCGCCCTCTTCTTTGTTGAACCGGCCAATCCCCAGCCTAATTTTAAGATAGTCTACCTCGCCGTCCAGATATTCAAAGATGGGTTTCAGCGCCGCGGTTTGCTTGGTGGCAATAATGCCCTCCCGCACCCGTGAATACTCCCAGTCTGAGAGATAAGGCTTCAGATCCACCTCATACCCCTGCTGGTAAAGCGTGGCCAGATGTGAGAAAATAGTGGTGAGCTGCACCTGCCGTTGTTCTGAGATCTGCTCCGGGGTCTTGCCCTGCCGTAACAACTCATACGTCACCAGGTGGGTGGTTCCCTTCAGGCGGGCCTGCTGCTGCTCTGCCTGCTGCGCCAGAAAACTCAAGATGGCATTGATAAAAGTCTCGCCGTACTGCTCATACTTGGCCTGCGCCACCCCAGAGATAGCCAGAAACGCCATTTTATTGGTAGGCCGCTGCTCCACAATCTCCTGCAGGGTATTATCTGTGAAGACCACGTAGGGCGGAATGCTCCGTTCATTGGCCAGTTCCTTCCTAAGCTGGCGCAAGTGCTCAAACAGGGCATTCTCCACCGCACTCCTGGATTTCTTCTGACGCTTTTCCTTCTCCTCTTTGGGGTCTACCGGCTGGAACTTCACCAGCTCCACATTTTTGCCGTTGAACAGCACTTCCTTGCTCCCGTTGTTCAGTTTAAGGGCGCCGTGCTCCTCATAGGCAATGTCTAACATGCCCAGATTGATGAGCTGGTGAATATAGCGCTGCCAGTCCTGGGGAGCCACGTCACGGCCCACGCCAAAGGTTTTGAGTTTGTCATACCCCCGGCTCAGGCTCTGCTGGTTTCGGGAGCCCCGCAATATATCTACCACCTGGGCGGCAGACACTGACTCCTGGGTTCTGGCTACCGCCGAAAGAATCTTCTGCGCGTACTCCGTGCCGTTGAACGAAGTGGGGGGATTGTCACAGATATCACAGTTGCCGCAGTCTTTGGGATATTCCTCCCCAAAATAGTGCATGAGGGTTTTGCGCCGGCAACTGGTGCTCTCGGCAAACTGCTGCATCCGGTCCAACTTGGCATGCGCCAGGGCCTGCTCTTTGTTCTCCCCCTGGTTGATGATGTCCCGCAGGGTCATCACATCTGCAAAACTGTAAAACAGCAGCGCCTCGGCAGAGGCACCGTCCCTACCCGCCCGGCCAATCTCCTGGTAGTAGCTCTCCAGGTTCTTGGGCAGGTTGTAGTGAATGACCCAGCGCACATTAGATTTGTCAATCCCCATCCCAAACGCAATGGTGGCGCACATGATCTGCACGTTGTCCTGCAGAAACTTCTCCTGCACCCGTTCCCTGTCTCTGGCACTCATGCCGGCGTGGTAGTAGTCTGCGTTGAAGCCTTTCTCCTTCAGTTTATTGGCCAGGCTCTCAGTGGCCTTACGGCTCAGGCAGTAAATGATGCCCGGCTGAAAAGGGCGCTGCTCCAGAAAATCAAGAATAGCCTCCATGCGTTTCTGCCCCGGCTGCACCTGCAGGTAGATATTGGGGCGGTCAAAAGAGGAGATGAAGACTTTGGGGTCCTGGAGGTACAGCTGCGTCAGGATGTCACGCTGGGTGAGCCTGTCTGCCGTGGCGGTGAGCGCAATTACCGGTACCTCCGGGAACTGGAGCTTCAGGTTCTTGAGCTGCAGGTACTCCGGCCGGAAGTCATGCCCCCAGGCAGAGATACAGTGGGCCTCATCAATGGCGAACAGGTTTATTTTTAAACTCTTCAGAAAGGAGAAAAAGCCCGCTGACAAAAGTTTCTCTGGTGAGACATAGAGCATTTTAAGCTGGCCGTTGTAACACTGTTGCTCTACCAGCTGCTGCTCTTTGGCAGACTGCGAGCTGTTGAGGTACGCCGCGTTGACACCGTTGCCCAGCAGCGCCTCCACCTGGTCTTTCATTAGGGCAATGAGTGGGGAGACCACTACCGTTATTCCCGGCATTACCAACCCCGGCACCTGGTAGCACACAGATTTTCCGCCGCCCGTTGGCATAAGCACTACCGTGTCCCGTTTCGCCAGTACATGAGAGATTATCTCCTCCTGCCCCGGCCGGAACTGGTCATACCCAAAATATAGCTTCAGAACTTCCCGTGCTTCCCGTACTTCCATTTTTCACCTGTTTTCACAAAAATAAGCCAAAAACGGCTAATTTCCTTAGCAACCTTTCCTTAAAATAAGTCCCTCTTAGACGCGGGTGGGTTTTCCCTGCTGGCAGTACCAGATCTGAGGTTGAAGGCTTTTTCCTCTTGAAAGCAGCGGTGGGGAGAAAGTAGCGGGCAAAAAAATAGCCCGAATGACTTCGGGCTAAGGCAATACCTGCTAGCAGGAGTTAGCCGGTGATCAAGTCAATGATGTAGGTGACCACAGACAGAATCAAGCTGAAGATGATGGCGTTCAGGAAACCTTCTACCGAAAAGCCGTCTAAGATAAAGTCTGCCAAGTAAAGTATGATCGCGTTAATCACCAGCAGGAACAGCCCCAAGGTGAGAAACGTAACCGGTATGGTAAGAAAGATTAGAATTGGCCTTACCACCGCGTTCAGGATAGCCAGCACCAGGGCCAGCAGAATACCACTCACAATGCCTTCCAGCAGAATGCCCGGCACAAAATTGGCCAGCAAGAGAGCGGCAATCCCGGTTAGAATGATTTTTAAAATGAATCCCATAGTTTTATCTGAGTTAAAGCATGGTAGAAATTTCCTGTTTTCGGCCTGTTTTCTGACAATACTTCGGACAGTTTAGATGAGTAGAAAAAGTGCGTTAGTAGCGTTTGAGGGCATGTACAGGTTTAGCATCCAATGGTTTTTCTCCCTTTTGGGAAATACCTAACTGACATATAATTACTTAAACCCCATTTATAGCCTCTAAAGCCTCTTTTTGCCTTTTAGAATTGTCCGAAGTATTGCTGAAAAACAGGCCGAAAACAGGAAAACAGGTTACTTGTGGTCAGCCACCAGCCTCCCCTGAGATACGGCCATCCAGTTGCAGAGTTTGTAGAGCAGGCGCGCGCCTACGTTCCCGTTCCACTCGGTGTCACCGGGTGCCACTTCGCAGAGGTCAAAGCCAATGATTTCTCGGCCCGACTTCACCAGTGCCTTGATCAGGTAAACCGCCTCCTCAAACTCAAAGCCGCCGGGAACAGGGGTGCCGGTGCCGGGGCAGAGCTTAGGGTCTAAGCCGTCAATGTCAAAGCTGATGTACACCTTCTGGGGCAGCTGCGCAATGATTTTCTTGCATTGCTTGCGCCAGGTGTTGCCCTCGTACATCTTGGTTTTGATTTTGCTGTCATAGAACGTGGTGATACGGCCGTTGCTTTGGTCAACCAGCTCCGCTTCGCCCTGGCAGAGGTCTCTGATACCCACCTGCACCAGCTTTTTCACCTGCGGCAGCTTCAGGGCGTTGAACATGATGGAGGCGTGCGAATAGGTGAAGCCCTCATACGCATTCCTCAGATCAGCATGGGCATCTACCTGCAGAATGCCAAACTCCTCATGCTTCTGGGCCAGGGCATGCATGAAACCGAGGGGGGTGCTGTGGTCTCCTCCTAAAACCCCCACCAGCTTGCCTTTGTCCAGGTACTCCAGGGTGGCCTGTTTAGACCACTGCAGCAGCTCCTCCCCTTTCTGGTTCACCTCCTTAATGGTCTGCTGAAACTGCTCTTCTGTGCCTTGCACGCTGCCTTCCAGCCAGCCAATATAGGCTTCTGTCTTTTCCCGGAGGCGTCTGCTCTCCTGCGCCCATTCTTCTGGCACTTCTGGCATGTGAATGCCCAGATGCCAGGCATTTTGCAGCTCAGGGTCAAACAGGTCCAGCTGCGGCGAGGCGTCCCGCACGGCAGCAGGGCCCTGGGCGGTACCGGCGTTGTAAGAGACGGTGACTTCCCACGGAATTGGAAATACCACCACCTCAGACTCCTCCTCCGTAAAGGGCAACCCGAAGAGACCGCTGCCCACCTCCCCCACTCCGTTAGGATCAAAAGACGTTAATTTGGTGCGTTTAGAATCGCACATTGATGGTTGCTGAAAGTCCATGGTTTAGGCTTTTGAAGAAAGTAAGTCTTTAACAAAGTTTGGCAGCGCAAAGGCAGCCGTATGGATGTCTTCATTGTAATAGCGCAACCCTTGTGAGCGGGAGAACGCCGCCGCCGCCGTCTGGTCAAAGTTCTTAGGCTGCACCTCTCCTTTAGAACAGAAAGAGAAGCTCCAGGTACCGGTTGGGTAGGTGGGGATGGCCGCCAGGTAGCAGTGTACTTTCTCTGCGCCAAAAATGCTTTTGTAAGTGTCATAGATCTCTACAAACACCTTGGTGTTGAAGCGCGGCGACTCACTTTGTGTGATCATGATTCCGTTAGAGGTCAGGCAGCGGTATACCTCAGCGTAGAAAGCGGCCGTAAAAAGGCCTTCGCCCGGGCCTACCGGATCTGCTGAGTCTACTATGATCAGGTCAAAGGCCGCATCTGGACAATCCTGGATGTATTGAATACCGTCTGCCACCAGCAGGTTCAACCGGGGGTGGTTGAAAGCGCTGGCGGTCTCAGGCAGGTGCAGTTTGCAGGCCTCAATGACCAGTTCGTCAATTTCTACCAGTACCACCTCTTCTATAGCCTCGTGCCGAAGCAATTCGCGAACGGTTCCCCCGTCTCCCCCGCCTATCACCAGGGCTCTTTTCACATTCCCATGACTGAAGACCGGTACGTGGGTAATCATTTCATGGTACACGTATTCATCTTTCTGGGTGCACATCACCATACCATCCAGGGTGAGCATGTTGCCGTAAGCCAGCGTCTCAAACACCTCCACCTTCTGGTACGGGCTCTGCTTTTTATATAGCTGGTTGCCTGAATGCTTTAGCGAAAGGGCAATGTTCTCGTCCCGCTCGGTAAACCAGACATCACGGGTAATGGTAGGGATGGGCGCCACCACCTGGCCTGTGTCCCGGGACTCTACTGTGAAATCTGTTCGCTTGAGCAGACTTTGCTGCCCCCGGCGGCACTCCATGGAGGAGCCGTGGCTGGCTTTGAAGGCTTCTTTCAGAAAATTATAGGAAACCCACGGGTCTACGGTCTCCCCACAGGTAAACAGGTCAACTGCGGCATACCCGTACTCTGGCCAGGTGTGAATGGCCAGATGGCTTTCCTGGATCACCACCACGCCAGAGACGCCATAGGGGGAGAAGTGGTGAAACGTACTGTTGATGACGGTGGCACCTGCGGTTTCAGCGGCTTCTACCATGCTGTTTTCAATGTGCACCACATCATTCATTAACTCCGGGGAACAGTTGTAGAACTCTACCAGGATGTGTCTTCCTAAGGCGTCCATAAGCGGTTATTCAGTTACTATTTATATTTCAGACGCGCAAAACAACAAAAAAGATACTGGAATGAAAAGTTACCCGCCCCCGGCGTTTTAGGGCTGTTTTTACAAAAACACGCCTACGCCGGAGATCAACTATTATGTAAATGAAAAGAGCCGCTGGGGGCGGCTCTTTTTCTATCATAAGATAGTTGAACGGGAGTATTTTCTACTTGGTAAGGAAATTATAGGACCTGATGATCTCCAGAATTTTAATAAAGGTGTTGGTATCAAAGAACAGCAGCAGCGGCAACTCCACCAGTTGTGAGTTATGGGTGAACTGTGTGATGACCGTAAACACCAGCGGTTGGAAAAGCGGGTGGTCAGTGAAAATATCACGCAATGACATGGCAATGTCATGTTTGGGTGCCACCGGCGGCGAGCCGTAGATATTTGACTTGAGGATATTGGCCAGCTGGGTCACCAAGGCGCCGGTGATGATGTTGCTCACCTCCAGCAGCAGGGACTCCTGCATCTCTGTGAGCGGTTCACCTGGCGTTAATTTCATTCCCAGGCAAACTTTGGAAAGCTGCTCTATATGGGCATCAGAGAAGAGCATAAGGGTGGCCCCGTTCAGTTCCCCTTTTATATCTGACTGAATAAACGTGTGCGTTTTCTCATAGGCCCGTACAATTTTCAGGAGTTCCTCGGCCTCCATCAACTGCAAGTCCGGCACTTTGAGGAGTACCCGGTCTTTGGCAATGACTGCAAACGAATCTGCCGCCCTTGCTAAGCCTATGTTGAGAATCTCTTTGATGATATCCCGCTCTAGTTCATTTACTTGAAGCTCCATAGCTGGCTCTTAATTTAATGTTTCCTACCGCACTTATCTCCTGGCAATAAAATAACGGGTGATAGCCGCCACATCCAGCACCAGGCACACTTTGCCTGAGCCCAACAAGGTTACCCCCGCATAAATTTCAATCGTATTCACTGGTTTGCTTAAGGCTTTGATGACAATATCCTGCTGTCTCAGCAGTTTATCAACAATCAAACCCAGCTTACGGTTATTGTAGGTCACAATAATGATGTTCTGCACATCACCCTCTAACTTAGACTTCTTACCGCTGTATTCATGTAGCTCAGAATTAAAGAGCTCCTTCAGGTACACAATGGTAATGGTCTCCCCATTGATATCGGCCACCAGCAGGTCGCCCACCTCATGCAGCTCTACAGATGGCAGCGCCACCACTGAGTCTGTATGCATCAACGGAATAGCATAGAAGTTTTCTTCTACCTGGCACAGCAGCGCCCCTTTAACGGCAATAGAGGTAGGCAGGAAAAGGGTGAAGGTGGTGCCTTCGCCTTTTTTAGAGTCTACCCGTATTCTTCCGCCAATGGAGTCAATGGCATTCTTCACCACATCCAGCCCCACCCCGCGCCCTGACACTTCTGTCACTTCTTTGGCCAGTGAAAACCCCGGTTCAAAGAGATAAGAAAGCACCTCAGACTCCCGCAGATCCTCAGCGGCCTCAGCCGGCAAGAAACCGCGCTGCACAATGGCCTTCCTTACTTCCTGCTGGTCAATGCCCTTGCCGTCATCGGTCAGTTTCAGAATAACCGTGTCACGGTCATTCTGGGCAGAAAGGAAGACATTGCCCTGCGGCGTCTTCTTCAGTTTCTTGCGCATGTCTGCTTTCTCAATCCCGTGCGAAATGGCGTTCCGCATAAGGTGCAGCAGTGAATCTGTGATGATCTGCAGGATATTCCGGTCAATCTGAATGTCCTGCCCTGAAATCTCCAGGTTGATCTCCTTCTTCTCTGCCACGGCTATGTCCCGTACTATACGCGGAAATTTGTTAAACAAAGAACCCACGTTCACCAGACGGGCATCCATCACACTGTACTGCAGCTCATCTGTGATGCGGTACAGGTGGGCGCTTACGTTTTTCAGATCCTCATTGTCCAGCTCCTTGCTGATGGAGACAATCCGGTCCCGGTCAATGATCAACTCGCCCACCAGGTTCAGCAGGTGGTCCAGCTTCTTTATCTGTATATAAATCAGGTCAGAGAGCGAAAGGTTTTTAGAAGTATAGTACTTCTGCACCTTTGACAGCTCTGCCGTATTCTCTGAAATTGAATTGACAATGATGTCCAGGTTGCGGAGCAGGGCCGGGCTTGGCTCCACCTCTTTGGGGCTGTCAATGTTGGTGATCATCTCACCCAACATATCAATGCCATCAAAAAGCACCGTCACCACCTCATCACTAAAATTCAGCTCCTTGTTCCGGATCAACCCGAAAGCCGTCTCCAGTTTATGGGACACATCTGCAATAGAAACATACCCAATGGCCTTTGCGTTGGCCTTCAGGTTGTGCAGCAGCCTGAAGATCTCAGCCAACAGCTGTTCATCTTCAGGGCTTTTCTCCAGATCACTAATGTGCCGGTTCAGCGCATCATAGTATTCGAGAGCCTCAGCTATAAATATCTCTTTATATTCCTGATCCCTCGATTTCATCCTGTCAAATTACAATAGAGCCCGTGGCTCAGGTGTCTATCACTCACAAATCTATTGATGATGGTATTTATCTGCCCCAACGGGAAAACCCCATTCACCACCCCGCGTTCAATCGCATTCTTGGCCATCCCGAAAATAGAGGACGTCTCTTCATTCTGCGCAATCACCACTCCGCCATTCTCCTGAATGGCACAGGCCCCGGCAGAACCGTCTTTTCCCATGCCGGTCATAATCACCCCCAGCACCTGCGCCCGGGCACAGGCGGCGGCAGACTGCATGAGCAGATCCACAGAAGGTGACTCCACAGCAGTGGCCGGCATAATTTCCAGGAAGAGGCGGTTTGGCCTGAGCGGCGTACGCCTAACCAGCATATCCATTCCTCCCGGAGCTATAATGATGGTCTGCGGGGTAACAGCCATGCCTTCATAGCCTTCTTCCACGCGCCAATGCGTGAGTTTCTGCAACCTTCTGGCCAGACGTTTGGTGAATTTCTCCGGCATATGCAAGGCTACCAGCACTGCTGTTGGCTGTACTACTTCTAACTCTCTGATCAAACATTCAACCGCCTTTGACCCACCGGTAGAAGCCCCTATCACCACCAGACGAAGCGGTTTATTCAGCGCAGAATAAGAAAATAAATCAACTGCTGAAGTAGAAGTGGGCATAGAAAAATGCTCCTTCCTTTTCTCTTTCCTCAAGCCGTTTTGGCTGCCTGTGAACCTTCCCCCAAACTCCTTTAGCTTAGCCATCAGCTCCTCCTTATATCCGGGGCGCTTTTTGCCATTCCTCACAGCTTCCGGCTCTGATTCCTGAAACGCTTTCACGTTTGAGGCAGGATGGCTTTGGAGCGCCATTTCAGCAGACACCAGCAAAAGCAGGGAAGATTCAGTAGTTAATACCGAAGTAAAAGAAGGTAAATGTCCGCTCAAGGTTAAGCCGCTATGCGTCACAATCACATCAGGCTGGTAGGACATTGCCTTGGTCAGCAATTCATCTCTGGACTGGGCAGTATCTACCACCTCCAGATTGGGATCGGCATTGATCATGCCCAATAGCACCAATCTGGAGCGTACAGATGCGTCTCCAATCAAGACTCTGATTTTACGTGTAGGCGTTAGCGGCACTGGTTTGTGGCGGTACTAAAATGAACTGTTATTCTTCTTTGAATGCATTGGTCAATGCCTCCAACACTTTGTCTTCAGAAAAAGGCTTGATAATGTAATGCAAGGCCCCGTACTCAGCGGCTTCATTCATGATGACTTCCTGCCCCACGGCGCTTACAATTACCACCTTGATCTCTGGGTTGTCTTGTTTGATGCCCTTTAATACATCAAGCCCGGTGTTATCTGGCAAAATAACGTCTAAGGTAACCAGATCCGGAACCTTGTCGCGGGCCATTTCCAGGGCAGTCTTACCGTCTGGTGCCTCGCCCACTACATCATAACCCGCATCCAGCAACATGTTTTTAAGCATAGTGCGCATGTAGAACGAGTCATCTACAATCAGTATTCTTTTTTTCTCAGTAATTTCCATAATAGTCTAGTTCAGAAATAAGCACTATGATTTCAGTTCCATGATTTCCTCAGAGGTCAGGATTTTGTAGATGTCTAACACTATGATCAGACGGTCATCAATTTTTCCAATTCCCTCAATGAAGTTCTCATTGATGTTAATGTCCTGAATGAAGGAAGGGGCTTTGTCAATGCTTGAAACCGGGAGTGACAGAGACTGCGGCACCTCCCGGACAATAAAGCCCATGGTATAATCCTTCGCCTCCATAACAAGAGTATAGGTGTGTTTGCTTTGGGTGCCTGCTGTGGAGCGCTCAATGTTAAAGCGCTCCTCCAGGTCCATAATAGCAATAATATCCCCTCTTATATTAGAAACCCCCTTGATGAAGGAAGGGGTTTTGGGCATGCGGGTGATCTCTGGGGTAATGGTAACCTCCTTTACCTGGTCAATGCGTACCCCGTATTCCTCAGTGCCTAGTTTAAAGACAATGAGATGCACCTTTACCTCAACCGCCGCCTCTTTTTTATCACGAATATTCTGTGACTCCATTAGTCTTGTCCTCTGGATTTACCTGTTTTTTTGGCTACTGCCTTCTTGGCCAAATCTGAGTCTATGTCATCTTCAGGCGCTATAAAAGCACGCTTGCGCGCAGCCGGCACGGCAGAAAGCTTGCGGTTGTTCCGGTTAGGGAAAACAATGTTCCCGTTAATCAGCTTGAAGGCCGAAATACCCACCTGCAGGTCATCTGCAATGTCATTCAGACGCTGGCTGGAAGCGGTCAGTTCCTGCATGGAAGCCGACAATTGCTTGGCAGTTCCTGCTACCTGTTGCGTACCAGAGGCTGTCTGCTCGGCAATGGCCACCACTTCTTCCACGTACTTCACTACATCTCCAATAGACGATTTCTGAACCTCAGTAGATTCTAAGATGTCCTGGGCACTGCGAAGGGTTTCACCACTGGAAGTCGCAATATTCTTAAAGGCGCCAGATGCTTCAAACGTAGCATTCTTTCCTTTCAATACGCGGCCTTCCATGGTCGCAATCGCAGCAGCGGCAGAAGAGGTATCTTTCTTCACATCTTCTACCAGGGTGGCAATCTCACTGGCTGATTTTCTGGAACCTTCTGCCAGCTTACGGATCTCTTCAGCTACCACCGCGAAACCACGTCCTGCCTCACCCGCACGGGCCGCCTCAATGGCCGCATTCAAGGCCAGCAAGTTGGTTTGGGACGCAATGTCGGTGATCACGCCCAAGGACTTGGAAATTTCCTGGCTGCGGGTACTTAATACTTCAATGGTTTTGGCAGTCAGCGCGGCAGAAGAAGAAATCTCCTCCATGTTGCGCACCACCTCGGCCACTGTTTTCAGTCCCAACTGGGAAGTCTCCTCACCCATTACCGCCGAACGGTTTACCACGTCTGCCTTGTTCGCCGTTTCTTTGGTCGCTTTCATGATTTCCTCAATCAGCTTAAAGGCCTGGTCTGTTTTCAAGGCTTGGTTCTGCGCACCCTCTGCCATCTGTTGCATGGCCAGGGCCACATCTACCGTTACGCGGTTCATTTCAAGCCCTTTGGCGGCCATTTCCTCAGAAGAGCTTCCTACAATCAGTGAGCTGTCGTTGATTTCTCCTAAGAGCGCGTTGAGGTTGTCTACCGCCAGGTTCAAGGCGTTTGACATGGCCAAAATATCACCTGCGGTATGAATCTCTACTTTTTGAGTCAAGTCACCTTCAGAGATGGAACGTACTACGCGAGACACTTCCAGAACCGGCGTTACAATTGACTCCAACAGGTCGTTCAAAGTGTCCACCAGTTCTTTCCAGCTTCCGCTCACACCTGGTACAGAGGCACGCTCTGTCAGTTTCCCTTCCACACCCGCCACTCTGGCCACACGGCTAACCTCACCCGCTAAACGGTTCAGGTCTTCCACCATGCTGTTGATGGTATCTGCCAGATCAGCGAGTTCGCCTTTGGCTTGCAGGGTCAGTTTCTGGGTCAAGTCACCCTTAGACACCGCGGTTACTACTTTCACAATTCCCCGTACCTGAGTAGTCAGGTTAGAGGCCATTACGTTTACATTGTCAGTCAGGGCTTTCCAAACACCGGCTACATTCGGCACTTTGGCTTGTCCGCCCAGTCTACCCTCAGTACCCACTTCCAACGCCACCCGGGTTACTTCACCGGCGAAGATGTTCAAACTGTCCACCATCTGGTTCAGGTTGTCCTTCAGCTCGGCTAATTCACCGCGTACATTCACCGTGATCTTCTGGGTCAGGTCGCCTTTCGCCACCGCGGTTGCAACATTGGCAATGTCACGCACCTGCAGGGTCAGGTTGGAGGCCATGGTGTTTACATTATCAGTAAGGGCTTTCCAAACACCGCCCACATTTGGTACGCTTGCCTGGCCACCCAGTTTACCTTCTGTACCCACTTCCAGCGCCACACGGGTCACCTCACCGGCGAAGATGTTCAGCGAGTCCACCATCTGGTTCAGGATGTCTTTCAACTGAAGAATCTCACCCTTCACGTTCACCGTCATCTTCTGGCTCAAATCCCCTTTCGCCACCGCGGTCGCCACATTGGCGATGTCACGTACCTGGCTGGTAAGGTTGGAGGCCATGGAGTTCACGTTGTCAGTGAGCGCCTTCCAGGTTCCTGCCACGTTCGGCACAGATGCCTGACCGCCCAGTTTACCCTCAGTACCCACTTCCAGCGCCACCCGGGTCACCTCACCGGCAAAGATGTTCAGGGAGTCCACCATCTGGTTCAGGATGTTCTTCAATTCTAAGAACTCTCCTTTTACATCAACCGTGATTTTCTGGCTCAGGTCACCACGGGCAACGGCAGTCGCCACGTTGGCGATGTCACGCACCTGCAGCGTCAGGTTGGAGGCCATGGAGTTCACGTTGTCCGTCAACTCTTTCCAGGTACCGCGTACTTTTGGCACAGAAGCCTGTCCGCCCAGTTTACCTTCGGTACCCACTTCCCTTGCTACCCTGGTTACCTCGTCCGCAAAAATATTGAGCGAGTCCACCATCTGGTTCAGGTTATTCTTCAGTTCGGCTAATTCGCCTTTTACATCAACGGTAATCTTCTGGCTCAAATCACCACGGGCAACGGCAGTTGCCACGTTGGCAATATCACGCACTTGCAGCGTCAGGTTGGACGCCATGTAGTTCACGTTCTCAGTCAGGTCTTTCCAAACGCCACCTACATTAGGCACGCTGGCTTGACCACCTAAGATTCCTTCAGTACCCACTTCACGGGCCACTCTGGTTACCTCACCGGCGAAGATGTTGAGCGAGTCCACCATCTGGTTCAGGTTGTCCTTCAATTGAAGGAGCTCGCCTTTCACATCTACCGTAATCTTCTGGCTCAGGTCACCTCTCGCCACCGCGGTCGCCACGTTGGCAATGTCACGCACCTGCAGCGTCAGGTTGGAGGCCATGTAGTTTACGTTCTCGGTGAGGTCTTTCCAAACACCACCTACGTTTGGCACATTGGCCTGGCCGCCCAGTTTACCTTCGGTTCCTACTTCTTTCGCCACGCGGGTCACCTCACCGGCGAAGATGTTCAAGCTGTCCACCATCTGGTTCAGGTTGTCTTTCAGCTCGGCCAGCTCGCCCTTCACGTTCACCGTGATCTTCTGGCTCAGGTCACCTCTCGCCACCGCGGTCGCCACATTCGCGATGTCACGCACCTGCAGCGTCAGGTTGGAGGCCATGGAGTTCACGTTGTCAGTGAGCGCCTTCCAGGTTCCTGCCACGTTCGGCACAGATGCCTGTCCGCCCAGTTTACCCTCGGTACCCACTTCCAGCGCCACCCGGGTCACCTCACCGGCGAAGATGTTCAAGCTGTCCACCATCTGGTTCAGGTTGTCCTTCAGTTCGGCCAGTTCGCCTTTCACCCCTACAGTGATCTTCTGGCTCAAATCTCCGCGAGCCACCGCAGTTGCCACATTGGCTATATCACGTACTTGCAGCGTCAAATTAGACGCCATGTAGTTCACATTTTCTGTCAGGTCTTTCCAAACACCGCCTACGTTTGGCACCGATGCCTGGCCGCCCAGTTTACCTTCGGTACCCACTTCACGGGCCACCCTAGTTACCTCACCGGCGAAGATGTTCAGCGAGTCCACCATCTGGTTCAGGTTGTCTTTCAGCTCGGCCAACTCGCCTTTCACGTTCACCGTGATCTTCTGGCTCAGGTCACCACGGGCAACAGCAGTTGCTACGTTGGCAATGTCACGAACTTGTAGCGTCAGGTTGGAGGCCATGTAGTTCACATTGTCAGTTAGGGCCTTCCAAACACCTGCCACGTTTGGCACAGATGCCTGTCCGCCCAGTTTACCCTCGGTACCCACTTCCAGTGCCACACGGGTCACCTCACCGGCAAAGATGTTAAGGCTGTCCACCATCTGGTTCAGGTTGTCCTTCAGCTGAAGAAGCTCGCCATTTACATTTACCGTGATCTTCTGGCTCAGGTCACCTCTCGCCACCGCAGTCGCAACATTGGCGATGTCACGAACTTGCAGGGTCAGGTTGGAGGCCATGGAGTTCACGTTGTCGGTCAGCTCTTTCCAGATACCGGCTACCTTTGGCACGTTGGCTTGCCCACCCAAGATACCTTCGGTACCCACCTCACGGCTTACCCGGGTCACCTCATCCGCGAAGATGTTAAGGCTGTCCACCATCTGGTTCAGGTTGTCTTTTAGCTCGGCCAGCTCACCTTTCACATTTACTGTGATCTTCTGGGTCAAGTCCCCTTTCGCCACCGCGGTGGCCACGTTGGCAATGTCACGGAGCTGCGAGGTTAAGTTGCTGGCCATGGTGTTCACGTTGTCGGTGAGGTCTTTCCATACCCCGCCCACGTTCGGCACCTTCGCCTGGCCTCCCAGTTTACCCTCAGTACCCACTTCACGGGCCACCCGGGTTACTTCATCCCCGAAGATGTTCAAAGAGTCCACCATCTGGTTGATGTTCTCCTTCAGCTGAAGCATTTCCCCTTTCAGGTCTACTGTTACCTTCTGGTCCAGATTACCCTGGGCCACGGCCGTGGTTACTTTGGCAATATCCCTTACCTGAGAGGTAAGGTTAGAGGCCATGGCGTTCACATTATCGGTCAGCTCTTTCCAGATACCGGCCACGTTTGGTACAGACGCCTGTCCGCCCAGTTTACCTTCGGTACCCACTTCCAGCGCCACCCGGGTTACCTCACCGGCAAACAGGTTCAGGTTGTCAATGGTACGGTTGATGGTTTCGGCCATGACCTTGAAGTCACCGGACACGGGAATCTGGAACGTCTCATCCAGATTACCCCGGGAGATGTTCTTCAATACCTTGCCCACCTCTAATACCGGAACGGCAATGGAGTCAACCAGGCCGTTGATATTGTTGATCATGTCTTTCCAGAAACCGGAGGCGTTCTCTGCTGAGGCACGGGCTTTCAGGTTCCCCTCCACCCCGGCTACTTTAGAGATACGGGACACCTCGCCGCCTACCCCGCCAATCATCTCCACCATGGAGTTGTAGGCTTCGGCAATCTCAGAGAAGATGTCGTTGTTCTGCTTGGTCAGACGAACCGAAACGTCTCCCTTCTTAAAAGCGTCCAGCGCGTAGAGCACGCGGTTCAACTGCTCGTTAATATAGTCAGAGTCCTGGTTCTCTGTTGACAGCCTGGGCGAATCACTTTTCCTGGCCTGGTTCTTTGCCTGGTCATGAGACATGCGGGCGATTGAATTTGTGGCCATTGGCACACCCTTTTCCATTTCTTTTCCTTTTCCTTCTGCACGGGTTTCCTTGCCAGCAGAGGCTTTGGTGGCAGAGACTTTTACATCTGCCAACGGCACCTCTACTACAAGGGTCTCATCTTCTTTGGGCTGTTCTGCAGGAGGGGTCTCTGCAGGAGTGGAAGGGGCGCCTTCCTGCGGGTCTCCAGCAGGAGCTCCAGCCTCTGCCTTCCCAATGAGTTTATCCTTGTTGAGTTTTAGATTCTTACCTAAAGCCATCTTATCTATGATTGAGGAGCGTTATGTATCTGCTGCGGCAAAAGATGCCAATTTAATTTTTATGCGGTGGCGCTGCAAATCTGCCCACCACGCAATTTACTAATATTATAAGACTTCTGAAAGTTTCCCTTGCTAAGAAATTGATACAAATTCTTTGGCCAACCCCAGGTAATCTTTGGCCCCATAAGAAGATGCGTCATAATCCAGCACACTTTGCCCAAAGGAAGGCGCCTCTGCCAGTTTGACGTTCAGCCTGATGCGCTGGTGGAAGATGTATTCATCAATGTTCTCCTTCAGGTAATCTTCAATCTCAGAGCTCAACTTGCGGCGCTTGTCAAACATGACCACCACTATGCCCTTCACCCGCAGGTTAGGGTTCAGCGTTTCCCTGATCTGCGCCACCGTGTTCAGGATTTGCCCCAACCCCTGCAGGGTAAGCACTTCCATCTGCAAAGGAATGACCACCTCAGTAGAGGCCACCAGCGCGTTCAAGGTCAACAGGGACAGGGAAGGCGGGCAGTCAATCAGGATGTAGTCAAAGCCTTCCACCTCCCGCAGCATGTGCTGCAGGAACAGCTCCCGCTCCTTCTGGCTTACCAGTGAAATCTCTATATCAACCAGTTCATTGGAGCCCGGGGCCACCCAGAGACCGTTTCTCTCCTGCAGGCAGTCAGTGAGTTTCTGCTGCCCGGAAAAGACCTCGGCCAGCGTACAGGCGGGCTCCGTGATACCTAAGGAATAAGAGAGGTTGGCTTGGGGGTCAAGATCGATCAACAAAACGCGTTTTCCCAGTCTCTGGAGGGCACTTCCCAGGTTAATGGTAGTGGTGGTTTTACCCGTACCCCCTTTTTGGTTGATGACCGATACGATGGTTGCTGGCATAGGTTGCAGAAAATCTAAAATAAATTTTTCACCGCTGAAACTGCGCTAAACTACAAAAGAAAACGCCAATCCATTTCTGTTTTTGCCTGTTTTCAAGATAACAGGCCAAAAAACAGAAAGGCTACGCGGTGTAGAGAGCCTGCAGTTTACAGGTGCCCGCCCGCAAATGCTCCCACGTCATGCCGGTGAAATGCAGGTGGGCCACGGTGGCCGGTAGAAAGTTTACAGGCTCTTGCCCTTCATGCTGGAGCATGGCGGCCAGAAAAGAGATCACCGGATTGTGCCCCACTAGCAGCAGAGTGTCTACCTCATCAGAAACATCTGAGACAAGACGCAGATCTCAGTCTCAGAGCCATGGTAGATCACCTGCTCCAGCTGCAAAGGCAGGTTGCGCCCCACCTCGGCCATGAGGTTCTCAACGGTGGCGCGGGTGCGTACGGCGGGGCTGCACAGAACCAGCTCTGGCACCAGCCCCAGGCTCTTCAGCTTGATGCCCATCTCGCCGGCCTGGCGCTCCCCAAAAAGAGTCAGTTCCCGGTCAGCATCCTGCTGCCCCGTTTCTTTTTCGGCCGCCGTGGCGTGCCGCATCAATAAAAGATTCTTCATTCTACTAGATGGCTAAAAAACCTTTTTACAGAGTCTTGGTATATATTTAAGTACCTACTGAGAAACCGTCTCCTTCACTACCGGTTTGCATTGTCTCAGAAAATTACTTCATCTTTGAAAAATTTTTGGGCACTGCCCGCCTCTTTTCCTGTATGATAAAAAACTTAGTTATTGTGGAGTCGCCGGCCAAGGCCAAGACCATTGAAGGCTATCTAGGCAAGGATTTTATTGTAAAATCCAGCTTCGGACACGTGCGCGACCTCCCCAAAGATAACAACGCAATTGATATTCAAAACGGATTCAAGCCAACTTATGTCATAAACTCTGACAAAAAAGAGGTCATCTCCCAACTTAAGAAACTGGCCAAAGAGGCAGAGGTGGTCTGGCTCGCCTCTGATGAGGACCGCGAGGGGGAGGCCATTTCCTGGCATCTGGCCGAGGCCCTGAACCTGAACGAGGCCAAAACCCGCCGCATTGTGTTCAGGGAGATCACCAAGAATGCCATTTTAAACGCCATTGAGAACCCGCGCACCATTGATGTGAACCTGGTGAACGCCCAGCAGGCACGGCGCGTGCTGGACCGTCTGGTGGGGTTTGAGCTGTCACCGGTGCTCTGGAAGAAAATCAAAACCGGCCTTTCCGCCGGCCGTGTACAGTCAGTGGCGGTACGCCTGGTGGTAGAGCGGGAGCGGGAAATTGAGCGCCACAAAGCGGAGTCGGCCTTTAAGGTGGTGGCGCAGTTTGACGCCGGTGGCAAGAGACTGGAGGCAGAGTTGAACACCCGCTTCAAAACCCGTGAAGAGGCAGAGGATTTCCTCAGGCGCTGCATTGGCGCGGCCTTCACCATTGAGAGCCTGGAGAAAAAACCAACCAAGCGCACCCCTGCCCCGCCCTTCACCACCTCCACCCTGCAGCAGGAGGCCAGCCGCAAACTTTACTTCTCTGTTGCCCAGACCATGACCGTGGCGCAGCGCCTGTATGAGGCCGGTAAGATCTCCTACATGCGTACAGACTCGGTGAACCTGTCTCAGGATGCCATGACGGCGGCTGCCGCCGAAATTGCCCGCAGTTTTGGGGACAACTACGTGAAGACCCGCCAGTACAAGACCAAATCAAAGCAGGCGCAGGAGGCCCACGAATCTATCAGGCCCACTGACTTTGCCGCCACCCTCGTGAGTGATGACCGCAATGAGCAGCGCCTCTATGACCTGATCAGGAAACGCGCCATTGCCTCGCAGATGGCAGACGCCGAGATAGAGAAAACCACCGCCACCATCAGCATTAGCGGCCAGCCAGAGAGACTCATCGCCACCGGCGAAGTGGTGCGCTTTGAAGGTTTCCTGAAAGTGTACTCAGAGTCAACAGATGACGAGGAACTGGCCGATGATGATGTGAAAGGCATGTTGCCTCCGCTCTCAGAAGGCCAGGCGCTGCAACTGCAGCGCCTGCAGGCCACCCAGCGCTTCAGCCGCCCAGCCCCGCGCTACACAGAGGCGAGCCTGGTGAAAAAACTGGAGGAAATGGGCATTGGGCGCCCGTCTACGTACGCGCCTACCATCTCTACCATTCAAAAACGCGGCTACGTGGAAAAAGACAATAGAGAAGGGAAAGAGCGGCCTTACCAGGTACTTACTCTGGAGAAAGACCAGATCACGGCGCAGCAGAAAACAGAGATGGCCGGGGCCGAAAAAGCCAAGCTGTTCCCCACTGACATTGCCATGGTGGTCACTGATTTTCTGGTCTCCCATTTTGAAAGTGTGATTGACTATTCCTTCACCGCCAGGGTAGAAGAAGAATTTGATGAGATAGCCAGCGGTAAGAAGCAGTGGGACAAGATGATTGACACCTTCTACTCAAGTTTTCATAAAACCATTGAAAGCAGTGCCAACGTTGAAAGGTCTACCGTTAGCGGGGCCCGCGAACTAGGCGTTGACCCGGTCTCTGGCATGAAAGTGATTGCCAAGCTGGGGCGCTTTGGGCCGTATGTGCAGCTAGGGGAAGAGGTAGAGGGCACAGATGCCAAACCGGCCTATGCCAGCCTGCGCAAGGGACAGTTCCTGGAGTCTATCACCTTAGAGCAAGCCTTGGAATTATTCAAGTTGCCGCGCGTGGTAGGTGAGTACGAAGGCAAGGACATGAAAGCCGCCATTGGCCGGTTTGGCCCCTACATTCAGCACAACAGCAAGTTCTACTCGCTGCCCAAAGACCTGGACCCGCTGCTGGTGACAGAGCAGGAAGCCGTAGCCCTTATTGAGGCCAAACGCAAGGCAGATGCCGAGAAGCTGATCAAATCATTCCCGGAGAACCCGGACGTGCAAGTGCTGAATGGTCGTTTTGGGCCTTACATTGTGGTGGGCAAGAAGAACGTGAAAATCCCCAAGGGGCAAGAGCCGGCAGAACTGACGCTGGAGCAGTGTCTGGACTTGGCAGAGAAGACGCCAGACAAACCTGCGCGGGGAGGTTTCAAGAAGAAAGCGGCCACGGCAGACACCCCAGCCGCCGCCAAGAAAGGCCCGGCCAAAAAAGCAGCCGCCAAAAAAGGAACCACCACCAAGCCTGCCACTAAAAAGAAGTCAAGCTAAAGGCTAAAGGCGGCGCATTAATCTTTGTTCACTCCGTTTTTGGCCTGTTTTTCTAAAAACAGCAAAAAAGGAGTTTCTGTTTCCAGACTTCTGAATCTTTTAGAAAGGGAATAAGTAAACGGGAATGTGGTAACCCCTACTAAACCCAAGACACCCTTACCTCTTCATTTACTTAGTGTTATGCGGCAGAAAGTTGTAGTACTCACCGGGGCAGGAATCAGTGCTGAAAGCGGTTTGGCCACTTTCAGAGATGCCAACGGTCTCTGGGAAGGCCATGATGTCATGGCTGTAGCCTCGCCGGAAGGGTGGCGCAGGAATCCTGAACTGGTACTGGAGTTTTACAACCAGCGGCGCAAGAGCGCGCAGGGGGTGGAGCCAAATGCAGGACACAGGGCGCTGGTGGACCTGGAGCAGAATTATGACGTGCGTATCATCACCCAAAATGTAGATGACCTGCATGAACGCGCGGGTTCCTCCCACATTCTGCACCTGCACGGCAAGCTCTTTGAAAGCCGGAGCACCTATGATGAATCTTTGGTTTACCCCATGACGGGTTGGGAACTGAACCTGGGGGACTTATGCGAGAAAGGATATCAGCTGCGACCCAATATTGTCTGGTTCGGCGAAGCCGTGCCCATGATGGAACAGGCCATTGAAGAAGCCTTAACGGCAGATTATTTTCTGGTCATTGGCACCAGCCTGCAAGTGTACCCGGCTGCCGGGCTCTTGTCTTACGCCCCGCATGACACCCCTGTTTACCTGGTTGACCCGCACACCCCTGCTCTGAGCCACCGCCGTAATGTGACTATAATCCAGGAGAAGGCAACGGTGGGCGTGCCGCAACTGGTCAAAGCGCTGCTGGAAAAATAACCGTTTCTCCCCCTCCGTTTCAGCAGTTCCTGTTTTCGGGCTGTTTTCAGAAAAACAGCGAAAACAGGATGTTTAGGTTGGCAGCTCCCAGCTCTGCTCCGGGTTGTACCACAGCTCCTCGCCTCTTACCTGCAGCGGTGACGCCAGGTTGTTGTGGTATAACTGCCCGGTACCCAAGCCCTGCGGAAGCGGGTTGTGGAACTCGGCGGCAAACTGGGCAATGGCGTTCAGGCCAATGTTAGACTCAAGTGCTGAGGTGAGCCACCAGGCTATACCCAATGACTCGGCCACCTGAATCCAGCTCCGGGAAGAGGAAAGCCCGCCGGTTAAAGTTGGCTTTAAAATCACATAGGCTGGACGAATGAAATCCAGCAACTTCCATTTCTGCTCGGTTCCCTGTACGCCTATTAACTCCTCATCAAGGGCTATAGGGATGGGCGACACACCACACAGGAGCTGCATGGCCTCAAGTTGCCCCTGCCTGATGGGCTGCTCAATAGAATGAATGTCAAACAAAGCCAGCTCCCTGAGTTTCTCCTCCGCTTCCTGCACCGCAAACGCGCCGTTGGCATCTAGCCGCAGCTCCAGTTGGTCGGCACCCGCCACTTTCCTGATTTCCCTGAGGATCTTGATTTCCTGCACAAAGTCAAGCCCGCCAATTTTCAATTTGAGGCACGTAAAACCCTGCTCCAGCTTCTTCTCAATCTGCTCCCGCATAAAGGCAGCCTCTCCCATCCAGACCAGGCCGTTCATCTTAATCCCGCTTTCCCCTCTGGTGAAGCTTGACTTGTAGAGCACTTTGTTGCCCCCCCTCAGAAAATCAACCCAGGCGGTTTCCCAGGCGAATAAAATAGAGGGGAAGTCCTGCAGCTTCAGCCAAAAGTATTCGCCTTCCTCCTCTTGCCCCCGCTTGAGCTCCAGGGAGTTGTACTCCCGGCACAGTTCCTGCAGCACCTGATAGAAGTCTGGGCGGTAATCAAGGCTCAGCCCGGGCAGCGGCGAGCACTCCCCCCACCCCTGCACCTGCGGGTTGTCTGTATGGTGAATGCGAATATAGTGGGCATGGTGCTCCCGCATGGCCCCTCTGGAGGTGCGGGCATCAAACTTGAACAGGAGTTTCCTGAAAAACGGAGTGACAACTATGGGCATGGCACGAGTAAGAGAAAGTAAAATTATAACCTTTTTACGGGATCTAAGTTTAGGAAGGAACAATCCGTAGAAACCACATGCAGCACGCCCTGAATACCCAGCCGGAGCTGTACCTGGCCCGTTACCGGGCGGTACGGCGGCAAACCGAAAAACTCTGCGCGCCCCTCACCCCAGAAGACACCGTGATGCAGCCCATGGTAGACGTGAGCCCGCCAAAGTGGCACCTGGGGCACACAACCTGGTTTTTTGAGACGTTTATCCTGCAGCCCCACGTTAGCGGCTACAAGCACTTCCACCCGCAGTACGCATTTCTGTTTAACTCGTACTACAACAGCATGGGCAGCCGCATTGCGCGCTCAGACCGGGGCACCCTTTCCAGACCTCCGCTGCAAGACATTTACGCATACCGCCAACATGTGGACCAGTACATGGAAAAAGTCCTGGCAGACACCCTGCTTCTGGAGAAGCCGGAACTAGCCGCCGTGCTGGAACTGGGCCTGCAGCATGAGCAACAGCACCAGGAGCTGCTGGTGACAGACATCAAGTACATTCTGAGCTGCAACCCGCTGCTGCCCGCTTACCTGCCCAGTCCGGCAACGGCTGTTTTGGGCCTGTTTTCTGAAAAACAGCCCAAAACAGATGGCTCCCCGTGCCAGAAGGCCTTTACACCGTTGGGCACCGGGGCCAGGGCTTCTGCTTTGACAATGAGCTACAGGCGCATCAGGTGTTTATACCTGCCTTTGAGGCCCAGGCTGCCCCGGTGACCAACGGTGAATACCTGCGTTTCATGCAAGACGGCGGCTACGCTGATTTCAGGCACTGGCTGGAAGAGGGCTGGCAACTGGTGCAGGCCCAGCAGTGGCAGGCGCCCCTCTATTGGCTGCAGCAGGAGGATCAATGGTTCCAGTTTACCCTGCACGGGCTGCAGCCGCTTGACCTGGCAGCACCGGTCACCCATGTCTGCTTCTATGAGGCCCTGGCCTATGCCAACTGGTCAGGGCACCGGCTGTTGACTGAGTTTGAATGGGAGGCACTGTCGCAGAAATACCCTAACCCCTTGGCAACCGGCAACTTTGTGGAGAGTGAGCGGTACCAGCCGGTGCCAGCCGTGTTTCCCGCAGAACAACCCTATGCCGCCCAGTTGCTGGGCAACACCTGGGAATGGACTTACAGCAGCTACCTGCCCTACCCTCACTTTGAAACCGCCCCCGGTGCTATTGGCGAGTACAACGGTAAGTTCATGATCAACCAGATGGTGCTCAGAGGCGGCTCCTGCGCTACGCCGCAAAACCATATCAGGCCCACGTATCGTAACTTCTTTCATGCAGACAAACGCTGGCAGTTCACCGGCATCAGGCTGGCCAAAAGATAAACCTACATTTAAATATGACCCCAAAGGCTACCACCTCTTTACAGCAGTTCATCAACCTGTTGCCAACCAATGACCAAAAAGACAGCGGGCTGGCCCAGGATGTTGCCCAGGGGTTAAGCCAGTTCCCCAAAAAACTCTCCTCAAAGTTCTTCTATGATGCCAGGGGCAGCCAGCTGTTCCAGCAAATCATGGAGCTGCCAGAGTACTACCTCACTGAACTGGAGCACGAGATTCTGGACAAACAGCGCAAAGAGATCCTCTTCGCCTTTGGCACCCAGGAGCCGTTCCAGCTGGTGGACCTTGGTGCCGGAGATGCGCTTAAAACCAAACTTTTGATCAAGGAACTGGTCTCCCAGCAAACTGATTTCAATTTTGTGCCGCTGGATATTTCGCCCCGGCAGGTTGAACACTTGCTGGAAGAACTGCAGGCAACCTATCCTACTTTGAAAGTCACCGGCCTGGCCGCCGAGTATGTGCAGGGCCTGCAATGGCTTAACGAGCAGAGTCCGGCCCGCAAACTGGTGTTGTTCCTGGGCTCCAACATCGGGAATTTTGCCCCCGGAGAAGCCCAGCAGTTTCTCTGCGAACTGCGCCGAAAACTTTCCCCCCAGGACCGCGTGCTTGTAGGGGTTGATTTGCGAAAGGACCCGGAGAAGATTAGGCGGGCCTATGATGATGCCGCCGGTGTCACCTCTGCCTTCAACCTGAACCTGCTGCACCGCATTAACCAGGAGCTTTCGGCAGATTTTGCCCTGGAGCAGTTCCAGCACTTTGCTGAGTATGACCCCGTGGAGGGCACTATGCGCAGCTTTCTCATCAGCAAGCAGCCGCAGGAGGTACACGTGCAAGCCCTTCAGCAAACCTTCTCCTTTGAGGCCTGGGAAGCCATTCACACTGAAAACTCCTACAAATACTCCCTCAGGCAGATCCACGAGATGGCCGCCGCCTGCCAGTATGAAGTAGAAGACTATTTCACAGACACCACCCACGGCTTCGCCGATATCCTGCTCAAACCCTTACCGTAAGGGTTGTTTTATCACTATTTAAGGGAAAAGCTAAGAAAGGGATATTCTAAAGCAGAATCAGGAGTGGTCTATTCCTTTTATATAAAGAAGATGTTTAGAGTTTTTGAAACTGGCAGCCAAAAGCT
Source organism: Rufibacter ruber (assembly GCF_001647275.1). GTDB lineage: Bacteria > Bacteroidota > Bacteroidia > Cytophagales > Hymenobacteraceae > Nibribacter > Nibribacter ruber_C. The sequence goes on along the minus strand of NZ_LRMM01000043.1, from coordinate 14,398 downwards.
GCCGGGTACGGTTTTTCACTAGCCATTGGTTTCTGTTTTCAGGCTGTTTTCTGAAAAACAGCCCGAAAACAGAAACTTGAATCATTGCCAAACCATTTCTATCAAAACACTAAACAGCTTTACTATATGTAAGGCACGTCAGTAGCTTCCGCACTATTGCATCAGTTCTATGCAAAAGTAAGGTAAGGCTTTGCTTCATGGCTGTTCCAAACTGCCGCCAAGGAGGTATGCCCAAGTTTCAGGCGTGACAGATCACCAACAACAGCAAGACCAGTAAAAAGGCACTAGCTGCAAGCTCGCGCCAGCGGGAGTCCAAGAATTGAAGCACGAATTGATCACCACGGCGCATTGTCGCTGCCCGGCAGCGAGGGTAGTCAGAGACTACCCGTCATCATCAGGCACGAGTCTGGAGACTCGCGCCAGCGGGACCTGCTACAATAGCAGCAGCCACTAACAGTCTGCCTCAGACATTCCACCACGCATGCCCCCGACTGATGTGCGCAGCACGGGCTCGCCACAGGCTAGCGGATCAGCAACGGTTACCTGCAGAGGCAGACATGACTGCACAAGCTGTTCAGGGAAGGAACAGAGACCAGTCGTGGGGATGAGCGCCTCTGTTACTACGGTGCCGAAGGCAACGCCAAAGGCGTAGTTTTAACAGCAGTGCGAGCCGCCAGGACGGGGCCCGCGGCCGTGAGCGCATAGCGGAAACCATGAAACAGAAAAGTGATGTCGCACCGGAGCAAACGGCAAAGCCAGGGGATCAGACAAGCTTCACCAAAAGCTACCTGAATATTCAAGAACAACTCACAGAACCCCAGATCACCTTACCTTCTGCCTCTTCACCAAATACGCCTGCAGCACCTTCTCAATAGGATCCCGCAGGTCAACCGACACCAGATCAATCCGGTACTGCCCACAGCGCAGCTTCAGTTCGTTCTTAAACTGCCGCATAGCCGCCACGTAGGTTTCCCGCAGCTCGGCCGGCTGCACCTTGACTTTCTCCCCGTTCTCCAGACCAATAAAGGTAAAGGGGCGGTCAGGGAACTGGAATTCCTCTTCGGTCTCGGCGTGGGTGAAATGGAAAAGCAAGACTTCGTGCTGCTGGTGGCGCAGGTGCTGGAGCGCCAGAAAAATCTCATCCAGCTGCTCATATTGGCTTAGCAGGTCACTGAACAAAATCACCAGCGATCGCTTGGGGAGCTGCTGCGCCACATGGTGCAGCATGGCGGCCACTTTGGTTTCCTTCTGCGGGGGGGCCGGCTTCTGCAGCTGTTGCTGCAAATGCAGGAGCAGCGTATGCAGGTGGGCCCCGGTTGATTTAATGGGGGTCTGCAACTCAATGACATCAGAGAAGGTGGTGAGGCCTACCGCATCGCGCTGTTTTTGCAGCAGGGTGGCCAGCGCCGCCGCACTCAGCACGGCGTAGGCAAGTTTGCCGTAGTTGGCGGTGGGGTAATACATGGACCCGGAGACATCCAGCAGCAGCTGGCACCGCAGGTTGGTTTCCTCCTCATACCGCTTCACAAAGAGCTTATCTGTGCGGGCAAAGACTTTCCAGTCCATGTGGCGGGTGCTCTCGCCGGAGTTGTAAAGGCGGTGCTCTGAGAATTCAACGGAAAACCCGTGGTACGGCGACTTGTGCAATCCGGTAATAAACCCCTCTACCAACCGCTTGGCCAGAAACTCCAGGTTCTTCAGGTGCCGCACACTGTCTAGGTCAACCGTTATTCTGCTCATGCTGTTTCTTTTCTTTCTTCTGTAACGCCAGTGCCTCCTGTTTACTTATACGGGTAAGCCGCACCTGCCCCATTCCCTTCCCATAAATCTTCAGCTCTTTGGCCGCCACGGTAGAAACGTCAATGATAAACCGTGATTTACGGCTCATGCGGTCATTGATCCTGACCACCACACTCCGGCCATTCTGCAGATTTTGCACCCGTACATACGAGTGCAAAGGCAGCGTGGCATGGGCGGCAGTGTAAGATTTTGGGTTGTACGGCTCCCCGGTGGTAGTCTTTTTTCCATTAAATGAAGAAGCGTAATAAGTCGCTTTTCCCTTTTGCGGCGTAACGCCCGCTGCTGAAAAATACGGCAAGAAGCAGAGAATGAGCAGGATAATGCGGTTTATCACGGCAAGGAGCCCCTCTTGGAACATTAGTACATTCGAATTTAACTATTAAAATTAATCTTAAAAATTTTTAGATATGAAACAGTTCTTTTAAATTGGCTACCTCAAATACTTTAGGAACCCTTCAAGTTATGGTGGAAGAGAACAACGACAAAGCAGAAATCTACTCGCAAAGAGTAAGAGCAGGAAAGCGCACCTATTTCTTTGATGTGAAGTCAACCCGCTCCAATGATTATTATCTGACTATCACAGAGAGCAAGAGAAAGTTCAAGGATGACAACTACTCTTACGAAAAGCACAAGATTTTCCTGTACAAAGAAGACTTTGCCAAGTTCATGGAAGCGCTGCAGGATACCGTTAACCACGTGAAAGGCGAATTGTTATCTGAAGAGGCACTGGCTGAACTGGAACGTCTGGAGCATGCTGAAACAGAAGCCGCTGTGGATGAAGAACTGAAGTGGGAATAGTCCCGCTTTCAATTCTCCCCAAGCTCATGCCTCGCGTGAGCTTTTTTTATGCCTTCCCGGTTCCTGTTTCCGGGCTGTTTTTGCTAAAACAGGCAGAAACCGCTGCATCCCCTCTTTTCTGTTTTTGACCTGATTTTCTGAAAACAACCCCAAAACGCCTCTGCCCCTGTGCGGTATGGGGCTTTTCTCCCAGACCGGGGCAAAACCAGATCCTTTCTTCCGGCCAACGCTCATTCAAAAGGGATTGCGTATATTTGCGGCCGTTTCAGGCGGTGCCCTGCTCAGCGCAGGGAGCCGCCAAACACAGAATTTTCACCTGAACTTATACCAACCTTATTTATATGGGACTTCGTTGCGGAATAGTGGGTTTACCAAACGTGGGCAAATCTACGCTATTCAATGCTTTGTCAAACGCCAAGGCAGAATCTGCCAATTACCCTTTCTGTACCATTGAGCCCAACGTGGGCGTGATCACCGTGCCAGATGAGCGCCTCCAGATCCTGGAGGAGCTGGTGCACCCTGAGCGGGTACTACCCACCGTCATGGAGTTTGTTGACATTGCCGGCCTGGTGAAAGGCGCCAGCAAGGGCGAAGGCCTGGGCAACAAGTTTTTGGCTAACATCAGAGAAGTAGACGCCATCATTCACGTGGTGCGGTGCTTTGATGACCCTAACATTGTGCACGTGGCCGGCGGCGTAGACCCCGTGTTTGACAAAGATGTGATTGACACAGAGCTGCAGCTGAAAGACCTGGAGTCTATTGACAAAAAAATTGCCAAGGTGGAGCGTACCGCCAAGTCTGGAGACGCCAAGGCGAAGAAAGAGTTTGCCTCGCTGCAACGGTTCAAGCAGCACCTGGAAAGCGGCAAAAACGCCCGCTCCCTTGATTACTCAGAAGAAGACCTGGAATCTGTAGAAGATCTGCAGCTGCTCACCATTAAACCGGTGATCTATGTAGCCAACGTAGATGAGGAGTCTATCCTGACCGGCAACAAATTCTTAGACGCCCTGCAAGCGCACGTGAAAGAGGAGAACGCCGAGGTGGTGGTGATCTCTGCCGCCATTGAGGCCCAGATTGCTGATTTCACAGATGCCGAGGAGAAAGAGTTGTTCCTGGGAGAGTACGGCTTAACAGAATCTGGGCTGAACCGCCTGATCAAAGCCTCTTACGCCCTCCTGGACCTGATCACCTACTTCACCGCCGGGGTAAAGGAAGTACGCGCCTGGACCATTAGAAAAGGCTGGAAGGCGCCGCAGGCGGCCGGGGTGATTCATACAGACTTTGAGAAAGGCTTTATCAGGGCTGAGGTAATAAAATTGAAAGACTACCAGGAGTATAAAACCGAGGCTAAAATCAAAGAGGCTGGCAAAATGGCCCTGGAAGGCAAAGAGTACGTGGTGCAAGACGGCGACATTATGCACTTCAGGTTTAACGTCTAAGACCTAAGTATAGCAATTGTTATATAACATAATACAAAGGAGAGCCCAAACGCTCTCCTTTTTTTATAAATATTCATAAATAATCTGTCTAGGGCCACTCAAGGCAAAACTTGGTATTTGGCCTGTAAAAAGCCTTCTACCAGCAAATCAGGCCCTTCTTTTATAAATTTTAACTAGTTCACCTTCTGCCATTTACACGCCCTTGCATTTTATTTTTTCAGTGAAAAGGCAACATTTTATTCTAAAACATGTAAATATGGGCATTACACTATATTCCAATTACTTTAAAACTATGAAGAAATCATTACTTAAGGCATCCATGGTAGGCGCGTTCCTGCTGTCTATGGGTGCCACCCCTGAAACTTTCGCACAGTCTGCTGATAGGCCCTGGGGACTCTCTTTATACGCGAATGCCATTCAGGCACGTACCAACCTACGTAATGACATCTGGGACATGAGTAACTCTACCTGGGGCGGCGGCCTTGGGATCAACCGTTACCTGTCTCCTTCTTTTGATGTCGCTTTACAGTTGAACTACTTCAACATGAAGCAGGAAGGAATGTACAACTTCAACGGCACCAACGGCATGTCCCGTTTTGACGATGAAGTGGGTACCGCCAACCTGGGCTTAAAACTCAAGTTGAACAACGGTAAGATCCTGAATGAGAACGCCTTTATTCAGCCTTACCTGTTAGCCAGCGTAGGTGCCCAGTATGCCAGTGTAGAAGCCTACTACCCTACCGGCTCCACCCCAGCCTCTTATGATGAGGGCATCCTGCGCATGAACTATGCCGCCGGGGCTGGTATCAACTTCAAAATCTCAGACAACTTCAAAATCTTTGCCCAATCTACCTTCAACTATCCATCTACAGATTTGCTGGACGGGATCAAGGTGCAGGGTACTGACGAGTTGAACGACCGCTACTTGCAGCACCAGTTTGGGGTTTCCTTCGGTTTAGGGAAAGCCAAAGACACAGACGGTGACGGCGTTTCTGACAGAAGAGACGAATGCCCAGACACCCCTGCCGGTGTACAGGTAGATAAAAAAGGATGTCCGTTAGACGGTGACGGTGACGGGGTTCCAGATTATCAGGATCAGTGCCCAACCGAAGCCGGTACTGCTGCCCTGCAAGGCTGCCCAGACAGAGACGGTGACGGTATCAGAGACTCAGAAGACGAGTGTCCAGACCAGGCCGGTACTGCCGCAACCAGGGGTTGCCCAGATGCAGACGGTGACGGCGTAGCCGATAAAAACGACCAGTGCCCAGGCACCCCAGCCGGTACTCAGGTAGATGCCAACGGTTGCCCAGTGGTACTTGACAAAGACGGAGACGGTGTGAATGATGACGTTGACCGTTGCCCAGACGTAGCCGGTTCTGCCGCTAACATGGGTTGCCCAGGCCTAGACGCCGCTGACAGCACCTACATGGCCCGTGTTCCTAAGATTGAGTTCGAATTCAACAGAGCAGTACTGAAGAAAACTTCATACCCAACTCTTGACAGAATCTCAACCATGTTGAACAAGTATCCGCACTACAACCTGCGTATCTCTGGCCACGCTGACCACATTGGTTCTAACGAGTACAACCAGGAGCTTTCTGTACGCCGTGCCGAAGCTGCCAAGTCTTACTTCACAGACACCAAAGGCATCAGCTCTGACCGTGTGATCACAGAAGGGTTTGGTGAGGAAAGACCAGTGGCACCAAACACCACCAACGCCGGCCGTGCCAGAAACCGCCGCGCTGAGTTCCGTCTCTTCATCCAATAAGTGAATAGACTGCGTTAAGAAACAGAAATGCCCCGCCGGTTGGTGGGGCATTTCTGTTTTATACCCCTATGTGCCTGGCTTTGCCTTCCAGGGAACTTCATGCAAATTAAACCGTTTAACCAGGCTGCTGTTTTCGGGCTCCTTTTGCAAAAACAGCCCGAAAACGGAAATATTGTACCAAGGTGCTGGGGTATAGAGAACTGCTCCTGGCGTTTGTCATGGCAGAATAGATAGGGGTTTCTCTCGGCTGGTGTATGACCTGCTAAGCGTTGAGCCAAGGCAAACTACCTACTTGTCTCTCAAATGAACCTGCCGTTGAATTAAGTTAGTGAGGAGTACTTGCTGTTGCCGTTCGCCTCCTTTTGCTCCCCGCAGGACCAATAAATGTACCTAAAGCTCAACAAGTTACTATACATTGGTGCTCTGCCAGCTAAAAGGCTAATCTTTTAAAGATGAAGACAAAACAGCGGTTATTCTATCTTTGCTCAGATTGCCCTCTTTCGGTTGAGGTCACATCACACATCAACTTACGTTACTATGGCTAAAGTAAAGGCCCCGGAAGTATGGCTGCGCGGTCCGGTGGCGAATATCCCGCTGCTGCTGCAGCCAGTAGCGCATGCCCTTCTGCAGGCCAAAGAAGAACTGGAGGAATACCTGCAGGAATTTTCTGATGACCTGCTGTGGCAGAGACCTGCCGGGGTGGCTTCGGTTGGTTTTCACTTACAGCACCTGTGCGGAGTGTTAGACCGGCTTTTGACGTACGCCCGCGGTGAAGGCCTGCAACAGGAACAGTTGCATTACCTTTCACAGGAAGGCATTCCTCCCCAGCAAAAGGTCACTGTTCAGGAGTTGTTGGGGGCGTTTAACCTGCAGGTTGACTTAACGTTGGCCCAACTTACCCAAACGCCGGAACCGGAGCTAACCCAACCCAGAGGGGTAGGCAGGGCACAGCTGCCGTCTACGGTGCTGGGGTTGCTTTTCCATGCCGCCGAACATACCCAGCGCCATGTGGGCCAACTGCTGGTAACGGTGAAAATCCTGCAGGAGAGAGCTGCCGGTTAACAGACGGAAGTACCTGTTCGCTTTTTTCCGGGAGGCAAACGGCTTTGGTGAGAATCTGCCCCCGCGCTTTTATCCGCATCACACGGTTTAGCAAGGTAAAAAAAACGTTGGCAGAACCCTATTCTGGCCCTCACCGCTAACAGATACAGACATGCTGTACATCCTGTTGCCCTATAAAAACAAGAAGCGCCTGAAAAATCAGGCGCTTCTTGTTTTTAAGCAGTTTTCAGAAAAACAGCCCGAAAACAGAAATTAGTTATAGTTGGGCAGCAGGTTGTACACTTCGCCGTACTCCAGCATCTGCTGGGTAAAGTTGGCAGGGTACGTAATCAACACATCTACCACTTTGCCGTCTTTTACCACCGGTGAAAGCTTAGGTTGGATAAAACCGGCATACGGGGCAATATTCAGTTTGCTGTAGCGCTGCAGTACCTCTTTGTGCAGGGCAGGGTCTACTTTCACGCCGTAGGTTTCCACCAGGTTCTTGGCGGCGTTGTAATCCCCTTCAGAGGTAATGCGCTGGGTCTCCCGCAGAAGCTGCCCAAAGAGGGTGCGCAGCTTCTGGTAATCATTGATTCTGAAGTACGTTTTGCCGTCACGGGTCACTTTCTCAATCACCTTGTCTTTCTGGCCTTTCTCGTACACCCAGCCAGCCACCATCTGGCGGTTGCGCATGTGGGCTTCCTCCAGGTGCTCCCCGGGGGCCAGGCGCGAGAGCTGGGTCATCAATCCGTTTCTGATGTAGCCATCATATTCGGCCTTGCCGGCGTCTAAAGAAGGCATGACCCCAATCTGCACCAGCTTGGGGTCCATCACATAATAAAGCGCCACTAAGTCAGCCCGCCCCTCTTCTATGGTGCTGGCGTAGCTTTTCAAAGTTTCTTTGGGCGTGCCTACGCCAGGGTTGATCTGGCCAGAGGCGTGGCCAATCACCTCGTGCATGTCAGTGTGCAGGTCACTGGCCAGGGAGCCGTACTTCTTGGCGCGGTCAATCTCTTCCGGCGAGAACGCAAACTCAGAAAGGGCGCTTCCGCCGGTGTTGGCAGACTCATTGTATGCGTGCACAATATTGCCCAGGTTCACTGACTTGGAACCGTGCTCTTTCCTGATCCAGTTGGCGTTGGGCAGGTTGATGCCAATGGGCGTAGACGGGGCGGCATCACCGGCCTCTACCACGGTGGTAATCACTTTGGCGGTAATGCCTACCACGTTCTTCTTCTTGTGCTGGGGCAGCAGCGGCGAATTGTCTTCAAACCACTGCGCCTGATCCCCAATGGCTTTGATGCGCTTGGTGGCCTCTTCGTCTCTGAAAGAGACCACTGACTCATACGCAGCCTTGATGCCCAGCGGGTCACCGTACACCTCAATGAAGCCGTTGACCACATCTGTCTTGGAATTCACATCATTCACCCAGGCAATGTTGTACTCATCAAACACTTTCAGATCACCGGTGCGGTAGTACTGGGCCAGTTTCTGCAGGGCCAGACGCTGCTGGTCGTTCTCGGCCACCGGAATCGCCTTCTCCAGCCAGAACACAATGCGTTTGATGGCGGCGTCATACATGCCGCCCACTTTCCAGACCTTCTCCACCAGTTGGCCGTTTTCTTTGACTACTTTGGAGTTGAGCCCGTGGGAAACCGGGGTGAGGTCTTTCTTATTCGACTTCTTCGCGTAAAAATCCTCTACCTCCTTCTGGGTTACGCCCTCATAGTAATTGTTGGCCGAAGTGGCGATCAAATCCTGCCCCGCCGCCTGGTTCACGCGCTTGGGCGCAATAGTGGGGTCAAAGAGAAGGGGCGTTATCCAGTTGATAAAGGCCTCTACGCTTTCACCCGGCTGCAGCGGAAGCTGCCGGGCTGGCACTTTTTTGATAGACTCGGCCAGAAAGGCCTGGCTGAACTCAGGCACCAGCTTATTGGTGGAGTAATGGTGATGGATGCCATTAGAGAACCAGACGCGCTTGGTGTACTCCATCAGCTTTTCCCAGTCTGGCGACGTGGAGCGGTCTCTTTTGTTCGCCACAAGGGCGTCTAAGGTGCGGCGTATGCGCAGGTTGTGCTTATAGTTCTGGTCATAGATGATGTCACGGCCAGAGAGAGCGGCTTCATAGAGGTAATAGAGCAGCTCCTTCTGCTGCGTGGTGAGCTCCTCAAAGCCCGGCACGCGGTACCGCAGAATCCGGAGGTCGGCGAACTGGTCTGCCACGTAGGTAAACTCGCCCTCGGTGACTTGCGGGGGTGAAGACTGGGTGACAGAGACCATTTCCTTCGCCTGCACCGCTGAAGCGGTGGCAGAGGCGGTACTGGTACTGGAAGTGGTATTTTTGGCACAGCCCCCCACCAGCAGTGATGCCAGTAAAAAAGCTGAGGCTGCAGAACGTTGGTGCTTCATTCTATTGGGTTAATTGATAAGATCTTAAAAATAGCTAATATGTGTTAGTCTGGCAAAAACCAGTCCAACCTGCCCCAGGCATAAAACCTGTTTTCGGCCTGTTTTCAGAAAAACAGCACGCCCAAACCTACGCCCTGTAAGTAGCGCATCTCTGTGGTAGTGACACGGGGTACTGCTGCCTTCGCCACAAAACTGCCATACGTTTGATTTTAGCCCGGATTACCAGAATGGCTTTAGCAACTTCTACCAGAGCTGAGGGTATAAGTTCCTTTGGAAGTCTCTTCTAGTTGTAACTCAGCGGGATGTGGGGCTTTCCTTCTTCTGCCAGATTGGTTACATTGGTCCTAAAAAAAGCCATGGCCGCCCTTCACCAGTTGCTAAACGAATACGCCGAGAGCCACCGCAACGGCACGAACAAAACCATTCACTGGATCTGTGTACCCGCCATCATGATCAGCCTGGTGGGGTTGATCTGGTCTATTCCGGTACCGGCTTTCTTCCTGGAGCTGCCCTTTCTGCTTAACTGGGGCATTCTGTTTGTGCTGGCGGCCATGGTCTACTACCTACTCCTCTCTCCGCGGCTGGCGGCGGGCATGGTTCTGGTGAGCGCATTCTTTCTCTGGGTGGTTTACCAGCTGGACAGGGTGCCTTCCGTCCCGCTCTGGGCTATCTGCCTGCTGATTTTTATTGGGGCCTGGGTGGGGCAGTTCATTGGGCACAAGATAGAAGGCAAGAAACCCTCCTTTCTAAAAGACCTGCAGTTCCTGCTCATTGGCCCGGTGTGGTTGCTGAGTTTTATCTACCAAAGGCTGGGCATTCCCTATTAGCCATTTCTGTTTTAGGGCTGTTTTCTCAAAAACAGCCCTAAAACAGAAAATTCAGTCTCGTTCATAACCAAAGAAACTTTCTGACTTTGAAACAAAAACTTTACAAATCCTTTAAGCTAGTTACAGGTTGCCTGGCTACCTTTGCCCCGCCTTTAGAACGTGAAAAGAACAGTAACCATATTACTCCTGGTGGTGATGCTGACCCAAGCATTCAGCAGGCTTTTCATTTTGTTAGAGTACCAGGCCAACAAAGACTTCATCACTAAGTTTCTCTGCCTTAACCGGGAAAAGCCCCAACTGCAATGTAACGGGAAATGCTACCTGATGAAGAAACTCAGGAAGGCGGAGCAGACCGAGAACAACTCTAACCAGAAGCGCCAGAAACAGAAGCAGGAAATCACCTTGTTCTACCAGTCACTGGCCTCCTACCCCCCGGCGTTCGCACATAAAGGTTCAGCCTTGCCCCTGGCTCTTTTAGAAGGCAAACCCAGCGGGTCTTTGCAGGCCATCTTTCACCCGCCCCAGACGGCAGTTTAGAAGTAAATGCCACCAGGTGAACCCTGGTGGGCCTGGCTGTGCCTCCCACTTTTGGGGCACGGCAGATTTTCTATTTCTATTCCTGTCAATCCAGTTCTATGCAAAGATATTTTGCTTGCCTCATGCTCTGCATGACGCTGGCCCGCTATGCCCATGCCCAACACACGGTGCAGGGGCGGGTGATAAACGCCTATACCAAAGAAGCCTTAGTGGGTGCCACGGTGCAAAGCCAACCCAGCGCGCTGGCTACCAGCACAGACCAGGCAGGACGGTTCACGCTGTCTGCCAGCCAACCGCAGGAGACGTTGGCGGTCTCCTACCTGGGATATTTTCCCCAGCAACTTCCCGTGCAGGGGCAACCGCTGGTAGTGGCCCTGGTGCCCGCTGCCAGCCAGATCAACCAGGTGGTGGTCTCTGCCAGCCGGGAAGCACAAAGCCGCACAGAGGCGCCGGTGGCCATCAGCAGCATCTCCGCCCAGGTATTGCATGACACCAAAGCCACCACGCTGGACCAGGTCCTGAACAAAGTGAGCGGCGTGTACATGGTGAACCTGGGAAATGAGCAGCATACCATGGCAATAAGGCAGCCCATTGGCTACAAAAGCCTCTTTCTGTATCTGGAAGACGGCATTCCCATTCGCGCCTCCGGCGATTTTAACCACAATGCCCTCATTGAGATCAATCAGGCGGCCCTTAAGAACATTGAAGTGATCAGAGGCCCGGCTTCTTCACTGTACGGGAGCGAGGCCATTGGCGGAGCCGTGAATTTTATTACCCTGGCCCCATCGCCCGTTCTGTCTGCCAAAGTACAGCTGGAAGCCAGCAACCAGGGCTACCGCCGCACAGACTTTAGCGTGAGCAACACCTTAGGCAAAGTGGGGGTGTACGCCGGCGGCTACTACGCGGCGCAGCGGGACGGCCTCATCAGCCACAGTGATTTTGACAAGCTGGCCTTCACCCTCAGAACCGACTACCAGATATCGGCCCGCAGCAAGCTCACCACCTCTGCCACGTGGGTGGATTATACAACCGACCAGACGGGCGGCCTGGACAGTACCCGTTTCTTCAAGAAGGAATACAGCAGCCCGCACACGTTCACCTACCGCCAGGTGGAGGCGCTGCGCATAAGGAGCACGTTGGCGCATAGCTGGGATGCCCAAAACCAAACGCAGGCCACTTTGTTCTTCCGGCAGAATGCCATTGGGCAGAATCCGTTTTACGCCATTGCCAATGTCTCTGGGAACCCGCGCAAGGCAAAAGGGGAAATCAATGAAGACGCGTTCACCAGCTACGGCATTATTGCCCAGCACAGAAAACAGGTTTCCTTTCTCAACGCCAGCCTCATAGCAGGAATAAGCGCTGATTACAGCCCGGCCACCTACACCGCCCGGTTCCTGGACATTGACCGCAGCGAAGGCGGAACCTATACCGGCTATACCGCCAAAGATTCACTCCTGACGCATTATGCAGTAGACCTGCTGAACACCGCCGTCTACACCCAGGCAGATATCTCACCGGTAGAGCGCCTGAAACTGGTGGCGGCGCTCAGGTATGACCGGCTGGACTATGCCTTTGACAATTACCTGCCGCCTTCTTCTTTCACCGGGGCGCCAGACAAAACCGATGGATATCATCAGTTCTCGCCCAAGCTGGGGCTGACGTATGACTTTGGGAAAAGCAACGGACTTTATGCCAACTACAGCGTAGGCTTTGCCCCGCCGCAGATCACTGAACTGTACCGGGGCGTGCAAGCACCTACCCTGCAACCTTCTGATTACAGAAGCTATGAGCTGGGCGGCTGGTGGAGCTTCTGGCAGCAGAAAGCCTATCTGGACCTGAGCGTGTACCAGATGGACGGGACCAATGAAATCATCTCTGTGCGGCTGGCAGACGGCACCTACCAAAATCAGAATGCCGGGCGCACCCGACACCGGGGCTTGGAATTTACCTTGCAGGCCTCCCCGGTAGAGGCGTTAACGCTCAGGGTAGGCGGCACCTACGCCCGGCACTGGTTCCGGCATTTTGTGGAGCGCGGCCAAGACTACTCCGGCCATGAGATGGCTACCGCCCCCAGGTACATTGGCAATACAGAAATTACGTACAAGCCTCTTTTCCTGCCCGGTCTGCGGCTGAGCGCCGAATGGCAGCGCGTGGGCCGGTACTACATGGATCCTGCCAATTCTGAGACGTACCAAGGCTACCACCTCTTCCATGCCAGAATGGGGTACGCTTTTCACGGGGTGGAAGCCTGGGTGAACGTAATCAACCTCACCAATGAGCTTTACGCCACCACCGTTGACAAATTCGCCTATGGCAAAAGCTACCGCCAGGGCGTACCCAGAACCTTCACGGTTGGGCTGGGCTATCAGTTCACGGCCAACGGTAAGCAGCTCTAAAACACTTCTTCTTTTTTCTGTTTTTCGCTGTTTTTGGAAAAACAGGCCGAAAACAGCCTTTACCATTCACTTTATCCCTTTCTGAATAACATGAAACCAATCTATAACTATCAACCTGTCCTGTTACTTTTTCTCGCCCTGCTGGGGGTGGGTTGCCAGCAGAAGCCGGCCCAGGAGGAACAAGCCGGCCCGAAGAGGATTTCCCTGAACCACCTGAAAGCCTCCAGCCCCTACCTCACCAAAGACCACAAGGGTAACCCGGTGCTTAGCTGGGTGCAGGCGCAGGATACAGCCGGCCATTATCTTTTGTACTATGCCCGCTCCACTGACCAAGGCCACACCTTTGCCCCACCCCAGGCAATTCCCACCTCGGCCGGGGTGTATCCGCATGACGAAAACTTGTCTAAACTGGTCTTCAAAGCCAACGGCGACATCTTAGCGGTCTTTGCCGTTCAGAACCCGAGTAACCAAAACAGCTACGCCGGCCTGGTGAGGTACACCCAGTCATTTGACAGCGGAAAAACCTGGAGCCCCGCCCGGCAACTGGCGCAGGACGCAGAGAACAGCATAGATGAACGCTACTTTGACCTAGCCCTTTTGCCTTCCGGCGAAGTGGCCGCCATCTGGCTGGATTCCCGCAAGAACACGGTCAAAGAAGGCTCCAGCCTCTACTTCTCCTCCACCAGCGGCCGGCAGGGCTTTACCTATGAGAAAGTGATTGACCGGCAACTCTGCCAGTGCTGCCGCACAGATTTGTTTGTAGACGGTAGAGGCCACCTGCATGCAGCCTACCGCGCCATCTTGAATGACAGCATCCGGGACATGATGCACCTGGTGTCAACAGACAACGGGCAGACTTTCCAACCCCGCGAGCGCATTAGTGTAGACAACTGGGTCATCAACGGCTGTCCGCATACCGGGCCAACGCTGGCCTGGACCAGGAGCGGGCTGCATGCCGCATGGTACACCATGGGCGGCGGAAGCGGGGTTTTCTACACCCACAAACCCCAGGCGGGTGCCTTCGCGCCGCGGGAGGCGGTAAGTACGCTCGCCTCAGCCAAACACCCGCAGCTAGTGAGTTTTGGAAACGAACAGCTGGCCCTGGTTTGGGATGAGCAGGTGCCCCAGGCAAAACCGTTCCGGGGCCGCATTGGGCTGCAAGTGAGAGACGCTACGGGCGCACCAGTGCAGCAATCTTTTATAACGGCAGACACCGTCAGTGCCAGTTATCCGGTGGTGGTGGGAGTGGGTGACTCTCACCTGCTGGTGGCCTACACCCAGAAACAGGGAGGGGCCAGCGAGGTCTGGTATCAAAGGCTAGAGGGGAAAGGGAAAAAATAACTACGTTGCGTTTTCGGCCTGTTTTCTGAAAAAAACAGG
>NZ_LRMM01000042.1 GCF_001647275.1 Rufibacter ruber | reverse complement strand
CCCTCGGGGCCGGGGGCGGAAGCCGTAGTAGTTTTCACACACCGCTAACAGTGCTTCTGCCCTTTTTTATCCTTCTACCTTAAAATGTCCGAAGTATTGCAGGAAAACAGGCCGAAAACGCAAACTCTAGCTAACTATCTTTGCTCAGAAACCAACCTGCGTCTCTGCGCGAGCTTCTTCAGCCGAAATTCAAATAGAATGCCCTTTTAAAAGTTGGCGGCGTCTCCTATCTTTCTACCAAATCCACACCACACCAATGAACAGACGACTCTTTATCAAAGCGGGCTCTTTTGCCGGCCTCACGCTTTCCGCCTTCGGGCTGGGCGCCTGCGCCAGCGGCGCCAATACGGCTGCCTCTGAGCAGCCTGCGCCCCTCTTAACAGACGGACCTTTTAAAGATAATTTCAAGCTCAATGAGGCCACCATTCAGGAGCTGCAGCAGAAAATGCAGAGCGGCGAACTGACTTCCAAAGCCATTACCCAGCTCTACCTGGACCGCATCAACTCCATTGATAAAAGTGGGCCTAAATTGAATTCGGTGATTGAGGTAAACCCAGATGCCCTGCAGATTGCCGAGGCCATGGATCAGGAACGCAAGGCAGGCAACGTACGCGGTCCGCTGCACGGCATTCCGGTCATGGTGAAAGACAACATTGACACCGCTGATAAAATGTCCACCTCGGCTGGCGCCTTGGCCCTGGCCGAAAACAAAGCCGCCAAAGATGCCTTTATCGTGACCAAACTCCGCGAAGCTGGCGCCGTCATCATTGGCAAAACCAACCTGAGCGAGTGGGCCAACTTCAGATCTACCAAATCAACCAGCGGCTGGAGCGCCCGCGGCGGACAGACCCGCAACCCGTACGTGCTGGACCGCACCCCTTGCGGCTCAAGTTCCGGCTCTGGGGTAGCCGTGGCCGCCAACCTGTGCGTGGTGGCGGTGGGCACCGAAACCAATGGCTCGGTGGTGTGCCCGTCGGCGGTGAGCGGCGTGGTGGGCCTGAAACCGACGGTGGGTTTGGTGAGCCGCAGCGGCATTATTCCCATTTCGCACACGCAAGACACGGCGGGTCCCATTGCCAGAACCGTTACAGACGCTGCCCTTCTTTTAGGCGTGTTGGCAGGCGTTGACCCTTTAGACGCCGTGACCAGAGAAAGCGCCGGGAAAGCCGCAAATGACTACACCCAGTTCTTAGACGCCAACGGCTTGCAGGGCAAGCGCATTGGCGTGGAGAAATCTTTCCTGAAAGGGCAGGTAGCCATTGACGCTATGCTGCAGCAGGCGCTGGACGTGCTTAAAAGCAAAGGCGCCACTATTGTGGAGGTGGAGATGATGAAGAAGATCAGGGAAGTCTCTGGCAACAGCTTCAAAATTCTGCAGTACGAATTCAAAGACGGCGTGAACAACTACCTCAGAACCGCCAACGCCAAAGTGAAAACCCTTTCTGATGTAATTGAATTCAACAAGCAGAACGAGGCCACCTCCATGCCCTATTTCAAGCAGGAAATTTTGGAGATGTCTGACAAGCTGGGCGATCTGACCACCAAAGAATACACCGAGGCACTGGAAAAGCAAGTCACCGGCTCCCGTGAAGCCATCAACAACCTCATGGCCGAGCACAAACTGGATGCCATTACGGGTCCCACCTACGGCCCGTCCTGGTGCATTGACCTGGTGAACGGTGACTCTTTCACGGGCTACGGCATGTCTACCCCGGCGGCTATTTCGGGGTACCCGCACATCACGGTGCCCATGGGTCAGGTGCAGGGGCTGCCCATCGGGTTGTCTTTTATTGGCAAGGCGTACGCCGAAGGGGAAATCCTGAAAGTAGCCTACGCCTTTGAACAAGCCACCAAACACCGGAAAGCACCGCAGTTTTTGAGAACGACTATTCCTTCGTGAGACTTTGCGTTTTTGGGCTGTTTTCAGGAAAACAGCCCAAAAACGCACAAGCAAAATCATTACCCACTTCTGTCATCCTGAAAGGACCTTGTGGGCAAACTAGTCAGACTGGTAGTCAATGCGGTTACCGTTCGCCACCAAGATTCTTCCAGAATGACAGGAAAATGAAGTTCAACTTCATTTTTACAGGAACTCCTTCTTTAATTTGCTCGTGCGAAGGAAAGCAGCGGCTCATTTCCCGAAAGTTCAAAAGGGAGAATTATAGTTAATCCAGTTGAAAACTGGCAGAATAAATACCCACAAGTTACACTACGCTAAACTTGCGGGAGAGAAGAAATTTCCTGGCGCAACCATCTGTTTGGGCCAGCGTTTTTGGCCTACTTTCCGGAAAACAGGCCGAAAACGGAAACCGAATGTATTTGACACAGGCAATCACTTGCGCCAGAATTGAGTTAGCATACACCCACAACCCATGTTCAAAAAACTCTTACTATCAGTGCCTTGGTGACAGGTACTTTATTATCGGGCAGCGCCCAGAATACGCCTACCTGGCTGCGGTACCCGTCTATTTCGCCCGACGGGCAGACCATTGTGTTCACGTACAAAGGTGATTTGTACCGGGTGCCTTCCACCGGAGGCGCGGCTATACCTTTGACGGCACATGAGGCGCATGATTTTATGCCGGTCTGGAGCCCAGACGGGAAATCTATTGTCTTCGCGTCTGACCGGTACGGCAACTTTGATTTGTTCAGGATTCCCGCCACGGGCGGAGAGGCCACGCGCATGACGTTCCACTCGGTCAATGAATATCCCTATGATTTCAGCGCAGACGGCAAGACGGTGTACTTTGGGTCTACGCGCCTGGACATGGCCAGCAACCGCCAGTACCCGGCGTTCTATTTACCCGAGCTGTACCAGGTGCCGGTGAACGGCGGACGGGTGCAGCAGGTTCTGACTACACCCGCCGAGGACGTGCAGGTGAGCAAAGACGGCCAGACCTTGATTTACCATGACCGCAAAGGCGGCGAAAACCAATGGCGCAAGCACCATGCCTCGGCGGTGACACGTGACTTGTGGCGCTATGAAACCAAGACTGGCAAACACACCAAACTCACTACGTTCAACGGCGAAGACCGTAACCCCGTGTTCGCAGAGAATGAGCAGACTATCTTCTATTTGAGTGAAGAGAGCGGCACCTTCAACGTGCACAAAATTTCGGCCAGCGGCCAGGGCAAATCTACCCAGGTGACCAAGTTTACGAAGCACCCTGTGCGGTTCCTGAGCGCGTCTAACAACGGTACTTTGTGCTTCAGCTTTGATGGGGAACTGTACACGATGCCAAGTAATGGCGAGCCGAAGAAAGTGCCCGTAACCTTGGCCGTAGATGCCAAAACCAACAATGAGCGGCTGGTGCAAGTGGCCGGGAGCGGCGTACAGGATTTGGCCGTGTCACCGAACGGCAAAGAAATTGCGTTCATTTACCGCGGCGAGGTCTTTGTCTCGGCGGTGGAAGGCAACGTGACCAAACGCATCACGGACACGCCCGAGCAAGAGCGCAGCGTGAGTTTCTCGCCCGACGGCAAAACCTTGCTGTATGCCAGTGAGCGCGGCAACCTCTGGAAGATTTACCAAACCCAGATAGTCCGGAAGGAAGAACCGTATTTCTATGCCTCTACCCTGCTCAACGAGACGCCGCTCATTGACAATGAGCACGAGAACTACTCGCCCCAGTTTTCGCCGGACGGCAAAGAAGTGGCGTTTGTGGAGAACCGCAATACCGTTAAAGTCCTCAACCTGGCCAGCAAACAGGTGCGCACGGTGCTCACCAACCAGGAGCTGTTCTCTATGCGCGACAATGACCTGTATTTCACCTGGAGCCCAGACGGCAAATGGCTGGCCTTCGACTTCTCTGAGCCCGGCTACTGGAACGGTGAAATCGGGTTGATTTCCGCCGACGGCAAAGGCAAGAAAATCAACCTCACCGAGAGTGGTTACCAGGACACCCAGCCGCAATGGATGATGGCGGGCAACATGCTCCTCTGGCACAGCACCCGCGAGGGCATGCGCACCCAAGCCAACAGCGGCGGCTCACAGTCAGACATATACGCCATGTTCCTCACGCAAGAAGCCTTTGACAAATTCAAGCTGAGCAAAGAAGATTATGCGCTGGTGAAGGAGCAGGAAGAGAAACTGGCCAAAGAGCAGGAAAAAGAGAAAGACAAAAAGAAGAAGAAAGATGACGCCGACGCCCTCAAAATTGACTGGGAAGGCCTGAAAACCCGCAAAGCCCGCCTCACGCTGCACTCGTCTACGCAGGGTGACGCGTTGGTGTCTAAAGACGAAAGCACGTTGTATTACTTGGCCCGCTTTGAGAAAGGCTACAACCTCTGGAGCACCAACCTGCGCACCAAGGAAACCAAAATGGCTGTCACGCTCAACGCCAACCGCGCCAGCATGGACTGGGACAAAGAGCAGAAACATATCTTTTTTCTTGCCGATGGCAAAGTCATTAAACTGGACCCGGCCAGCAGCAAACAGGAGAATGTGAGCATCAGCGGGGATTTGAACCTGAACATCGCCGCCGAGCGGGCGTTCATGCTGGAGCACGTTTGGCGCCGCACGGGCAAAGCGTTCTACACCACCAATTTGCACGGCACCAACTGGGCCGGTCTCAAGCCGGATTACGAGAAATACCTGCCGCACATCAGTAACAACTATGAGTTCTCTGAACTATTAAGCGAGTTGCTGGGTGAGCTGAACGTGTCGCACTCCGGGGCCAGCTTCTCTAATGTTCCGGCTAACGCCGATGCGACCGCTTCATTGGGTATTTTCTATGACCAAACGTATACCGGCAATGGCCTCAAAATTGGCGAAGTGCTGCCGGAAGGTCCATTGAAGAAAGCAGGTTTAGACGTTTCGGCCGGAATGGTGATTGAGAAAATTGACGGCGAAACCTTAACGCCAGACAAAGACTACGCCCAGTTCCTGAACCGCAAGGCTGGCAAAAACACGCTTCTCACTATCTATGACCCGGCCACCAAAAAACGCCGCGACATTACCGTAAAGCCCATCTCTGCCGGTGAAGAAAACGCCCTGCTCTACAAGCGCTGGGTGAAGCGTAACGCCGAAGAAGTAGACCGCCTGAGCAACGGCCAGTTGGGTTACGTGCACATTCCCGGCATGAACGACCCGGCCTTTAGAACTGTGTATGAAGACGTGATGGGCAAATACGCCAACCGCAAAGGCATGGTGGTAGACACCCGCAACAATAGCGGCGGTGACCTGGTGGCCGATTTGGCCATGTTCCTGAGCGGCAAACAGTTTCTGAGCTACACCACAGACAGCCGCTCGGTGGGCATGGAACCGTTCTTTAGGTGGACCAAACCTAGTATTGCCCTCGCCAACGAAGCCAACTATTCAGACGGCCACTGCTTCGCGTTCAGTTACCAGGATTTGAAACTGGGCAAACTGGTGGGCATGCCGGTGCCGGGCACCTGTACCTTCGGCGGTTGGGAAACCCTGCAAGACAACAGCCTGCGCTGGGGCGTTCCGTCTTTGGGTGTGAAAGACGTACAAGGCCGTTATCTGGAAAATGCCCAGACCGAACCCGATGTGAAAGTGATGAACGAGTTTGACGTGATGAGCAAAGGCCGCGACCAACAGCTGGAAGCTGCCGTGCAGGAGTTGTTGAAGGAGGTGAAGTAGTTTTTGCTACTTGTACAGGAAAGCCCCGACTCATGGTTGGGGCTTTCTTGTTTTAGATAAAATGGCAAGGGAGAAAAGGTACAGAATTAAGGATGGACTAGTTAAGTCAAAAATCACCTTCCTTTAAAGGGCATACAGCTGTTCATTCTTGAACGGCACCAGCGCCAACACCACGGCCTGTTCATACAATTCCTTCCGGCCTACCGCCCCGTCAGATAAAATCCCAATGGCGCCGCCTTTCTGTTTGGAGTTCACCTGGCTGAAGATCTGGTCATTGGCTTTTCCCATTTCAAGGCCTTGCCCTACCAATTCGGTGACCGCACGCGGAAGGTAAAAGGCCCCCGTTCGGGCTTTGCCCAATCGATCCTTAGAGCTTACCACAATCCACGCGAAGGCAGACAGTTCCCCCTTATCCATCTCCACGCCCCCTTCCAAACCGATCCAGAAATCTGCCTCAGGCTGGGCGGTTTTGGCCGCATGTACGCGGTTTACGGCGCCAAGTAACGTCTCCGCATCGGTCATGGGTTGGTCGGCAACGCCCGAAGGAACTGAGACAGCCTCGGTTTCAAAGGAAAGCCGGGGTAACATCTTCTGGAAACCGCCCAAGGCCGCCGCCACTTTTACCGGGTTGTTTGAGGCCACAACTATCTTGTACTTCTCTTTTTTCATGCTTGCATCAATGGAAAAGCAAGGTATCTGTTTTTGGCCTATTTTTCAGAAAACAAGCCAAAAACGCAAACCGGATGCCACAACACACACCTGGCTTCTCCTACATATTTTTTGTTAGCTGTTGCCAAATCTCTTCGTTGACGGGAACTCCTTCCTGCTCATTTCTGTGGCGGGTGGCCAAGGTCCTTTCGCCGGGGTATCTTATGTCTTTGCCCTCTTCTGCCAAGGCACTGCTCTTCGCAAAGGCAATTACACGGTTACTGATTTCGGGATCCATCTGATCTGCCTTGATGCACAGGAAAAACTGTGAAACGCCTGCCTCCTGCGCCGCTTCTGAGATTTGGGCAACTGTGCGTCCACCGCTCAATGAAGCCACCAACAGATCAATGACCAAAGACAAGCCGGCCCCTTTCCAAAGGCCAATGGGCAAAGCTCTGCCGGAAGCTCTGATTTCGTCTGGATCTTGGGAAAGCTCTCCAGAGTTGTTAAAGCCGCCACTGTAAGGAAGCTGCTCTTCTTGTAAGCTATACTCCTGAAGCTTTCCAAAGGAATACTGGGTCATGGCCATGTCCAGCACTACATGACCACCGGCTCGGGGCACCGCTATCACTACTGGATTATTGCCCAGCGTTGGCTCCGTTCCGCCCCAAGGGGGCATGTTGGCAATGGTGTTGGTCATGCAAATGCCAATGCAACCGGCTTCGGCGGCTTGCCAGCCATAGGTGCCGCCGCGCATCCAGTGGTTGGAATGCTTGACAGCAACAGCTCCTATCCCATTGGCTTTGGCCAGGTCTATGGCGCGTTGCATGGCTAGTGTGGCCGTATACATTCCAGGTGCCAGATGCCCGTCCCACTGCTCCAGTACTCCCATGGCACTCACTTTTTCCGGCTCTGCCGAAGGCAACACCCATCCCTCCTGCACCATCTGCACAAACACCGGGAAGCGGTTCACCCCATGGGAGTACACACCGTCCCGGCTATTCTCTGCGAAGATGCGGGCGCAGAGCTCCGCTTTTTCCGCCGGAAATCCGTTTTTCAGCAACACCCGCCTGAATTGTTTTTCTAGTTCCTGGTAGGCTACCCGCATTTGCTTATGGTTTATATTTCTGCGCTAAGGACATGAGTACATGTAGATTGTACAGGCCAACGTGAGGAGCAAAAGGTTCTGGCGTGCGCTTTTAGAGCAGCATAGCAGCGCTATGATGCAAGGCAACCGCCATATCAGGTTCTTCTGATGCCCGTTTTTAGCGCCAAAAACCATTCTGAACTTGCGCCAACATACCATTGCCGCAGCTCTCGCTTATGGTAATTTACTTTCATTTATGCAGAATAAATAACTCCTCTGGTCTGGTCAACCTTGTAGGATAACACCCATAAGATAAGAAAACCAGCAAGAAATCTTCAACTGTTTGGCGCTGCTTTAATATAAAGGGAGTTCAGGGGCTGGATCAGACTCAGGATCATGCCAACTCTGTTCCAGCACATTTTGCAGACCGCCCCCAATCATCTGTACCTTCTGTTTTCAGGCTGTTTTTACGAAAACAGCCTGAAAACAGATTTTTTTTGAAAAAATCATCCGTTTGCAAATTATTGCTTTTCAAGGCTTTTAAAGACACAGCTACCTGTACAGAGGCTGAGGCAGAATATTTTTTTACTCACTATTTGGCAAATAAAAAACAGCCTTCTATATTTGCACCATCAAAACCGAAAGATGGTCCGTTCGTCTAGGGGTTAGGACACCAGATTTTCATTCTGGTAACAGGGGTTCGATTCCCCTACGGACTACAAAAAAGCCCCTCAGCTCAATCTGAGGGGCTTTTTTCTTGCAGATTGGGCATCTTCCAGATGCAGCCCAACTGCTGAGGTGTCCATGCCCTACCGGTTGTAATGCCAGAAAATAGTCCAGAGGCAATACCAGCACCGCCAGCTCTCCATGCCTTCTACATTAATCTTGATCATGGGGCTTCCTGTCAATTTCCTCCTCCGCTATTGAGGAATTGCGTTTTGCTTTCTTTGCCTCTGCTTTCAGTAACTCCTGATGCTCTTTCCTTTCCCGGAACTCCTTTTGGCGCTGCTTCTTCTGTTGGTCTCCTGATCTGGTACTCATTGTTTAAAAGTTATTATCTGCAATTACTATTTAGCCCCTGCTAAGCCCTAATTCCCATAAGGCTCCAATTACATTGCTTTCCCAAAAATGAAACCGAATGATCACGTTTCACTAAGATTCTACAATTTTAAAAATCACTAAAGGTTTAGTTCTACACATGTCCTGTTCCTTATTACAGATATTTGCCTAACCCGGGTTGCTCTTCAAAATAGGGAAAAAGCAATAGAATTAATCTTTCAATAAACGGCTCAATACTCTTATTACAGAGTTTACTAAAAACCTTACTGCAGCAACAGAGCGGTTTTCATTCTCGCAAAAAATATTACAGCTAGTATAGCCCCGAGACTTACAGGGGCGTGATTCAGCAGAGTTCCCTGAATTATTTACCCCTCCCCTGTTTACTTCCTCCTAAAAATCAAACATCCTCGCTTCATCTGTATTATAAAACAGCTGCATTAAACGTATCACCCTGTGAGACATCGCCGGTCTCAAAACCTTTTTTGAACCACCTAACCCGTTGGGCCGAAGTACCGTGTGTGAAGAAATCTGGCACCACCCTTCCGGTTGACCGTTTCTGCAGGCGGTCATCACCAATGGCACTAGCCGCGTTCAAGGCTTCTTCCAGATCACCCGGCTCCATAAACCCGGTGGCGCGCTGGGTATGATGCGCCCACACCCCGGCATAGAAATCGGCCTGGAGCTCTACTCTTACCATGAGTTTATTGAATTCTACTTCTGACAGTTGGCCGCGCATGGCGTTTACCTGCTCCATAGTCCCGGTCAGCTTCTGCACATGGTGGCCAACTTCATGGCCTACCACGTACGCTTGCGCAAAATCTCCGGCAGCCCCAAGTTGGTGTTCCATTTCGCCAAAAAAGCTCAAATCTATGTATAGTTTCTCATCGCCGGGGCAATAAAATGGGCCGGAGGCCGAAGAGGCGAGCCCGCAGGCGGAGTTTATCTGCCCGGAAAACAGCACCAGCGTAGGCTCTCGGTACCCTTGCAACAGCTTATTCCAAACATCTTCAGTGTCTGCCAGTACAATGCCAGTCTGTTCAGCCAACGCCTGCTCTTCTGGATTGCGCTGGTCTGTAGAAGTTTGGGCATACTGCGGTTCCCCGCCCACAAACTGCTGCAGGAAGGCGATGGGGTTGGTTCCGGTTAGAAAGAAAACCACCGCCAGCACTGCTACAATCACCAACCCTGCTTTTGAGAAAAGCAGCCGGAACAAGGAAACGAGCAGCATGGGATTCATGCCTCTGCCGCCGCCTAAACCGCCTCCAGCCTGTCCTCTCCGGTCTTCTATATTGCTACTGTTTCTTCTGCCTTGCCATTTCATGTGCATCTTCTTTTAAGGGATGAATACTGGCCTGTATGATTCTTTCCAACCCTGCCGCCGAGATTTTACATCCAGACCTGCACCGTTTAACGGCATGACCCTTTACTTAGATGCACTCATTTACTGCTAAAGACCTGCTCTGGCACTTCTTTCTTTCAGCAGAAAATAACTCACCAAAAACCGTCTTATACTGAGCCTGTTTAGCATTTCCAAAAATGAGCTTTAGACAGCTTCTGTACTGGCGCCAGCACCCGCTTGTATCGCTGTTTTGGCTCTTCTTTTGCGAAAACAGGCCAGAAACAGAGGCAAAAAACTTCAAAAGGCTACAAAAAGCAGACACTTGCGCCAATGATCAGAAAACACTAAACAGGCTCACTATCATTGGTATTATCTGACTCTCTAAAAAAAGGACAGCTCAGAAATAAATTCACAGTGCGCCCTGGCAAGTGACACACTGGAGAAAATGGCAGCATAATAATTTGCTTCGCTTTCCTTTGGCCTGATTATAGAGATCCTCCTTCAATTAGGTTGTTTTGCTCAAACCAACCGCTGCAAAAAAGGAGTACAGAAAAAATTGCAGATGACAGAAATTAGGGAGTGGGTTGGCTTTTCTACTTCAGAGAGGCTCAATATACCACCTAGAAACTCTCCCGCTCCAGCCACTCCAGGCCGTTGGGCAGCTCCAGGCAGTTAAACTCCAGGTGGATCACCCGGCGGTGCCGGTCATCCTCGGTCTTGGAGGAGGCATGCAGGTGAGCGGTTTCATGAGGTGTACCCCGCCGCGCAAGACACGGCAGCATTTGCTTTCACTGGTTTCGCGCAGGTGCGCCATCTCTTGGTTAGACAGGATGCTGAAATGGGTCTTGGGGATCACCCGCAGCGCGCCGTTCTTCTCATCGGTGTCATCCAGGTGAAGGCGCACCGTGAACGCTTTCTGCAGGTACTCTATTGGCGGAACCACACTGATAAGTCCGGCCTTGTTGGTCCAGCCTTTGAACCCGTTGGTTTCCACTTTCTCCCGAACATTGATGGGCACATCCTGGTGCCAGGTCACGTACCAGTTAGACTGGGGAGGTTTGTCAAAGTAGATGGCCTTGGTGAGGAAGTAGTTCTCCCCGAAGGCCTCTTTCACCAGAGAGCAGAGGTTGTGGTTGAAGAGCACCGCTTTCAGCTTGGGGATCTCCTGCAACAGCCCCCTGATGGCGAACAGATCCCCGGTTCTCCTGAAGCGGCCGGTGTCCTGGGTGGCGCGGTTGATGACAGACAGCAGGTGCTCCACCTCTTTCTGGGTGTAGAGGCCATCCAGGATGGCGGTGCCGCTGCGCAGCAGTTTCTTCTTGCTGGACTCCAGCTCAATCAAGCGAAGCTCCTTCTCATACAGCTCGGCGGCGTTGCTCATTTTTTCCTGAATCCTTCGGCGCAGCCGCTCCGGTTTCAGCACCTTCACACAGTCTCCGAAGCCCAGGATCTCCCGCTCCAGCTCAAAGTTGGGCTGTACCTGCAGCTGGATGATGAGGCCGTTGCCCGTGCGCTCCAGCACCCTCTGCGAGTGGTGCAGGGGCTTGGTGAGCACATACGGCGCCGTCTCGGCGTTGAAATACAGCTCTACCGTCTGCGGCTCCCCCGTAGGGCTCACGGTCACCCCTATCACGTCCTTGAAATAGGTGCCAATGTTCAGAGTGGTATTCTCCACATAGGGCACAGCGGCCTCCTCTACGGTCAGGATGCGGTCCAGCGCCAGCGTCAACACCGGCTGGTTCTCCTTCCGGACCCCAATCAGGAACCAACGGTTGCGGTATTCTTTCAGGAAATACGGGTGGAAGTAAAACACACTGGCCTCCCGCGCCCGGAAGGACTGGTAAGAGAGGGCAATGGCCTTCTTGTTCAGGATGGATTGGTAAAGAAAATCAAGGTGCTCCAGGCCTTTCAGGTGCTCGTTCTTCTCCAGGTCAATGATGGGGGCTTGTTTGGTTTTGGCGCTGATAATGCGGTCTTCCAGCTTCTGCACCATGCCGTTGAGTTCATGGAAGTGGCTGAACCCTTTGAACTGCCGCAGGATCTCCACCACCTCGGTGAGCTTGCCCAGATCCTGGTCGGTGAGCGGAATATTGGTGATGGAGTAGTCTGGGTCTTCATAGGCGTAGTACTTTTTGTCCACCACCACAATGGGCGCGTTGTACCCCAGCTTGTCGCTGCGCATGAGCTGCAGATCCATCTGCACGGTTCGGCGGCTCACGCCCTTGTCTATGCCCTCATATTCATACAGCGCCTCAGAGCAGGCCTCCATCAAATCCTCCAGGGTCCACCGGCGGTAGCGGTTGCGCAGGCAGTTGTCAATGGTTCTGAAGCGGATGAGGGCGTTGCGGTTAACAGGCATGGGAAGATATTTGAAAGAAAGTTAGAAAAAACTTTCTCCGGCGCAAAAAGCCTGCGCAGTATCCGCTTTCCTATGTATAATTAAAAGGTCAAACAAGGGGAAAGCAATTTCAACAAAGACTACGTGCACTGGAGGCCCAATATAAATCATAAGCAAACCTTACCCAGAATACGAGCTTATATTTAACTAAATGAGTTACAGTAACCTGATTAAAATCATATATCTTTACTAGGAAGTGATAAACTCTATGTTAATAAGATTTTGGGATTTTTATTTTGGGAGACTTTTCACTGAAATTTAAAAGCCAAAGCATTCTTTCACTTAGGGAGACACCTCTTTCTTTAAATACTAGCTTTATATATTTTGATAATTATATAACACTTTGATGATGCAAAGATATCTTCTCCTTTTAGCTCTGCTATTCCACTTTCACCTAACCTTTTCCCAAGACTTTGATTTTCAGAAAGAGAGCATCATTAGTACAACTATAAGCACCCCGCATGATATAGCCATTGACAAAGCAGGCAACCTATACATTTTAGAGCCATTTAGTGTTACTGTTTTAAATAATACGGGCAAAGTTCTTGAGAGAATTGATATTGGTAAAAATAGCCCGCTAACAAATAATGCATCCATTGCACTTGACAATGCTGGTGATATATATGCAGCTGATTTATCATGTAACTGCGTCACCAAATTTAGCATAGATGGCCAACCACAACAGACATTTGGTTCATCAAGTACTAATACAGGAGGAATATTGAGCATAGGTTCAATAATCATTGATGAACAAAAAAATGTCTTTATAGCTGATAAAACCAAAAATACCGTCCTCAAATTTAATCAGAGTGGTACCTTAATTCAGCAAATTGGGAATTCAATTGCAACGGGGGGAACATTAGGCGCTGTTGCTGATATAGGTTTTGACGCACAACAAAATCTATATGTGCTTGATGATGTGGAAAAGCTTGTGCACAAATTTTCACCAAATGGTGATGTATTGGGATCTTTCTCTTTTGACCAAAATGGGTGGGGCCAAGCAAATACTGGAGGGCTTTCATTGGCAGTAGGCAAATTTGGGGGCATTTACTTAATTTTCAACAAAAAAATACTACAGTTTGACAGTAATGGAGTGTTCATTAAACCCATTCACCATACTGGTAATAATGAGGATCTTTTAGTGGGGCCACATTTAAAATTGGCCTTAGACGAAACCGGCAATCTTTATTTGCTAGACGGTAGACCAACACCTTCATCTGGCCAGTCTAAATCTTACTTTAAAAAATTTTCCCCTTCCGGAGATTTGCTACAGACCTTTCAATTTAAAAAGAGTTTTTTTATACCAACATTTGATCAGCAGGGCAATCTATATGTCTATGAAAACAACAGGATGGAAATACTCAAATATGATGCTACTGGTAATCTCCTTTTAAAAATAAAAGCAAATATTTTCCCTAATGATGAGTATTATTCTACGACCAATCACCTTGCGGTAGACAATTCAGGGAATATATACCATCTTGAACACAAAGAAAATTCCCTACGCATTCAAAAGTTTAGCAGCAGCGGTAGTTTTCTCAAGAGTTTCAAGATAAACTTAAGCACGAATGTAAATGATAGAATATTTTACCCTGGCGGCATTTCAGTGAACCACGCAGGTATTATCAGAGTGCATGATTTAGAGAGTAAACTAATTCAACAAATAAACCCAGAAGGAGTTTTACTTGAACCCCTAGGTACCAGAGGCCCTTGGTCAGAGATCTTAAATAATATTAACTTATTAGAGTTTGATGGCCAAGGAAATGCCTATACATTGAGCTGGCCAGATTCTAGAATAAAGAAATTTACCCCCTCTGGTGAGAAAGTGCTTGAATATTACACTGGAGAAGTGGCACCAGACGTTCACCCAATCAATTTTGGTGTAGATAATGCTGGAAAAGTGTACATTGCTTTTAGGCATATAAATAAAAGACTGGGGCTTTATAGAATATTTAGCTCCTCTGGCCAGCTGCAGAAAGAGGTTTCCGAAGAAAAAGGTAGCATCACACCTAACAAGACAGGCAACACGTATGTAACCCGTGAAACAGACGGTACCCTTGCCATTTTCACTTACAAAGATATTTCTCTCCCTAATTATATAACAGGTAAGATCTATGTTGACGCAAATAATGATTGCAATAAAGGAGAACTTGAATATAGTTTAGCCGGAATTATAGTAAGTGCAGAACCTGGCCCCAGGTATGCGGTAACGAATGAAAAGGGAGAATATAGGCTTGAAGTAGGTGTAGGGAGATTTACAGTCAAACAACTGGTTCCTCCAGACCTGATGAGCCAGATGCAAAATATTTGCGCCACACCTCAGACAGTATATTTTTCAAACTTAGGTAATACAAAAAGAGGGCCTGATTTTGGATTTCAAGAAGTAGGTAAACCTTTTCTTACTGTAAACATCACCTCTAACCGCCGCCGTAGGTGTATGGAGAATCTTACAACTGTTACCTATGCTAATAAAGGGTTTGCAACAGCCTACCAAGCTAAGGTAACAGTACAGTTGCCGCCACAGATACATTTTATTTCAGCATCTATCCCTCATTACATAGATGCTAAAGGAAATTATGTTTTTTTAGTAGGTGATCTTAACCCCAATCAATCTGGCACTATTTTCATTAGGGACAAGGTATCCTGTGATGATCCGTCCATACGGGGCCTTACCGTTTGTACTAAAGTTTGGATCACCCCTAACAATATCTATTCGCCAAAGCCTCATTGGGATAATTCTTACATGGGAGTACTTGGCAAAGTTACCCAAGAGGGTCAGGCAAGGTTTGTCATTAGCAATAAAGGGGTGGCGAACATGTCTGATAGCCTTACTTATAGAGTGTATCAAAATTTAGCACTATCACTGACCGGTAAATATAAACTTGCCACTGGCGACAGCCTGGTGCTTCGGTTCCAAACAGACAGCCGTGTGGTTAGAGTAGAGGCAGATCAGCCCCAGGGGCACCCTCACAAAACTATTGCTAGTGCAAATCTTGAAATGCAGAAAGCCAATGTAACCGGCCTGCCAGATGTTGCCATGTTGGCTTATCAACCAGATGAGTCAGAACCGGAAATAGCTGAGGAATGCCTTCCCATCACAGACTCTTTTGATCCTAATGACAAACAGGTAGTTCCAGTTGGCCTTACTCCAGAACGCTATACCCCCACCAATGCCCCGCTCAAATACACCATCCGGTTCCAGAATACAGGCAATGATGTAGCCTACAAAGTGGTGGTGGTAGACACACTGTCATCAGATTTAGATTTGAGCACGTTTAAAATTGGCGCAGTCTCTCACCCGTACCGGCTCACCGTTTCGGGCAAAGAAAGACCCATTCTTACTTTCACCTTCAATAACATCATGCTGCCAGACAGCGGTACCAACCAGGCAGGTAGCAATGGGGCCATCCAGTTCAGCATCAAACCTAAAGCAGACCTACCAGAGAAGCATCTGATTGAGAATTATGCTGATATCTTTTTTGACTTTAATGAGCCAGTTAGAACCAATACCACGCAGAACCGCATCTATGACTTGCCACCGGTTATAGCCGATCAGCAGCTGAAGGCCAGTGAAATTGTTGCCTCTCCCGCAATAAGCAGTTTTTCCCCTATCCAAAGCCGCATAGGCACCCCGGTAACGATCACAGGGAAAAACTTTTCGGCGGTAGCCGCCGAAAACAAAGTAGCCTTCAATGGAATAGCCGCTCAGGTGTTATGGGCGAGCGCAACTGAAATAAAAGCAATAGTCCCGGCCACTGCAGTTAGTGGTAAGATTAAAGTGGTTACTCCAGACGGCGCAGTTTCAAGCCTTGAAGAATTCACTGTCTACCAAAAGCCTACAATAACTGCCATCACACCCAATGAGGCAGTTCCTGGCGAAGTTGTTACCATCACTGGCAACCATTTTTCACCGGAAGCACGACAAGATACAGTTACCTTTAACGGAGTAGCTGCCACTGTACAGGAAGCCACCCTCACCTATTTAAAAGTACAAGTGCCTGAAGCGGCATTAAAAGGGAAGGTGGAAGTGAAGACGTTGGGCGGAAAGGTAGAAAGCCAAGAACTCTTCATGGTGTGGCACCACCCTGAACTTTCTTCTTTTTCGCCTAGGGCGGGGAAATTTGGAGCAGAGGTTCTCCTGACAGGATCAAAATTTGCCCCCACCGCCGCCGGCAATCAAGTCTTTTTTAACCAGATCAAGGCTGAAGTACTAGAAAGTACCGGCACCACCCTGAAAGTGAAAGTTCCCACCGGAGCCAGCTCCGGAAAAATAAAAGTAGTCACAGAAAACGGGAATGGCTCCAGCACCACAAACTTTACCGTGTACCAACCGCCCATTTTGACGCGCTTTGCCCCGGCTGAAGGCATCATAGGTGCAGAGGTAACGCTAGAGGGAAATCATTTAACTTCTGAACTAGTAGAAAGCGTGATGTTAGGTACGCTCACCTGTGAAATTTTAAGCATAGGAGCAAACGCGGTTACTATTAAAATACCCACCGGGGCAGGTTCAAATAAATTCATCATTCAAACCAAGGGTGGCCAGGTTACCAGCGTTGGCACCTATCAGGTTTGGCCCCCCCCTGTCATTTCTGGATTTAACTTGAATAGACAGCGTGTGGGCGGAAACCTTTCCCTGCAAGGCACCAATTTTGCGCCAACGGCTCAGCGAAATACCGTAAACTTTAACAGTCTTTCAGCCGAAGTGCTCCAGGCCAGTGAAAGCCAATTGCTGGTGCGGGTACCGGCAGGTGCCACCTCAGGCACTGTAAAGGTTACCACTCCCGGGGGGACTGCATCAAAGGCCTTTGAAGTAATTCCCGCCCCAATACTAACACAGATATTGCCGGCTCAAGGTAGCGTAGGAACAGTGGTAGAGCTCAAAGGTGACCACTTTAATACCTTTGGCGAGCAAGACACTGTTATGTTTGGAAGTATTAAGGCATTGATATTGAGCGCATCTGAAACCGTTCTGAAAGTGCGGGTCCCTAGGGGAGCCACTACTGGGAATGTTATGGTGGCCGGCCTTGGCGGACGTGATACCAAAAGCTTTACCGTTGAAGAACTAACCCCTGACCAATCCATTCAAGTATACCCTAATCCCAGCACAGGAAAATTCATTGTAGATTTTATCAAAGCTGATTTTGATGTACAATCTGTCAAGGTGTTTGATTCAACGGGCAAACAGGTATATCAGACCGCAGTTGCGACTACCCAGACGGGGCAAATAGAGGTGAATCTTCAACACCATCAGGCAGGCCTATACTTGCTTATCATAGAAACCCAACGCGGAAAGGTGCTGAAAAGGATTTCAATATTATAAGGCACACTTCGTGTAAAGCAAAGGCCAGAATTCATTTTCTGGCCTTTTTTTATAGCACAACTGACCAATCACTTTCCGTTTTTAGCCTGTTTTTCTGAAATCAGGCCAAAAACGCACCTGCAAAAATATGTCAACCTTTCCTGCACCTGCGCAAAAAGCCTGCGCACATGGTCTTTTGCTTTGCCAGCGTAAACCAACCAACACGTTGAACCATGACACACGTCCCCTCCACGCTCACCGGCAAAGACCTGCTGGCACTAGGCTACCCACAAGACAAAACCATGGGCTTGGCCCTTCGCCTGTTGGCGGAACACTTTGCCACCACGCCTCAGGATGAACAACGCCATCTGTTGGCCCAGGTCCTGGCGCAACCCGCCGAGTTCCTGACGCACGCCACCCTGGCCCCGCTGGCCGAGGCCTTGACGGCCCCTAAGACACCCGCCATGATTCCCCTGCACCCAGCACCGCTGCCGTTTGCGGTGTATGACGGGGCAGGTATTCAGAACGGCGCCAGACGCCAGATGGAGACGGCCATGCGCTTGCCCGTGGCGGTGGCGGGCGCCCTCATGCCCGATGCCCACCAAGGTTACGGCCTGCCCATTGGCGGGGTGCTGGCCACACGCAACGCGGTGATTCCCTACGGTGTGGGCGTGGACATTGGCTGCCGCATGTGCCTCACCCTCTACCCTGCCCCCGCTGATCTCATCACACGGGAGCGCGATACCCTCAAGAAGATTCTGCTGGACAACACCCGCTTCGGGAGGGCCACGTTCCAGAAACCCCTGGAGCACGCAGTTATTGACCGGACGGAATTTGCGGAGATTCCCGTGCTGCGCGGTCTGAAGGACCGGGCGTTTGCGCAGTTGGGTTCCTCGGGCGGCGGAAACCACTTTGTGGAGTTCGGGACGGTGGCGCTCTCTGATGCGCAGAATGAGTTCGGGTTGCCCGTGGGCGAATACCTGGCCGTGCTGTCGCACTCAGGTTCGCGCGGCATGGGGGCGGCCATTGCGGGCCATTACACCAAGCTGGCCATGCAGGCGTGCCCGCTCCCGCCGGAGGCGCGCCATCTGGCGTGGCTGGACCTGAACTCTGAGGCGGGACAGGAATACTGGCTCGCCATGAACCTGGCCGGCGACTACGCCAGTGCGTGCCACCACCAGATCCATGCGCGGCTGGCGCAGGCCCTGGCGCTGGAGCCGCTGGCTCTGGTAGAGAACCACCATAACTTCGCCTGGAAAGAGCTGGACGCGCAGGGCCAGGAACTGATTGTGCACCGCAAAGGCGCCACGCCCGCGGGCCTGGGCGTGCTGGGGATTATCCCGGGCTCCATGACGGCCCCCGGCTTCATTGTGCGCGGGCGCGGAACGGCGGCCTCGGTGAACTCCGCCTCGCACGGGGCCGGACGCCAGCTATCCCGCACCCTGGCCAAGAACACCCTTTCCCCCGCCATGGTGAAACAGCATCTAGAGGAAGCGGGCGTAGAGCTTATCGGTTCTGGCCTGGACGAAGCGCCCATGGCCTACAAAGACATCCACCAGGTCATGGCCGCCCAGCAGGAACTGGTAGACGTGGTGGGGACTTTCACACCGAAGATCGTGCGCATGTGTGGGGATGAACAGTATCTGGAGGGGGAGTGAATTAAGAAGCCCTCTAGTATAACTTTGATGTAAAACCTATGCTTTAATACTACCTTCTGTTTTTGACCTGTTTGGCACAACAGTACAGAAAGCAAACATCCGTCTTTGTTAAAAGGGATGTGAAACATTTAGAAATCCTCTACAGGAATCTTTATGGTATCAATATTTCAAAGAGACAAACCTAGGCCGTAAGTGGTGAGGGTGCTTGTGAATATCAGCAATAAAGTCAAATGAGTTTACATTGTAACTTATTAACAATTCACCAGGTTTAGAAAGGTGCGGGTGCGCCTTGGCATTGTAGGTGTAGAAATCAAGATCCTCATAGATCTGAGGCGTCTCATAGATCTTTTTAGCTGGTTGAAATGGCCCGGCGGGCGTTTGCCCAGCCTGTATGGCCACCACCGGAGAATTGGTGTCTAACTGGTAAGCCGCCAACACTCTTCCGTCTTCCATAAAGGAGACGCTCATCTCATTGGAAACCCGGTTGGTGAGGGCTGCCGCTCTGTGAATATCTTCACCCCAATTTGCCCCGTCCCAGTACCGCCACTGGCTGAAGTCTTCAAACTCCTGATCTTTCACTCGTGCCACCAGCAGCTCCTTCTTCTCGCCTCTTATGCCGTACACATAGATGTAGCCGTCTGGTTTAGGGGCTCTGGCGCCCACCGTATTGGCAAGAACCGCCACCCCAAACACCACTTTTCCTTTGCCTTTGCTGTCTTTCAGAAACAAAGGAGTGTCTACTTGGCGGTGCTTCTCAAAGGGCGGTCGGCTGCCTTTGGGCAACGCAATGAGTGACACCCCCACATCTTCAAAAGGATATACCCCGCTAGGAAGCTTCTTGATACGGTACGCAAAGAGGTAGATGGTGCTGTCTTTGCTGTGGTTGAAGAAGCCGTCGCCTAACCAATAGTAGTCATCGGGTTGGGAATTAGGAGTGTGCGGCTCAAACATGGACTCAGAAAGACCTTGCCCATTCTTTTTCCAGTGGAATTTAATCTTTGCAGGATCTGGCGTAGCGCCCTGCATGTACCCCACCGAGTTATGGATCATCTCCCAATCGGCCTGAAGAGAATCTCCCTTCACCTCACCGATAATGGTGTCACTGAACCAGAAAAAGGTATTGGCGCTATCAGCTTGGCCGGCTTTCTCCACGCCGTTCAAGGCTACACTGTAAATGCCATCGGCACCTAGCCAACCAGAATTGTGCTGCAGCATCTGCTCCCATTGAGGCACAGAAACAGCCTTGACTTGTTGGGAATCCAATTCTGCTGTACTTGAATTTACCGTTGGCTCTTCGGCAGTGTTTTGTTTTTCAGCACAGCCTGTGAGAAGAAATGACGTGGCCGCAACAGAAAGGAAGCTATAGCCAAATACTTTAGTGCAGTGTTTGAGGAACATATTTATCTTTTGTTTGATAGTGATAAGCTATTGGAGAATGCGCTGCTTAAAAGGTGCGGTAAAAGAAAATGATTTACTTCTCCCAAGAGTCTGTGCGGAAAGGCTGGGCGGGCAAGCCTTCTTTGTTGGCCAGATTCGTCACGGGAAAGTTTGTAAAGGCATACCGTACGGCTACTGGCTTTTTCACCTTCTCTGAGGTGAGCCAAATCTGGTCCCTCACTATTTCTGCGGTGGCAGGGTAAAAAACCTGATCCTTGCCAGCCACATAGAAATGTTTGGGTGCCAATCCGTCTGAGGTGGTTAAACCAGAGCCCAGGCCCTCCTTCCGGAAGGTAATCCTTACCGTGTTTCCCTTCCACGTAAAAGATTGGAAGGTCGGCCCTTGATGCACAATTTCTGGTTGCCCATAGGTTTTGGCGAAGGCAATTTTTGCCAGGCGTACCCCCACGTCTTTTTTATTACGCGGATGAATGTCATTGACCTCCCCAATATCCATGGTGACCGCCATGCCCGTGTTCTTTACCTGCAACACGGCCTCCTGGGCTTCGCGGAGTTTGGCGTAATAGGTTAAGGTAGAATCTTTCTCTTCCCAGTTGTAGGGCGTGACCTGTACAAAATAGAAAGGTAGGTCTCCCTGGGCAAAATCCTTCCGCCAGCCTTGGAGCATGGCCGTGCACAGGCGGGTGTAAGCACTTCCGTCTTTTTTATTTGACTCTCCCTGGTACCAGAGGAAGCCTTTGACAGAAAGGTTCTTAAGCGGATGGATCATGGCGTTATACAGCAAGGTAGGCCTTTCCAGCACCTCAAACAGTTTCTCCAAAGTCTTAATGGAATCCAGGTTTTCTTTCGCTTGCGGGCTCAGGTCATACGGTGTGAGATACTTGGCTTTGACCACAGGGTCTGTTTGCAGGGCTTCACGGCTGGCCCAGGCCTGGCAGGCCGAACCTCCTACCGAGGCCACCACCAAACCGATAGGTACTTTGAGTTTTTGCAATAGTTCACGCCCGTAGAAATAAGCCACTCCGCTGAAGTCTCCTGCGGTTTCAGGGGAGCAGACCAGCCAGGTTCCTTTGGCATTTGCCTGGGGCTCCTTTTTGAAACTGTTCTCAATATTGATCAGCCGTATGGCCGGGTGGTTCGCTGCCGCAATCTCTTCTTCATGGTTCAATACACCTCTCAGCCACGGCAGCTGGGGCTTCATTTCCATGTCCATGTTAGACTGCCCGCTGCAGAGCCATACTTCTCCAATGAGCACGTTTGACAGAATGATCTTTTTACCTTTTGAGAAGACGGTGATGGCATGCGGGGTGAAGTCATTGGGTTGGGCGGCGGGTACGGGCAACTGCCCTTTCCATTGGCCAGCGGCATCTGCCACAGCAGGAACTTGAGTGCCTGTCCAGTCAGCAGCAAGAAACACGGTGTCGCCAGCGGGGGCAGTCCCCCACAGGGTAAACGGTTTCGCCTGCTGTACCACCATGTTGCTCTGCAGAATGGAAGCCACAGAGAATTCAACCTCCACTACGTTTTCCTGAGAGGAAATTTGTTTTTCATAACTGTCTGCGTTGCTCAAAGTAGCTCCTGACAGGCAAAACAAAATCAGCAGTGCATAGAAACTTCTTTTCATGTGGCAACGCATTCACTTGTTGAGTAGATAAATTCTGTTTTGGGGCTATTTTGACCAAAAGAGGCCAAAAACGCACCTGTGCTTAGCTTTTGCTCTTACAATTTCACTTTGATAAACCGGGAGCGGTAATGGTTGGGATGTACCAGAATATCCTTGAAGAAGTCAAAGGAGTTCACGTTGTAGCTGATCAACAGCTCGCCTGGTTTGGAGAGATGCGGATGGGCCTTGGCATTATAGGTGTAGAAGTCCAGATCATTATAAATCTCTGGGGTCTCAAAAATTTTTTTTGCCGGTTGGAACGGTCCCACAGGCGTTTGTCCTGCCTGAACCATGACGGTAGGGGCATCCGTGTCTAACTGGTAAGTGGCCAATACCCGCCCATCTTCCAGAAAGGTCACGCTCATCTCATTGGAGACCCTGTTGGTCAGCGCGGCTGCTTGATGAATGTCTATATTCCAACTGTTTCCGTCCCAGTAGCGCCACTGGCTGAAGTCCTCAAAAGCTTCGTCCTTGACTCTGGCCACCAGAAGTTCCTTCCCAATTCCACGCACGCCGTACACATACACGTAGCCATCTGGTTTGGGAGCCCCCGCACCAATGGTATTCGCCAAAACGGCCACCCCGAACACTACTTTCCCTTTGCCTTGGCTGTCTTTCTGGAACAAAGGAGTGTCTAGCTGACGGTGGTTCTTGAAGGGCGGACGGCTGCCTTTGGGCAACGCGATTAAAGAAACCCCCACATCTTCAAACGGATACACCCCCCCTGGCATCTTTTTGATGCGGTATGCGAAGAGGTAGAGCGTGCTGTCTCTGCGGTGGTTGAAGAAACCGTCACCCAGCCAATAGTAATCTCCCGGTTGTGCTTGGGCTGTGTTGGGATGGAACATGGCGGCAGGTTTCCCTATTTCGTCTTTGCCCCAGTGGAAATCTATTTTACTGGGATCAGGCGAATTGCCCCGCAGGTACCCCACCGAGTTATGGATCATTTCCCAACCCGGCTGCAGGGAATCTTCCTCTATTTCGCCCACAATGGTGTCACTGAACCACAGAAAGGTCTCTGCCTTTCCGGTGCCGCCCGTTCTTCTGACTCCGTCCAAGGGCATGCTGTAAAGTCCGTCCCCGCCTAGCCACCCCGATGTGCGCACCAGCATTTTATCCCATTTCTGATCTGCCACAACCTCCAGTTGAGAAGTAGGGGCTTGAGATGTTTTCTCATTTTGCGCCACCAGCTTATCCTTCTGACAACCAGCCCCCAGCAAACACAAAAGCCCAAAGGGCAAGTACCGAGAAGGCCTCCTTTTTAAGCAGCGGGGAAAATGACTTTGCATCATGGAAGAAGTGACCTTGGTTTCAAATGATTTTAATGAGACAGATTCAACCTCTAGTGCTTAAGGGTCTATTTCCGTTTTCGGGCTGTTTTCAAGAAAACAGGAAAACGGAAACCAAGAAGTAAAGAATAGAATCTCTAAACCTATTGCAGTTTTACTTTAATAAACCGTGGGCGGTAGAGATTAGGATGTACCAGAATGTCTTTGAAGAAGTCAAAGGAGTTCACGTTGTAGCTGATCAACAGCTCACCAGGCTCAGAAAGGTTGGAGTGTACTTTGGCGTTATAGACAATGAAATCCTTGTCCATTTTTATGTCTTCGGTACAGTCCCAGAGGTTAATGATAGGGCCGAAAGGTCCCTGCGGGCTAAGCCCCAGTCGCAGGCCTACGGTCCTGCCAATACCATCGGTCTGGAAAACCATGGCGTACCGCCCGTCTGGCAGCGGCGTCACGCTTAACTCATTAGAGGCTCGGTCTGTGATGTTAGCGAGTTTGTTGATGTCTTCGCTCCAGCCTGCCCCGTCCCAGTAACGCCATTTGCCAAAATTCTCAATATCAGCGGGAAGCACTCTGGCCAGGATCACGTTTTTTGCTTTGCCCCGCACCCCGTACACGTACACATACCCATCAGGTTTAGGCGCCCCAGCCTCTTTGGTGTTCACAAAAATGCCTGCACCCAATGACCCGTACTCCTCAGGATTACTGCCTGCCAGGTAGAAGGGCGTATCCATTTGGCGCTGGTCTTTGAATGGCGGCTTGCTGCCCGCTGGAATGATAATCAAGGCATTGCCCACTTCCTGAAACCCAAACACCTGCGCCCCGGTGTCCCGCACGCGGTACCCGAAAATGTAGGTATCATTGTTCTTGGCG
Source organism: Rufibacter ruber (assembly GCF_001647275.1). Taxonomy (GTDB): domain Bacteria; phylum Bacteroidota; class Bacteroidia; order Cytophagales; family Hymenobacteraceae; genus Nibribacter; species Nibribacter ruber_C. The sequence goes on along the minus strand of NZ_LRMM01000042.1, from coordinate 17,319 downwards.
GTGTTGACAAAGCCGTCTCCTAACCAATAATAATCACCGTCTTTGGTGGCAGGTGTTTTTGGCTCAAAAACGGATTTGTGCTGCCCCGCTGCGTTTTTGTCCCAGTAAAAGGTAATGTTCTCCGGCGAAGGAGTGCTCCCTTTGATGATGGCTACCGAGTTGTGAATCATTTTATAACCGGGGCTCAACTTGCCGTCTTTAATATCCCCTATCATGGTATCGCTGAAAACCAGCATGGTTTCGGTGCTTTTCCCGGCTCCTGCTGTATCTACTCCGTTTTTAGGAATGGCAAAGATGCCGTCGGCCCCAAACCACCCAGAGTTCCTTTTGAAAAGGGCCGTCCATTCTGGGGCCTCCTCCACTTTGAACTTTAAGGAGTTGATATCTGTGTTCACGGGCTTCTGTTGTGTCTCCTCTCCTGAATCAATTTTCTCAGAGGAACATGAAGCTGTAGAGAGCAGCAACAGCAACGCCGCTCCTTTTATAATCTGGTTATGAAAATTCATTGAAAAGGATTTAGGAGAAAAGGAGAAGGATTATCTCATTATTAATGAAAGCAAGTCGATGCAGATTTTAAGTGGTTCATTTGGCAAGAATCACCAAAGCCACTTTTGAGGAAATCTTGACTTCCTGTTTTTGGGCTATTTTTAGAAAAATAGCCCAAAAACAGGAAAGCTAAGAGAGCTTACATCTTATTGTTTAGGGCTGGCATCAAAGGTGTACTCAAACGTCTCATTTGCGGTGTAAGGAGGCCCGAATTCTGACAGATCCATGGTGATTTCCAACACCATCCGGTCTTTGGTCAGCGACTTCACCTTATAAGTTTCTACGGTCACCTTAGAAGGATCAAACAAACTTGAATACGTTTGGGTAAAGGTTTTCTCATCGGCGCTTAAAGTCCAGCCAGAATACACGTTGAACCCGTCAAACGTACAGGCTTTGGTGCCGTAGTTCACCGCCATGGTGCCGTTTTGGTTATACACAAAGGAATCATCTGTCTCGCAATCCTTCAGGTCATTCACATCTGGGTTAGGCGTGGTGTGCATTTTGCCTTTCAGGTTCCAGCGGTAAGAATAAATGATCTGCTCGCCAGAGGCTACGGTATTCACCGTAAGTACTTTCTCTGTGGTTTTCCCGTTGGCGTCTGTGGCTTTGAACGTGAAACCTACCAGTTTATCAACCTCATTGGGAGCATGGGTATAGGTAAAGGTATGCTCGTAGTTGTTCTGCGCAGTGGCAGGCAGCTGAATGGTTTGCACACCGTTGGTGCCAAAGGTATTGTCATTCTGCAGGTTGACCTGTTTGGTCACAGTAAGCGACTTCAGTCCTCCTGGTGCGGCAACATTCACTTTCACTTCAATGTTCTGCCCCGTTTTGCCAGATACATCTTCTTTTGACAAGGACACTGCTGGTCCGTCTGGGGTACTTTCATCGTCTGAGCAGGCTGTCCAGAAGGTCATAGCCACCAAGGCTAGACAGGTAAAGAGGTAGGATTTTGTCTTTTTCATGGGAATTAGCTTTCGAGTTTGTTAGTCAGTTTGGAGTGAAAATTTGGTCTGTAAAGATGATTTTGTAAGAAGGAACAGCAGTACTGAAATGTGTTCTTAACCTATTTGACTAGCATGGATTGTGGTTCTAGGGAATCAGGCTGCACGTGGGTCCATGACCTTTCTATCTCCTCCAGCGTTTTGCCTTTTGTTTCCGGCACCAGGCGCCAAACAAAGACAAAGGTGATGACAGACATGACCATGAAAATCCAGAAGGTATAGGCGCTTCCTATGGCTTCCAGCAGGATGGGAAAGAACTGGGAAACCACAAATACAGCTATCCAGAGGGCACTTAAGCAGATAGACATGGCTCTGCCTCGGGTACGGTTAGGGAAAATCTCGGCGATAATCACAAAGGCCAGCGGCCCTAAAGACACGGCAAAAAAGGCGATGTAGGCTAAGATGAAGACCAGCACCACGTACCCCTTCACCATCTCCAGATAGAAGGCACCACCAATAATGAGGAGGCAAACGGCCATGCCCGCAGAACCAACCAGCAGCAGTCCCTTTCTTCCCCAATTGTCTACATATTTAATAGCCACAATGGTGAAGAGCAGGTTCACTGTACCTACCAGAATTGTCTGCAACAAGGCAGAGTCAGAGCCGTCTCCGGTTGACTTGAAAATCTCTGGCGCATAATACATGATGGCGTTTATCCCTGTGATCTGGGAAAGGATGGCAAGCACCACCCCAATGAAAAAGGCCTTTCGCAGTCCCGGCTTCAGCAGCTCGCCCAAGGTGCCGGTCTCTTCTGAAAGGGTTTCCCTGATTTGGTTCAACTCCACCTGCGCCTTCTGTGGGCCGTTGATTCTGGTAAGGATAGCCAGCGGCTCCTCCACTTGCCCTTTCTTCGCCAGCCAACGCGGGCTTTCGGGCACAAAAAAGAGCAGCGCCATAAAAATGACCGAAGGAATAATGCCCGAGCCGAACATCCAGCGCCAGCCCGTGGTGATATTCCAAGCTTCATCATACAGACCTGCTATACCGGCGTTCACAAAGTAGATGAGGAGAATACCGGTGACAATGCCCAACTGGTTGATAGAGACCAACCGCCCTCTAATAGCGGCGGGGGCAATTTCTGTGATGTACATAGGAGCTAGGATAGACGCAATGCCAATGCCTAGTCCTCCAATTAATCTAAACACCACAAACCAGGTCAGGCTAGGTGGCATGGCCGTACCCACAGAAGAAACGGCAAAAAGAACCGCTGAAAGCATCAACACCTTCTTCCTGCCCACTTTGTCACTGAGCCCACCGGCAAACATTGCCCCCAGCATACATCCCAGAATGGCACAGGAGGCAATCCAACCCATCATGGCAGAAGACAAATTGTAGTTGGTCTGTAGGAAGCCAATGGCTCCCGAGATCACGGCGGTGTCATACCCGAAGAGGAGTCCACCTACGGCCGCCACCATGGTGATTCTGTACACAAACCAGGTACTTCCGGTCTTTTCCATAAAGAGACTAATTTTTAGTGATGGAATACTTTGCGTTAAAGTGGAGTGGGGTTCTCACGTAGGCTTTGAGCGTAGCACATTCTTTGCCCTCACCGGCCCCGTAAGGCCGAATGGTATAGGCTCCCACGGCGGCTGGCACAATGAACGTCTCAGCGTAGTGGATCACAAAGGGAGCAAAGGCATTGGAAGGACTCTCTACAATAGCCTCAGCACCTTCAATAAGATTGAGCACATTCACCACCCCATTGGTATGGTGGGGAACAGCCTTTGAGAACCAATGCCGGCGCGTTTCAATAAAAGAGCCTTCATGCAAACCGGTTCTTTCCTCGCGCCAGCCATCTTCCTCAGCCACCAATTCTACTTTGTTGATGATGTTCTGCTGCGTCCATTGGGTTGTTCTGTCCCACTGGATCACATTCTTGCCGTGCTCTAGGGAGATGGGTCTTGGCTTGCCGTCTAGTCCCATGCGTCCCCAATCCCAGAGCTTGAAGGTGAAAATGTAGGGAGTGGCGCTAATCTCCAGCACCACACTGTTAGCCCCGGAACAATGCACCGTTCCCGCCGGAATCAGCACGTGGTCATGCTTCTTGATCGGCCATTTCTCCACATGGTTCTCCGCCTCAAAATAATGACCATGGGTTTGGGCCGCCTCCAGTTCATGTAGCATCTTCTCAGGCACCACGTTGTCTTTCATGCCCAAATAGACAAAGGCGTCTTCCTTGGCCTCCAGCATGTAGTAGCTTTCATCCTGAGTGTAAGGCATGCCGAACTTCTCCTGGATGTATTCGGTGAGGGGGTGTACCTGTAGGCTCAGGTTGCCGCCTTCCATGGTATCCAGAAAATCAAACCGGATAGGGAATTCGTCTCCAAACGTTTCAAAGACCTCAGCCCCCAACAACTCTCTAGGATGCGCAAACACCAAATCCAAAGAGGGCACTTCTACTACATTCTCCCCAAACCGGTATAAGAGGCTATTCTCTTCAGGCACGCAGTCAAACCCCCAAGCGAAATTTTGCTCAGAGCGGTCTAAATCTATCACCTCTTTCAGCCATTGCCCTCCCCAAGGGCCCGGATCAAAAAATGGCACCACTCTAAAAGGCTGGCTAATTGTCTGTAATAACGCCTCTTTGAAGGCTGTCCCGGTAATGAGCTTGGGCGTATCGGGATTGGTGGTATCTAAGAGGAAGTCCCAAGAATCCATCAAGGTTTTCTTGTGCCTGTCACACACCCGCCAATCAACAAAGAAGGCGCGTTTGTAGAGATAGGAGAAGCTTTCTGTTTCATTAAAGACTCCCAGGCTCCCTACTTTGTCCCTTCTGAACCGTAATTGGATTTCCCAGCGGGGCATATCTGCGTACACCAGCACATCTGGATTGGGGTACACCAAACCGGCTCCAACCCCTACCACCAACACCAACCCATTTGGCACCTTCTCAATCTCTTCCCTCATTGCCGCCAGCTTCTGCGCATCAAAGAAATCAGTAAGGTGGAGTGGCGCAATGTACCCGAACACCGGATCATCAGTGACATATTCTTTTACCAGCTCATTGATTTGCCCCTCAGATTTGAAGGCGGCGGAGGCGTCAAACACAGCAGATGGCTGAAGTTTCTCCTCCAGACTGGTTAAGACATTGACGGTGTCAACACCGTGGTAACAATCCACTGCTATCACCGCTTTGTCTGCTAATTGTGGCTGAAGCGTTTGGGCAATGGCCTCCCAACTTACTACACAGCTATGTCCGCTGACTTTAATCTCTGGGAACTTATCGTAATTTGATTTTTTCAAAACTGATCAATTTTGGTGTAACACTAAATAACCGGCTCCTAAGAGGGCGGCACTGTTGAAAGAAGAGGCTGGTTTTACTTCCACTTTCCCCCAAGGGGTCCAAGCCAGTTGGTTTATCTTTTCCTGTAGGTAGGGAATGATGTAGGCGCCACTGGCCATGATGCCCCCTCCCACCAGCAGTACTTCGGGGTCATAAGCGTGAATAAGGTTAATGGCGCAGGCAGCCCAGACATCTAGGCTCTCGTCGCGTAGCTGTTGCGCCAGGGCATCTTTCTCTTCTGCCCACCGGAAGAGTGCGGCAAAATCAATTTTAGGCTCTACCCGTAGCAGGCTTTTGGTATAATTTGGGTGCGCTTTCACTTTGTCTTCAATGCTCCAACTGGCGGCTTCTACCTCCACACAGCCCACATTACCGCAATTGCAAAGCCTCCCGGCAACGTTGATGGTGAAGTGCCCCCCCAAGATACCTGCCTGAAAATGTTTGCCCCGAAGCAGTTTTCCCTCTATCACGGCCGAGGTACCTACCCCGGTTCCTAAGGTCATTAATACCACATTGTTCACTCCCTTGCCATTGCCATATTGCCATTCCCCAACCAAAGCCGCCCGGGCATCATTTTCCAGGATGATGGGCAAGCCCCATGCCTCCCTGGCCCAGGCTGTGAAATCAATTTCCGGAGCGTCGCCGAACTTTTTATCAATAGAAAGGACTCGTTTCTGCACGCTGTCTACAATACCCGGAATGGAAACCCCCACTCCGCCCAACTGCGGGGCCGCGAGCTTGTTTTCTTCCAGCAGAGAGTCAATGGTCAGCCGGATATATGGCAGCCGTCCTCTCAACCCCTGGTCAGAATAAGCATCCATCTGCGTCATGGCCAATACCTTTCCCCCCTGCACCAGGCCTAATTTGATCTTAGTGCCCCCTAGATCCATGGCAATGGCTATTGGTTCCTTCATCATACTCAGCAAGTAGTTTATTAGTAATTGTTCTGCGGAAGGTTAGGGTTGAGATCACGCTCCCGTTGCGGTATAGGGAACAGATAGTGCTTGGCCGTAGGCACCACACCCGGCTTAGCCAATGGCACCAACGTTTCCAGAGTACCCGTGCGGGCCAGATCAAACCACCGGTGCCCTTCAGCCACAAATTCCATAGCGCGCTCTTTTATGATTGCAGCGCGCATCTGCTCTTTGGTTAGATTAACATAGTCTGGCACTGTGGTGCGGTACTCCGTTCCGTCAAAGCGCGCTCTCTTGCGCACTTTATTGATGTACTCATGCGCAGTGGCCTGGTCATTAAGTTCATTCTTAGCTTCAGCGTACATCAGGAGCACATCTGCGTAGCGCAGTACCGGGAAGTCGTTGGCAGACCCATTACCTTTGGGCTCAGCCGCTCGGTCCCAGTACTTCTGGATGTAGGGTCTTATCTGGGTGACCGCGCCGCTTCTATTCACATACTGGGTTAAGAAAGTGACCTCCCTTCTCCGGTCGTTAAAGTCATATGAATTGTACAGGTACAGGGTAGGGATTTGCCAGCCTTGGGCATTTTCCACACCTTCAGCACTTAGTTCTGAAGGGAGTAACCTTACATTGAACTGTCCCACCTCCCAGAAACTTATAGCTCCGCCTTGGTCCCCAAAACCAACCGAGAAAATGGCTTCCTTCCCGTTGCGGCTAGACAGCTTAAAAACATCAGCAAAGTCTTCCCACAGTTCATACTGGTTTAAGTCAATGACCTCTTTTGCTTTTTTGGCGGCATTATCCCAGTCTTTGCGGGTGAGGTACACCTTGGCCAGCAGGGCTTTTGCGGCACCTCTGGTGGCTCTGCCTTTCCCATTGCCCGCCACATAATTTAATGGGAGCGCTTCGGCGGCAGTTAAGTCAGTAATGATTTGGGCGTAAATCTGGTCAGGGGTAGCCACCGCAGGGGTTAAGGGCTCTACTTCTTTGGTCAGCAACGGAATGCTCCCGAACATGCGCACCATATTGAAATAAAGCAGACCGCGCAGGAAGCGGGCTTCATTGAGCAACCGGTTCTTCAGGTTTTCCTCCATGGCAATACCCGGAATGCGTTCTATGGCGATGTTAGCGATAGTGATGGCTTTGTAATGCATGGCCCAGATTTCCAATAATGCTGCGTTTTGTGGACCATGCGTAAAAGTAGCCAGCTGGTCCAGGTCAGGCGCAAACGGATGGGCATTCAACAGCTCATCTGAGGCCAGACCAGCCGCTACCCAGAAGGAACTGTGGTACACTCCTGCGGTAGAACCGGTGCTGGTTGAGTTGAGGTAGGCGTAAATGGCATTGACCGCGGCAATGGCATCATCAGGGGTTTTATAGTAGTTGGTGATGGCCACAAAATTCTTGGGGTCCTCCTCCAGAAAATCCTGGCAGGAGGGCAACACCAGTACCGCCAAAAGCACTGCTGCCCATTTTTTGAGTGAGATGAAATATGTCTTCATGGTTATAGCATTCAAAGATTAAAACCCAATGTTCAGCCCTACCAGATAGGTCTTCGCCTGCGGGTACCCGCCTCTGTCTACCCCAAACACGGCGGTGCTCTGTCCAAAGGTGTTAGCCTCTGGGTCGTAGCCTGAATAGTTGGTGATGGTCCAGAGGTTAGTGGCGCTGGCGTAGATTCTGAGGTTCTTCACTTTCACTTTCTGAGTAAGGGTGGTGGGCACCTGGTACCCCAGCGTCACGCTTTTCAGGCGGATGTAAGAAGCGTCTTCCACTATATTTGAAGAAAAGACACCGTTGTCCAGGCTGCCTGACGCCAAGGCTCTTGGGTACTCATTGCTTGGGTTGGAGGGCGTCCAGCGGTTAAGGGCGGCCTCTGCCAGCACGTTGGTTTGGCCGTTGAAATTCTGCAGGTCAAACAGATTGAGGTTAGCCATCTTGTTCCCCTGCGATCCCTGGAAGAAAAAGCTCAGTTCAATGCCCTTAAAGGAGAAGCTGTTGTTGATGCCCCAGGTGAAATCAGGTTGGGCACTGCCCAGAATGGTTCTGTCCTTCTCATCAATCACTTTGTCATCATTGATGTCACGGTACTTCCGGTCACCGGCGCGGGCGCGGGACGCCGGGTTAGAAGATGAAGCTTCTTGCCCTTTCAGCACAGGACTGGTACGCGCCTCTTCATCGGTTTGGAAGATGCCGTCAAAGATGTACCCGTAGAAGGTACCTACCGGCTCACCCACCCGCAGCAGCGTGCCCCCACCCATGAGAATGTCTACTTCGCTGTTCAGGTTGGTGACTTTGTTGCGGTTCAACGTAAAGTTGACCGAAGTTCTCCAGTCAAAGCGGCCTTTGGTGTTAATGGTGCGGATGTCCAGCTCCACCCCCTGGTTCTGGATATTTCCCACGTTAAGCACAGTAGAGTTAAAGCCGCTGGTGTACGGGATGGGGGTAGACAGCAGCAGATCAGACGTCTTCTTCTTGTAGTAATCTGCGGTTACCGTGATGCGGTTATTCAAGAAGGCAGCATCTACTCCAATGTCAAACTGAGCGGTGGTCTCCCACTTCAGATTTTTATTGGCGTAGGTGAGCGGCTCTCTCCCGGTATATACCTCTGTTCCGTTAAACACTCCTTGTCCGTAGGCTCCCACCAAAGACAGAGATTGATACGGAGGAATGGCTTGGTTCCCAATGATGCCGTAGCTGGTTCTCAGCTTCAAATCATTAAGAAAGGTAAACGGCTGCATAAACGCTTCATCTGAGATACGCCAGGCTACCGCTCCAGACGGGAAGAAGCCATACTGCTTACCAGCGGCAAATTTGGAGGATCCGTCCACCCTACCCGTTAGGGTGAACAGGAAGCGGTCAAACAGGGTGTAATTGGCTCTACCCAGGTAGGAGACCATGCTCCACTTAGACTCCGCGTTGGCTGGTTTCTGCGGCAGCAGGCCAGCAGAAATATCATGGTAGCCGGTGCGGGAATCCGGAAAATCAAACGCCATCACCAGCAGGCTCTCGTTGTTAAACTCCTGCAGTGTGTACCCTAATAAGAAATCTACTTTATGGTTCTCATGGATGACTGGTTTGTAAGTAAGCGTGTTCTCATTTAGCCATGTAAGACCGGTCACGGTGCCTATTGACGCCTCTCCCTTACTGGCTTGGGTTCTTTTCAGGAAGTTAGGACCAAAGGCATTCTCTTTAGAGGAGAACCCATCAATCCCAAAGCTGGCCCTGAACTCCAGATTCTCCAGAATTTTGTAGCGGGCGTACACGTTCCCCAGGATTCTGGAAGTCACCCCATAGGAGGTGAATTCATTTACATCGGCCACCGGATTGCCCAGGGTCTTTCCTAAGTAATTCCCGCCACGGTTCTCAAACGTGTAACCGCCCGGCTCATTGGCGTTGTACACCGGCAGGATTGGGTTGAACTGCAACGCAGAGGAAGTCACCCCCGGCACAATGGTCTCCGTGGTGGTTAATACCCCAGAAGACGTGATACGGGCATAGCTCAGGCTGTTACCCACCGTGAGCTTAGCACTCAGATCCCGGTCCAGGTTGGCTCTGAAAGAGTAGCGCTTAAAGTCTGAGTTTCTGATGATGCCGTCCTGGGTGAAGTAGCCGCCCGTAATGGCATATTTGGTTTTGTCATCGCCCCCGGCGAAGGAAAGCTGGTAATTTGCCATGGGAGCCGTTCTGAATATCTCGTCCTGCCAATCAGTCCCTTCCCCTAGGCTGGTGGGATTGTTATAGATAGGTGTTTGGCCGGCGTTGATTTTGGCTTCGTTCACCAAATCTGCGAACTCAGCTGCGTTCAGAACATCTAACTTATTAGCCACCTGCTGCACCCCATAGTAGGTATCAAACGTGACGGTACCAACACCTGATTTGCCGCGCTTGGTAGTGATGAGCACCACCCCGTTGGTCCCCCTTGAACCGTAAATGGCCGTGGCCGATGCATCTTTCAGCACCTCAATAGATTCAATGTCATTGGGGTTGATGGTAGACAGGGCACTGATACGCGGCCCCAGGTTCACCCCCAAGGCCATATCATTGCCGTCACTGCTCACCAGCATGCCGTCAATCACGTACAGGGGCTCGTTGCCCGCGTTGATGGAACTGGTTCCCCTGATCCGGATAGAGGCTTCGGCGCGGGCTTGCCTGAGGTCTGGGTGACCTGCACCCCGGCCGCCCGGCCTTGTAACGCCTGTTCAAAAGACGTAGTAGGCGTAGCCAAAATTTCTTCTGACTTAACAGAGGCCACAGAGCCAGTTAAATCGCTTTTGGTGGTGGTGCCGTAGCCAATCACCACCACTTGTGAGAGTTCCTGCGCATTGGTACTTAAGACCACCGGCAGGGTGGACTGGTTTTTCACCTGAATCTCGCGGGTGACAAAGCCAATGTAAGAAAACACCAGCACGGCATCATCTCCGGGTACCGCAATGGAGTATTCACCCGCCGCATTGGTAACGGTACCCGTGGTAGTACCCTTTACAGAAACGCTCACCCCTACCAACGCTTCGTTCCCGTCTTTAGAGGTTACTTTCCCTGTGACGGTGCGTGTTGCCGGGGCTTGGAAAGCCCTTAATCGGCTGGCGGCTCTTGCTTGCCCACTGTACCCACAGCACAAGCTGCCCAGGAAAAGCGCAAAAACAAGAGACCTTTTTTGATGGAAAATCATATGTACGTATGCAACAGTGGTTAAACAAAAGGAACTATAATCTATATGTTCATATGTTCAGACATATAAGAAGCCTAAAAAGCCTTAATCCCAACAGGAACAGTCTAAAAGAAGGTGTTCAGGTGCCCGCTCTCCTGCACGCGCCATCCTAGCCAGGCATGAAGGAGGCACGTTTTATTAAAGCAACACGTTCTGTACATAGATCTTCCTGCCCGGCAGGAAACGCCTATCCTCTTTCTATCTCAATGGTATAGGTAAATTTATCTGCCCGGTAAAAGCCAAGGTTATACTCAATAGGCCGGCGCCTGGGTCACAGACTACCCTTTTCCTGAAAAGGACAGGATCGCCAACGGCTATCTCTAATTTCTTTGAGAGTTCTTTGTCTGCCAAGATGGCGCTGATGCCTTCTTTAGACACTGAGGCCACAGTATGGTAAGTGCGCTCCAGCATGTCATACAGCGGCTGGGTGAAGTCTTCTTTGCCGGTTAATCCTACGCGGGGGTGAAAGTAGGAGATGAAATACACCACGGGGCCTGTGTCAAGGCCCCTCAGCCTTTCCAGTTTAACCACTTTAGACTTGCGGGTAATGTTAAACAGCCGCCTTATTTCCTCATCTGCCTCTACCTGGGCCACCTCAATCTCATAGTTGCGGAACGTGACGCCCTTCTCCCCCATCTCATGGGTGAAGCTGGACCACTTGTCAAGTTTGGTGGTGATGTTGTCTTTGGCCACCGTGGTGCCTACGCCTTTCTTGCGCACCAGCAGGCGCTCAAACACCAGTTTGTTGGTGGCCTGCCGCACGGTGTTACGGGAAATACCCAACTGTTTGGCCAGGGCTACTTCATTGGGTAACAGTTTGCCTTCCTGGTACTCAGGATTCTTAATAAGTTCGCGCAAGAGATCCTCAACCTGTAGGTGAAGAGGAATGGCACTGCCATGATCTATGTTAAAAACCTTCATACCTTCAAAAGACATATGTCTATATGTTCATACATATTCAACGATCTAAAGGTAGAGTAAAAAAATATATTTCCTAAATTTTTAAGAATATTTTTAATATTTCGTCATTCAGCTGCGCACATTTAGCCAGTATGGTGACAAAATGAAAATCAAACCTCTAATAGCTTGTTCCTCCTTCACGTGAAGAGCACCTATAAGAAGAGCAAAAGAAGGAAGGAGATCTGTTTGATTGGAAGGTCAATCTGTCTGATTAGCCGGCATGGGTAAGTTAGTAGCAAGTAGTCCCCTATATGTACACCTATTGCAATTTTATTTCCTTTGAACACAGTTGCGATCTCTGCAGAAGGAATTAGGCTTTCCGTTTTTGGGCTGTTTTCAGAAAAACAGACCAAAAACAGAAAGAGGAGCTGAGCGTGCAGCAGCCACTGGTTGGCATAAGTGATCAACTCTGGCCTGGACGAAGCGCCCTTGGCCTACAAAGACATCCACCAGGTTATGGCCGCCCAGCAGGAACTGGTGAACGTGGTGGGGACTTTCACGCAGAAGATTGTGGGTATGTGTGGGGATGAGCAGTATTTGGAGGGGGAATAAGAGGTTCCCACAGTTTTAGAATCTATTTCAATAACAGTAGGAACTCACTGTTATGATCTACTCTTCACTAGGCTGAGTTTCCTCTTCTACAACGCCATATGTAGAAATGACCTTGGCGATCTCATCATTGTTTAATTTTATATCAGAAAATATTGATACAACTAACTCCTTTAACTCATCAACTTCATTGAAGAAATCATCAACAGAATTATCTGTTTCTTTTAAAGCATATGATATTTCCAGGGCAACAATATCCTTACTTCCTTTTACAGCACGTGATGCATCTGTATAATAATTTTCAAGCTCGCCTTTAGACCAAACAAATACATTACACTTTTTCAATGCTTTCTGGACTTTAGAAAAATTTTCAGATAATCCAGACTCCTGAATAGCAGAATAATAATCTTTCAACTTATACTTATCCTGCATCTCCTGTATTATTTGAATTAAGTCTTCGTTATCTCTTTCTATTTCTCCATGCACAAAAAGCTCGAATACTCTTTTTAACTGCTGAGCATCAGTATTTTTTACTATCTTCTTATTCCTTTCTTGAATTTTACTATAATCTGTTTCTATATTCTTAATAGCGTTTTGAACAAGAGCTACATCACCATCTATATCTTGTATTTGCAAATGTCTTACGATTTTTCCTACCTCATCCTTATAACAATCTAAATCACCTAATACAAGCCACTTAATTTTAAATTCATTAAGCATCTTAATATATGTAATAAAGTTTCCTTTTCCATTAACTCTAATAACAGAAACATTATTATAATCTAAAAGCTGGTTATCTCCAGTAAGCTTATCCACTATTGGACTTAATAAGTAAAGCTCACCACCTTCAACAAGAACTACCTTATCTGCGAAAAAAATTTCACAATTGTTAGACCATAATAGCCGTACTAAATCATTACCAATAGCACCACTTACATCCTCACATAACTGATACACTAGGCTATAATTACTATCCTCTGGTTTATAAATTCGGATTATACAGTCTGGGGAAATATTTTTCAAAAATTCAGTTGAATGAGTATTTATGATAAGCTGCCGCTTTTGAGCTTCTCCAGTATTCAAAAACTTACTTAATTCTGCAGCAATCACTCTTCTAGCTTGAGGGTGCAGAAACAACTCAGGCTCCTCTGCAATCAACAAAGAACTATTATTATGGAATTGTTTACAAAATTCAGAAAACAGAGATATTATAATTGCACTTTGTATTCCTGATCCCTTTTCAGTCAAAGGCCGATCAATACCATCATTCACGAATAGTCTTATATTTTTATATAAATCGAATGATGAATCATCTAATAATTTAAAACTAACCTTCTTGTGAGAGATTGCTCTCATGAGAATTTCTCTTAAGTCTAGTGTATTATCATCAAATACTCCATCAACTAATTTTTTTATATCTACTGTTTTCTTCTGGATCAACAACTCAATTCGTTCGCCAACAGAGTCATCAACTTTGTCTTTCCCTTGATCCCATAAGCCTTTTATTAACTTTCCAAACCAGCTATAATGAACATTCCTTAATTCATCTTTTGGACTTCTAAAGGTTCCAATCAAAGCTGTTGTTAACAGTGAATCTCGTAATTTTTTTGAAATAAAATGTGTAATCCAGTAATCGCCATTCAAATCACACATTAACATACCATAACCAGATTGGTCCTCATCTTTATTTTTGGTAAAGAAAAGTTTAATGATTGTAGAATTTTTAAGAAACTGCAATAGTTCTTCTGCACTACACCATTTTGTTTTGGTATTTCTACCATACTGAATGATTTCTTCTATATTATTAGAGTTATCTATCTCGTCTAAGTTTTGAAAAAACTCATAGTCTATTTTTACATTTCCATTATCATCTTTAAATAAGGAATTAAAACTCTTTATTTTAGAAAGAGCAGTTTTTTTCTTTATAGTTCTAATTTTATTTTCGTCAAAATCTCTCCCCTCTAGAGTGGCTTCCAAATAGAAACTTTGTTCTATACTTTCATAAGGTTCAAAAACGACATCATTCCCATTCAATACTATTTTACCATCTGAGTCATAACATTCACGTACATGTTCTTCAGTATAAAAATCATTATCAGTGAAGGTTATGTAGTTAGGAAATCTATCACCTAATAATATATCAAGACCTTTGACGATGTTTGACTTTCCAGAATTATTCTTTCCTACAATAACATTGACTCCATTTTTGAAGCTTACTTCAACATTCTTCAGGCTTCTATAGTTATGAGCGTAGAATTTAGATATATACATAGTTTTTTCTTTAAAAATATGGATTTAGTTTTTTCAACAACCCATTTCAAGTATTATTTTATCCACATTTTTTATTATCCAATAGACTTAAAAAAAATTTAATCTTTCCCCACCTGCGCAAAAAGACTGCGCAGGAGCCCCTCACCTTTGCATCGTTCACTAACCACTACCACGATGCGATTCAACTTCTTCAGACCGAAAGCGACCGCCACCGAGGCCCCCACCCTCAACCACGAGGGGGCGCTGGCCTGGAAACTGGGACCGAAGGCCGAGCTGTACGCGGCGGCCGTCACGGCCTCCCTGCAAGACGGCTTCTACCAGTCCGCCAACGCGCGGCTGGAGAAGTTGCAGACGCTGGTGGCCCAGAACGAGCCTGCCTTTGTGGCCCAACTGGCGGTGTACACCCGCACCCAGATGCACCTGCGCAGCGTGCCCCTGGTGCTGCTGGTAGAACTGGCCCTCACCCACCGCGGCGACAGCCTGGTGAGCCGCGCCGTGGCCCAGACCCTGCAACGCGCCGACGAGATCACCGAGCTGCTGGCCTACTACCAGTTCCGGAACGGGCGCCAGGGCACCAAGAAACTGCACCGGCTCTCCAAGCAGCTGCAGCGGGGCGTGGCGCTGGCCTTCAACCGCTTTGACGCCTACCAGTTCGCCAAGTACAACCGCGCCGCCGAGGTCAAACTGCGGGACGCCCTGTTCCTGGCGCACCCCAAGGCCAAAGACGCGCAGCAGCAAAGTGTCTTCGACCAGATTGCCACCAACACCCTGCCCACCCCCTACACCTGGGAAACCGAGTTGTCTGCGCTGGGGCAGCAGCACTTCCGGAACGGCGGCGAGCGCAATCTGGCGTTCCGGAACAAGTGGGAAGAACTCATAGACAGCGGCCAGCTGGGCTACATGGCCCTGCTGCGCAACTTGCGCAACATTCTGGAGGCCAACGTGTCCAAAGCGCACATAAAGCAGGTGTGCCAGACGCTGGCCAACCCGCAGGCGGTGCAGAAGGCCAGGCAGCTGCCGTTCCGCTTCCTCTCGGCGTACCGCGAGGTGCAGCCCCTGTTCTCGCCAGACGTGCCCCGCGTGCTAGACGCCCTGGAGACCGCCGTGCAGCACAGCGTGCGCAACCTGCGGGGCTTCTCCAAGGAGCAGAAAGTGGTGGTGGCCTGTGACGTGTCGGGTTCCATGCAAAAGAGTGTGTCGGCCAATAGCAAGATCCAGCTCTATGACATAGGGCTGTTGCTGGGCATGCTGCTGCAGCACACCTGTGAGCGCGTGGTGGCGGGCATGTTTGGGGATACGTTTAAGGTCATCAACCTGCCCCGCAGGGGCGTGCTGGCCAACGTGCAGGAGTTCTACCGGCGCGAGGGCGAAGTGGGCTACAGCACCAACGGCCATCTGGTGCTGCATAACCTCCGGGCGGGCTATGTGCGGGCAGACAAAATTATGCTCTTCACTGACTGCCAACTCTGGAACAGCAACTATGACGGCTACAGCCTGGCGCAGGAGTGGACCCAATACAAAGCCTTTCACCCCCGCGCGCGCCTTTACCTCTTTGACCTGGCGGGCTACGGCACCGCCCCCCTCAGCCTGCTGCAGGAAGACGTGTTCCTTATTGCCGGCTGGTCAGACAAAGTCTTCGAGGTACTGGAGGCCCTGGAAAACGGCGGCGATGCCCTGGCCATGGTAGAAGCCATTGAGCTGCAAGGGTAACTAAGTGAAGCCATTTTTCTGTTTTCGCCTGTTTTCTGGAAAACAGGCCGGAAACAGAAAGATTATCGGCAAAGCCCACGGGTGGTGTTACCAGCAGATACTCCCCTTATGAAGGGGGCGAAGGGGGATGTTTACACAGGAGAACCGCGCATGCCTGAACCCGCTCTTGGTACGTCACGGAAGTAACTTCCGCGCCATAGATTTCAGCAATCTGGGAGAATCAGCCATGTGTATCTTGAGGCATTCCCCTCACTGAAGTTGAAAACTTCAGCTCAAAATAGATCCAAGTTAGAAACTTGAACCAGAGAAAAGTGAGAATGAAACGGCCTGCTTCAAAGAGGAGTATCTGCTGGGGTGCCCAAAGTAAATCCTTATAAAAGAACATCAATAAAGTGCCCTTCCGCCAAACGGGCGGAAGGTTTGAAGAGAAAGGAAAGGTGCCGTTAAGCAGGAGTTACTTCGACTTCCAACTCGCAACGCATAGGCCGGTGGTTCGAATCCCCCCACCTCCCTGAAAAGAGGTATAGCTCAGTGGTAGAGCCATGCACCTACTCCCGCTGCCAGTCGCCCTTTCCTGCTTCTTCTCTCCTCTCCTGTGCTTTGAAAAAACAATTTCTATTAGTGCAGGCAGAGAATTTGACATCTTGCTTGAAATCCAGAGGAAAGGAAAGGTGCCGTAAATGCGTGCTACTTCGTGGTTGGTCTTAGGACTCGCAGGTTCGAATCCTGCCCGCTGGCAACAGCGGAAATACACGCACCGCCTGTCGCCCTTTCCCTCATTTCAGCCTTGCCTGATGCCCCTGTTTCAGAACAGGAGTTCTGGAGGCGGGGCCTGCTAAATGAACCTCCAATGTCCATCCAGAGAAAAGGAAAGGTGCCGTAGACGGGAGTTACTTCTACTTCCACTTGACCGCCTCCCGTTGCCTGTCGCCCTTTCCTGTTTTTCTGTTTTCAGGCTGTTTTCTGTAAACCAGGGCAAAAACGAGCGGTGCCGTAGGGGGGAGTTACTTCGCCTGTCCCGCCGTGTGCCGGGGGTTCGATTCCCTCCATCTCCCCAAGCGGGAGGTGTAGCTCAGAGGTAGAGCAACGCAAAAGTCTCCCTCCGTTTGTCGCCCGCTTGTTCCCTGTTTTACAGGAAGCACCTGGTTTGGATGAGTTTTAAGAAAAATAGCCAGGAAACGGTGCCGTAGGCAAGGGATACTTCGGTTCCACGCTGGTGGGGCAGGTGCAAGACCTGCGGCCCCTCCTTCCAAAGGACGGGGCTTGGTGTATGAGATGCACACCAGAGAAAGGCCTTTGCCGCTTGTCGCCCGTTTCCTTGGTTATTCTTTACCCCTTCTGTTTTTGCTGTTTTCCCAAACAGGTTCCCAAAAA
>NZ_LRMM01000041.1 GCF_001647275.1 Rufibacter ruber | reverse complement strand
GAGAAGGCGCTGGCCAGTAATTTAAAAAAGGTTTCTTGGTTTGGGGCTTGATTTCAAAAAAACAGCCCCAAAACAGAAAACCTTAATAGAAAAAATAGAGAAGCCCGTTCCTTTTAAGGGAACGGGCTTCTCTATTTCATGCAGCAAATCATTAGTCATTGTCTTTTTTGCTGTACTGCTTGTAGCGCTTAGGGTCCTTCTGTTTGTCTTTCTTTCGGCCTATGGCGCCCCCGGTCACGGTACCCACGGCAGCGCCTACCACGGCACCTTTGCCGCCGCCAACCGCTGCGCCGGCGGCGGCCCCGCCGGCCCCTCCAATCAGTGCGCCTTTGGCTTTACGGCTCCAGCCTTTCTTCTCTTTTTTCTTGGTGTCCTGTGCCTGTACGTCTGCCACGCTCCCGCCCAGCACGAAAACAGAACACAGCATGATCAACGTTATCTTCAGATCTTTCATGGTCTTTACCAGTTGTTGAAGTTGTAGTTTACGAAGGTAAACAGCGGGAAAACTGGTTTAAAGAAAGATTGTAATGGTACTGGAGGCGAGAAAGGTAAAACTGCTGGTCAGCAGGCCGCGGTGATGTCTGTTTTAGGGCTGTTTTCTGAAAAACAGCCCCAAAACAGACATCACCCCACCAGTGTCTTTACTTTGATGATGGTGGTGAGGTAGTCATATATCTCTGTTACCTCCTTGTCATAGATAAAGGTGTTGTATTGGTCAGCGGTAACCTTGCAGACGCGGCACCCGTTCTCCACCATCTGGAAAATCACTTCCCTGATGCGCAGCGGGTGCCCCGCCACGTTCAGCATGCAAGTGGCGTCTTTCGCCTCTACTTGCAGAAAAAGGTGATGCAGCGCATCTGCATCAAACGGTGCCGTTTCTTCCAGCATAATCTCCTTAGTTCAGGTTTAGCCAAGAACACCCGTTTGGGCAACTTGGTGCAAACGAAACAACAAAATCTGTACCCATTCCCGCTTACGCCACCGCTTTTTTGGGCTTACTCACCAAATACACCCCGCCAAAAATCATGGCGGCGTAAAGCGCCTTCTGCCAGGTGAAAACGTCTTTGCCCAGCCCCACCGCAATGAAGATGGCAAACACCGGCTGCAGGTAAATGTACACGCCCACCAGCGCCGGGCTGGCGTATTTCATGGCCCACACGTTGAGCAGGTACGCCAGAATGGTCATGCAGATCACCACAAACGCAATGGCCGCCCAGATACTGGCCGGGAATGCGGCATACGCCGGCTCCAGCACCTGCTGCCACCCAAACGGAAGCACGCCCACCGCGCCAATGAGAAATATACGGCTAACCACTGTAATGGGATTGTACCGCTGCATCAAGGGCTTCACCAGCACCAGAAAAGCGCCAAAGCAGACGGCATTGAAAAGAATAAGCAAATCACCCAGCACGTGCCCCTGGGTGTTGCCCGCCTTGCCTGAGATGAGCAGCATGGCCCCCAGGCCGGCCAGCAGAATGCCCACCATCCTGTACGCCTGCAGCCGTTCCCTGAGCAGATACGCAGACAGCAGCACCACTACCACCGGTGACACCGTCTGGATGAGGGAGGCATTGATAGGCGAGGTCAGGTTCAGCCCCGCAAAGAAAGACAGCTGGTTCAGTGTGATCCCCAGCAAGCCGCAGAGCGCCAGCCGCCCCCAGTCCTGCCGGCTCTGAATCTTCTCTTTCACCACAAACGCAGAGATGGCCCCAAACACCAGCACCGCACTCACCACCCTGATCACAATCAGCCCGAACGGCTGCACATAGGCCGGCATGACTTCTTTGGCAATGCTGTAGTTGGCCCCGTAAATCAGCGCCACCAGAAACAGCGCCGCGTGTACCTTCACTTTTTGGCTCATGGCGGCAAAGGTAGGCAACAGGCGCGCGCACTTTCCAGAAACCGCGCTGTTTTTGGGTTACTTTCAGGAAAGCAGGCCAAAAACAGAAGCCAGAAACGGTGGGGCAGGTGTTTGCCGGCCGCGGCTGACTTTCTTTCGCCTACAGGGAATGAAACCGCACATAAATTAGTTTTTCCCTTGGAAGGGTACGTGTTTTTAGGCTTACTTTGCATCTCCGTTCTGCCTTGAGGGCAGAATGGCCGCGGAAACCACTGAACCCGTGTTTTCCCCCTTCTTAACCATCTGTAGAATGAGTGATGCCATAAAGCATGAGTGCGGAATAGCTTTGGTCCGCCTCAGAAAGCCTTTAGAATACTACGTTGAAAAATACGGCACTGCCCTCTACGGCGTACAGAAAATGTACCTGCTCATGGAGAAGCAGCACAACCGCGGCCAGGACGGCGCCGGTTTTGCCAGCATCAACATCAACGCCAAGCCCGGCACCGAGTACATTGCCCGCTACCGCTCCGTGAAGACCAAGGCCATTGACGCCATCTTCGGGAAGATCAGCATCAAGTACAACAAGTGCCGCCGCCGCAACCCCAAAGATTCTCAAAACATTGAATGGCTCCGGGAGCAATTGCCGTTTTTAGGCGATGTGTACCTGGGCCATTTGCGTTATGGGACCCACGGTGAGAACAGCGTAGACAACTGCCACCCCATGATCAGGGAGAACAACTGGCGCAACAGAAGCCTGGCCGTGGCCGGTAACTTCAACATGACCAACGTTGACGAGCTCTTCAACGTGCTGACTGACCTGGGCCAGCACCCGCGCCAGAAGATTGATACGGTGACGGTTCTGGAGAAGATTGGCCACTTTCTGGATGAGGAGAACCAGCGTCTGTTTGACTACTACAAGCCAGACAACAACAACCAGGAGATCACCCGCCTCATAGAAGACAACCTGGACCTGCAGCGCGTGCTGCGCCGGGCCTGCAAAGACTTTGACGGGGGGTATTCCATGGCCGGGCTCACGGGCTACGGTGCCGCCTTTGTAGTGCGCGACCCGTCTGGCATTAGGCCGGCGTATTATTATGTAGATGAGGAGGTGGTGGTGGTGGCCTCAGAGAAACCGGCCATCAAAACCGCCTTCGGGGTAGAGTATGACCAGATCAAGGAGGTGTCTCCCGGCTGTGCCCTCATTGTGACCAAAAGCGGTGAAGCCAGCGAAAAAGAGGTGCTGCCCGCCCTGGAGAAAAAATCCTGCAGCTTTGAGCGCATCTACTTCTCCCGCGGCAATGACCCTGAGATCTACCGCGAGCGGAAGGCGCTGGGGAAACTGCTGTGCCCCACTGTGCTGGAGGCCGTGAAATACGACCTGGAGAACACCGTCTTCTCCTATATCCCCAACACCGCTGAGACGTCGTTCCTGGGTATGATGGACGGGATGGAAGACTACCTGCGCAGCTACCGCCGCAAAGCCATTGCTGAGGCCGGGGTTGATGAAGAAAAACTGGACAAGATCTACTCGTTTAAGCCCCGGGTTGAGAAACTGGTGATCAAAGATGCCAAACTGCGCACCTTCATCACAGATGACAACTCCCGTGATGACCTGGTCGCCCACGTGTATGACACCACCTATGGCGTGGTGAAAAAAGGCATTGACACGGTGGTGGTGATAGATGACTCCATTGTACGCGGCACCACCCTTGAGAAAAGCATTATCAGAATGCTGGACCGGCTGGAGCCGAAGAAAATCATTGTGGTTTCCTGCGCCCCGCAGATCAGATACCCAGACTGCTACGGCATTGACATGTCTAAGATGAAGGAGTTTGTGGCGTTCAGGGCCATGATGGGCCTCCTGAAAGACAAAGGCAAAGAAGGCCTGGCCGAAGAGGTATATCAGAAGTGTGTGGCAGGCCTGGCTTCCGGCACCGCCAGAGAGCAAAACTTTGTGCAGGAACTCTACCAGCAGTTCACCCCTGAGGAAGTGAGCGCCAAAGTGGCCGAGATCGTGAAAGCCGCCGATGTGAAAGCGGAGGTGCAGGTGATTTTCCAGACCATTGAAGGTCTGCATGAAGCCTGCCCCAACCACTTAGGCGACTGGTATTTCACCGGAGATTACCCCACTCCAGGCGGTATGAAAGTGGTAAACCGTGCTTTTGTGAACTTCATGGAGAACAAAGCGGGGAGAGCGTATTAAGGTGCAACTTTTGTAAGAGACTAGAGCTTGTATAAAATAAGGTTTTAAAGGAGAAGAACTTGAGCTGAAGCAGTTTCCCAACCGAGTCTAAAGCACAAGTTGGAGACGTTAGTTTCCTTGGCTACGCTCGGAATGACGTACTTGAGTAGCTATAACTCCTTATACTATATAACCTCTATTGATTTTAACACCCTGCTAAGATATAAAAGGGAGCGCTGGTTAACAGTGCTCCCTTTTTGCGTTTTGGGGCTGTTTTCTGAAAAACAGCCCCAAAAGGCAGGCAGTGGAGGCAGATTGGGTAGTGATATATTCAGTTCTAACGGGTAGGCCCAACCTTCTTCCAAGGTGAATGCGAAAGGATACAAAAGCAATTTGCCCTGAAAAGACTTTACGGTTAGTTACCTTTTCAGCCTATTTCTCCTGGGTCCCTCAGCTTTTGCCCAGAACACCGCTCATGATTGTAACGAGGAACTTTGGTATAAGAACAGTGTGCTCTACAGCCCGGAGGTTTACCCCTTAAAAGACAGCAACAGAGACGGCATGGGCGATTTTGAAGGGCTGGCCGGGGCATTATGTGTCGCTGGTCAACGTTACCACAGCCATTGCAGAAGCCAGTAAAAGCCCCCATGGGTTGTTGGAACTCATGGGGGCTGGTTCATTTTGGGCCTGTTTTCAGAAAAACAGCCCATAAACGGGTTACTGCTTCACAAACCGCTGCCGTTGAACCTGCTTCTCCTGCCGTAGCTGAAGGAGATACGTGCCGGCCGGTAGGTGCTTTACCTGAATGGTTGCCACGGTTCCTCCCAACACGGGAATCACGCGCTGTACGGTTCTTCCGCTGAGGTCTATGATCTCAATCTCTGCGTCTGGAGCCAGGTCTACACCTGAGATGTACAGGACTTCCTGACTGGGGTTGGGGTAAAGCTGGAGCCCGGAAACGCTGGGTGCCGCACCAGCCTCTGCTGAGACCACCTTACTGAACTCAAACTGCCCGTCATAGTCAACTTGCTTGATGCGGTAATAACCCACGTGATGGTCTTTGTTGGGGTGCAGGAACTGGTACCGTTGAATTGTGGTGGAGTGGCCGCTCCCAGGCAAAGCCCCCACTTGGGTAAACTGCCTTCCGTCAAGGGAGTATTCTATTTCAAAGCGGTCATTGTTGGTCTCAGTGGCGGTGGCCCAGGTGAGGAGCACGTGCTGTTGCTGCCGCTGTGCTTTCACGTGCAGCCAGGAAACAGGCAGGGTAGATTCCAGGTTGCCTATGGCCAGCTGCCCAAACTGATTTATAAAGTTGCGCTTGGCATAGCCGCTGGCCAAGGTTCGGCCTTCTTTGTTGGGGGCGTCTAAGGTGCCGCCGCCGGTATTCCAATCTTTGCCACTGGTAGACGTAAGCGGGCGTAACAGCAGAGCAAAGGCATTGTCTATGAGGCCGCTAAACCCGTTCAGGTACGCAAAGGCGGTGTAACTTCCGCTGGTGGGCTGGGTATTGGGTTCTACTACCCAAACCCCTTCTGGCTCTATGCGCGTGTAGGTGGCGCCGGCTTCTGTCACCTGCAGATCAGCGTCCTGGTGATGGGTGAGGGGTTGAAAACTTACCAGCAGGCTTTGAAACCCGTTTCCGCCCAAGGCATTGGTCTGAATATCCAGCTGGCGTTTGCCGTTAAGCGTGCCCACCGGAAAGCTGTACGTCCCGCTGCTGCCCATGGCCCGTCTCAGGTTGCCCAGAATGTAAAAGGCAGGATCTGCCAACTCTATTGCGGCAGGGGCCGTGCTGTTAATGGCAAGCTCATTGGCCCCAGTCTTAAAGAGGCTGCTCTTCATGGTAAATACCCCGCTCACCGCCACTGAATTGGTCAACGTAACGCCGTACCCGGTTTTAGCCACAAGTAAATTGGCTACAGTTGCCGGAAGGCCGTCTCCTGAGACCATTTCTGAGTTCCCCACAAATCCGTAGCTAGCCTGGGTAGAATAACTTCTGGGGCCACTTACCCTAATATTGCCGTCTGAAGTGGTGGTACCCGTTTGTTTAATGCCCTGAGGCGAGCCATAAAGCAAGGTTGCGCCGGTCTCCAACACAAAACTGCCTGACCCTCCAATGGCACGGTTGCTGGCAATCTGTAAAACCGCCGGGGCCTTGACCGTGAGCGTACCTGTGACATCTAGGTTGCCGCTGAGCAGCTGGTTGCCATTTTCATTGAGCGTATTGGCCTCAGTGGCGGTCAAGGTTACATGATGGTACGTGATCTTTTGGGAGCTGCCATACGTTCCCCTGAGCGATTGGCTCTGGCCGTTGGTGGTGCCGTAAAACTCAATGGTGCCGCCGGTCAGCTGATAAGGCTCATTTCTGCCCGCAAGTTCTGGCAAGGTGCCGCTGCTTTTGCCTAAGCGCAGCAAACCGCCTGTCATGGTTAAACCGCCGTCACCTTTCAAAGTTTTGTTTCCAATATCAAAGAGGGCATGGGGCAGAATAGTTAGCTTCTGGTTGACGGTAGTGGTGGTGGAAATGGTTTTGGCATTGACGCCGGCAGTGTTGCTGCCACTGATGATGAGCTGGTGGTAAGTTTTCCCCCTAAGTGTCTGATCGCCGTTCCCCGCCAGCTCAATGCTGCCACCCGTTAGCTCGTAAGCCCCTGATAATAGCGGAACGGTGGTGCCAGTCATGGCAATACGGTACGTGCCGCCCGTCATAACCAATTTACCGGAGCTGGTAATGTCTGCCGTGGGGGTGGCAATCAACACCCCTTGTCTGATCTCCAATTTTCCGCCACCGGCGGAAAGGGTGGTGTTGCTGGAAATACCGGTGCTTTGGGTAAGAGTGACAGACGTGGGGTTGTCTATGATGAGGATTTTGCCATTGGCCGTGGTGGTAAAGGCATTCCCCGTTTGCTGGGGCACGGTGCCGCTATAGACAAACGTGGCCAGCTGGTTAAAGGTGCGACGGCTGTCAGTAACCTGCACGTTGCCGGCCAAACCAGTGGCATTGATTCCCTGGGCACTGGTGATCAACAGTGTCCCGCCCTGCTCTAACCTGAAATAACCCTGGCCCTGAACTGAATAACCGTTTCCGTTCGCGTCTGTGCCAAAATCTAAGGTGCCGCCATTCTCTACGGTCAACGTGCCCGCATAAACAGAGTTAGAAGGGTTGAGTTTTAAATGCTGCTTGAGCCGCACCTGCGCCCCAGGCTTCACCCCCAGTGTAACATGGTTAACAGACCCCGCGGCGGCAATTTCCTGCCAGCTGGTGCCGGTAAAGCTGATTGCGCTGGAGCTGGTGGTAACCGTGCTGCTGTTGTTGATAGTGGAGCCGGCGTCCTGGGTGAGATGGCCTTTGAGGTCTACCAACGTGGTGGCGCCGGAGCTGGCCGTTTGGTTCAGGGTAAGGCTGGCGTTGCTCAGAGCGAGGTCTCCGGCCAGGGAAAGATTGGCTGTTCCACTAGCCTGGTTTTGGACAAAATATGTGCCGCCGGTGAGAGAGAGGCCTTGCCCAAACTGCAGGGAAAGGGAGATCCCGGCCGCCAGGGTAAGGGTGGAGCCGGTTGGTAATACTACGGTTGCCGTCTGGGCCGTGATAGAGCCGCTGGTGTTTGTTAACTGCCAGTTTACAGCAGAGGCGGGTGCTATAGTCAGTTTCCCGAACCAAAAACCGTGGGGTTGCGTGGTGAGGTGGCTGCCAGAGAGCAGGAGGGCGCTGGCGTTGGCGTTTTCAATTCTAACCTCAGAAGTGGCGTCTATTTCTTCAATGCCCGCCCAAAGGGAAGAGGTGGCTTGGTAATTGTGGGACTGGATCAGGAGCGTGCTGTTTGCCTGGAGTTGGAGCGTTCCGCGGTTGTCTACTTCGCCCTGCAGCACCAGACGGGCGGAAGGGGAAACTGTTAATCTGCCGGTAGTGCGGAGGTGGGCATTGGCAAGCACGGTCACGGGGGCTGCGGCGGTTACCACCAGGTTGGCTACCTCAAGGGGCCCTGCAATCTGCAACGCATGTGGGGCATACAGGGTGGAGGTCACCGGGAGGGGGTAGGCGGCAGGCTGCCATGTTCCGTCTACAGAGAGCTGCTCCAGTTGGGCCGTGCCAGATGTCTGGCTGATGTTTCCTGCGGTTGTGGTGCGGTAATCGCCGGCTTGGAAAGATGGTGTCGTTTGGGCAACAGCCGCAGAGTTCCAGAAGATGGAGAACGCCCACACCAGCATCCAGACTTGAAAGGCGGTCAGGGTTTTGGCTTTGTAAACATTAGCTGCCATAAACTAAAGTATTAATGATTAGATAGATAGCTGAGGGAGTGAGTTGAAGGGCGAACCAAGAATAAAGGGAAGGAGTTCAACGGCATGTGAGATATTGAGAAAAAATTTTCAGAGAGACGGTAGGCCTTCAATAGTACCAGCTTTAGAAAGGGGAGCTCTGTTGGAAATACCAGTCATTTGCTTCGTAAGGGTTCGTGACCAATATTCTTAGTTTCTGTTTTTGGCTTATTTTCAGGAAAACAGGCCGAAAACAGAAAACGTACTTATTTTTGCGCATGGCCTATTCCTATCTTCCCTTTCCAGAACTTAAGAAGACCCCCGCGGTGGTGGTTGATAGTTTTCACCCTAACGGTCTGGTGTTGTCACACTGGCGGGGTGCGCCCGTCCCTGATGAGTTGAGGGAAGATACCAGCGCCGGTATGGTGCTCCAGGCCCTTAAGCAGGACTGGCCGGAACTAAAAAAATACCACCGCGCCACCGCCAACCACTTTGACATAGATGCCCTGGTGGGGGTTTGGGCCTTGTTGAACCCAGTCTTAGCAGGGCAGCATGAAGAGCTGCTGCGGCAAGTGGCCATTATTGGAGATTTCAGGGAACTGAACCTGTCAGCGCCTCATGCTGAGGAGGCCCTTCAGTTGGTCTGCTGGATCAATGCCGAGGAAAAAAGCCGCTTTTACCCACCCTTTGGCGCCTATGAGCTGGAGGAGAATGAGGTGGTGGCGTCAATTCCCAAATTTGAGTTCTTTCTGCAGGCGTTTACAGAGGTGCTATTGCACCCTCAAGAATACCGCACCCTCTGGCAACCGGAGTTTGAGCAGGTAATGCAAGGGCACGCACAAATACACGGTCCAGAAACAAACCTGACAGCCTTGCCCGCCTTAGGTCTGGTAGTGCTGGAGACCCCTGAGCCGGTGCATTATTATGCTCTGTTCAGCCGTACCGCTGGGTTTGACATAGTACTGGCGTGTTATCAAGACCAGCGGTATGAGGTGGAGTGCAAATACACCACCTGGGTAGATATTGCCAGCCGGCCCACCTTGCCCAGGCCAGACCTGAGGCCACTGGCCCGGCACCTGAACTCCCTGGAAACATCTGGCCGAAGCTGGGCCGCTGACGGTCCCACAGACACCGGGCCACTGTTGAGGCTGCTGGGGCAGGAGTTAAGCAAAGCCCAGCGGTACGGCAATCCGCAGGAGCGGCCTGTCTATTCTTCATCTTTGACACCAGCGCAAATGGTACGGGAGGTTTCTGCCTTTTTAGAAGAGGTTTTTAGAGAGGTAAAGCCCAAAAAGTATTGGACTTGGGCCGAAGTAAGGGAGTATAACCTCAATAGTACAAAAAAATAATGGTTGCGTGTCTTGTAGTGCGTGCAATTGGTGCATAACTTTATGCAATAAATTCAATATAAAATAGTTTGCATTTCTACGGTTCCCCCCACCTACAGGATAGTGCATCTGCAGAAGACTGTTTCTGTTATGGTAAAAATTGCACAAAACCCGTACTACACCATAAAGGTAGACGAGGGGAAGAATAGGATTTTATTAAACATTTGTGGTGGCTGGGGAGGTGAAACCGAAGTTTCTCAATACCTGGAGCATTGGGATCTGGCGTTAAGGCTGGTGCAGCCTGGGTTTACCATTTTATCTGACATCAGGGAGGCCAAAGAGCATTCGCCTGAGGTGAGATGGCTGCACCTGGAGGCACAACGCAAAACCTTGAACGCCGGTCTGGCTCATGTGGCCGAAGTTCACCGGCTCAACGAATCCGGGAGTGATTATGCCATTGATATGGCCCAGGAAAGTAAAATCCCCCTGAATATCTTTGATAACGTGGCAGACGCAGAGGCGTGGCTGGAGGAAATTGTGCAGGAAAAGAAAAGAAAGTAGCCCGCCATTCCCCAAACAGAACCCAGACAGAATATGCACGTTTCTTAATATGGTTCCGTTGCTGTATACTTGGGCAACCATCTATCCTTGAAACTATGAAAAAGATAATCTGTCCCGTTGACTTCTCCAAGACGTCTAATAAAGCCGCCGAATATGCGGCCCACATAGCCCAGCGCACCGGCGCCTCGTTGACCCTGCTGCACGTGCTGCACCTCCCTATCATGGATACCTCTGAGTCAGCCATGATGGCGGGCCAGGTGCTGGACGAGCAGCGCCGTACCTCGGGTGACAAGCTGCACTCCCTCTCCCTTTACCTGCAAGGCCTGTTCGGGCAACTGGGCGGGGCCAATTTTGTCATGGATTCTAAAGTGCAGGAAGCCTTCCTGGCCGATGCCGTAGAGCGGCTGGTGAAGGAGGAAGGGTTTGATTTTGTGGTGATGGGGACTACTGGCGGCGGCAACGCCCTGGAGGAAATCATGATTGGCAGCAACACTGAGAGCGTCATCTCCCAGGTTAAATGCCCGGTACTGGCCATCCCCTCCAATGCTTCTTTCCCTGAGATTCATCGCATAGTGTATGCCTCAGATTACCAGCCCGAAGATTCGCAGGCCCTGGGCCAGGTATTGGCGCTGGGGGCGGTGTTTCAGGCCGAGGTAGAGGTGGTGCACGTGAGCAAAAGCGCAGACGCCGAGTCTACTCACCGGGCCAAAGCGTTTATTGAGCGCATCAGAACAGATTTGGGCAACCTGAACGTGCATTTTCAGGAGGTGGTGCACCCAGATGAGGAAACGGGGCTGAAAGAATACCTGAGCAGCACCAAAAGCAACATGCTGGCTATTCTCAAAAAGCGCCGGTCTTTCTTCAAAGACCTGTTCAGAATGAGCCTGGCCGAAAAAATGACCTACCAAACCAAATTACCTTTGTTAGTTTTGCACGCTGACGCTGAATAAATTCACATGCCTTTTACATCTGTTTCCGGTGGTACCACCGGTTGGCTTAAAATCGCGGCTTTTGCCGCGATTTATGTTATTTGGGGTTCCACGTACCTGGCCATTGCCTTCGCCATTGAAACGCTGCCGCCGTTTTTGATGGCGGGAGCGCGTTTCTTGCTGGCCGGGGCGCTCTTGTTCTCCTTTGCCCGGAGGCGTGGCGCGCCGGTGCCCACAGCACTGCATTGGCGTAACACCGCTATCATAGGGGCCCTGTTGCTGCTCATTGGAAATGGTGCCGTGGTGTGGGCAGAGCAGCGGGTGGCTTCTGGTATTGCCGCGCTTTTGGTTACCACTGAGCCGCTGTGGGTTGTATTGCTACAGTGGGTAGGCAAATCTGGGCAGCGCCCCAGCGGCGGAGTGCTGCTGGGGCTGGCGCTGGGTATAGTAGGCATGCTGGTGTTGGTGAGCCCCTGGGAAATCACCGGCGGAGTGGACCTCCTGGGAGGGGCGGCCATTTTCTTCGCCGCCGGCGCCTGGGCCTATGGTTCGTTGTATTCTTCCAAAGCAGCCCTGCCGGCCAACGCCATCCTGACCACGGGCATGCAAATGCTGTGCGGCGGGGGCTTGCTGCTGCTCACCGGTTTTGCCACAGGCGAATGGCAGACCACCCACTGGGAAGCGGTACATCTGAAATCCTGGTTGGCCCTGGGCTATCTGGTGGTTTTTGGGTCGTTAGTGGCCTTTACGGCGTACAGCTGGCTCACCCGGGTGGCCCCGCCGGCGCAGGTTTCTACCTATGCGTACGTGAACCCCGTAATTGCGGTGTTGCTGGGCTGGGCCTTGGCCAATGAAACCGTTACCGGCCAAACCTTAGTGGCAGGTGTCTTGCTGGTTTTGGCTGTAGTCCTGATCACCCTGAAAGCAAAACATACATAACTCCAGGTGTGGCCCCAGTTGGCAGATAAAAGTGGTAGCATTGGCTGCTGGGGGAGGGACGTTTCTGTTTTCGGCCTGTTTTCAGAAAAACAGGCCGAAAACAGAAAACGGTGCAGTGTGAGATTGGGGCAGCCCCAGCAAAAAGGGGAGTGATTGGCAGGTGTTACTGGGCGCAGACCTTGCAGGGGTGGCGGTTTTTATCTGCGGCCTGGGCAGAGGTGATTGTACGCACCTGGCTTTTGCAGGAGGCCAGGGCGCGGCACCCTTTTAGCACATGGTACGTGCTGGCGCTTTTGCTGTCACAGATAAAGACACGGCCCGCGCTGCCCGGCTGTGCAGCGTCTTTGATATCTGATTGCTCCTGCTTTTTACCCGCTGCGGCTTTTTTCCTTTTCCCGTTTCTGAACTCCCAGGGCGCCTGCGGCGAAGGCCCGGCCCAAAGCCCACGTTTGTCTGCTCTTGCCTCTGCTTCCAGCTGGGCCAGCTGTTTGCTTTTAGAATAGGCGACGTAATGCCAGGCAAAGCCGTTCCTGACCAGTTCCTCGTTCAGGTTTCGGCCGTCAGGCAGAATAATTTCCCCCACGGTGCGGCCGTAACGGTCCAGGTTGTGCTCTACCAGCTGCACATATTTCCCGAAGGCCAGTTCTGAGGTGTACATTCTGGACTTGGTCCCGAAATCCTGGTTCTTCTCAGGGGCGTCTACCCCGTAGAGCCTCACCCGCAGCGGCTTCCCGTCTTTCAGCAGTTCAATGGTGTCGCCGTCTTTGATGGCAATGACTTTGTAGCCGTTGCCCGTCTGCGGGTCCGGTTCCGGTTGCTGCTCTTGCTTTTGCGCCTGCTGGCAGGAGACAAAGAGAAACAGCCATACCCAACATTTTAATAAGAGAAGCTGACCAGAACGCATAAGGGAGAAGTTTTGATTACAGGAGATACGGCAAAAATAGCGGGAATGATATGAAGTACCACCGCAAACCTGCTGGTTTCATTTCCTGTTTTCGCTGTTTTCTGAAAAACAGCCCGAAAACAGGAAGCTTAACTTTCCTCTAATCCAAGTTCTTTCTTTATGGCAAAGTCTGCTGCGGCTAAGGGGGGTAACCAGTTTTGATTTTGTAACCGGTGCCGCAGCAGTTTTTATTAGAGCAGGTTTAACTGTGTCTTTTGCCCTGCATACGGACCTAAAAAGGGCCTGACCACGCACCATGGCGGGCCGTGTTGCTGCTCTAGAATTGCTTTGGAAGCACCTTTCGCTATATTTCCGCCTGCGGAATTAAAGTATAAGCGAACGCTCTACAGTTTACCTCGCTCCAGATGCCTTTCTCCTCTTTTATCCTTCTGGAAGAATTTTAGTAGCAAGCGGCGGTTCGCTTTCTTATGAGACAATCTAGTCGCCCACAAGATCCTTCCAGGAGGACAGAGAGGAGAGAAATGTATAGAGTGTAAAGCCCGGCACTTACGTGCTTGGCTGCCTTACAAAAATGTCAAATGTCCGAAGACCGAAACCTGAGAGGTCACCTGCAGTGCAAAGGAATGCTGAACCTGGTTTAAAGCCCTGAAGGGCATGATAGTTACTACTTTGCTAAAATTTAGCCGTCAGAATTATGGAAAGTTGTAAATCAGGTTGGCTACAGACGCTCACTTTAAAAAAGTCTTAATGTGTATTTATTAAATGACAGCAGAAATAAGGATTATTTGAAAATATTTTAGGTTAATGCTTTTGTTGATGTTAAATTTTTACTGAATTTTCTGTATCGACCTGTAAACTACAAACTCACAAACAAAACCTTTCATGACCACTAAGCTTTCTAAGATTCCCTTCTTTCTGTTGGTGATCACCGTTGTACTCACCTTTGTATTCCCGTCTGTGCCCAAAGGGGTGGCGCAGGGAGAATTCAACCCGGCAGATACCGCCTGGATGCTCACCGCCGCGGCCCTGGTGCTGATCATGACGCCCGGGCTGGCCTTTTTTTACGCGGGCATGGTGAGCAGGAAAAACGTGATCTCAACCATGCTGCAGAGTTTCATCTGTATGGCTATGCTGTCGGTGATCTGGGTGGTGTTTGGGTTTAGCCTGGCCTTTGGCGATTCTATTGGGGGTGTTTTCGGGAATCCCGCCACTTTCTTCATGATGCGGAACGTGCTGGACGGCCCCGCCTGGGAACTGGCACCCACCATTCCGTTGGCCTTGTTTGCCATGTTCCAGCTGAAGTTTGCCATCATTACGCCGGCCTTGATTACGGGTGCCTTCGCAGAGCGTATCAGGTTTACGTCTTACACCATTTTCATTCTGCTGTTCTTCCTTTTCATTTACGCCCCGCTAGCCCACGCCACCTGGCACCCGCAGGGTGTTCTGTTCCAGCTTGGGGTATTAGATTTTGCGGGCGGAACGGTGGTGCACATGTCAGCGGGGTGGGCGGCACTGGCGTCTGCCATCTGCCTGAAACGCCGCAGCGAGGCGAGCCACAACCCGGCCTACATTACTTTTGTGCTGCTGGGTACGGGCTTGCTTTGGTTTGGGTGGTTTGGCTTTAACGCGGGCTCAGCCATGGGCGCGAATCCGTTGGCGGCCACGGCCCTGGCCACCACCATGACGGCCTCGGCGGCAGCCGCCCTGGCCTGGATTTTCTTTGACGCCGTGAAAGGCCGTAAGCCCTCAGCCATGGGCACCTGCATTGGTGCCGTGGTGGGTCTGGTGGCCATTACGCCCGCCGCCGGATTTGTAACCTTGCCGCATTCCATCGCCATTGGCGTGATTGCCTCTGTGGTGAGTAACCTGCTGGTAGATTTCAGGTCCCGCACCAGCATTGATGACACGCTGGATGTGTTCCCGTGCCACGGCGTGGGCGGAATGGTGGGCATGCTGCTCACAGGTGTGTTCGCCAGTAAAGGCGTGAACCCGGCCATACCGGACCAGGGCTTGATCTTTGGCGAAACCAAATTGTTTCTGGTGCAGCTGGGGGCCCTGGTGGGCGTGTCTATTTTCGCCTTCGGCGGATCCTGGATTCTGTTGAAAGTGACCAACCTGATTTCACCGCTCCGCGTGTCAGTAGAAGAGGAGCAATTGGGCCTTGACCAGTCCCAGCACGACGAGAAGATGTAGCGTTTTTCGCCTGTTTTCTGGAAAACAGGCCGAAAACAGACAGCTTTTCATACAAGGTCTGCTTTCGACTTGTTTTGTTCGTAAGCGTTAAGAGCATGTTCCCATTTGTCTTTGGAGCTGCAAACGGGTATCAAAAGAACCTGACTTCGCGGTTGATTCGCCTATAGCGGGGCGTATGCTGCTCAAAAAAGCTATAGAAGAACCTTTCGCTCCTCGTTTTCGCTTGCAAAATCAAAATGTAAACAAGCTCTAAGGTTGGGGAAAAGTTGGGAGCTATTGTTCTAAATAAATAGGCTACAAAAATCAAACCTCTGGGAAGTGCTCCAGGTCATTTAGATCTTTGGGTCTGGCAGAGGCCTGCTTGTACTTTTTCAAATCAGTTAGATGGATAAGAGATAAGGAAATGATTTACTAAGTGCGTGGCTATTTTGCTGCGTTCTTACGGGCGAAGAATTGCTCTAGCGTCTCATCTTCCCGTTTTATAAAGAGTCTGGTGCGTTTGGACATCTGTGGGTTTGGTTGGGAATAAAACTCCCAGTATACCTTTTGATTTAACCTGAAAGCCTCTGCCTAGCGCTCCTCAAAACTTTTGCCAAGCCAAAACTCCCATTTATCATCCTGCTCCTGAAAAGTGGTGAATTTTAACTTCGGTTTCATAGTGTCTTCTTTCGCTTCTCTATACTCTAGGGTTGACTCCCGTTTTTGGCCTGTTTTCTGAAAAGTAAGCCGAAAACAGATTTCTCGCAAAATACGACTGCTCAAAAGACCTCGTAGCGTCCGGAGGACCTGCGAGCGTCTATGCCAACGCTTTAAGACGCTCGCAGGTCCTCCGGACCCTACGAGGTCAAAAATCACACGGCCATTCCCACGGCACTCTCCACCCTGATACTGCTTCTACCGCCCGCCAGTTTCTCCACTACAATCTGCGTGCTGATGCGCTCTTTCAGGGCTTCTACGTGCGAGATAATGCCAATCATCTTGCCGGTGGCCTGCAGGCTTTCCAGGGCGTCCATGGCAATGTCCAAGGTATCAGCGTCCAGCGTACCGAAGCCTTCGTCAATGAACAGCGAGTGAATCTGGGCCTTGTGGCTGGCCAAATCTGACAAACCTAAAGCTAAAGCAAGGCTCACCAAGAAACTCTCGCCGCCAGACAACGAGTTGACTGACCGCACGGCATCGCCTTGGTAGGTGTCCAGAATCTGGAGGTCCAGCTCGTTCTCTGTGCTTTTGAGAATACGGTAGCGGTCGTTGAGGCGGTGCAGGTGGCGGTTGCCCAGTTCTACCAGCCGCGCCAGCGTGAGGCTTTGGGCGTACTTGCTGAACTTCTTGCCGTCGGCAGAGCCGATGAGGTTGGCCAGCCGGGCCCAGCGTTCTGCTTCGCCTTTCTGCAGGTCCAGCTGCTGGGTGAGTTGGCGGTGCTTCTCGCGTAAATCAGAGTCTTGCTGGAGCTGCATTTCCAGACGGGCCATCTGGGTGAGGTGCTGGTTTTTCTCTTCTTCCAGCGTTTGAATGTGCGGCTGTAGTTCATCCAATGTCAACTCGGTGAGGTGGCGCTCTTTCTCCGTTTGGTACTCCGTGCGGCACTGCTGTAGGCTGTGCTCCAGCTCATGCAGCGCTTTCTGCAGGCGTTCCTGTTCCTGCCGTAGCTGCCGCGCTTCATATTCTGGCAACAGCAAGGCCTGCAATTCCGCTAGAGAAGTATAGCCCAACAGCTGAATTTTCAGCAGCAGCGCCGCCTCCAGTTCCTGTTGCGCTTGCTGGCTCGCCTGCTGTTCTTTCTGCTTCTGGGCCAGTTGGTGGGTGAGCAGGTTCAGTTGCTCCTGCTCGCGCTGCAGGGCAGCTTCTGATTGTTGCAGGGCTTGTGCCGCCTGTTGCAAGGCCTGCTGCAGACGCTGTTTTTCCGCTTGCGGCTGCACACCTTCTGGTAACAACGCATAACGCTGGGTGCGGAGTTCCTGCAGTTGTTCCTGCGCGGTTTGCAGGTGCGCCTGCCGTTGGGTGAGTTCGGTCTGCTTTTCTTCTAAGGTGGCTTTGCCATTATCAGCGGCGGCTTTGGCCTCAGAGTAGTTGACGCGTAGCTCCGGCAGCAGCGCCTTTTTCTGCTCATACGTCTGCCTGCGCGTCTCAAGCTGCGCCAGCAATTCTGCGCCGTTGGCGCCTGTGTAGGTGAGGCCGTAGGTGCTGAAGAAGCCTTGCAGGGTCTCGGAAATCACCTTGGCCTGTTCGGCTACATCTTCCAGTTCTGCTTGCAGTTGAGTTAGTTGCGTGTCGGCCTGCGTCCGTTTTTGGGCTGTTTTTTCCATTTCATGCCGAAAACGCTGTTGCTCGTTGAGTATTTTCTGCTCAGTGGCGCGGGCCTGGTCCAGTTGCGTACGGAGGCCTCGCAAACTTTCTAAGGTGGCGGTGGCCTGCTGCAGTTCCGTTTGGCGGGCGTTCCAGTACTGGTCAATGGAGTCTGAGACGGCAATCTCATGGGCCAGCTCCAGGGCAGCATTTAGCGCAGCGAACTGCGTTTGCAGCTGTTGGGTATGCGTGGTGATTTGGTCTATTTGCTCATGCGTGTGCTGCTCGGCGAGTTCCAGGCGATGCACGGCGGCGGCCAGTTCCCGCTCCTGCCCGTCCAGGCGCTGTACTTTGGTTTGCTGCTGCTGCAGGTTCTGCTCGGCCTCGCTTAAGGTCTGCGGCTGGTGCGCCTCTACCAGCGGGTGGTGCGTGGAGCCGCACAGCGGACACGGCTGCTCGGGCTGCAGCTGGGCGCGCGCGTCTTCGTACTTCTGAATCTGCCGCTGCAAATCCAGAATATGCTGCAGGTCTTTGAGCTTGTCCTGGGCCTGCTCCCGCTCGGATTTGGTTTGGGCAAGGCGGGTGCGGTGCTGGTGCAGGTTCTGCGTGGTGGTGGCCAGTTGCGCTTGCAATTCTTGCCGACGGGCTTCCTGCTGTAGATAGGTTTTGCTCAGCTCCAGCTGCTTCTCCAGTTGGCTGCACACGCTGGGCAGGCGCTGGCAGAGCTGCTCCAGTGCCTCGTGCTCCTGGCCTTGCAGGGCAGCGGTGGCTTGTTCCTGCAAAGTAGAAAGCTGCTGTTGTTGGACTTGCAGTTGCCCTTCGATGGCTGCCAGTTGCTGTTTTATGAGGGCTTCGTTTTTAGCCTCGTTTTCTGAAGTCTGCCGTAAAACAGCCTGCTCTTTCTGGAGCTTCTCCTGCTGTTTCTGCACCTCGGCCAGATTTCTGAATTCTGATTTCCCTTCGTGCAAGGTCTGCGACAGCTCCTCGTCCAGCCCGTGTTCTTTGAGCCAGTCGTTCAGTTGC
Source organism: Rufibacter ruber (assembly GCF_001647275.1). Classification (GTDB taxonomy): domain Bacteria; phylum Bacteroidota; class Bacteroidia; order Cytophagales; family Hymenobacteraceae; genus Nibribacter; species Nibribacter ruber_C. The sequence continues at coordinate 23,341 of NZ_LRMM01000041.1, read as the reverse complement.
TTGCCTTCCTGCACCAGTTGTTGGAGGCTATTCTGCTGTTGCGTTTGTTGTTGGGAAAGCTGCTGCACCTGCTGCTGCAGTTGCGTTACGGCTTGCTGGTCTTTGGTGTATTGGGCCTGCTGTGCGCTAATATGCGAGTCTTGCTGCAGCACCTGGTCCAGGCGCGGTTCGGCCTCTATGAGGGTTTGCTGCGCCTGCGTGTGGGCGGTACGGGCAGTCTGGGTGGCCTGCGTCTTCGCGGCTACCTTCTGTTCCTGCACGGGCACCTGTTGCTGCATTGCAACTATGGCTTGAGTCACGCTTTCGCCTTGGCGTTGTACCTCCTGCAGCCTCGCCAGCTCGCTCTGGAACGGCTGGGCCTGCTCGTGCCGTTGAAGTTTCTCGCGGTTGGGTTGCCAGGCCTGTTGCTGGGTTTGTGCCTGCGCGAGTTGGCTGCTCAGCTGCGTCTCTTTCTGGGTGAGCTTCTGCAGGTTCTCCAGCCAGGTCTGCTGTTGCAGGTGCTGCTGTACCTGCTGTTGGGCCAGGCGGGCCTCGGCTTTCAGCCGATGGGTTTCTGCCTCCAGGGCGGCGCGGTCTTCCTCAGACAGCAGCTGGTCCAGTTGCAGCCGCTGCTCAATGTCCTGCAGTTTCTGTTTTTCGGCCTTGGCCTTTTCATAGGCGGCCATGGAAATCTGGGAGTAGATGCGGGTGTCGGTGAGTTTCTCCAGGAGTTCGCTGCGCTCGCTTTCGCTGGCCTTCAGGAAACGGGTGAAATCGCCTTGGCTGAGCATCACAGACCGCAAAAACTGCTGGAAATCCAGTCCGCAGAGGTCAATGATGCGCTGGCGGGTCTCAGAGAGGCGGCTCTCCAGCACTTCCTGCGTGGCGGCGTCAATGAGTTCCATGACGGGGCTCTGTAGCTTACCGTCGGCTTTGCTGCGGCTGCGCCGAAGGCTCCAGCGGGCGCGGTACATTTTCCCCTCGGCCTCAAACTCCACCTCAGACCAGCACTCGCCGGTGTGGCGCGTCATAATCTCGGCCACATCGCGGCCATGGCGCGGCACCTGTCCGTACAGCGCCACCGTGATGGCGTCCAGAATGGTGGTTTTGCCCGCGCCCGTAGGCCCCGTAATGGCAAACAACCCGCTCTCGCTCAACGGCGGCTGGTTGAACGGTATAAAGTGCTCGCCCTGCAGCGAGTTGAGGTTACAGAAACGGACAGAGGTTATCTTCACGGGAGGTCAGCGTTGCGAGGTGGCTTTATACTACTTTTTAGAAAATGTTTGTGCTATGCTTTTGAACGTCTTCAAATTGTTATTAAAATCAGCAGAGACAGAGCCATGAATAAGTAAATAGTCTCCATTGGTGTCAAATAACATTACCAAATATTTTAGCTCATTCTTGCCTTCTGTACCTTTTGCTTCTGCTACAATTTCATATCCATTTAATTTGTCAATAGTAACAGGTTGAACATTTTTTATTAATGCCTCAGCACAACCTGGAAATTTCCGAAGTCTGTTTAAGCTGTATTGTTCAGGGTTTTCCATTTTAATTACAGTGAGAGAGTTACCTACTAAAAGAAAAGCTTTATCAGGAGATAGAGTAGGTACTTTTCCGTCTTTACTATAAAGTAAGGTGCCAGTAACGATTGATGCGAATTTATATGGTGTTCCTTCAGTTCGGATTTTAAATTTTACAGATTTCTCCGCATTAAGGCTCTGTTTATCATTGTAAGATGCTGTAAGTAAAGCTTTTGTGATTTCTTCTTCGGTCGCATTTGAAGGATTTAGAAAGGAAGCATTCAAAAGTACAGATTTAGATTCATCACCAAATAATAAAAGAAGTTGTTGGACTTGGGTGCCATTTTCATTCTGACTGGCTCTATAGAGTTCTGCACTTCTACCACCTTGAATAGTCACAGGTTTTTGGTTGTGCAAAGTCATGCCTTGAGTTTTAAATCCCTCAGGGGTAAAGGTAGCTTTTGTAGCTTGAAAAGAATCTGGTAATTCAGCAATAATAATTGCAGCTCCTATATCCCTATTTTGAAACCCACTAAAATTTGACGCAACAACATAACCTTTAGGTGGAACCATGCTGATTTTAGTTCCGGGAACTATAACTGCAACTGATTGGCCGAAAGAAAAGAAAGTAATAAGAAGAAAAGGAAATAGAAGTCTGAGTCTCACAAGTGTTTTTAATTTAAAGATAAATCAATTTGCTTTCTGAAATACACTGTTTTTCCGTTTTTGGCCTACTTTTCTAAAAACAGCCCAAAAACAGAAAGGCCTGCTCCTTATAAGAGCAGGCCTTTCTGTTGCAGAGAATAGATGCGCTCTACATTTTAATAGAAATCCTCACTTTTCCACCCAAGCCTTTCTCCACAATCTCAAAGAGGGTTTTCAAGGTGAGGTTGCTGCCATCGTTCTCTACCCGTGAGATGTAGGTTCTTTTTTTGTCAATAATTTTTCCCAATTGCTCCTGCGTGAGGTGCTTGGCTTCGCGGGCCTGTTTCAGGAGTCAACCTATTTTTAGAGATTCAGCCTCACGCTCTAGGTTATCACGGCGCTCCTCGCAAAACCAAAATTTAAACAAGCTCTAAGAAGGGGGAAAGGGTTGATTACCTAAACATCTTAAAGACTCTAATGTAAAAGAAGCATCTAAAATAGACAAGTAACAGTATAAGGCTTTGAAAACCGGGTTCAGTACCTGCTTGAAAGTTTGGCACGGAACTTGGAATATCCTCTACAGCGACTAAAAGGGTTGCGGAACGAAATTTAAAAGTTGGCACGGTACTTGGGTTTAGTACCCCAACAGAGTAAAAAACTTCTCTCACTATAAAGAAACTGTTATGAAAAAGGTAAGTGTAATGTTAAGCCTGGTGCTGATGTTTGCAGTAGTGTTAAGCAGTTCTGTACAAGCACAAGAAAAGAAAAAGTGGAGTCCGCAAGCCAAAGGTGCCGTGATTGGTGCCGGTACTGGTGCTGCCGCCGGGGCCATTATCAATAAGAGAAACCGTGCCGTTGGGGGTGTTGTAGGCGGTGTGGTAGGTGCCGGTGCCGGGTACGGTATTGGTAAGATCATTGACAACAAGCAGAAGAAAAAAGCTGCTGAGGAACAGGCGGAGTTCAACAGAACCGTGGCGGCCAACAGAGCCTACGCCTATAGCTCTTCTAACCGTTCTGCCGGTACCGCTAAAAGAGCCGCCAGCTCATCAGCTAAAGCTGCCGCGCCGGCCGCCCCAGCTATGATGACGGGTTATACCGCCGGTCAGCCGCAGATCATGAGCATGAACAACCTGAGCTTCTTGCCCAATGAAGACTATGGTGACTATTCAAAACCATATTCCAACACGGAGTACAGAAGAAAAAGCTGGTAAGCCGGCTTCACTTCAAACCCCTGTCAAAAACGCCCAAGCTCCTTAACTTGCGTTTTTGATAAAAGACTGATAATATTTGAAACTCCTAATATTCAAAGGGAGTATGAGTGGTATCAAACTTAAAACCTATACTATGAAACCGTATTTGATCATAATCGCTTTGGTCGCCTTTCTTTCTTCCTGTTCCAAGACGGCAGAGAAGCAGGAGCCTGTAAATGTGCAGCAACTGAACCAGACCTTCATTGGTGCCTGGAACAGCCGAAACTCTGCCCAGTTAGACACTCTCTTAGCAGAAGATGTGCATTTTGTGCAGGGGGAGGTTCATTTCAACGGCAAATCAGAAGTTTCTCAGAAATGGGTGCGTGAAACCCTGGGCTCTATTGAAAACCTGAGAATCTCTCCGGTGGCCACTGGGGTAGATGACAGCATTGCCTTTGAAGGCGGTACGTTCACCGTTGACGTGATCCCGACTGACCGGCAGCTGCCCCGCGGTGAAGGCGAAGGAAACTTTGTGCTGATCTGGAAAAAGAACGACAAAGGTGCCTGGAAACTCTTTTACGCCCAGCTGGAAGACCATCCGGTGCAGGTAAGATAAATTTCAGAGCATATTTGCCAAAGCCCCGGTGCCACGTTGAAAGAAGCGGTGCCGGGGCTTTTTTTGTGGCCCTTCAGGTGGTGCCAAACAGCTTTAGCTCCTCCTGCTGAGAAGGCAGTGTTACGGTGCCTTCATACTTTAAACCAATTTTTTCTAACAGCTGGATAGACCGCTGGTTATCCTGGGTGGTAATGGCCAGTACCCTTTGAAAGTTTAGGGTGGTCATGGCATATTCCAGCACGGCAGAGGCGGCTTCTACAGCGTATCCTTTGCCCGTGTGCGCCGGAAGGAAAGCATACCCCAGGTCTACATCTTCCAGCAACTCCCGCTTTACCAACCCGCAGATGCCAATGGGCAGGTCTTCTTTGGTCAGTTTCACCAGGTAAAAGCCGTATCCCTTCTGCTCATAGCTGTTCATAGGGCCGTTCTGGATGTAAGCCCGCGCATCTTCCACCGTTCTGATTCCACGGTCGCCAATGTATCTGATCCAGGAGGGGTCATTCATGAGCTCAAACATGAACGCGGCATCTTGCGGGTTCAGATGGCAAAGCGTGAGGCGGGAGGTTTGCAGCACATCCATACTTATTGGTTCAAGGAGCATAGGGTGGGGGTCAAAGGTGCCAGGGAAACGATTTCGTGTTATAAAATCATTTAAGGAAGTTCTAATATAAAGATTCCTTTTAACTGTGCGAGCATGGGCCGCCGTTTTAGGCCTGTTTTTCAGAAAACAGGCCTAAAACAGCGGCCCATGCGAAGAGGGCTTCCCTAAGATCATACTTACTTTTTAGGGTTCGGCGCAGCCAGTCTTTACTTTGGCAAGCGCACACTGAGACCGCCGCCCACAAAGACCTCTGCAGCATGTGCAGAGAGGTCTGTTCCCACCAGGGCGTCTATTTGTAGACTGGGCAAAAGCAGGTATTGCACCCCTCCGTCTAGATAGTTTTGGGCGTGGTGGCCAGGTACTTTGTCCCCGAAAAACTCGTCAAACACGCTCAGTTTCTCACTGATCTTCCAGCTCAGGGAGGCCGAGTATTGGAATTGGTCTAGCATGGTGTTTTCTTCCTTTTCGCGCCGGAAGCCGGTATTGTACTGGAGTTTCACCTTCTTTGAGAGGTCATTGGTAAAGAGGAGCTTCAGGTCAGGTGCCAGATGCCTGGGTTTAAACGAACCATGCCCCAAAGGCAGTTCTGCCATTGCCAAAACAGATATTTCAGGGACAGCCCCCTTTGGCGCTACCACATTGACCTTGGTTCCCACCCGTACGGTGCTCAGCCCTTTCTCCTGTTCTTCCGGCTGCTCGGCCATGCGTTGGTCTTCCTGGCGGTAGGTGGCCTCCAGCCGGAGTTCTGCTGATTTCAGGAGCCCCATCCGCAGGAGCGCCTGCGGGTAGAGCCAACTCCTTTGCTCCGTGCCAGACTGCCGCTTTTTCTCATATTGATAACCAGTTTCCAGCTGCAGATAGCCTCTGGCGACCCAAGTGGAGGCTTCGGTGCGGTTGGGGCGGTCGGTTTCAAAGCCGGGGGCTGCTTCCTGCGCAAATGGGCCAAACGAGAAGAGGGTGGAGAGAACTGCCAGGAGAATGATTTTTTTCATAGGAGGAACGGTCTTCCCCCTCAGGTACGGGGAGGGAAACGGGAAGTTGATTGCCGGTTGGTACTCCCATCTGTTTCCCCAACTGCAAACCGGAGAATATTGAGTATTTATTCGTGGCTGGGCATGGTAACCCCGCTAGGGCGAAACAGTAAAAGGAAGGTAACCAACCTCGCTTCCCCCATGCCTGTTCAACGCGACCGCCTGTACCAAGATGTGCACTACCTCACCACCCTGCACCCGCCCCGCAGCATAGGGCACCCGGCCTCCCTCAGGAAAGCCGCCGCCTACGTGGAACAGGAGTTTTGCAAGCTGAGTGGGCGGGTGAGCAAGCAGGGGCTGCACCAGGGCTTTGAGAATATCATGCTTTCGGCGGGGCCGGAAAAAGGGGAGCGGGTGATTGTGGGGGCGCATTATGACGTGTGCGGTGACACCCCGGGGGCCGATGACAATGCCAGCGCGGTGGCTGGTTTGCTGGAACTGGCGCGGGTGTTGCATGAAGAGCAACCGGAGCTCAAACACCGTATTGACTTTGTGGCCTTCAACTTTGAGGAGCCGCCGTATTTTGCCACCGAGATAATGGGCAGTGCCGTACACGCCGCTTCCCTGAAGCGGGACGAGGTTGACGTACGGCTGATGCTGTGCCTGGAAATGATAGGGTACTTTACAGACAAACCCAACTCGCAGGAGTTCCAGCATGCATCTATGAAAAAAATGTACCCCACCACCGGTAATTTTATTGTGGTGGTGGGCCGGCAGGGGCAGGAGAAGACAGTGCAGCGGGTACAGCAGTTCATGAAAGAACATTCACGCGTTGACGTGCAGTCTATTGCCGCCCCGCCCGACTTGCCCGGCGTTTCGCTGTCTGACCACCGCAACTACTGGGCGCATGGGTACCAGGCGGTCATGATCAATGACACCTCTTTCCTTAGAAACCCCCACTACCACCAGAAAACCGACACCATTGATACCCTTGACTTTAATAGAATGGCGGAAGTGGTGAAAGGCGTGTACGCCGCCATGTTGAACTTTTGAAGTCGGCGGTTTCTGGTTTTGACCTGTTTTGGGAAAAGTAGCCCGAAAACAGAAGTTGGCGCAGACGTTTGCTGGTCTCTGGACGCTCCGGAGGTTTAGAGGTTGTCCTGAGTCTTGAGTCCTGAGTCAAGCATGAGATTTGGCTTCGGTTGGGGAAATAACTTACCATGCGTGAGACCCACCCCAACCCCTCCCGGGAGGGGAGTGATCTAACCTGCGTGGACCGGCAGGTGTCAACATCCCCCTTCGCCCCATTCAAAGGGGGAGTATTGAAGTGAGTCCTGAGTCCTGAGTTCTGAGTCCTTTCTTTTCGCCCTAGGCACTTTAGTACTAATGAAAAAGCTATGCCTGGTCTCGCCGCCGCGCCGCTAGGGCAGGCTGAGAACACCCATCATCAGTAGGCACGCGTCTGGAGACTCACGCCAGCGCGGGAGTATCAGGTAGCGTTAGAAGGCACGGAAGTAACTTCCGCGCCATAGCGAAGCCATAGAGGGCAGAAGTAATGTGAGGCTGCCGCCTCATGGAAGCTGAAAGCTTCCGCCATTATAGGTCCAAGTTGGAAACTTGAACCAGAGAAAGCGGCAGGCAAGCAGCAATAAGTAAGCAAACAAACAACAATGAACAATCAACACTTCTGCTAGTGGCACCTGGGTTAATTAGCACTTCTGCCCCTGGCTGATGTGCGCAGCACGGGCTCGCCTCAGGCTAGCGGAACAGCAGCGGTTATCTGCAGAGGCAGAATGAGCAAGTAAGGAAGTAGCAGGAGAGGAACCTAAACCAGTCCTGGGGGTGAGCGCCTCTGTTAATACGGTGCCGCACCAGCGGCAAGGCCGGAGGGCCTAGTTTTAACAGCAGTGCTCACCGCCAGGACGGGGCCCCGCGGCCGTGAGCGCTTACCGGAGGCAATGCAACAGCAATGGGATTTCGCTCCGGAGCAAACGGGAGAGCCAGGGGAGCAGCAGACTACGCATTGCCACAACAGCAGCAATTAGTCACTAAACCCAGCATCAAAAAGCTCAGCCAAGGCAAACAGCAGACTACACCTTTCTGCAACAGCCATGACAGCCTCAACCAAGCCATGGGAACTTCAGCCTACACATGGCCCCTGCGGCGGCGGCAGATTCAAACTTCTCGCTCAACCATTAGAAAACCTCCGCTACTATGCCCAAAAATCTAACCTGTTTTTGGCTTAGTTTCTGAAAAACAGGCCAAAAACAGCAGCGCCTGCTTCTTTATGAAGCAGGCGCTGCTGTAAAAAATGAATTGATCAATTAAGCATTCACATGCTCCAAGGTAGCCATGTCAATGACAAACCGGTATTTCACATCGCCGGCCAGCATGCGGTCATAGGCGGTGTTGATCTGGTGCATGTCAATGACTTCTACATCAGACAGAATGCCGTGTTCGGCGCAGTAATCCAACATCTCCTGGGTCTCGGCTATGCCGCCAATGAGGGAGCCGGCAATGCTTCTCCGCCCGAAGATCAAGGTGCCGGCATGCAGTTCCGGGGCCTCAGGCGGAACACCTAACAGGATCATGGTGCCGTCTCTTCGCAACAGGCTGGCATACATGTCCAGGCTCACTTTAGCTGAGACGGTGTTGATGATGAAGTCAAAGTAGCCGCGCACCTGCTTCAGAGCCTCCGGGTCTTTGGTAACCACAAATTTGTGGGCTCCCAGAGATTGGGCATCGGCTTCTTTCCCGGGCGAGGTGCTGAGTACGGTCACTTCAGCCCCCATAGAGGCCGCCAGTTTCACGGCCATATGGCCTAGTCCGCCCAGGCCTACCACGGCTACTTTGTGGCCCTGGCTCACATTCCAGTGTCGCAGCGGCGAATACGTGGTGATGCCGGCGCAAAGGAGCGGGGCTACCCGGGCAAGGTCCTGGTCTTCCCTTATCTTAAGGACGAAGTTCTCAGTAACCACCACCTGGTTGGAGTAACCGCCGTAGGTGGGGGTGTCCATGCCTTTCTCTGGGCTGTTGTAGGTGCCGGTGAAGCCTTGCTCGCAGTACTGCTCCAGCCCCTCATGGCAGCTGGGGCAGGTCTGGCAGGAGTCTACCATGCAGCCTACCCCGGCCAGGTCGCCCACTTTGAATTTCTGCACGTGGTCCCCCACTTTGGTGATGCGGCCTACAATCTCGTGGCCAGGTACTACCGGATATTGGGTACCGCCCCATTCGGCCTTGGCCGTGTGCAGGTCTGAGTGGCACACGCCACAGAACAGGATCTCAATGAGAACGTCATGCGGCCCTACTTCGCGGCGGTTGAAATTAAAGGGAGCCAGCGGCTGGTTTGGGTCATAAGCGGCGTATCCTTTGGTTTCTATCATAGTTTTGTGTTTTAGATTAGATCAAGGTTGAATTCAGTAGTACGAAAGATGCCTTCCTAAAGGGCAAAAAATGGTTTAAATACAGCGGTGGGTGAAGTGGGGTGGGGTCTTGTGTTGAGCATGGGGTTAGCTGTCTTTTTCACTCAGAATCAATTGACGAAGAACCTGTGGTTGCTATTTGTGTCGCCATGGCGCTGCTGTTCTGCTCCAAAATTCTTTGCCAGAACCGCCCGCTGGTAAGTATGGCCCGCAAACTCAAAAGTGAAACGGGCGCTGAAAAGTGTTTTTTTGAAATCAGGCTCAAAACGGAAGATTCTTCAGGTCTACATTTCCGCCGGAGAGCAGCACGCCTATCTTCTGGCCCTTGAACTCATCTTTCTCCCGCAGCAGGGCCGCCAACGCCACGGCGCTGGAAGGTTCAATAATCACCTTCAGACGTTCCCAGAGCAGGCGCATGGCAGCGGTGATTTCGGCTTCCTCTACCCGAATGATTCTGGTGACATGTTCTTTGATCACGGGAAAGTTAATATCCCCCAACTGGGTGCGCAGGCCATCAGCTATGGTGTGAGTGGTATCGTTCGTTTCAAGCTGGCCACTGAGGAGCGAGCGGTATGCATCATCAGCGCCGAAGGGTTCACCCCCAATGACCTGGCAGTCCTTCCCAAAATAATGGGCCGCCAGGGCTGTGCCGGCAATGAGTCCGCCGCCGCCCACGGGAGAGAAGAGGTAGGCGAGGTCTGGCTGCTCCTCCAGCAGTTCCAGCGCCGCCGTTCCCTGCCCCAGAATCACCTCGCGGTCGTTTGACGGATGAAGGAAGTAAGCCCCTTTTTCCTGTTCCACCTGCGCCGCCCGCTCTTCCCGGGCAATGGGGGTAGAGGCGCATTCAATAATCTCTCCCCCGTAGCTACGCACGGCGTCTTTTTTCACCTGCGGTGCATTCTGAGGCATGACAATGTAAGCTTTCACGCCAATGCTTTGCGCGGCCAGGGCCAGTGCCTGCGCAAAGTTCCCTGAGGAATGGGTCACCACGCCCCGGGATTTCTGCTCCTCAGACAGCTGCAGGACCGCGTTTACGGCTCCCCGCATTTTGAAGGCCCCCATGCGCTGGAAATTCTCACATTTAAAATACAGTTCTGCCCCGGCAATCTCATTGAGAAGCCGGGAGGTCAGTACCGGGGTGCGGTGGATGTAGGGTTTTATTCTGCGGTGGGTTGCGGTGAGGTCCTGTTTTTGCATGGGTGGAGCTGTTTCTTGTACAAAGGAAACGATTTTGCTTCATTTTTAGGAGCTTCTTTCTTGGAGGAAACTTGCTCTGTTGCCTTGGCCGTGCGGTGGAAAGCAGGGCTTCTAAAGCTTTTCTGTTTTATTGTTGTTGCAGCAGGTGTAGGAATGCGTGGTTTGCTGTTTCCCTTGCCTTTGCCGCTTGCTGCAGTGCCGTTATTTTAGGAATACGTGGTCTGCTGTTCCCTTGGCTGGGCTGCTGCCGTAGTCTGCTGTTTCCCCAGGCTTTGGCGTTTGCTCCGGAGCGAAATCCCATTGCTGTTTCATTGCCTCTGGTAAGCGCTCACGGCCGCGGGGCCCCGTCCTGGGGGTGAGCACTGCTGTTAAAACTAGGCCCTCCGGCCTTGCCGCTAAAGCGGCACCGTATTAACAGAGGCGCTCACCGCCAGGACTGGTTTAGGTTCCTCTCCTTCTATTGCTTTTCTTGATGTAGATTGCTTGCATGTAAGTGCTGTAGTTCCGCTAGCCTGAGACGAGCCCGTGCTGCGCACATCAGTCAGAGCAGAAGTGTTGATTCTTCATTGCTGCTTGTTTGCTTATTGCTGCTTGTTTGCCGCTTTCTCTGGTTCAAGTTTCCAACTTGGACCTATGATAGCGGAAGCTTCCAGCTTCCATGAGGCGGCAGCTTCACATTACCTCTGCCCTTCTATAGCTCTCTCTTCTGCCTCTCTATGGCGCGGAAGATACTTCCGTGCCTTCTATACTCACGCGCTGGCGTGAGTCTCCAGACTCGTGCCTACTGATGATGGGCGGTCTCTGGCTGCCCTCGCGGCGCGGCGGCGAGACCAGGCGTAGCTGCTTCATTCGTACTAAAGTGCCTAGGGCGAAAAGAAAGGACTCAGGACTCAAGACTCAGGACTCACTCCGATACTCCCCCTTTGAAGGGGGCGAAGGGGGATGTTGACACCTGCTGTTCCGCGCAGGCCAGATCACTCCCCTCCCTGGAGGGGCTGGGGTGGGCTCCATTACGCATGCCTGACTATGACACAGGCTACTACTTTACCGCCTGCTCCAAAGACCTCGTTGCACCTAGAGGACCTGCAAACGTCTGCGCCAGTTTCTGTTTTGGAGCTGTTTTTAGAAAAACAGCTCCAAAACAGAAGTTTGATTATATGTAAAGGAGGCTTCTTTTTTACAGCTTTATCTCACAAAAAAAGCCACCCCGGGAGGAGTGGCTTTTGAAGGGAACCAATAGAAATTAATAGGGTTTCGCAGAGTGGGAATTATTTTTGGCGTCTTCCACTCCTTCTTTAGGGGAGGTGGCGCCGCTAGGGCCTTTGTCCTCCATAGACTTGGAGGTCTTGGCCAACCCTTCTCTAACCCGGCGGCCGTAGTCCTCATCGGCTAGGGTGAAGTGCTCAATCATCTTCTCCTGAATACGCTTATCAGCGGTAGCCAGGGTGTTGACCAGGTTGTTGATGAGGTCATCCCGCTCCCAGTCTTCAAAGTTGCGGTAGGTTTCACCGGCCTGCTTGAAGTCATTGGTGCGGTCAATCTTCTGGTGCACCAGATTGGCGGCTTCGTAGCGGGGGGCGTAGTCTTTGCCTGCGGGCGTGGCCTCTTTCAAACCGCCCAGGAAAGTGGGCTCATAGTTGATGTGCGGGTTTTGGCCTTCGGCGAAGTCGGTGTGAAACGACATCTGGCCGCCTCTCTGGTTGGTGGCCACGTGCGTTTTAGGCGCGTTGATGGGCAACTGCAGATAGTTGGGGCCCACGCGGTAGCGCTGGGTGTCTGAGTAGGAGAAGGTACGGCCCTGCAGCATTTTGTCATCTGAGAACGCCAGCCCGTCAACTAAAACGCCGGTTCCAAAGGCAGACTGCTCTACTTCATTGAAGTAGTCAACCGGGTTGCGGTTCAGGGTCATCTTGCCCACCGGCAGGAACGGAAACTGATCTACCGGCCACAGTTTGGTGTCATCCAGCGGGTCAAAGTCCAGTTCAGGGTGATCATCATCGCTCATGATCTGCACGCACAGTTCCCATTCCGGATAGTTTCCTTCCTTGATGGCTTCAAACAGATCTTGGGTGGCGTGGTTGAAGTTTTTGCCCTGAATGGCCTCAGCCTCTGCCTGGGTCAGGTTTTTGATACCCTGTAACGGTTCCCAGTGGTATTTCACCAGCACAGACTCCCCGTCTTTGTTGTACCATTTATAGGTGTTCACGCCTGAACCCTGCATCTGGCGGTAGTTGGCCGGAATGCCCCACGGCGAAAACAGGAATGTGGCCATATGCGTGGCCTCTGGCGTGTTGGCAATGAAGTCAAAGATACGCTCGCCGCTCTGGATGTTGGTCACCGGGTCTGGCTTCTGCGAGTGGATCAGGTCCGGGAACTTCATGGCGTCTCTGATGAAGAAGATCTTCAGGTTGTTCCCTACCAGGTCCCAGTTACCGTCTTCGGTGTAGAATTTCACCGCAAACCGCGCGGGTCTCGCAGGGTTTCAGGGGAGTGACCGCCGTGGCCAACTGTTGAGAAGCGCACAAACACAGGCGTCTGCTTTCCTTTCTCCTGGAACAGTTTGGCGCGGGTGTACTTGGCAATAGGCTCATCCCCAACTTTCCCGTAGGCTTCAAACACCCCATGTGCCCCGGCCCCGCGGGCGTGCACCACGCGCTCAGGAATCCGCTCACGGTCAAAATGAGAGATCTTCTCAATGAAGGAATAGTTTTCCAGCGTGGCCGGGCCCCGGTTCCCCAGGGTCCTGATGTTCTGGTTGTCGGTTACCGGGTGGCCCTGGCGGGTGGTAAGGGTATTGTTTCCCTCGCCGTTGCCGTTCTGCGACTGGCCGTTGTTAGGTTGGTTTTTGTCGTTCACCATACAATAGATGTGTTTGAGGATGAATGAAAGTGTATTTACGTACGCGACTTAAGCATTTGCAAAACCAAAGGCCGTGTCCTGAAAGGGGGCTCTGGCAAAGACGAATGGGGGGCGTTGCTGCCCCAGCTGCTCTTTCTTATACTCAAAGGTCTGGGGTTTGTTACTATCAATCAAATCAATAATGATTATATAGTTATTCATTTTGTCTATAATGTATTCTGATAGACTGACCTTCTAGGGTAAGATAGGGGAAACAACGGTAGAACGCAAAAGCAGGGAAGGGAAATTGAGGGGAAGTGGTGCGGTTCAACGTTCAGAGTTATACCAGTAATACTGTTTTGGGGCTGTTTTTTAAAAAATAGCTCTAAAACGTTACGCTACTTTAGCTGTCACCGTTTAGATTAGGACCCAACCCGCTCCAGTTCCTAAAGGAGCAAGTGCTGGAACTTTGATGACAACCTACCTATGAAAGAAACCAATCTGCTTAAAAACCAGGCATACATCAACGGCATCTGGACCGGTGCCGCCTCCGGGAAAACTTTTGAAGTCACCAATCCCGCCACCGGCGAAGTCATTGCCACGGTACCAGACCTGGACCGCTCTGATGTTCAAAAAGCCATTGATGCCGCTTCTGCCGCCTGGCCTGCCTACCGGGACCGGACGGCCAAAGAACGCGCTGCCCTGCTGCGGCGGTGGTATGACTTGATGGTAGAGCACAAGGAGGAACTGGCCTACCTGATGACCATTGAATCTGGCAAAGTGATGACTGAGAGCCTGGGTGAGGTACAGTACGGGGCCTCCTTTATTGAGTGGTTCTCTGAAGAGGCCAAACGCGCCTACGGCGATGTGATTCCGGCCCACTCCAAAGACCGCCGCCTGGTGGTGATCAAACAATCTATTGGGGTGGTGGCCGCCATTACGCCCTGGAACTTCCCGCTGGCCATGATCACCAGAAAGGTGGGGCCGGCCCTGGCCGCCGGCAGCCCGGTAGTGGTGAAGGTGCCGTCAGAAACCCCCCTGACCGGTTTGGCCATTGCGTACCTGGCTGAGCAAGCGGGCTTCCCCAAAGGCGTGTACAACACCGTGACCTCGGCTAACAGCAGCGAGGTGGGCAAGGAGCTGTGTGAGAACAAGAAGGTGCGGAAACTGTCGTTCACCGGCTCTACCCCCGTAGGCAAAATCCTGATGGAGCAGAGCGCCTCTTCGCTCAAGAAACTGTCTTTGGAGCTGGGCGGCAATGCCCCGTTTATTGTCTTTGAAGATGCTGACCTGGAGGCGGCGGTGCAGGGGGCGCTGGTGTCTAAGTTCCGGCACAACGGGCAAACCTGCGTCTGCGTGAACCGCATTCTGGTGCAGGAGGGCGTGTATGAGGCGTTTGTGGAGAAGTTTACGCAGGCGGTGCGGGGCTTAAAAACCGGGAACGTGCTAGACAAAGAGGTGCAGGTGGGGCCGCTGATTCACCAGAAGGCGCTGAAAAAGGTGCAGGAGCACATCCAGGATGCCGTTCAAAAAGGGGCCACCGTCACCACCGGCGGTGAAAAGATAGAGGGGCTGTTCTTCCAGCCCACCGTTCTGGCCAATGCCACCCCAGCTATGCTCATTGCGCGCGAAGAGGTGTTTGGGCCGGTGGCGCCTATCTTCCGGTTCAAAACCGAGGAGGAAGCCATCCAGATGGCCAATGACACCGAGTACGGACTGGCCTCCTATTTTTACAGCCGCGATGTGAACCGGTGCTGGCGCGTGGCCGAAGCCCTGGAATACGGCATGGTGGGCATCAATGAAGGGCTCATCTCTACTGAGCTGGCCCCGTTTGGGGGCATCAAGGAAAGCGGTTTTGGGCGCGAAGGCTCTAAATATGGCATGGACTACTTCATGGAAATTAAATACCTTTGCTTTGGAGGGGTAGCTAAACAATAAAGCCAATGAACTCAATTACATACATTCCCCAGGACAAAGACGCCTTTGCCCTGGAAGAAAACGGTGAGCGTATTGCTGAAATGATCGTGGATATCAAGAATGGCGTGCTGTCTGTTTACCACACCGGCGTTTTGGAAAGCGCCCAGGGCCGCGGCGTGGGAACCAGCCTCATTGATGCCATGGTGGCCCACGCCCGTGAGCACCAGCTCAAAGTCTTCACCTTTTGCCCCTTTGTAAAAAGGCATTTCCAGCGGCACGCCTTTGAGTATGCAGATGTGTGGCTGAAGGAAGAATAGCCATGTTATTCTCTTCTTTTCTGTTTTGGGGCTGTTTTCAGAAAAACAGCCCCAAAACAGAAAAGAAGAGAAAGGCAATCACCGCGCCCGTACTCCGTTTGGGCACACAATGATCTTCTGAGTGGAGGGATAAAACAGGTTACCAGGAGCTCTGGCAAATGGCGCACTGGCGCCGCACGCCCAGGTCTGGAAGACACTGAGAGGGCTTGTAAACGGGAAAGTTCTGGTGTCTTGAGGAAAGCCGTTTTTGACCTGTTTTCAGAAAAACAGCCCGAAAACAGGAATCCAGGGTGTCAGGCAAGCGCATGGCGCACGGGCTCCTCCTCTTCTTTCTGCGGCATAAGCTCCAGCAGTTCATCAAAGGTGCTCAGCAGATCTTGATACGTCTCCAGATCCAGCGCCTCTTCGCATTTCTTCAGGAAAACCTCTTTGGGCTTGAGGTCAGCCAAATCCTGCTCAGGCGCAATTTGCTGGTCAAGGCTTTGGGTGGAAATAGTACGCTGTGGGCGGTGAATGAGCAGCTGCACGTTGGGTTGCAGGGAAAACGCCTCCTGCAGCTTGGCCGTCTGTTCATGCAGGTTGTGTTCATACTGGAGCTGCACTTCGGCCCAGGCCGGGTAGGCCATGCCGCTGTTGTCAAAAGCCAGGATTTTGGGGAATACTTCTTCAATCGTACCCTTGAAACGCACCAGTTTACGCCAGCAGGGAACGGGTTTCTCATGAAGGCGGGCAAGTTTTCCGTCTTCAATATCAAGAATCACCACCTGCTTCTTATCTGTCACCTCTGAAAAACTCAATGGGATGGGGGAGCCGCTGTAGCGGATGTGCGGCAGCTTGTTTACCACCTGCGGGCGGTGCAGGTGCCCCAAGGCCACATAGTCAAACTCTGCCGGGAACTGGTCTCCCGCAATCTGGCCTAGGTTGCCCACATGAATCTCCTTCTCACTGTCTGAGGCGCTGCTGCCCGCGGCGAACAAATGCCCCGTGGCTAAGACAGGAATGCCTTGCTGCTTATACTCTTGTATGAGCGGCACCAGCTGGGCGTAGTGGTCGCAGATGCCCTGTTTGAGGCGGGCTTCGCGCTCCTCAGCTGTTTCACCCGGCACCGAGAGCCGCACATCCTTGTCGCGCAGGAACGGCACGGCACACACTACCAGCTGCGGTTGGCCGTCTGCCCCAGCAATGGCTATGACCTGGTCTTTGCAGTCAGCGGGGGCGCCGCCTACCACGTGCACCTTGTAGTGGCGCAGCAGGTCTGCGGGGGCGTTGAGGGTAGAGACAGAGTCATGGTTGCCCCCAATGATCACTACCTCCTGGCAGCAGGTGTCTTTGACCTCGCGCAGGAAATCATAGTAGAGCTTGAGGGCGGTGTTGGAGGGGAAGCCGGTGTCAAACACGTCTCCGGCCATGAGCAGCAGGTCAATTTTCTCGTCACAGATGGTCTGGCAGAGCCAGTTCAGGAAAAGCCGGTGCTCCTCGGTGCGTTCCTGGTTGGCCAACCGCTGCCCCAAATGCCAATCTGCCGTGTGTAATACCCTCATGCCGCTGCTGTCATGGTTTGTTTCCCCGAAGATACAAAAGCCCTCCCAATTGTGGTGCCTGGCCGTGCTGCGGAATTCTGTTTTTGGCTTATTTTTATAATAACAGGTTAAAAACAGGGGGGCGGGGGAGTTGGGCAGGTGCCAGAAAATAGCGGCCAAAAGCCGCCGCCTGCATGGCTTCTACCGAAAAGTACTTATATTAGCCCCTTCAAGCCTTCTTACAAACGAACTAAAAACAAACTATCCCTAACTTTTTCGCATTTATGGCAAACCAACTTTTCGCCAGGAAGTCCATAGACAAACTGAGCGCAGACGCCTTCCTTGAGGGGGAACATAACCTTAAACGCACACTTGGCCCCGGGAACCTGGTAGCGCTGGGAATTGGGGCTATCATTGGGACGGGAATCTTTGTGCTGACCGGTAGCGCCGCCGCCCAATACACCGGACCCGCTATCATTCTGGCGTTCATTTTAGCCGGTATTGGCTGTGCGTTTGCCGGTCTTTGCTACGCTGAGTTTGCCTCTATGATTCCTATTGCCGGCTCTGCCTACACCTACGGCTATGCCACACTGGGGGAGTTCATTGCCTGGATCATTGGCTGGGATCTGATTCTGGAATACCTTTTTGGGGCCGCCACGGTGGCGGTGGGGTGGTCTGGGTACGTGGTGTCCTTCCTTCGGGACCTAAATATTAACATTCCGCCAGAGTGGTCAAATGCGGCCGGGGTGGAGATGGTGCAGCTGCCGGGCACAAATTCCTGGGTGCGTATTACAGAACAGCTGTCTGCCTCTCTGCTGGAACAAGGCATTGACATTGCCACGTTGCCCCACGCCACCGGTGTGTTTAACCTGGTAGCGGCAGTGGCTATTGCTTTGGTAACCATTTTGCTGGTGCGCGGCATGAGTGAATCTGCCAGATTCAACAACGTTGCCGTTATCATTAAGGTAGGGGTGGTGATCCTGTTCATTCTGGCGGGTGCCAAATACCTGCTGGGGCACCCAGAGGAAGCTTCTGCCAACTGGACCCCGTTCCTGCCTGAGAACAAAGGTGGTTTTGGGGAGTATGGCTGGAGTGGGGTGATCAGAGCCGCCGGGGTGATTTTCTTTGCCTACATTGGCTTTGATGCCGTTTCTACCACTGCCCAGGAGGCGAAGAATCCGCAGAAAGACATGCCTATCGGTATTTTGGGTTCTTTGGTGGTGTGTACCATTCTCTACATTCTGGTGTCTGGTATCCTGACCGCCATGGTGCACTACAGCCAACTGAACGTGGCTGAGCCTATTGCCGTGGGTATTGAGAAAACTGGCTATACCTTTTTGCGGGATATGATCAAGATTGGCGCCATTGCCGGTCTGTCATCTGTCATGCTGGTGATGTTGATGAGCCAGCCGCGTATTTTCTTTACCATGGCCAATGACGGCCTGCTTCCTCCTATCTTCGGGAAACTGCACCCTAAGTTCAAAACCCCGCACGTAAGTACTATTCTTACCGGTATCATCTGTGCCATTGTAGCCGGGGCGTTCTCTGTAGATGAACTGGGGCACCTGGTGTCTATTGGAACCCTGCTGGCGTTTGTGATTGTGTGTGCCGGGGTTTGGTACCTGCGCGTAAAAGAGCCTAACCGTCCGCGTCCGTTCAAAACCCCGCTGGTGCCGTTGGTGCCTATTTTGGGTATTCTGGTATGTGTGGGCATGATGGCCGGTCTGCCGGCCGAAACCTGGTACCGTCTCCTGGGCTGGATGGCCATTGGTGTTGTGATTTACTTCACGTATGGCAAGAAGCACAGCGTGATCCGGAAGGAAAACAACCTGTAGTTTCTTCTCAACCTGTAATTTGAAAGCCCGCTGCCCCTAAGGCAGCGGGCTTTTTTTGTGTCATTCTACCGGGCTGTTTTTGGCCTGTTTTTCTGAAAACAGGCAAGAACAGAGATTGTGGGGTAGGGTCTTTTTTTTAGGCGGTTGCTTTCGTACTTTCCGTGCTTCAAACTATCACCAGACCCTACAAACATTACTAAACCCATGAAGAAAATTGTTCTCTCCGTACTGGCGGTGGCGGCGCTGTCGCTGCAGGGCCGGGCGCAGGAGACGTACCCGCGCAATGGGGTGTATGATGAGCGCACCGGCCTGAGGGCGTTCACCAATGCCACCATCTATGTGGACTACCAAACCAAACTTGAAAACGCCACGCTGGTCATCAAAGACGGCAAAGTGGCGGCTGTAGGCACCAAAGTGTCTATTCCCAGGGGAGCCATGGTCACTGACCTGAAAGGCAAAACCATCTACCCCGGCTTTGTAGACCCGTACAGCAATTATGGCCTGCCTGCCGTGAGCCGTCAGGCGGTGAGCTACGGCAGTCCGCCGCAGGCCGAGTCTAAGAAAGAGGGAGCCTACAACTGGAACCAGGCCATTAGGCCAGAAATCAACGCGGTAGAGCTGTTCAAGGTAGACAACAAGGCCGCTGATGACCTGAGAAAGCTGGGCTACGGCGCGGTACTCTCTGTGCACCAGGACGGAATTGCCCGCGGAACGGCGGCTTTGGTCTCCTTGGCCAACAAGCGCGAAAACCAGGTGATCCTGCTGGACAAAGCCGCCAGTGCCCTGTCTTTTGACCGCGGCTCCTCTACCCAAGAATACCCTAACTCCCTGATGGGGGCCATTGCCCTTTTGCGCCAGACGTATCTGGATGCGCAGTGGAATCTGCAGAACCCAGACAAGGAGCAGAACCTTTCCCTCAAAGCATTCACAGAGGCCAACCGCCTGCCGCAGATCTTTGAGGTGAGCAACAAGTTGAATGCGGTCAGGGCAGACAAGGTGGGTGATGAGTTTGGGTACCAGTACATCTTCAAAGGCAACGGAGATGAGTACCAGATGCTCCCGGAGATCAAGAACACCAAGGCCCCGTTCATTCTGAGTCTGAACTTCCCAGACCCTTACAATGTAGAAGACCCGTATGAAACCCGCCGCATTGAGCTGGATGACCTCAAACATTGGGAAATGGCCCCGGCCAACGCGGCTATTTTGGCCAAAGAAGGCGTGACCATTGCCTTTACCTCGGCTGACCTGCGGGATAAAAGTAAGTTTTTGGCGAACCTCCGCAAGGCGGTTCAGCACGGGCTGCCTGAGCCGGAGGCGCTAAAGGCATTGACCTTGACCCCGGCACGGCTGGTAAAGGCTGAGAAATATGTGGGCTCGCTGCAGGAAGGCAGGCAGGCAAACTTTGTGGTGACTTCTGGTTCCCTGTTTGACCCTGCTACCTTGCTGCTCACCAACTGGGTGCAGGGGCAGGAGTACAGAATCAGCGAGACGCCGGCAGATTTCAGGGGCGTGTACACCTTGAAGATTGGGGCCCAGCCAGACCGGAAACTGATTATTTCGGGCACGCCCGAAAAGCCAGACTTAAAAGTGGTAGCCCCAGACACCATCAAAGGCTCTCTGACCATGAGCGGCGAGATGCTCACCTTTGCATTTGCCCCGGCTAAGAACAGCAAAGAAAACATACGGCTGACCGGCTGGTACACGGGTAAGAGTTTTCAGGGGGAGGCGCAGCTGCCAGACGCCCAGATGGTGAAATGGACAGCGCTTTTGTCTGAGGCGGCCACCCAGCAGGCCAAACGTGACTCTGCCAGGACCAAAGCCAGTGACCCGTTGCAGCTGGGCAGCATGGTCTACCCATTTGCCGCCTTTGGGCGCACAGCTCTGCCCAAAGCAGAAACCGTACTCATCAAAAATGCCACCGTCTGGACCAATGAGAAGGAAGGCAAGCTGGAGAACGCAGACGTGTTGCTGCGCGATGGCAAGATTGCGCAGGTGGGGAAGAACCTGAACGCCAGCGGGGCCAAGGTGATTGACGGAACCGGAAAACATGTCACCCCTGGTATCATTGACGAGCACTCCCATATTGCCTTAGACGGCGTGAACGAAGGTACCCAGGCGGTAACCGCTGAGGTGCGCATGGCTGATGTGGTGAACCATGAGCAGGTGAACATCTACCGCCAGTTGGCCGGCGGCGTGACTACGTCGCAGTTATTACACGGTTCAGCCAACCCTATTGGCGGGCAGAGTGCCATTATTAAATTACGCTGGGGGCAGGCGCCGGAGAAACTCATGTTTGAGGGCGCAGACCCGTTCATCAAATTCGCCCTGGGCGAAAACGTGAAACACTCCAACCGGTCTCCCGTGTACAACGTGCGGTTTCCGCAGACCCGCATGGGCGTGGAGCAGGTGATGGTAGATGCCTTCCAACGGGCAAAGGAATACCAGAAAGCCTGGGGTGACTACCACCAGCTCTCCAAATCTAAGAAAGCCAAAACCGCCGCACCGCGCCGTGATCTGGAGCTGGAGGCGCTGGTGGAGATCCTGAATGACAAGCGCTTCATCACGTGCCACTCCTATGTGCAGTCTGAGATCAACATGCTCATGAAAGTGGCAGACCAGATGGGGTTCAGGGTGAACACCTTTACCCACATTCTGGAAGGCTACAAAGTGGCAGACAAGATGAAGGCCCGTAACATAGGCGCTTCTACCTTCTCTGACTGGTGGGCCTATAAAATGGAGGTGAAAGATGCCATTCCGTACAACGCGGCCATCATGCACAACGTGGGTGTGACCACGGCCATTAACTCAGATGACGCTGAGATGGCCCGCCGCCTGAACCAGGAAGCCGCCAAGACCATCAAGTACGGCGGTGTTTCTGAAGAGGACGCCCTGAAAATGGTGACCCTGAACCCGGCTAAACTGCTGCACCTGGACAACCGCGTAGGCAGCCTGAAACCCGGCAAAGACGCTGATGTGGTGATTTGGAACGAACACCCGCTCTCTATTTACGCGCGCCCTGAGAAGACCTTTGTAGACGGCATTGCCTACTTTGACCTGGAAACAGACAAAGCCTTGCAGGAGGCACAGGAGAAGGAGCGTCTGCGGTTGATCAACAAGATGCTAGCCGCCAAAGCCAAAGGGGAGAAGACGCAGTCGGCCCCATCCGGCCGCCGCTTTGGGCAGGTACTGCATTGTGAAGATGTAGACAATGGCGCTGAGGAAGTACTGTATGAGTCTGAGTACGGTCAGAAATAAGGAGGCAACCACATGAACTTGATATACAACTCCGTGGAGACAACATATAAAATGAGAAAGGCGGCGCTGCTCTTTGCTGCGCTGCTGACAGGGGCAACCGCCTGGGCGCAGGTTCCGGTGCCAGCAGCTAAGCAAACAAAGGCGGTGGCGGTAACCGGTGCCACCCTGCACGTTGGCAACGGGCAGGTGGTGGAGAAAGCTACCGTTGCTTTTGAAAACGGTAAAATCACCTACGCCGGCCCGGCGTCTGGTTTTAAAGCCGCAGGCACCGCCTATGAAACCATTAACGCAGCCGGTAAACATATCTATCCAGGCCTGATTCAGCCCAACAGCCAGATTGGCCTGGTAGAGATTGAGTCAGTGCGGGCTACCCTAGACCAGCAGGAGGTAGGGCTGCTGAACCCTAATGTGCGGTCAGTAGTGGCGTATAACACAGATTCAGACATTGTTCCTACGTTGCGCAACAACGGCGTTCTCCTGGCGCAGGTGACCCCGGTGGGAGGGTTGATCTCTGGTTCTTCTTCTGTGGTACAGCTAGATGCCTGGAACTGGGAAGACGCCGTGGTGAAAGCAGACGGAGGGCTGCATTTGCGCTGGCCGGCCATGTTGCAGAGCGGCGATACAAGCCCCGCGGCGGCACAACGCAAGCAGGCCCGGCAGCAAGGGTTGCAGGAGTTAGAGACGCTTCTGGCAGATGCCTCTGTGTACAAGCAGCAGGCGCGGGAGAAGGAGAACCTGAAACTGGCCTCTTTGACCGGCTTGTTTGACGGCAGCAAAAAACTCTTCCTTCATGTGAACTACGGCAAGGAGATGGTAGAAGCGGTACGGTTCGCCCAGAAGGCAGGCATCAAGAACATGGTGATAGTGGGCGGGGCAGATGCGCTGGTGGTGTCTGACTTCCTGAAGGAGAATAACATTCCGGTGATTTATTCTGGTGTGCATGCCTTGCCTGCCCGTGCCGGAGATGACGTCTACCTGCCGTACAAGATGCCGGGCCTTCTGCACCAAGCCGGCATTCTCTTCTGCCTGGACTATGACGCCAGCCTGCACGGGACCCGTAACCTTCCGTTCATTGCCGGAACCGCCGTGGCTTTTGGGCTGCCTAAGGAACAGGCGCTGGCCTCAGTGAGCTATAATGCCGCCAAGATTCTAGGGGTTGAGGACAAAGTGGGGTCCATAGAAGTGGGGAAAGAGGCTACCTTGGTCGTGTCTGAGGGAGACCTGCTGGACATGCGCACCAACAAAGTGAGCCACGCCTTTATTCAAGGCCGCCAATTGAACCTCACGGATAAGCAGCAGTACCTGTATCAGAAGTTTAACGGTAAATACAACCAAGGGGAGTAATTTCCTGCAACCCCTTATCTAAGGAAGAGCCACCTGCAAGCAGGTGGCTCTTCCTGTTTTAGGCCTGTTTTTCAGCAATACTTCGGACAGTTTATGCTGCGATTCTGCCGAAGTTAAGGACACAGTCTGTTTTGTCCTTGTTATTTAAGTGGCTTTTGTCAAAACCGAACACGG
>NZ_LRMM01000040.1 GCF_001647275.1 Rufibacter ruber | reverse complement strand
TTTTGAAAAAACAGCCCGAAAACAGGAAGGAAGCACTGCAGTATCAGCTTTATCAATGAAGGCAGGCCACCTGGTGCAGGGGCAACAGCCGGTCCCTACAGAATATAAAAAGTGGCAACTTTAGAAGAGGTTTTAGGCTTTTCCACTTCCTGCGATTCACGCAGCATCTGCTTCAGGTCCCGGTGAATGGTCTGGGCAATAGTGGTCATGGGGGTATCAGTGGGCTTGTTCTCAAACGGGTCCTGCAGGTGAATGGCCATTTTCTCAATGAGCAGGAAAGACGCCGCTACCGCTACCACAAACGGCACCATCATCACCCCAAACACATCAATGACCCCAAACGGAAGAACCAAAATGAACAGCACCAGCGCCAAATGGGTGTACAGGCTGTAGGTAGCGGGGAAAACAGTATTCTTGATGCGCTCACAGCCCCCCATTGCATTGCAGAGGCGGGTTAGGGTACGGTCCAGCTCCACCTGTTGGTACTGGTTGATCCAGCCTTCTTTGTAGGCACTGGCCAGATCTTCGCCGTGCAGCTCCAGCAGCCCCACCGGTTTGTTGGTGTACTCCTGCAGGTATGCCAGCTGGCCTTTGCCCATATGCTCAGAAGCGCCTTTGACCGGGTTCAGCCCCCTCAGCGACTGCCCCAGGCTGTAGCACCAGGCAATTTGCCGTTTCACAAATGTTTCTTTGAAGTAAAGCGCCTCTACAGAATTGTACGGCGTCTCTACAAAATTCAGGATCTGGCGCGTGAGCGTGCGGGAGTCATTGACAATGGCTCCCCACAGGGTACGGGCCTCCCACCAGCGGTCATAGGCCTGGTTAGACCTGAACGCCAGCAGCAAAGACAGGATGGTGCCCAGCATGGTAGGCACGGCAATAGGAATGGAGATTCTGGTAAAATGGAAGTTCACGTACACCAACGCTACCAGCGTGGCATACATAAAGACCAGCAGCACTTCTGCCTTTATTTTCCCGAACACATACCTCACAGGGATATTCTTCTTCAACAACATAACTTCAACACGTTTAAAATACTGGAAATGTCTACCCCGCATTTGGGCTTGCTTATGCAAAGGCCTGGGCAAGCTGCGGCTCCCCGTGGGAAATGGTCACCAACGGCAGCACCGCTTTCTCCAGGAAAGGCAAAGGGTTCTGGCTGCGGGTGGATAACGCCTGAAAACAGAAGCCTTTGGGCACGGCCATGAAATCTATTCTATGGGCTTTCAAGAAATTAGTAAATGCTTTTTGGGTATTCCCATAGAAAACCGTGTGGGTCAGTTCCTGTATCTGCCCCAGTTCCTGCACCAGCCGTTGGCACTTTTGGGCGAAGCCTTTGGGGGCTAACTCCTCCCAACCGCCTTCTCTGGGCAGCATCAGTAACTCTGTGATAGAGGTAGGTATCTCTAAGGCATGGAACAGGACTACTTTGAGCGGAAGCCCAGAAAAAGTCTCTGTCAGCTCCACAAGACTGGCGAATGAATCTTCTTGAAAATTGGAAGGAAGGAGTACATGGGTCATGGGACAAAAAGTGGTTTCGGTAAACATACGCGCCCCCCATTAAGCCCATGTAAGAATGAGATTAGAATACCATTAGAAGGTAGAAAACCTTTGTTTGATGAACAGTTGCCGCTCTTTTGACACACCCAACCCCTCTCACCAGCCCCGTTAGGCGCACCTGAAGAAAGGGATATAAAAAGTACCCCGTGTGTCTCCTGGCTGTGTTTCTGGCCTGTTTTTCTGAAAACAGCCCAAAAGCAGAAAGAAGGCCAGCCAGAGAAGAGCGGTGCTTTTAAGCGCTTGTTTATCTTTTGATTAGCAGGCGAAGATCAGCCACGCATGGTTCTGGCTCAGCCCTTTTGAGCAGCAAAGCAACGGCAGATGAACGGGAGGAAAGCAGGTGCTGGCGGTGCCGGTTTGCAGCGCAATAGACAAAACAAATAGGCTCCTTTAAGGGGCACTGGCATCTATGGTGGGCAGGAGCACCTTTATTTCAGTGCCAATATCAACCTGTGTATTGATGATGATGCTGCCTTTGTGGAGGCGCACAATGTTCAGGGCCAGAGGAAGCCCCACCCCGTGCCCCTCAAAGCTGGCCGTGTTGGAAGCCCTGAAGAAAGGAACAAAGATATGCGGCAACTCCGGCTCTGGAATGCCAATGCCCTTGTCCCGCACCACCACCGCCACAAATGTGTTTTCGGCTTTAATGCCCAGCACCACCTCCTGGTTGCGGGAGTACTTACAGGCATTCATGACAATGTTGCTCACAGCCAACTTGAGCAGGTTCACATTGCCTTTTACCAGAAGCTGCTCCTCCTCAGTGGGCATCTGGGCGAAATCTAACCTGATGTGGTTGCCTGGGTACAGCTGGTCTGCAGATTCTTTGACCAGCCACAGCAGTTCGTCTACCCGCACCTGCTCCCAATTCTGCTTTTTGCCGTCAAAGCCGCTCTGCGCCATGCCCAGCAAGCTGGTGAGGATGTCTCTCAGCACGTTGGCCTCCTGGAGAATCACCTCAACTGACTGCCGCTGCACAGGAGTAAGGCCAGGGCTGGCCAGGGTTAATTCGGCTTCGCCTTTGATCACCGTTAACGGGGTGCGCAGCTCATGGGAGGCATTGCTCACAAAGTTGTTCTGGGTCTCAAACGCGGTCTCCAGCCTGGTGAGCATATCATTGAAGGTTTGCGCCAGTTCTGCCAGCTCATCTTTGCTGTTCCCCACCACCAGCCGCAGGTTCAGGTTCTCAGCAGAGATGCCCTGCACGTTTTTAATGATGGCCCGCACAGGTTTAAAGGTGTGCCAGGTAAACCGCCTCCCTATGACGTACACCAGGGCAACAGACAGAACAAAGCCAATCAGGAGAACCCGTGACAGGGTGTTGATCTCCTCCAGCCAGTACGGGTCCTGTGCAGACACCACCACTAAGTAGGTTTTCCCGTCAACTTGCTGCAGCTTGCCCAGATACAGGGTATGGCTGGCTCTGTAGCGGGCGGTGCGGTTGGCCAGCGCTTCTTCTAGCAGGGGCTGTGGCAGGCCGCTTGTTTTCAGCTTTTTCAGGGTCCCCTCTTCTGGCACCTCCAACAGATATTCCCGCTCCCCCTGAAGCTTTTCCAGATACGCCTGCCGCATTTGCCGCACCAGCTGCTTGTCACTGTTTGAATTCAGGAACAGGTGCAGGTCAGAGGCTATGTTCACCCGCGTCTCCAGCCGCTGATAGAAGTCTTCAAAGGCGTAATGGTTGGTGAAAAAATAGATAAAGCCACTGAACACCAGAATGACCAGGGTGGTGAGTGCCGAAAACAGCAGGGTGGCCTTGGTCTGGATTTTCATGCCCCCTCCCCCTCTTTCAGCACGTAGCCCATGCCAATGATGGTGTGGATCAGCTTGGGCTGGTAGTGCTTGTCCAGCTTCTTCCGGAGGTAGTTGATGTACACGTCTACCACGTTGGTGCCCAGGTTAAAGTCTATATTCCAGACCTGCTCCAGAATCTCCATTCTGGAGTGCACCCGGTTAGGCCGCTGCACCAGAAACTCCAATAACCTGAACTCAGTGGCCGTGAGCGTGATGGGATTGCCGCTGCGGGTAACCGTTTTGCTTTGGGTGTCTATCTGTAAATCTGCAATAGTCAGGAGGTGGGAGGCCAGCGCCCCATTCTGCCGCCGCCGGGTCAAGGTTCTGATACGGGCGCTCAGCTCAGCAAAATTGAAAGGTTTTACCAGATAGTCATCGGCCCCGCCGTCCAGGCCTGACACTATGTTCTCCGGCGAATCAAGGGCGGTGAGCATGAGAATGGGGGTACAGACCGCCTGCCCCCTCAGTTGCTTGCACACTTCCAACCCGCTTAACCCGGGCAGCATAATGTCCAGAATGATCAGGTCAAAGTTGAAAGACTTGGCCATTTCAAACCCAGAGGACCCGGTCATGGCCACGCTCACCTGATACCCCTCCTCCTTCAGTCCCCGTTGGAGCATGGAGGCCAGCTTTGCCTCATCTTCTACTATTAATATCTTCACCCCCATATAAGCACGCAATATTTCCAAAAATAAAGGCTACTGAGCAACAGGCCAAAATGGGAGATGTTTAAGCGCCGCCCCGTTTTTATCAGCTTTTCTCTTCATCTGTGACTTTAAGGGATAACAGGCACTAATTTCATAACCGTTTCAAACGAATGCTCCTGTTTTGGCTGTTTTTCTAAAAACAGCCCCAAAACAGGAGCACCTGGCAATTTTGATAAAGTTAAAAAAATGTGCGGCCGCCTTACAGCTGCTTGTCATGGGCAATTTTCTTATCCAGGTAAAACGTACCGAAGGGGAGCAACGAAGCCACAAACGCCAGGGCCACCTTCCAGAAAGACCAGCGGTACTGGATCCAGACCTGCAGCAGCAACCCCATAAACAACACAAACAGGGCTCCGTGCGCCCAGCCTACGTATTTAACAGGCTCAGGAATGCCTGCCATATATTTGAGGGGCATGGCAATCAGCAGCAGGACCAGGTAAGAAATGCCTTCCAGAACGGCAATAAGCCTGAAACGGCCAAGGGTAGTATCTAAATGGAAACTCATAACAGAACAGGATTTTGATAACGCAAAGGTACTGGTTCCTCTGCAATTTACCTGCCACCCTGTGTTATTCTGCCATCTCAATATCAGTGGAGTCAACTCTGGCTAACATATAGTCCAGGGAGTTCTCAATGCGCTCTTCCTGGGGCAGCACCACCCGCAGGGTCTTTCCGTCAATCACCTCAAAGTACCGCACCTCTTCCCCCTCGTCTTTCAGAAGCATGACCTGCACACCGCCTTCCCGCGTAGTCCAGCGGCCCTCGCTTTCCTGGGGGTAGGGGCGTTCACGTATGTATTCTTCTACCAGCAGATATTTCTGGTCTGGCTGCAGCGTGAGGGAGGTGTAGATTCCTTCACAGTCTGCACAGGGCACCGTACCGGAATACGTGCCCACCAAAGCCATTTCATGGGCTGGTTCTTCCACTGCGGCGGCACCTGGTTGTTGCTGGTCGGTTTCCTTCTTTTGGCACGCCACCAGCACGCAGCCCGCCAGCAGAAGGGGCGCGAACGTTGTCATGAAACAGGAAACAGACACTTTCATTTTCATACTCTCATTTTTACTCGCCTCTACCAGATAAAGTTTAGACACCTTAAAAATTTGATTTCCTTTTTTTGGCCTGATTTCCAGAAAACAGCCCGGAAACGCCCTCCGCAGCAGCAACTTTTACTCCGGTTTCCGGTGTTTTCTTCGTATCTTCGTAGTCCGTTTCGGGTTCATTTTCAACTCTGGACTCAAGACTCAGAACTCAAGACTCTTTACCGCCGTGCCAGATTTTTCCCACCTCCATACCCACACCCAGTACTCCTTGCTAGACGGGGCCGCCAGCATTGGCGCGCTCATGAAAAAGGCCCAGGCCGACGGCATGAAAGCCGTTGCCATGACCGACCACGGCAACATGTTCGGGGCGTTCAACTTCGTGGCCGAGGCCAACAAGTACAACGTGAAACCCATTGTGGGCTGTGAGTTTTACCTGGTGGAAGACCGGCACCAGAAAAGTTTCTCTAAGGAGCAGAAAGACGTGCGCCACCACCAGCTGCTGCTGGCCAAAGACCAGAAAGGCTACCAGAACCTGGCCAAGCTCTGCTCCTACTCCTACATTGACGGCCTCTACAGCAAATGGCCCCGCATTGACAAGGAACTGCTGGTGAAATACCACAAAGGCCTCATCGCCACCAGTTGCTGCATCGGGGCCGAATTACCCCAGGCCATTCTCTGGAAAGGCGAAGAGGAAGCCGAAAAGCTTCTGAAATGGTGGCTGGATCTGTTTGGGGACGATTTTTACATTGAGATTCAGCGCCACGGCCTCATGAACATTGACGGCACCGGCCTATCTCAGGAAGACGTGAACCAGGTGCTTTTGAAGTGGGCCATTAAGTACAACGTGAAAGTCATTTGTACCAATGACTCGCACTACGTAGACCAAACCGACTGGAGCGCGCATGATATTCTGTTGTGCGTAAATACAGGTGAGCAGCAGAGCGTGCCCGTGGGCGATTTTAGAACGAACTACTTCCGGTTGATGAGCGGCCGCGGCGAAGTGATTTATGACACCTTAGATAACATCCGGCAGAGTTACAGCCACGACGAGAACGTGCGCCGCATGCTTTACCGCATTGACGAAGAACTGCAGAAACCCCGCCCCGCAGACCGCTTCGGGTTCCCCAATGACCAGTTCTATTTCAAGTCTCAGGCCGAGATGAACGAGCTGTTCAAGGACGTTCCTTTTGCGGTAGATAACACCAACGAGATTGTAGACAAAATCACGCCACCCAAGCTGCAGCGCGATATCCTGTTGCCTAACTTCCCGCTCCCTCCGGAGCACCCCACCGCTGACTTATTCCTGCGCCACCTCACCTTTGAGGGCGCCAAGAAACGGTACATTGACATTACCCCTGAGGTAGAGGAACGCCTGAACTATGAGCTGGGCATCATTGAGACCATGGGTTTTGCGGGGTACTTTTTGATCGTGCAGGACTTCATCAACAAAGGCCGTGACATGGGCGTGGCCGTGGGTCCGGGCCGGGGGTCGGCGGCGGGTTCTGCCGTGGCGTACTGTGTGGGGATCACCAACATTGACCCCATCAAGTACTCGCTGCTGTTCGAGCGTTTCCTGAATCCGGAGCGGGTATCCATGCCCGATATTGATATTGACTTTGACGACGTGAACCGCCAGCGCGTGATTGACTACGTGGTAGATAAATACGGCAAGACGCAGGTGGCCCAAATCATCACCTTCGGTACCATGGCTGCCAAATCGTCTATTAAAGACGTAGCCCGTGCCCTGGATTTGCCTTTGTCAGAAGCGAACGAACTGGCAAAACTGGTACCGGAAGTACCGGGCACTACGCTAGCCAAGGCCTTTGTGGAATCTCCGGAACTGGCTGCGTTTAGAGAAGGGAACGACCTGAAAGGCGAAACCCTTCGGCTGGCCGAGAAACTGGAAGGATCGGTGCGGAACACGGGTATCCACGCGGCGGGCGTGATCATCGCGCCAGATGACATCACCAATTACATTCCCGTCTCCACCTCCAAAGATTCTGACTTGTTGGTGACGCAATTTGACGGAAAGGTGATTGAGAGCGCGGGCATGCTGAAGATGGACTTTTTGGGCCTGAAAACCCTGTCTATTCTGAAAGACGCCATGGCGCTCATCAAGCGGAACCACGGCGTGGAGATTGACATTGACAACATTCCGCTGGACGATGAGAAAACCTATGCCCTCTACCAGCGTGGTGATACTATTGGTACGTTCCAGTTCGAGTCTGAGGGCATGCGTATGTACCTCAAGGACCTGAAGCCCACTAATATTGAGGACTTGATTGCCATGAACGCCTTGTACCGCCCGGGGCCTATGCAGTTCATCCCGAACTTCATTAACCGGAAGCAGGGCAAGGAGGAAGTGGAATACCCGCATGACCTGCTGGAACCTATCCTGAAGAATACCTACGGAATTATGGTGTACCAGGAGCAGATTATGCAAACGGCCCAGATTCTGGCGGGCTACTCTCTGGGCGGTGCCGACTTGCTGCGCCGTGCGATGGGTAAGAAGGACATGAAGAAAATGGCCCAGGAGCGCGAGAAATTCGTGGCCGGAGCCAAGGAGATTCATAACATTCCGGCCAAGCACGCCTCTGAAGTATTTGACGTGATGGAGAAGTTCGCGCAGTACGGCTTCAACCGCTCGCACTCCGCCGCTTACTCTGTAGTAGCCTACCAGACCGGTTACCTCAAGGCGCACTACCCGGCAGAATACATGGCCGCGGTACTCACCCATAACATGAACGACATCAAAAAGGTGACGTTCTTTATTGAGGAAGCCCGCAAGCAGCAAATTCAGGTATTGGGGCCCGATGTGAACGAATCCATCCATCAGTTCAACGTGAACCAGCAGGGGCAAATCCGTTTCGGGATGGGGGCCGTGAAAGGAACCGGCGAAGCCGCCGTGGAAGCTATTATTGAAGAACGCGAAAAGAACGGTCCATACACCGATATCTTTGACTTCGCGAAGCGCGTGAACCTGCGCGCCGTGAATAAGAAGACCTTTGAAAGTCTGGCTCAAGCTGGTGCTTTTGACTCGTTTGAACGTTACCACCGCGCCCAGTACCTAGAAACTCCTGAAGGCGAAAGCATCAACCTGATTGAAAAGGCGGTGCGCTTCGGGAACCAGTTCCAAGCCGAGAAAAATGCTGCCCAGCAGTCGTTGTTCGGCGGTGGAGGAGCCGTAGACATGCCGTTGCCGAAGGTACCAGACGTACAGCCCTGGACCCTGACGGAAATGCTGCGCCGCGAGAAGGAAGTAATTGGTTTCTACCTCTCCGGACACCCGCTAGATCAGTTCAAGCTGGAAATTGACTCGTACTGCACCTGCAGTCTGGACCGCATTGCTGAGTTCAAGAACCGCGATGTAAACGTAGCCGGCATTGTGAGCAACGTGGTGGTACGCACCGGTAAAAACGGTAACCCCTTCATGCTCTTCTCCTTTGAAGACTATGACAATACCATGGGTTTGGCGCTGTTTGGGGAGGATTTTGTGAAGTTCTCGCCGTACATCAAAGAAGGCATGTACCTGTTCATCCGGGCAAAAGTAACCCTGCGTTACAAGTCTGAAGACCAGTGGGAACTGAAGCCTATCTCCATGCAGCTGCTAAGTGACGTAGCCGACAAAATGGCCAAAGGCGTGCGCATGGACATTGACATCCGGAACATCAACGCCCTACTCATTGACCGCCTGGAGGAAGCCGCCATCAACAGCCCCGGACAGAAGAAACTGGAATTGGTTTTGACGGAGCCTGGGGAGCGGTTAGCGGTGGAATTATTTAGTCGCAAGTACCGCATTGACCCGAAGGCGTTTCTACAGAATGTGAAGGATTTGGAAGTGGCTACTTGTCAGTTGATATAGCTTCGCGGTATCAGGTAGCACGTATCAAGTAGCAAGGCTTGTAGAGAAAGCCCAGTTGAGGACGATGGTTCTTCGGCTGGGCTTTTTCCGTTTTTGGGCTGTTTTTCAGAAAACAGCCCAAAAACAGGAAAAGTGATTAGTCTTCAGCTCCGTTCTCCTCAGCACTCACAGCTTATTTGCACTTCATAAATCTGCTTTTGTCTGCTCTTCCAGATTTTTCGCTGTTCCGTTTTTACCAATCCCAAGCAGCAGCTAAAGCAACTTCCATTCAGCATTAGCAACCGTACAAACCTTCTTCCGCAGCTTTCACTTACTTCAATGGAAGTCATAACTGAAGATTGCATAAGCCTTCTCTTCCAGGGTTTACCAGCTCTTTCTGAGTAGAACTGGGGAAGAGCAAAAAGTAGAACTCTGATAGAGCAACTAAAATGAAAGGCCAGCCCGAAGAAGCAGAGCATATCCTAGTCCCTCCACCTGGATAACTCTTGGCTAAGAAAATTTGCGTTTTAGGGCTGTTTTTTAGAAAACAGCCCTAAAACGCCATCTCTAAAACTCTTTACTTCCCTCTAAAACTTCAGATCCTTTAGGTATTGGCGCAGGAACTGGGGATCCTGAAATTCCAGAGTGTCCAATTGAAGTTGCTTTATCTCAGCTTGGATTTCTTTTTTGGCGCGGTTGAATTTGGCTTCCATTTGTTTGGGTAGCCCACCAAATTGATAGAAAAGCTGGGCGTCTGGCCCGTAGAAGTAGCTGCTTTGCTCTTCCTGCAGCTCCCGTATTTGCTCGTTGAGCAGCTTCACAAAGTATTTCAACTGTTCTTCAGGAATGCGGTCCAGGTGCAGTTCCTGCTCGTGCATGAACTCCATCTGCAGCCTTAGCAGTTCAAAGAAATCATTCTGGTTGTAGGCGGTGGTTACTTTTTTCATGGCCTCCTCTTTCCAGGCTTTGGCGGCGGGGTCCTGCTCTTTGTCTGGGTGCAGCAGCTTGACCAGGTCTGTGTAGAGGCGGCGGGTGGCTTTGCTGATGTTCTGGAGCTCGGCCTTGGCTTTCTCTTCTTTGGCAAGTTGGGCTTTGGTCTTTTGACGCTTCTTCTGCTGGGCTTCGCGCTTCTGCTGCTCTTCCCGCATTTGCCCCTCCAGCTTCTCTTGCAACGTTCCAAAATCATCCAGGTCTTTGAGGTCTACGTCTAGGCCCAGCAGGTTTTTGAGCAGGGTTTGGGTCATTTCTTTGGCTTCGGCGTCAGCCAGTTCCTCTTCCTCCTCAAAGGTGGTTTCAGCGTATTTGTCAAAGTACTCCTTCATCTCCTCCACCCCGTAAGTATGAATGAGGGAATAGGAAAGGTCTTCAATCAGGTAACCCAGTTTCTCTTTTTCTTTCTTCCGGAAGAAATCTTGCCCGCACATCTGGTCCAGCATTTTCACGTACGCCACCCGTTGCTGCACCAGTTCCTGCACCAGCGGGTGAATCTCCTGCTGCACCCGGGCCCTGATCTCATCCAGCACCCTGACCCGCTCGGCCAGGTCGGCTTTGAGTTTGTCTATCTTTTTCACCTTGCTGTTGAATTGCTGCTGCAACTTAGAAAGGCTGGCTTTTTCCTTCTGCTGAATCTGCGGGAGCAGGGTATCCTGGGCTGGTTTGGTTTTGGCCATGGTAAAAAGCGTTTATCAGTACAAATCAAGTGGCACTAGATGTTCTTCTACTTTTTGCGAACAGTTATGTTGTAAAAACCGACAAGCTCTTAAAAGAAACTCTGCTCCTCTGCTCTCTGCTCTTTCGGAGTCCTACTCCTAAAGCCATCTGCCGGGGAGTTCCACTCCCCTTCTTCTGCCCGTGGTTCCCGCGGAGTGGAACTCCGTAGCAGATACGTTCGGGAGTGGAACTCCCGAACAGCACACCGTAGATCTCCCAAACAGCAACTACAGGAATCTAAAAGTACCGAACAAATACAACTACTCCACCAGAATCATCTCCAGCAGACCTTTCCCGCCTGCATAATCAATGGCAGAGCTGTATTATTGCCCTGGTTTCTGCACAATCTCCGTGCGTACCGGGCATTTGTGAATGTAATCCAGTCTCTGTGATGTTGCGGCTGGTGAATTGTTTAAAATCCCGAAGAATGTTAAACAGAGGATACCCATCTTTGGCGGCGGCAATCAAAGGAAGGTGGTTGCTCACCACCACCACGCCTAAATTTCCAGGTCTTTCTTTTCTTGGCAGAATTTAAGAGAGTCTATAAGTCTGCTCCGCTATACTGAACGTGTGAAAACGTCTACCCAACCTACTACTGCTATGGTTAAAAAGGAAAGGTGTCTTCATGTATTTTACCCTTCACCCCCATAGAAGCCTTACCGGCAACAGTTTGAGCCCGTTCAGGCGAATCTGAAAAGGATACCGGAAAGTAGAAACGCCCTAGCAGTTAGCATACGAAGCAGAACTCCGGTAGGGCAGATGACGGCCTGTAAGGAGACAGGCCACCGTAAAGCTGCAAAGGGGTGCTGGAGCTGGCTTTATAGCCGGCCTTTGCAAAACCATCTCCTTTCGGCTTGCCCGCCATCACAACTTTGCCTATCTTTGTCCCAACCTTCGGGTTCTGGGCTTTTCCGGGTTAAGTTGGCTTCCACCTCTTTTCTCTGGGAAAGCCTTGTTTTTTTCAGGGACCTCCCGCTGCCGGGCAGAAACGGCAGCTGCTCAGGCAAGGCACAGACGTTGACATTCTGTCAGGTACAAACTTCCGGGCCAACCTAACCTTTTCACATAGTAATCAGTAGATATACTGACTGTTTTCGGGCTGTTTTCCAGAAAACAGGCCAAAAACGGTATCCTGGGGGAAACTAGATTTCCTGCTAGAAAAGTGGTAGTTTTA
Organism: Rufibacter ruber; assembly: GCF_001647275.1. Taxonomy (GTDB): domain Bacteria; phylum Bacteroidota; class Bacteroidia; order Cytophagales; family Hymenobacteraceae; genus Nibribacter; species Nibribacter ruber_C. Next base: position 31,120 of record NZ_LRMM01000040.1, on the reverse strand, counting down.
CCTGAAGACCAAATTTGGTTCTATCTTTGAACAGAGATCATTACGTTAGACTAAGCAATCATAAACTGACAATTATGGCACATAAAGCAATAGAGATCACCGATGCTAACTTTGAGGAGATCATCAATTCTGATAAACCCGTTTTAGTAGACTTCTGGGCCGAGTGGTGCGGACCTTGCCGCATGGTTGGCCCCGTGGTGGAAGAACTGGCCGGCGACTATGAAGGCCGCGTGGTAGTAGGAAAAGTAGACGTAGACGCCAACCCGCAGACGTCTGCCAAGTTTGGTATCAGAAGCATTCCTACCCTGCTGGTTTTCAAAAACGGCCAAGTGGTAGACAAACAAGTGGGCGCCGTTCCTAAGAACGTGCTGGCCCAGAAATTAGACGGCCAGCTGGCGTAAGCTGATTCTGCCCTCATCAAACAGAAAAGCCGCTCCTTTGCAGGAGCGGCTTTTCTGTTTTCGGCCTGTTTTTCAGAAAACAGGCGAAAACAGAAGACACGCTAGTCACAGCCACAGAGGGTTTTCTCAGCGGTACAGATATCGGCGTAGCCTTGGTCCAGGAGCTTTAAACGAACGGCCAGACGCTGGTTATGCTCTTTGAGCAAAGATAACTTCAGCTCCTTGGGAGGGGCCTTGTACAGGTTATCCAGCTCTGTCACCTGCTTCCTTAGCTCAACCTTCTTTTCATACAACCGCTGAATGAAGTCAGGCAGGGCGTCTGCCGGATATTGGGTCTTGAAAATAGTATCCAGGCAGTCGTCACGCTTGAGGTAGGCGAAGATCTTTTGCTCCACCTGCTGGTTGAGCTCTTGCAGCTTAATGCGTTCCTGCTGCAGCTGCTGCTCTTCCAGCCGCTGGTTAAACTGCCGGGCCGCCTGCTGCACCTCGTCACGGCAGCTTCGGCACTTGGTGGTGCTGGCTTTCTCCAGCACTGAGTTCCTGAAAGAGACATTCTCCTCAGTGGGCGGGGCATCGCGCAGGCGCACCACGTCTCTGGCGAAGAGGTCTGTGTACTGGGCAGTTTCCAGGCGGTTGAGGTGGCGGGAAATGCCTTCGCCCTCCAGGGTGCTGGTCAGGTAGTCTTTGCTGGGCAGCTCCACTGAATACAGCCGGCTCAGGTAAAACTCGCGCTGGGGCTGGGTGTAGGGTTTGGTTTGCTCACGGTCCAGCACCAGCAGGGTGTTCACCAGTTCCTTTCCGTTTTTAAGGTTGTGGTCAGACTCCATGTAGCCATCAGCGTTTGCCAGAATAGACTCATACTCGTTTTTGAAGATGCGCTGGTAGGTGCTGTTGCGTGAAAACTCCTGGTCGCGCAGGCTGGCCATGGTTTTCAGGCGCTTGTACTCCTGAATTACCGCAAAGAGGGTTTTGGCGTTGGCCTCTGGGCTGTTGTTCTTGTAGTTGAGCTGGTAGCTGTTCAGCTTCTGTTTAAGATCTGCGAAGCTGCGCAGGAACTCAATAAAGAACTTTTCCTGCTTATAGGCGTCATCATTCACCAGACCGGCGCCGTAGGCGTTCTCAATGCGCACGCGGCGGCGCTCAATGGTCTCAGAGGTAATCTCAGAGCCGGTGAGGGCATCCATGCGGTACAGTGACTTGTAGTTGGCCACCACCAGCACCGGATAATCTTTATACGCCAGCGCCGCCTCCAGTTTGGCGCGCTCAAAGCCCTGCGGGCTGCTGCTCAGCAGCTCTGTCAACCGGGCTGTGCGCAGCGCCGGAATCTTGGCAAAGCTGGGCACGAAAACATACACGCGCACAGAGTGCAACCGGGTATCAAAGTTCTGCCCCTCATACAGCCTGATGGTAGAGCTGAACTTGTACTCCTTCCGCTGCGCGGAGTTCCGGATCAAATTCCCAAACTCCCCCACCAGGGAGAGCATGGCCGCCTGCAGAGACACCTGCTTGGAGATATTGGTGAGCTGGTTGGCTATGAGGTGGAAGAACAGCTCGCGGCTGTCTGAGGTGAACAGCTTGGCCTCTACCAGGGCGTCAATGTTGCGCTCATCTGCGGCCAGCGGCAGTTTGTCTATGATACGGATGGCGTCAATGTTGTCTGAGGTGGTGGTGGTATAGCCCTGCTTGGAGTTGTCAATAGAGAAGTTGTACAACGGGTACACCACCGGTTCCTGCCCAAACAGCTTGGCGTTCTTGAGCTGCGCCGAAATAAACAACGACTCCAGGTTGATGTAGTCCCGCCTCCTGGCTTTGGTAGTGCCCTGCTCCAGCTCATTGATCACCCTGGAAAATTTGCTGGGATTAAAGAGGTACATGTCTGTTGAGAGGTACTGCCACTCATCTGTAAACTCAAACTTGTCCAGGTAATTATAGCCCAGGCGGGTGTCAATCTGCATGTCCTGCGCTTTTGCAGAGAAAGCGCCTAGTAGTAGAAAAAGCAAAAAGAAGTGGCGTAAGCTACTTGACCTCATGTACTCAGTGATTAATTCTGTATCCCTAACGATTTAATTGCCCCAACGCGTGTGTGCCTGCGTAAAGTTCGGTGAATCTGAGGCTTTTGCCAAGCCGGCAGGGCAGGTTTCTCAGCGTACCCCTCTCCTGTTTTCGGTCTGTTTTCTGAAAAACAGGCTTAAAACAGGATTTCTACCCGCCATGGCTCCCTGGGTCTAAGGCAAAAAAAATCCCCAGAGGTTTTTGGTTCCTCTGGGGAAAGGGGGCTTTGTCCCCTTTTCTTTACTGTTTAAGCAGGCGGTAACTACTGGTTACCTCCCCGTTGGTGAGACGCAGAATGTAGGGTCCCGCGGGGAGCCCCTGCAGAGAAAGCGTCTCCAGGTTCTGCCCTACAGCCGCCCGGGGAACAGTCACGGTTTTGCATTCCTGCCCCAGCAGGTTGATAAGTGTCATAGAGACGGCCCCTTTGCCCTTGTAGTCATACCGCACGGTCAACTCTGAGAGGAAAGGGTTGGGATACACCTGCGCATTCACCTGGGTGGCCACATCTTCTTCAGACCCCAGAATGCGGGTGCCCTGGGCATACCAGACGGCCCAGTTGCCTTGCCCAATAAAGCCCACCGGCCCTGCAGAGGCAAGTAATTTATCTTCGGCCATTGGCAGGTAACCTATCAACTCAGAGCCGGTGGTGCTGCGGCCGCCAAAAATAAGTCTGTCATCTGTTCTGGAGAATGACGGGTAGTGCATGACCTGTCCGCCAAAAACCCCTCTGAACACTGACGTTTTCAAGTTTAAGGTAACCAATGTATAAGAGACAGAGGTGGGGTTGGCAGGGTCCTTTCCCACATAGTCAAAAGCTACAATATGGGGAGAGTTTTTGGAAAACGTGGGGTTGATGATATCTGAGTTCAGCAGAATAAAGTTCTTAGTAGCCCCATCTCCCACGCTTGCACTGGTGTTGCTCCAGGCACTCAGAAGCCCAATGTTTCTGATCTCTTTTTTGGCAGCGCCACTTGTGTAAGAATACAGGGCATCAAAAAGGAGCTTTTCACCGGTGTAGTCCCACTCCAGGCTTTTGATATCAAGTAGCTTCTCATCTTGCAGAAACGGGTCAGGATTAACGGCAGTCACGGCAGACCACTGGCTCCGGGCTAAGTCATAAATATGGACAACCGGTTCCAGGACAGACTTTACTGCCGCCAGTTTAGAGCCGTCTTTAGATACTGCCACATAGTCCCAAACCGGCTGGCTGTCTATTACCCGCTCGTTTACCGCCCCGGTGAGGTTTACAGCCTTGATCATACCGTTCTGGGCTACAAAGTAGGCGACCGTTCCGTTATCTGTCACACTGGGTTTGCCTTTCATCAGGGTAGTGGTGACGGTGGTGTACGTCATGCTAGCGATATTTACGTTCCGCAATGACTTATCTGGGGCATACTGATACAACAGGAAGTCAGCGCCCGGGTTGGGAGCCATGGTAAATTGGTACCCCTCCTGGGTAGGCCCGGTGCCCGGGTCCACAATCCCCACGGTGGTAAAGGCAGTGCGGGCGGCCGCCACCTCTGCTGAGTTAGCCCCATATAAATCTGTGGCCGCCTGAATCACCGCATACCTGAGGTCAGTAAACTGAGACAGGCTGGTCAGGTAGACACTCAGCGCCCGGTAGTACACCCGCCCGGCTTTGTCTTTACTCATGCCTGTAGCGGTGGCAAACTGATAGAAAGCTTTATTGGGAACCCCGCTGTTTACGTGTACGCCACCATTGTCTTGCGTGCCGGTGTAGCGCTCACTGTAATGCGCCGGCTGCCAGCCTTTGTTGACATCTTGCAACCCGGTGCCGCCGTTATGCGGGTCTTGCATGCTCCTTAGAGCCCCAGACGGGTAAGCGGTAGCCTTGACAATGTCTTCGCCAATCAACCAGTTGCGGCCTTCTACCAACACCCCAAACACATCTGCCATTGACTCATTGATAGCACCAGGCTCATCCTGGTACTCTAACCCTGCGGTGTATTGCACTACGCCATGTGACATCTCATGGCCTGCCACATCTAAGGCGCCCGCCAGAGGTTTGAATGCCTTGTCTCCATTCCCGTAGAAAATTGCCTCTCCATTCCAGAAGGCGTTATCCAATATTTCCCCTTTATCACTTTTCACATTGATGACGGAGACAATGGAACTTCCCTCATTATCAATGGAGTTACGCCCATGCTTGGTTTTAAAATACTCATACACCACCCCGGCATTGTAATGCGCCGAAACGGAGGCAGAGCTAGCCCAGAGGTTATCAGTAGAGGTTACCTGCTGAAAAGCGCCATTGAACGTGTAGGCGGCGTCTTTCAGATCTAAGGTATAGATCACGCCCGTTCCTTTCTCTGGCAGAACAGAACTTGGGTTATACATGGCCCGGGAGGCGTCTATCAGGTAGTAAGAAGCGCCCAGCTGGTAGGTGTTCAAAGACTGGTTGACGTTGTTGAGGTCTTTGCCGGTGGCTGTTCTGGGGCCGTCTGCCGAACAGAGGTGGTTGTACCTGTGGAGCACTTCCCCATTCAGGGCATCAATAAAGTATTCCCACCGGTGCACCAGATCAGGATAGACCGTTACATGCCACGTAAGCCGTTCTGCCAAATGGTTTCTCTTGGGGTGGTAAATCACCAGCCGGGCCTTGTTTTCCCCCTTGCCCAGCATAGAATGGCTTTGCAAATGCGCAGCAGTGCCCGTAGTACCCAGAGAAGCCAGGGCTGTTTTAATGGCCGCCTCCCCAGACACGGTTGGCAACACGCTTACCAGCGAAGGGGTGGGAAAATACTGCCCGTTCAACACAGAAACCTGGTTATTCTGGGTATGCAGCATCACCTCGCCGCCGTACACCGGCACCCCGCGGTACTGCTGGCGCATGCGAAGGTGGGTTTGCTGCAGCTCATCTGTCTGCACGTTGGCCACCACAAACTCCTGGTCTGGTTCAATAATCTGCAGGGTAGCCTTGAGCTCCCTTAAATAGCTATAACCTGCTTCCTGCGGAGAGCTGCTTTTGCGGGCATTTGGTTGGCCCTTGGCCGGCAACTTGCCTGTAATGAAAACAGGCAGGTGCGATTGCTGCGCACGCTTGACCTCAAGGCCTTCTGGCAACGCGGGAAAATGGGGAATTTCTGCCTCTACCACAGAAACATCTGCAGCCGGCAAACGCACCGGCTTCTGCTGCCCGTGGGCCATTGGGAGCTGTAGTAAACAAAAAAGAGCGGCAACAGAGGTGGCCCGTGTAAAAATTGACTGCATAAAATTCTGGATATAAGAATAGCCGATTCGTTTATAAAACCAAGGATTGTAACTGACGGTGAAGAGCCTCTATCTCTGCGGGCGGGGTAAACCTGTGTTCTCCCCACACGGCTTCTTTCTGCACCGTGCCTTCTTTTTCTAATTTAAGGTATTGGTACATGTTTCCAGGCCGGTGAAAGGAAGCCGGCAGGGAGGTCATCTGCCTGAAGAATTGGAGAGTCTCTGCCTGGCCTACCGTTTTCACGTCTTTCAGCTCCCTGGTAAAAGCATCCCTTTCTGAGAGCTGCCCGTTGGGCATAAGCACGTATTCAGTCACTTTACCCGTCACACCGCCGCCTTTGCCCCATACCAGGGCCATACTTGTATACTCACTGGCAGTGGGGGCCTGTGTTACACACGCTGAGAGGCTGCAGACCAGAAGAAACACCCACCAGCCGGAAAGGTGAAAAAAGCAACTTGGCTTCATGTAAAAAGAATAACAGCATCCTGTTCAGTGGGAACGGCGGAAGGCAGAGGTAGGTAAATGATTTTCAAGTAAATATAGGCAGCAGCCCTGCATGTTTCCAAATGCTTCTACTGGGGAGGACAGAGAAATTTAAAATCCTCATGAACGGCCCCAGCTCAGGCTGCTCCTACCCCCAGAGAGGCGGGCAATTCCAGTGTAGGCAAAAAAAGAGGCCGGAGCGTTTCCGGCCTCTTTTTCTGAAAACAGCGCTAAAACAGAAAACCGCTTGAGGCACAGGCTTTCAGCTGTTCTCCAGCTGCCTCAGTTCTTGTAAATCAGCACTTCGCTTTTCTTCTGGTTGATGTAGCCGCGGTACATGCCCTCAGAGTTGAACGGCATGGCAAAATTTCCATTCCTGTCCAGGGCAATCACGCCGCCTTCGCCGCCAAACGTCACCAGCTTGTCATTCACCACCTCCTCGGCGGCTTTCTTCACGCTGGCATTCTTGTATTTCATGATGGCGGCAATGTCATAGGCCACCACTGACCTGATGAAAAACTCGCCGTGGCCGGTGGCCGAAACCGCACACGTGCCGTTGTCTGCGTAGGTGCCCGCGCCAATGATGGGGGCATCCCCAACCCGGCCGTAGCGTTTGTTGGTCATGCCGCCGGTAGAGGTGGCCGCGGCCAGGTTACCGTAGGCGTCCAGGGCCACGGCACCCACCGTCCCAAACTTTTTGCCTTCGGTGAAGATGTTCTCGCCGTTGTTAAGGCTGCTGGTGGTGTCTGAATGGTCCAGGGTGGGTTTCTCCTTAACCTTGGCCCTCTGGAGCTGCTGGAACCGGGTCTCGGTTCTAAAGTACCCCGGATCTACCAGGGTCTGCCCCTGCTCCTTCGCAAATTTTTCTGCGCCGGAGCCAATCATCATCACGTGCTCAGATTTCTCCATCACCGCCCGGGCCGTGGAGATGGGGTTCCGGATGGTGGTGACGCTGGCAATGGCACCGGCTTTGCGGGTCTTGCCGTCCATGATGGCGGCATCCAGCTCATTCCTGCCTTCATTGGTGAACACGGCACCCTTGCCGGCATTGAACAAAGGGGAGTCTTCCATCACGCGCACGGTGGCCTCTACCGCATCAAGGCTGGAGCCGCCTTTTTTGAGAACGGCATAGCCGGTTTGCAACGCCTGGTTGAGAACCTCCTGATAGGCTTTCTCCCGTTCGGGCGTCATGTTCTTGCGCGTAATGGTGCCGGCGCCGCCATGAATCACCAGTGTGATTTTGCTAAAGTCCTGCTTTGGGGCCTGGGCCCACCCGGTCAGGGCCAAAAAGCAGCAGAACCAGGTAAGGAGTAGTTGTTTTTTCAAGGGATTAAGGTGCTAAGGTGAGAATGGGCTGATGTGCTAATTTACAGAATGTAATTGAGAAATCTGGAGATGTGAGAATTTGAAGATAAAGGGTATTGGGGATTAATGAAGCGGAGCCCAGGATTGAGAGCATTTCTATTTTTGACCTGTTTTTCAGAAAACAGGCTCAAAACGCAACCCCCGCAAGTTTAGCGACACCGTAACTTGCGGGTTTACTTGACAGGAAGTTTTCAACTTCCTTCTTCTGCCCGGGCTACACGCCAAGCCGAACAGGCATGCTGGTATTTCAACTGAGACTAATGGGTAAGTTTTTAAACTTACCTTATGGCACCCATAAGGTATGCTGCCGCTAAACTTGCGGAAAAGGTTTATTATTGAATTGTTACTCTGAAATTGAGTACAGTTCACAGATTGCGCATTTAGAAAAAGCCACTACCGTTCGCCCACAAGATCCTTTCAGGATGACAGGAGAAGTTAAGTGAAGCAACCCATTCCCACATCTCCAAATTGCGAAAAACTTCAAATCCCAATTAGCACATCAGCACATTCAAAAATTAGCAATTACTGGCCCTGCTCTTTCTTGATGCGCTGGTAATCTTTTAAATCAGCCCGGTTCTCCAGGGCCAGGTATTCGGCCTGCAGGGCCTTGATCTTGGTGGCGTGGCGTAAGATGATATCTTCATGCAACACTTTCTCGCGTTCGTTCAGGCGCTTGTAAATGCCGTTGGCGTAGTCCCAGTCTTCCATGGTCCAGACGTCTTTGCGGTCACGCACCTGCTGGAGGAAATGCACGTAGGCATCTTTGATATTTTCTGCCGAAACCTGGGACAGGAAGCGGTACTCCCCCAGCAGCTCCTGCTCCATCTGCTGCTGCTTGCCCGCCACGGGGCCGCGGGCTTTGCGCTCCAATGATTGGGCGCGCTTTCTGGCCAGGGCGGCTTTGGCCTCTTTGGCTTCCTCCCTGGTTTTGTTGGCGGCGCTTTCCACCCGCTCATCCAGCTTGTCCAGCTCCCGGCTAACCGTTTCCTTCCGCTCCCGCGGAGTGGTGTCACAGGAGATGGTGGCCGTGAGCAGGCCGGTGAGAAACATGAACAGCGAAAGCGGGAACAGGAAAGGACGTTTCATGGTACAACAAAGGTTGAAATACCCCTCATACGAAATTCTGCCGTTGCAGATGCTTTTCTGTTGTTCTGCAGGTAGCATCTGTTGGAAAGAGGGCGGGCTAGAAGTCAGCAGGAAAAATTAAACTCAGGTTTTCAGGTGATACGTCTGCTGAATCAGGCACATATAGATAAACAAAAAAACAAAGCCATGACCCAGAGCATGTTAGTAGCGCCCGCCGCGGCTGAACGGGAGGCGCTCTTTACAGAACTGTACCAGCAGGTATTTCCAGCGGTGGCCAGGTATGTCAGCAGAAGAGGCGGCTCGTTAGACCAGGCCAAAGATGTTTTCCAGGACACTGTGGTGGTGTATTATGAGAAAGCGGCCAACGGGCACACCAATGAAATCCCCCATGTGCCCAAGTACCTGATGGGCATAGCCAAACACCTGTGGGCAAAGCGGTATAGCCAAGAGCAGCAACAGAAGTCACTTGACCCGGCGCAGCTGCAACTGGAAACGGCCACGCTAGAACCGCCAACGCCCTCAGTTCAAAAGGTGCTACGGTTCCTGAACACCGCTGGTCAAAAATGCATGGACTTGCTCAAGGCCTTCTACTATGACAGAATCCCCGCTGAGGAAATGGCCAGCTCCTTCGGGTTTTCCGGGCCGCGGTCTGCCACCGTTCAAAAGTTTAAATGCCTGGAGAAAGTAAGAGAAGCCGTACGCACCCAAGCCCTTGACTATGAAGACTTCTGTGATTGAAAGCAAGCAAATAGAACAGCACCTGCTTGGTCTGGGCCCAGCCGAAGACAAGTTGGTTTTTGAGGCAAACCTACTGCTTTCGCCGGCCCTGCAGGAGAAGGTGCAATGGCAGCAGAAGACCTACCAGCTGGTGCACCTGTACGGCAGGCAGCAGTTGAAAGCCGAACTGGAGGCGGTGCACCAGAAACTGTTTCAGGCACCTGAACACCGCAGCTTCAGGCAACGCATTCTTCAGCTTTTCTCCCACTTATAATACTACCGCTATGTTTCCCATGAATTCTGGCCTTATTCCCATGGTGATTGACAACACCAGCCGCGGGGAGCGTGCCTTTGACATTTACAGCCTGCTCCTGAAAGAGCGCATCATCTTCTTGGGCAGCGCCATTGATGACCAGTTAGCCAATGTAGTGGTAGCGCAGATGCTCTACCTCAACAGCCTGAGCCAGACTGAGCAGATCAACCTTTATATCCAGAGCCCCGGCGGAAGCGTTTATGCGGGCCTGGCCATCTATGACGCTATGCAAATGGTAGCAGCCCCAATCTCGACCGTCTCTTTCGGGTTTACGGGCAGCATGGCCACAGCTCTGCTCTCAGCGGGTGCCAAGGGCAAACGGTTGGCGCTGCCGCATGCCACCATTCACATGCACCCCACCACCAGCGGTTCTAAAGGATATACTGAGGATGTGCGCATTGCCACCCGTGAGCAGGAGCGCATTCAGACGCAGTTGTTCCACCTCATGGGCAAGCACTGCGGCCGCTCCTGGCGAGAAGTGGAGGAGTTCTTCATCAGGGACCGCTACATGAGCGTATTGGAGGCCAAGGCGTTTGGGCTGATTGATGAGGTACTGGGGGATACCACTGATCTGATCCAGCTCAACCAGCCCGCCTTTGACATTCGCTTCTATGCAGAGGGCAAAGCGCTAACCCCTTAGCCTTCACCAAAAGTTATTCCCACAGAACCCGTTTTAGGCCTGTTTTGGGAAAACAGGCCTAAAATGGCCTTGTGAAACCGAAATTGATTTGTCCCCTCTACAGAAACTAACAAAATTTCAAAGGTTCAGTTACAGGAGATATGGCCAAAAACAAATTCCCCTACCACCTGAACTTTACGTCTACTGATTTCAGGCTGCACCCAGAGCTGTACCGCGTGGGGGTGGGCGAGCAGGGTGTGCTGCTGGTAGAGCCGTATAAAAGCGAGATACTGCCGCACTGGCGGTTTAAGAACGTGCAGCTGGCAACCGCCTCTGCCCAGAAAATCTACCAGCTATTTGAGGAGTACCTGGGGCAGCAGGATTTTGTGGGCGCTGACATGGCCCGCAAGTTTCTGCAGATGGGCTTCACCCGCGCCCGCCGCTACGCCAACCACCAGAGCGGCCACAAATACACCGCCTCCCATGAAGACAAAAGCGCAAGCCTGCCTTACCCTTATTCCTCGGGCAGCGCCCATAAAGGCAACAAAGAGTTACCGCAGGCAGAAGATGCGTTGACCAATGAGAAAGCCCAGGCCGCCGCTATCTTCAAGGAATACTGGTTCAGGGCCAAAGACCACCCGGAGTACCTGCGGCAGAAGCAGTTGTTCAGGGAGAAATATTATGAGACGTAGCGTTTTTGGGCTGTTTTCTGAAAAACAGCCCAAAAACAGAAATCCTTACTGCGGCGCCACCATCTGCATGACCAGTGCACTGAGGTACGCCCCGTAGGTTCCAATGGCATAGCCCAGAATGGACAGCAACACGCCCACCGGGGCCAGGGCCGGATGAAACGCCCCCGCCAGAATAGACGCTGAGGCGGCCCCGCCCACGTTTGCCTGGCTGCCTACGGCGAAGAAGAAGAACGGCGCTTTGATCAGTTTCCCCACAATGATAAGCAGAACGGCGTGAATGGCAATCCAGATAAAGCCCACCAGGAACAGCCCCGGGTTATCAAACACCGCCAGCAGGTCCATCTGCATCCCAATGGTGGCCACCATAATATAGAGGAACACGCTGCCAATGCGGGAAGCGCCCACGCCTTCCAGCTCCCGGGCTTTGGTGAAGGAAAGCAGAATACCCAGGGCCGTGGCAATCACCACCAGCCAGAAGAAGCCGGAGGTTAGGCTGTACTGCTCCAGATACGGGGCATGCTCGGCAATCCAGGGGGCAATGATATCTGCGAAGAAGTGGGAAATACCGGTAATGCCCAGCCCTATCCCCACAATGGCCATGGTGTCTGACAGCGTGGGGATGCGGGTAATGCTTAGGCGGTAGGTTTCAATCTTGTTTTTCAGTTCGGTTACCGCAGTGCTGTCTGCGTTGAAGAAGGCATCTACCTTTTCGCTTTTGCCAATGCCGTAGAGCAACGTGGCCATCCAGACGTTGGCCACCACCACGTCTACCGCAATCATGGCTGAGAAAAGCGTAGGGCTTGGCTGAAACACCTCTTTCATGGCCAATTGGTTGGCGCCGCCGCCAATCCAGCTGCCCGCTATGGTAGAGAGCCCGCGCCACACGGCGTCTGGCCCGGCACCGCCCACCACGTCTGGTGCCACGGCAGACACCAGCAGAATAGCCAGGGGGCCGCCAATCATGATCCCAACGGTGCCCGTAATGAACATGGCCCCGGCCTTGTGCCGCAGCTTCCAGATTTCCTTCAGGTCCAGGCTAACGGTGAACAGCACCAAACTGGCCGGCAGCAGATACCGCGAGGCTACAAAATACAGCTTAGACACCTCCCCGTTAATGACCCCCGCCGAGTTCAGCAGGCTGGGGATCAGGTAGCACAGCAGCACCGAGGGCACAACCCCGTAAAACTTCTTGAAAAACGGGCGGTCACTGGAGGAGGTGGTAAAAACAAAAGCGAGAATGAGCACCAAAATGCCTAAGACAACGGCATCATTGGTAATAAGCGGTTCTGGCGTATGGGCTGGTTCCATGGAGAGAGCGTAAGTGGGTAGGTTAGGGTTTGTCTGTTAGGTTGGAAAGGGTGAAGATAAAGAGCTACACCCGTAAATCACCAGTCTTTTCTATTAAAATGCGCGGCAGGCCGAATCAAAATACGTTTTAGGGCTACTTTTCTAAAAACAGCCCTAAAACAGATTCCTAGGTTGCGCCAAAGGGTGAGCAGTACAGGGGTAGCGCGGCAGCATACCACCCTGCCATCTTAAAAGGACCTTCTGGGCAAACTAGAAAAGCAATTCAGAATCTTTCCTCCTGTTGGCCACCAAGATCCTTCCAGAATGGGAAAGCGTGCGGTTCATCAGAAAAGGGCGGTACTTATAAGATAATTACTGCGCCTGCTGCCGGGCTTTATAGGCGGCCACACCAGCGTCTAAGAACCGGATGAACTTCTGCACGTCTTTCTCATACGCTACCGGGGCCACCAGTGAGTTCTCGTGTTCATCTAGGAGCACGTAATACGGCTGGGCGTTCACGTTGAACCTGGTGATCTGGTAATCAGCGTATTTCTTGCCTAATGTCTTTTTCTCCTTTCCGTCATAAGTGCTGGTGTACCACTCGCTCTGCGGAAGTTCGGTTTTGTCATCTACGTACAGGGCGGCAATCACAAAATTTTCCTTCAGACGCTTCAGCACCTCGGGGTGCGACCACACGTTGGCCTCCATCTCGCGGCAGTTCACGCAACCGTGGCCGGTGAAGTCAATGAAGATAGGCTTGCCTTGCTCTGCGGCGCATTTCTTGGCCTGCTCCAGATCAAAATATCCCTGCAACCCGTGCGGGAGGTCCAGAAACTCATCATACTTGGGCGGTTCACAGATTGTGCTGGCCGTAGTAGTTCCCGCGGCACCGCGGTTAGCCATGAGATCAAAATCTAAGGTGGACTGTGGCGGAAGATAACCGGCCAAGGCCTTCAGGGGGGCGCCAAACAGCCCCGGTACCAGGTAGACTACAAACGCAAAGGTGGCAATAGCCACAAACAGGCGCGGCACCCCCAGGTACGGCAGGTCTGAGTCATGGGAGAACTTGAGTTTGCCCAGCAGGTAAATGCCCATGAGGGAGAAAATGACAATCCAGAGCGCCAGATAGATTTCACGGTCCAGCAGACGCCAGTGGTACACCTGGTCAGCTACGCTCAAAAATTTCAGCGCCAGCGCCAGCTCTATAAACCCCAGACATACTTTTACGGAGTTCAGCCAGCCCCCAGATTTAGGTAAGCGGCTGAGCCAGTTGGGGAAAATGGCAAACAGCGTGAAGGGCAGCGCAAACGCCAGAGAATAGGCAAACATGCCCGCAATAGGTTTCAGGGTTTCGCCGCCGGCGGAAAGCACCAGCAGGGAACCCACAATGGGCCCCGTACAGGAAAACGACACCAGCACCAGCGTAAGCGCCATAAAAAAGACGCCGTAGTAACCGCCTTTATCGGCTTGGGCATCCGCTTTGTTCACCAGCCAGTGCGGTAGGGTAATTTCGAACATGCCCAGAAAAGACATGGCAAAAAAAAGGAAGATGGCAAAGAACAGGATGTTGGGGAACCAGTGCGTACTCAGGAAATTGGCGGCTTCGGGGCCAGCCAGTTTTGCCACCAGCGTGCCTATCAGCGTGTACACGGCAATGATAGAAAAGCCATAGACCAGCGCTTTCATGATGCCCTGGCTGCGGCTGGAGCTTCCGCCGGTAAAGAAGGTCACCGTCATGGGCACCATAGGGAACACACAGGGCGTAAGCAATGCCAGTAAGCCAGAGAGAAACGCCCCCAGCATGAACTCCCACAGGTTCTCCTCTACGGCAGCCTCTACCGCCGCCGCCGCCACGGGAGCACTGGCCGCCGGTGCAGGCGCCGTTTCAGTTTGTGGCGCAGTGCCACTGTCTAAAACTCCCGGCTGCGCTGAGCCCTCTGCACCGGTACCCAACAAGGAGCTATCTTGCGGGAAAACATCTGTAGTAGCAGCCGAAGCATTGTTTGTAGCCTGTCTGCCTGAACCTGCCCCTGCCGGGGCAGCCGCAGTGGTAGCCGCACCCAAAGCAGGCTGTTGCACAGCCCCAGTACCTGGTGAAGCGCCCGTACCAGAAGCAGGGGAGGCTGCCGGAGCGGCCCCCGCCACAACTTTGATCTGCGTGAAGTTGAAATCGCCTTCGCCGGGAATACACTGGCCACTCACTTCAGAGCAAACCTGGTATTCATAAGTGCCTTTGACCACCAGCGTGGGCTGCAGCACTTTGATGCGCTGCCTGAACTGAGCGGTTTTGGTAAAGTAGGTGTACTCCCCGCCCCACATCTCGTCATACTTTTTCTTGGGGTTGACCGGTTTGATCTTACCCACCAGCGCGTATGACGGGTGCTTCTGAAAGGAAAAAGACGTGACAATAGGCCCCAGGTCAGGATCAAAGTCTGAGGAATACAGGTACCAGTCTGGGATGATCTTTACGTTGAAAACCAGGTCTACCTCTTCGCCCACCTTCACCTCAGAGGCAGACACGTCATGGCTCCAGGTAGAGGGCTTCAGGATCTGGCCCAGAACCGTTTGGCTCAGCAACCACAAGGGCAACCACAACGCCCAGCTGCGTTTCAGGAATATAGTCATTTGTTCTTTTTTCAGTCTAGCAACGGACAAATTTACACAAATCCCTCACACCGTTTACCATTGCCGCCATTGCCTCTAAGGAACCACCCGCAAAATCACCTTTCTTCTGCATTTACCGTAAACCAAACGCAGATTCTCCCTTTGATAGTGTTAACAAACCGCTAAATTTGACGCAAGCTGGTCTGTCACACCCCGACTGCCCGGCGTTGAAACTATGATACTGAACATATTTTGGACCATCCTGCTGGTAGCACTCAACGGTTTCTTTGTAGCCGCAGAGTTTGCGCTGGTAAAAGTACGGTCCTCCCAAATTGAACTGAGAGCCCAGGCCGGAAACCAGCTGGCCAAGATTGCCCACCACATGATCAGCCACCTGGACGCCTATCTTTCGGCTACCCAGCTGGGCATCACCCTCGCCTCACTGGGGCTTGGCTGGATTGGCGAAGGGGTGGTGTCTGAGATTGTCATTGAGATCATGCATGCGTTTGGGGCCGCCCCTGACCCGGAACTTGCCCACCAGATTGCCTTGCCCATTTCCTTTGCGGTGATTACCGTGCTGCACATTGTCTTTGGGGAGTTGGCCCCTAAGTCCCTGGCCATTCAGCGCCCTGAGGCCACTACGCTGGCCGTGGCACTCCCGCTGCGCATTGTGTATTATGTGCTGCTGCCCTTCATTTGGGTACTGAACGGGTTCTCTAACTTTATCTTAAAGCGCATTGGCGTTACCCCCATGCATGGCTCAGAGGTACACACCGCTGAAGAGCTGAGGCTGTTGTTTGAGCAGAGTGCTGAAAGCGGCGAGATTGGCGGGAGCCAGCAGGAGCTGATTGAGAATGTGTTTGAGTTCAATGAGCGCATGGTGAAGCAGATCATGGTGCCCCGTACCAAACTTATTGCCCTGGACCTGGACTCTACCGAGCAGGAAATCTTTGACGTGGTCTTCAACGAAGGCTACACCCGCATGCCCGTCTACCGTGACTCCATTGACAACATTGTGGGCATTCTCTATGTGAAAGACCTGCTGGTGGTACTGCGGGCCGGCGAGCCCGTGAACCTGGAGAAGCTCATGCGCCCCGCCTACTTTGTGCCGGAGACCAAGCGCATCAGCCGCCTGCTCAAAGATTTCCAGCGCAACCGCATGCACATTGCCGTGGTCACAGATGAATTTGGCGGCACCTCAGGCATTGTGACCATTGAAGACATCATTGAAGAGCTGGTGGGCGAGATTCAGGACGAGTATGATGAGGAGGTACCGCTTATTGAGAAGATTGGGGACTTTGAGTACAAGGTAAGCACCTCCGTCTCTATTCAAGATGCCAATGACGACCTCCCTTACCCGCTGCCAGAGGGCGAAGACTATGAAACCGTGGGCGGTTACGTGACCATGATCTACGGCCGTATCCCTGAAGTGGGCGAAACGGTAGTACACGGCGTTTATGAAATCAAAGTGCTGGAGAAAACGGAGCGGAACATTGAATCTGTGCTGCTCACCGTGACTGAAGACAAGCGGGATGATATCTTGTAGATTGCCCCTACCATATAGTCTTCATGGTCCCAACCTCCCGTCAGCACCGGCCCTGAGGGGTGAAAACGGCTACGTTCAATTTAGTCATTCACCCGCTTTACCTACAGATTGAAAACAAAACCCCGCGCTCACCTCCTGCAGGCGGGGTTTTGTTTTCGGTTTTAAAGTGCCTCATATTGGTTGTCTGTTTATCTTTGAGTTCACTCCTATTCCAGCTAGCCAATGCTCAAGGCGAAAATCAGTAATTTGCTCAGGCATCTTAGATTACTTTACCTAACTGACAAGGCCCGGTTCTATTTCCATTGGCTGAGGTACCGGAAATTGAACCAATCTTTTAGAAAAGCTCACCCTGAAGTAAAGTTACCGCCAGATTACCTGCTCTATGAATCGTTCCAGCTGCACTACCCGCTGTACTATGAAGATGGCTGGGAAACCGCACAGGAGCTGGTAGAGTTGTTTCGTCAACATATTGAATTAAAGGATAAGAAAATTTTAGACTGGGGCTGCGGCCCCGGCCGAATTATACGGCACATGCCAGCCTTGACTGGGAATGGCTGTGAATTCTACGGTACTGACTACAACCAAAAATCAATTGCGTGGTGCTCCCAACACCTGAAAGGCATCACCTTCAACACCAACACCTTAGCCGCCCAGTTACCTTACCCAGACAACTTTTTTGACCTTATCTACGGTTACTCAATTTTTACCCATCTCTCTGAAACGCTTCATTATGAATGGTACGCAGAGCTCATCAGGGTTTTAAAGCCACAGGGAATCTTATTTTTAACCACCCAGGGCAACAACTACATAGCCAAGCTCACAAACACTGAACGGGAGTCCTTCAACCAAGGGCAACTGGTAGTGAGAGGGAAGGTAAAGGAAGGCCATAGAACCTATTCAGCTTTTCACCCTGAACCATTTATGCGGCACCTTTTCAGAAAGGAGGAAATTGTAGAGCATCTTACAGCTCCTCCGCACGCAAACGGTTGGCTCCCTCATGACTTCTGGATTGTTAAGAAAAAATAACAACAGCTTTTCTTCCCAACCCCGGGCTGCTGGGTATACCTCTTGGGCCTGTTTACTACCCGCAAGAGGTCTGCCGACTCCCTGTTAGGCGTACCTGGTCAGCAGCAGAACAATAACGATGACAACTTATTTTCTGGATTGAGCTAGCACCGGCTGGGCCAGATGCTCGCGACCAGGCTTTAAGAACGCTTCAAGGCAATGAGGGCGTCTCTTGTTAAAACTTGATTTTCCTTTTGGTTGTGCAGGCGAAAACAGGAGCAAAAGGTTCTTCTACAGCGTATTTTGAGCAGCATAACAGCGCTACGGGGAGAGACAACCGCCAGGTCAGGTTCTGTTGAGGCCCGTTTGCAGCGCAAAAGACAAATGTAAACCTGCTCTTAGATCGTGGTTTTTCAAGTTGCGGTTTTCTGTTTTGGCGCTGTTTTTCAGAAAACAGGCCGAAAACAGAAAACGGTTGTCCTACCTCAAAAAAGTAGATTACTCAACCATCTTCTTCTTGAACGCCTCTTTTGTCTGCCTTCCCTGAACAATACTTTTCATTTTATCAGAATAGCACAAATCAATCGCATCTCTTTACATAGGCCACCTTTCCACCAAACACCTTGGAACCAGCCTCATACTACCAGGTCGCTCTTTCCCCCTCCATTCACGCTCTCATCTGCCCTCACTATTATTACAATTTCTATAAAAATAAAACTCCGGCAATAGACACAAAGGATAACGCCGTTGCCCTATCCGTATAAATACCTATTCCTTGAATTTACCTAAACCCCATGCCGTTGAATCACGTTTTGTTGACTTGAAAGAAAGCAAAATAACTATATATAAATCCGTCAGCATCTTCTTCTATGGCAGCAACCTCTTCCCATACCCAGAAATCCGTAGCCGTAGTAAGCGGCGGAGCATCGGGAATTGGGAAAGCTATCGCGGAGAAACTGGCCGCAGCAGGCATAAACGTCATCGCAGCCGATGTGGCGGCTGGCCCAACAGGCACAGGAGTTGATTATTTCACCTGTGATGTCACCCAACCAGAGGACATTGACGCGCTCTATGCCCACGTGACCCAGACCTACGGTCACCCGGATGTACTGGTATGCTGCGCCGGGCAAGGCATTCATGAGAAACTTACGGAGGGCGATCCCGCCAAATGGCAGAAGGTACTGGACCTGAACATCATGGGTACGCTGCGGCTCATCAGGGCCTTTACGCCCGGTATGCTGGAGAAAGGAGCCGGCGATGTGGTCATCATGAGTTCCGTTTCGGCGGGACAGGCATACCCGTACGGTGGCATTTACGCGGCCAGCAAGAGCGCCCTCAACATCATTGCCGAGACGCTCCGGCAGGAGACGCTGCCCAAACTGCGGGTCACCACCATCGCCCCGGGCGTCACGGATACCCATTTCTTTGAGAACACCATTTCTGGCTATAACACTGTTGAATCTATCGGGTATGGCGCGTTGAGCCCTGCGGAGGTAGCCGAGACCGTGCTGTTTGCGTTGCAGCAACCCCGGCACGTCTCGCTGAACTACCTCACCCTTCGGCCCACGCCACAACCCTTTTAACCCCCTAAAAAACACCCACGAATGACGATGAAAAAGAAAGTATTGATTACGGGCGGCGCTGGCTTCATTGGGTCGCACCTGGCAGATGAACTGATCAACTTTGGGTATGAGGTACGCGCACTGGACAACCTTTCTGAGCAGGTGCACGGCAAAGACTGTGAGCGCCCAGAATACCTGAACCCAGCGGTAGAACTACAAATTGGCGACGTGCGCGACAAAGCCGCCGTCATGAAAGCCCTGGACGGGGTAGATGCCGTGTTCCACTTCGCGGCCATGGTGGGTGTGGGCCAGAGCATGTATGAGATCAAGGAATACACAGACGTGAACAACATCGGCACCGCCGTTCTGTTGGAATGCCTCATTGAGAAACCCGTGAACAAACTGGTGGTGGCCTCCAGCATGAGCATCTACGGTGAGGGCCTATATAAATCAACTTCCGGCGAGACCGTCACCGCCGTTGAGCGCGGTCTGGAGCAACTGAAAGCCGGTGATTGGGAACTGAAAGATCCCAAAGGCGAAACCTTAAGGCCCGTACCTACGCCAGAGTCTAAAATCCCGTCACTTTCGTCGGTGTACGCGCTGTCTAAGTATGATCAGGAGCGCCTTTGCCTCATGGTAGGCCGCGCCTATAACATCCCAACCGTGGCCATGCGCTTCTTCAACGTGTATGGTACGCGGCAGGCGCTTTCCAACCCGTACACGGGCGTGCTGGCCATCTTCGCATCAAGGTTCCTGAACAACAACGCCCCTATGATTTTTGAGGACGGAAACCAGCAGCGCGATTTTGTGCACGTGCGCGACGTGGCATTGGCCTGCCGTCTGGCCATGGAAAAAGAAGAAGCCAATGGGCAGGTTTTCAACGTGGGCAGTGGCAACAACTACACCATCAGAGAAATTGGCGAGCGTCTGGCCGAGGTAATGGGCAAGCAAGACTTGATGCCAGAGATTACGGGCAAGTACCGCGTAGGCGACATCCGGCACTGCTACGCCGATATCAGCCTGGCCAATAAAGTGCTCGGTTTCTATCCGCAGGTTGAGTTCAACAGCGGCTTAACCGAGCTGGCCGACTGGCTGGAGGGACAGATTGCGTACGACCGCGTGAATGAGGCCAGCGCCGAACTGGCGGCCAGAGGCTTAACCGTTTAACGCTGCGTTTCTGACCTGTTTTTCCCAAAAGAAGCTAAAAACGCTATGACTAAAATCGCTAAAACTCAACCTATACATACTCCCCTCGCCGCCCCTACCATCGGCTTGGTTGAATGGTTCCAGCCCAACGAGCACGCCCGCGTGGAGAAAGTGCTCGCGGAACTGAAGGAACTGGGCGTGACCGAGCTGCGCACCGGCATCTCCTGGGCCGACTATTACACCCCCAGCGGCAAAGACTGGTACGCCTGGTTAATCCCTACCCTCGCCCAACAGGTGAAGGTGCTGCCATGTTTCCTGTACACGCCACCATCTCTAGGCGAGGTTGCCAAAACCTCTTCCCCACCCAGAGACCTAAAGGCCTTCGCCGATTTCCTGGACGTGATCATCACCGACCTGGGCCAGCACTTTGAGTGGGTAGAGCTCTGGAACGAACCCAACAACAAAGTAGAATACGATTATACGCTGGACCACAGCTGGGACAAATTCGCTGAGATGATTGGCGGCGCGGCCTATTGGGCCAAGCACCGTGGCAAGAAAACCGTGCTGGGCGGCATGAGCCCCATTGACCCTAACTGGCTGCAACTCATGTTTGATCGTGGCGTGATGCAATACATTGATGCCGTGGGCATCCATGGCTTCCCCGATGTCTTCGATCAGATGTGGGAAGGCTGGGAAACCAACATCAGCCGCGTGCGCGAAGTCTTGGACCGCAACGAAAGCAAAGCCGAGCTCTGGATTACCGAAGCTGGTTTCTCCACCTGGCAGCACGATGAATTCAAGCAACTGCAGGAGTTCCGGAACGTGTGCCAGGCACCGGTAAACAAAGTGTTCTGGTACAGCCTGCATGACCTGGATCTGGAGCGTTCTACCGTGGGCGGGTTTCACGTAGATGACCGCGAATATTACTTCGGGCTAAAGCAAACCGACGGCTCGCCTAAACTCCTGTACCGCCTCTGGGCCGAGAACGGATTGGAAGGTCTAAACAAATTCAACTTCATCCGCCGCAAAACGGATTTCTCCAACCAAGAGCGCTATTCCGTAGTAACCGGCGGTGCCGGGTTTGTGGGCACTAACTTGGCCAAGCGCCTCTTGGAGCAAGGCAAGCGTGTGCTTATTTTTGACAACCTCTCCCGCACCGGCGTAGAGCGCAACCTCCAGTGGCTGCACGAAAACTACGGCGATAAACTGGAAGTATATGTAGGCGATATCCGTGATTTGCAGTCGGTGAAGCGGGTGATGAAGTATGCCAATGAGGTGTTCCATTTCGCGGCACAAGTTGCCGTGACCACTTCGCTCACGGGTCCCATTCAGGACTTTGAAATCAACGCCCGAGGCGTGGTGAACGTGCTGGAAGCCATCAGAGCCCAGGACAATCCGCCGCCACTGGTGTTCACTTCTACCAATAAGGTATATGGCGGCCTGGAAGATTTACAGTTTCTGCCAGACAAAACCCGGTATAACCCGTCAGATAAAAACATTCTGGCCAGCGGTATCTCTGAGGCCCGTCCGCTGGATTTCCACAGCCCCTACGGTTGCTCAAAAGGAGCCGCCGACCAGTACGTGGTAGATTATGCCAGAACCTATGGCATTCCGGCCGTGGTGTTCAGAATGAGCTGCATCTACGGTCCGCACCAGTACGGCAACGAAGACCAGGGTTGGGTAGCCCACTTCGCCATACGCGCCATTGAAAACAAACCCATCAGTATTTACGGCGATGGCAAACAGGTGCGTGACATCCTGTTCGTGGAAGACCTGGTTGACGCGTTTTTACTGGCACAGGAGAACATGAAAGACCTGTCGGGTCAGGCGTTCAACATTGGCGGCGGCGTAAAAAACACCACCAGCTTGTTAGAACTTTTAGACCTGATTGGCACCTACCGCGGCAAGAAAGTGAACTTGAGCTTCGGTGATTGGCGCCCCGGTGACCAGCACTATTATGTCTCTGACATCCGCAAG
Organism: Rufibacter ruber; assembly: GCF_001647275.1. Taxonomy (GTDB): domain Bacteria; phylum Bacteroidota; class Bacteroidia; order Cytophagales; family Hymenobacteraceae; genus Nibribacter; species Nibribacter ruber_C. Next base: position 9,033 of record NZ_LRMM01000040.1, on the reverse strand, counting down.
TTCCATGAGGCCACGGGCTGGTACCCCAAGAACAGCGTGCAGGAAGGCGTAGCCAAACTGTACCAATGGCTCTGCGAAACCAGAGGCATTGAAGTTTCCCTGCCCGCCCCCGTTGCCACCGCCGTTGAACAAGAAACCGATAACGTAGCCGTCGCTTAGTTTTATGCAGACTGATCTTTTCCAAGACACTCCAGACACCGCCGTCGCCACCTCCATGGCTGCGGCGGTGCTTACTGCGCCCCAGCAGGTTGAAATCAAAGAAGTAGCCCTGCCCGAGCCTACCGCCACGCAAGTGCGCATTAAGCTGGAAGGCTGTGGCCTCTGCGCCTCCAACATTCCCGTGTGGGAAGGCCGTGACTGGTTCACTTACCCCATCAGCGCAGGAAATCCTGGCCACGAAGGCTGGGGAATCATTGACGCCGTGGGTGCCGAAGTGAAAGACCTGCAGGTGGGCGACCGCGTGGCGGCTCTTTCTTACAATTCCTACGCCGCCTATGACGTGGCTGAGGCTACTTCTGTGGTAAAATTGCCAGCCTCCTTGGCAGGTAAACCGTTCCCAGGTGAACCGCTAGGCTGCGCGATGAACATCTTCAAACGCTCCGACATCAAGGCGGGCCAGACGGTGGCCATTTTGGGCATCGGGTTTTTAGGCGCTTTACTGGTTCAATTGGCCAAAGAGGCGGGCGCCAGGGTTATTGCCATTTCCCAGCGTCCGTTCTCTCTGGACATCGCCCAACAATGCGGTGCCGATGAACTCATTCCCATGAATGATCACTACAAAATCATTGAGCAGGTGAAAGACCTCACCGGCGGCGTTTTCTGCGACCGCGTGATTGAGTGCACTGGCAAGGAGTGGCCCCTGAACCTTGCCGGCGAGTTATGCAAGGAACGCGGCAGATTAATCATTGCCGGTTTCCACCAGGACGGCATGCGCCAGGTAAACATCCAACTCTGGAATTGGCGCGGTCTGGACGTCATCAACGCCCACGAGCGCGACCCGCAGATGTACCTTGACGGCATGAAAGAAGCCGTAGACGCCGTAGAAAGCGGCCGCCTGAAACCAGACATGCTCTACACCCACACCTTCCCGCTGGAAAACATGGAAGAGGCGTTTCAAGCCCTGACCAACCGCCCAGACGGATTCATGAAGGCGTTGGTGACGATGTAGACTCTCACTTATTCCGTCCCCCTTTGAAGGGGGTAGGGGGATGACATGGCCGCTTAAAGCTTAATTAGCTCCGGCTATAAGCAATGGTTTGAAAAATTGAAAGCGAGAAAGCCAAATTCTACAGGAGTAATCACCCCCCTACCCCCTTCAAAGGGGGACGACCAACAACAAACACAAACCCGTTTTTGGCCTACTTTTCTGAAAACAGGCCAAAAACGCAAAACACAACCATAACCCTTTACACTATGGCGGAAGAGACTGTACTAGAACCTACTCAAGCCGCAGCGGCCCCTACCGTTGCTCCTACTGATACTTTAAAACTCGGCTTTCTGGGCATTGGCTGGATTGGCCGTAACCGCATGGAAGCCATTGCCAATTCGGGCGTGGGCGAAGTAACCGCCGTGGCCGACCCTGTACCGCAAAACGTGGAGGAGGCCCAGAAAACCGCGCCTAACACCAAAGTCTGCCAAACCATCAATGAATTGTTAGAGGAAGACATTGAGGGCGTGGTCATCGCCACTCCCAGCGCCTTTCACGCCGAGCAATCCATCATTGCGTTAGAGAGCGGCAAAGCCGTTTTCTGCCAGAAGCCGCTGGGCCGCTACGCCGAGGAAACCAAGCGCGTGGTAGAGGCCGCCCGCCAGGCCAATACCTTACTGGGCGTAGACCTTTCTTACCGCAGCACCGTGGCCATGTGCAAAGTCTATGAACTGGTGAAATCAGGTGAGCTAGGCGACATCTACGGCGTGGAGCTGGTCTTCCACAACGCCTATGGCCCCGATAAGGCCTGGTTCTATGACCCCAAACTGTCGGGCGGCGGCTGCGTGATTGACCTGGGTGTGCACTTGGTTGATTTAGCCCTCTGGACACTAGGTTTCCCTGAAGTGGAGAACGTGACCAGCAGCCTCTTCTCCAAAGGCAAACGTGTTACCCCCGCCGATGGCAAGGTAGAAGACTACGCCACCGCCAGCATTCACCTGGCTACGGGTCCGCACGTGCAGTTGAGCTGTTCCTGGAACCTACCCGCGGGGCAGGAAGCCATCATCAGCGCCACGTTCTACGGCACCAACGGCGGCGCCTCGTTCAAGAACGTGAACGGTTCCTTCTATGACTTCGTGGCCGATCGGTTCTGGGGCACCAAGACCGAAACGCTGGTCTCTCCGCCAGATACCTGGGGCGGACGTGCCGCCGTAGAATGGGCCCAACGGGTAGCCAACGGCGAGAAATTCAATGAAGAGGCAGAGCAGTTTGTAAAAGTAGCCACCGTTTTAGACCGCATCTATGGTAGATAAGCAGCACAGAACCGTTCTCATGACCACCGACACCGTAGGCGGCGTCTGGACGTACAGCCTGGAGCTCATCCGGGCCATGGCGCCGCACCACGTGCACTTTTACCTGGCCACCATGGGTGCCGCCATTACCCTGCAGCAACGGCAGGAACTGACCGTCCTTTCTAACGTGACGGTGTACGAAAGTGAATATCAGCTGGAGTGGATGGATTACCCCTGGGCCGATGTGGACGCGGCCGGTGAGTGGCTCCTGGAACTCAGCCGCGAACTCAATCCAGACCTCATTCACCTCAACAACTTCTGCCACGGCCAACTGCCCTGGAACAAACCCGTGCTCATGGTCATCCATTCGTGCGTGCAGACCTGGTGGCGCGCCGTGAAAAACGAGAAAGCCCCCGCCGGCCGAGACTATTACTTTGAGCGCGTGCGCGATGGCCTGCATGCCGCCGATGTGGTAGTAGCCCCTACCCAAGCCATGCTCACCGAGGCCGAAGCCGTTTATGGCACATTTTCGCAAAAACAGGTCATAAACAACGGCCGCGACCCACACGCCTTCCGCTTCGGGCGAAAGGAACCGTTCATCTTCAGCATGGGCCGGGTCTGGGACGAGGCCAAGAACATCGCCCTCCTCACCCAGGTAGCCGATGCCGTGGACTGGCCTATTTATATAGCCGGTGATGCCACCCACCCCGCCACAGGCGAAAACAAGCTCTTCAAGAACGTGCACTTCCTGGGCAAGCTGTCCCAAAGGGAAATTTCTGATTGGCTTTCCCGCGCCTCTTTGTACGTGCTGCCTGCCAAATATGAGCCTTTCGGGTTATCCATTCTGGAGGCTGCGTTTTCGGGTTGCGCCTTAGTGCTGGGCAAGATTAACAGCCTCAAGGAAGTCTGGGACCGTTCCGCAGAGTTCGTGGAAACAAACGATGTAGAAGGCCTCACCGCCATTTTGCAGAAACTGATTGATGATGAATTCCTCCGCAACATCATGGCCTGCCGTGCCGTGAAGAAAGCCCAGGATTACACCGCCGCCCTCATGGCGCAGGAATACCTGCAAGCTTATGCCAGTCTGCAAGCGCGCGTGAAAACAGAAGCAGCGAATCAGGTGGAGACACTGTAATTAAAGCATTCCTGGTGGTCCCCCTTCGGAGGGGATAGGGTGAGGACAAGGACGGTTGCTGATAGGAGTAGCTCATGCTAAGAACAAAACAGTGAACATCTGCAATGCGTGAACCTGCAGGTGTAAACATCCCCCTTCGCCCCCTTCAAAGGGGGAGTATCAGAAAGGCACGGAAGTAAATCCGCGTCTTAGTAAGTGAACGTTTGAAGAAGCAGATTCTCCCCTTGAGGGGAGATAAAGAGGGGTGTTTACAATTGAAAAAGAATCAGCAATGTCTGGCTCTCCTGTGTAATCCTCCCCCTACCCCCTCCAAAGGGGGACGACCAGCAAAAGAAATTTGAGGCTCCGCCTCATGGCAGTTGAGAACTTCCCGCCATTTCAGGTCCAAGTCCCAGACTTGAACCTGAATAAAAAATTAATAAAACAAAAAGTCTTAAGTCTTACATCTTGAGTCTTATGTCCCAAAAAATGCCTATGAAACTTGTCTTATTCTACCACTCCCTCCTCTCTGACTGGAACCATGGCAACGCCCACTTCCTGCGCGGCGTGGTGACGGAACTGAAATCCAGAGGCCATGTCGTGCAGGTCTATGAACCCAAAAGCGGCTGGAGCCTGAGCAACTTAATTGGCCAATACGGCGAGCAAAAACTGGAGGAACTACAACAGTATTATCCGGGTCTGGAAACAAATTTTTATGAGCTGGATTCGCTTAATTTAGACGAAGTTCTGGCGGGCGCCGATTTGGTGCTCATGCACGAGTGGAACGACCATGAACTAGTACGCCGCGTGGGTGAGCACAGAACGCAGAACAATTACCGCCTGCTATTCCATGACACCCACCACCGCGCCGTGACCGAACGCGAAAGCATGGCCGCCTATGATTTGACTCATTATGACGGAGTGCTGGCCTTCGGCCAAGTTATCAAAGAGTTATACCTCAAAGAAGGCTGGACCCAAAAAGCCTGGACTTGGCACGAGGCCGCCGATACCCGCGTTTTTTACCCCCACACCAAAGATTCCTTTGACGGCGACTTGGTCTGGATTGGCAACTGGGGCGACGAAGAGCGCACCGCTGAATTGCACGAATTCCTTTTAAATCCAGTGAAAGAACTCGGCCTGAAGGCCAAAGTGTATGGCGTACGTTATCCAGACCACGCCATTAAATCCTTAGCCGAAGCCGGCATTGAGTACGGTGAGTGGCTGCCCAATTATAAAGCGCCCGAGGTATTTGCCAGGTACAAAGTAACGGTGCACGTGCCGCGCAGACCGTACGTAGAGGCGCTGCCCGGCATTCCTACCATCCGTCCGTTTGAGGCCATGGCCTGCGGGATTCCGCTTATTTCGGCGCCGTGGGAAGACGCTGAGAACCTGTTCGCCCCGGGCAAAGATTTCCTGGTAGCCCGCAACGGCGAAGAAATGAAACAGCACCTGCAAACCGTGCTCACCGACCAGCGCCGCGCCATGGACTTAATGTGCAACGGCCTGCGCGTCATCAACCGCCGCCATTCCTGCGCCCACCGCGTCAATGAACTGGAAGCCATCTGCGCAGAACTGGGCATTGCCCCCTCTAAAATTTCCTCCACGTCTAACTCCCCCGTAGCATATGCAGAATAAAAAGCTCAACATCGCCTTTTTCGGATCAAGTCTGGTTTCAGCGTACTGGAACGGGGCCGCCACCTATTACCGTGGTATCGTGCGGGCCCTGCATGCCCGCGGCCACCAGGTTACTTTCTATGAGCCAGATGCCTACCAGCGCCAGGAAAACCGCGACATCCCAGACCCCGAGTACGCCAAAGTAGTGGTGTACCAAGCCACCGAGGAAGCAGTTTATAATGCCTTGGAAGACGCGGCTACCGCCGATGTGGTAGTGAAAGCCAGCGGCGTAGGCGTGTTTGACGAACTGCTGGAGGCCGAGGTGCTGAAACTACAAAGCAAAGACCGCCTCGTGATTTTCTGGGACGTGGATGCCCCCGCTACCCTGGACCGCGTGGAAAGCGACCCCGCCGATCCGTTCCGCCCCTGCATTCCGCAGTATGATTTAATCTTAACCTACGGCGGCGGCGACCCCGTGGTAAATGCCTACACTAAACTGGGCGCCAAGAAATGCGTGCCCATCTACAACGCTCTGGACACCGCCACCCATTACCACGTTGCGCCAGAGGCGAAATTTGAATGTGACCTCGCGTTTTTAGGCAACCGCCTACCCGACCGCGAAGCCCGCGTAGAGCAGTTCTTCTTAGACGTAGCCGCCAAATTACCAAAACAGAAATTCATCATAGGCGGCAGCGGCTGGGGTGATAAACCTCTGAGTGCCAACGTAAACTACATCGGGCACGTGTACACCAACGAGCACAATGCCTTCAACTGCACCCCCAAAGCCGTCCTGAACATCAGCCGCGAGAGCATGGCCCGCTACGGCTTCTCCCCCGCTACCCGCGTGTTTGAGGCCGCCGGAGCCGGTGCCTGCCTCATCACTGATTATTGGGAAGGCATTGACTTCTTCTTCGAGCCAGACACAGAGATTCTGGTAGCCAAAGACGGCGAGGAAGTAGCCAAGTTGCTGCAAGGCTTAACTCCGGAACGCGCCAAAGCCATCGGGGAAGCCGCCTACAAAAAAGTACTGGCTAAGCACACCTACGGGCACCGTGCCGATGAACTGGAGCAACTGCTCTTGACCACCCCACGCACCACTGCCAAATCTTCGGCCGCTGATGCGCTGGTGTCTTAAATGAGTTTCCGTTTTGGCTGTTTTTCAGAAAACAGCCCCAAAACAATAACTAGATATACCTACTTCTGGCGCAAGCGTCCGCTTGTGCCAACGCATAGCAGATTCAAAATGCGTGCGGACACAAGCGGACGCTTGCGCCAGGAAAATTGTTAGCCGCTTCTACTATTGCTGTTCGGGATTTGCAATCCCGAACCACTCTGTCGCGGATTTATCAATCCTCCGTGAACCACGAGCAGAATTGGCAGGCATGGGGATTCCAAACCCCGACAGAGGGCTTTCGGATTGAGAAATCCGAAAGAGTAAAAAAGAAAAAAGTCTAGCATCTAACATCCAGATACTAACATCTCATCACCATGAGTCAAATAAAACATCTGAACATAGTCATCCTAGGTTTGTCCATCACCTCCAGTTGGGGGAACGGGCACGCCACCACGTTTAGAGGGCTGGTGCGCGAACTGCGTAACCGAGGCCACCATATCCTGTTCCTGGAGCGCGATGTGCCGTGGTACGCCTCTCACCGCGATTTACCCAATCCTGAATACTGCCAACTGGAGCTGTACCAATCCTTAGATGATTTGCAGGCCCGCTTCACCGAGCAGGTGCGCGACGCGGATTTCGTGATGGTTGGGTCTTATGTGCCCGAGGGCGTGGCCGTGGGTGAATGGGCCATCAACACCGCGCAGGGCGTGACGGGCTTCTATGACATTGACACGCCGGTGACCCTGGCCAAACTGGCCCGCGAAGATTACGAGTACCTGCACCCGCGCCTCATCCCGATGTATGACCTATACCTGTCGTTCACGGGCGGGCCCACGCTGGAAAAGCTGGAGAAAGAATTCGGGTCGCCTATGGCGCGGCCGCTGTACTGCTCGTTTGACCCGGAGCTGTACTTCCCCGAACCCAACGAGGAGAAAGTATGGGACTTAGGTTACCTGGGCACCTATTCAGATGACCGCCAGCCGCCGCTGGAGAAACTCATGCTGGACGCCGCCCGCCAGTGGGAGTTGGGCAGCTTTGTAGTGGCGGGTCCGCAGTACCCAGACTCTATTCAGTGGCCTGAGAACTGCGAATACATCCACCACCTTCCGCCCGCTGAACACCGTAAATTCTACAACCGCCAGCGCTTCACCCAGAACATCACCCGCGCCGATATGATCAAGGCAGGATACTCGCCCAGCGTGCGCCTCTTTGAAGCCGCCGCCTGCGGTACGCCCATCATCTCCGACTATTGGGACGGGCTGGATGAAATCTTTGAGTTCAACAAAGAGATTCTGGTCTCCTACTCCGCTGAAGACACCCTAGGCTTCCTGATAGATTTACCCGAGGAAGAACGCCTCGCCATTGGCGAACGCGCCCGCCAGAAAGTGCTTACCCAACACACCGCCGCCCACCGCGCGCAGGAGCTGGAAAGCTATGTATTGGGAGTCCTGCCTTCTGAGTCTAGCGTTCTAAGTGCAGAGGAAGAAGTGGAGCTGGGGAGTTGATTGTAGTTGAACGTATTTGTGATTTCCGTTTTCGCTGTTTTTCTCAAAACAGGCCGAAAACAGGACCCGCTCCTACTTCTTCACAGCGCCGGCCGTTTTTAAATGCTGGGCGGCCTCCAGAAAAGTGGTTGTCCATATCTCTTTTTCGTGCTGTTTCAGAAACTGCGCCAACTGGCGGTGCGCCTCATTGGAGACGTTGAGGCCATGGCCGCCGCCTACACCGTGGAACAGGAACACAATCAGACTATTGCTCTGCATGGCCTTTTTCACCAGGTCAATCAGCTCTTGGCCGGTTTGGCCGTTGCCGCTGTAGCAGCCAATGGTGTAGAGGTCTCTGGGTGCAAAGGGCACCAGCTCATTGTGCACGCCACGGGCCGCTACAAACTCGCCCTTCATTTGATCCAGATAAGAAACACCGTTGAGTTTGGCATCGCCGCAGGGGTAGGCAAAGGTGCGTTCTTTTTTGCCGTCAATAGCTTCCAGCACGGTGTTGGTCATGCGCAGCTCATCTATAAGCCGCCGCATGGAGTATTTAGACAGATCATACTCAGACACGAAGTTGCGGCCGGGCAGGCTGCCGTCACAGGGGTGGAAAAGGGTGTGGTTGGCCAATTCGTGCTGGTTGGCGGCTACCTTCTTCCACTCGGGCAGGCGCTGGGTAAAGGCACGGGCCCCGGCGGTGAGGTAGAAGGTTCCTTTCAGGTGGAGCGAGTCCAGCACCGGAATCACATTGTCCAGGTGCACGTCTAAGGCGTCATCATACGTAAGCACCACGGCACATTTTTTCTGGTTCCAATGCTGGGCCTCCGCCACAGAAAGGCTCAAACAGCAAAACAGGAACAGAAGGGTTTTTCTAAAGATCATCTGGGGTGGATAAGTGACCATACAACAATCAAGCGCCAGCCCTTGCGGTACAAAGCCTGAAATTACTACCCAATATACAGGATTTTCTAATTGCCAGGGAGTGATTCTGCTCCGGAACCGGTCATGCTACCAGGCATCAGACTTGTTCAATCTGGCTTTGGGGGCAAGCACTCCATCTTCATTCCCCAACCACCCCTAGGGGCAACCGGTATCCAGCGGTAAGCCAGATACCCATAGAAAAAGATAAAGGCAATGATCTGCTTTAAGTGCCGGTACATTATTTCTTTAGCAGCAGGGCACGTTCTGTTTTCTTTTTTCTTAACTATTAAATTAAATATAGCATGGCATTAATAAAAAAAGTTGACTTTGATTATTATTTCATT
>NZ_LRMM01000004.1 GCF_001647275.1 Rufibacter ruber | reverse complement strand
TTTTCTAAAAAACAGGCCGAAAACAGCACCCCGAAACCTTACAAGGGAAATGTAACCGTTACACCTTCACTTTCCTCAGCCATTTGCCCACCGCACCGGCCACCACTCCGGCCATAAGGTAATAGGCAATGGTGAGCGCCTGCGTTTCACGGGTGCGGTTGCTGGGGGCGGTCCCTAAGCCCATGGGCCCGGGCAGCACTACGCCGCCAATTCCAGCCACTGCCCCTAAAATGGAGCCCCGCCACAGTGCGTTCTTTTTAGAACCGGTGAGGCTGTAGTACAACCCATTGGAGACAATGTCTCCCACCAGGGACCAAGTGTGCAGCCTTTCTTCAGTAGGTGGCGTTTTTCCGGCGTAGTGCAGCCCTTTGGAGATGGCGCGCATGCCCAGAATATCCATACGGGGGGCATTGGGGTAGAAGCGCCGCACCGTTTCATGCACGGCCGTTACCGCCACGGCTCCTGCCAGCCCGCTTAAGCCCGCCCGCAGCCATTTATTCATACGTTTCTTAGACGGCTTCTTGGTCTTTTTCTTTTTTTGCTCTTTGTCTTTCTTTTTAGATCCCATAGTCTTGTTCATTTATTCGGCCGTTTCTCCCATTAGAAAGGGGCAAGGCAGATTTACCAGATATTTAACCCTTTTCAGGCGTGAAGGTTGCCTCAGAAAGCATACCGCCCTACCAACAAAGCTTCTGTTTATGAGCCGTTTTCACCAAAACAGGTGAAAAACGCATACTGAATCTTTTTGTGTAGCTTTGTGTCTTTAAAAGGTAGGCGATGGGCGCTGATGCTCTCGCCTTTTATTTTTGGCCGTAAGTAGGCCGCTATGATTGAACATGACATTTTCAGAACTTAATTTAATTGACCCTATCCTGCAGGCCCTGCAGGAGGAAGGATATACCTCCCCTACCCCTATTCAGGAACAGGCTATTCCGCCGGTGCTAAACGGTGATGACCTGCTGGGCTGCGCCCAAACCGGAACCGGTAAAACCGCGGCTTTCAGCTTGCCGCTGCTGCAGCGCCTGCATGAAGCCGGGCCCGCCCATCCGGCCAAAGCCATCAGGGCCTTGATCCTGACCCCTACCCGTGAGCTGGCCCTACAGATTGGTGACAGCATCAAAGCCTACGGCCGCTATACCAAAATACGCCACACGGTGGTGTTTGGCGGCGTGGGGCAGGTGCCGCAGGTAGAGCAGATCAGACGCGGGGTAGACATTCTGGTGGCCACCCCTGGCCGTCTGCTGGACCTCATGAACCAGGGCCTGCTGTCTCTCAAGCATATTGAAACGTTTATTCTGGATGAGGCTGACCGTATGCTGGACATGGGCTTTATTCATGACGTGCGCAAAGTCATTGCCCAGATACCGGCCAACCGCCAGACGCTGCTGTTCTCGGCCACCATGCCGCAGGAAATTCAGAAACTGTCTTCCAGCATTCTTCGGGAGCCGGTGTATGTAGAGGTGACCCCTGTTTCCAGCACCGCAGAGAAGATTGCCCAAAAAGTGTTTTTTGTGGAGAAAACCTACAAGCGCGCCCTCCTGAAGCATTTGCTCAAAGGCGACGAGATTCAACGGGCCCTGGTTTTCTCGCGCACCAAGCACGGTGCAGACCGCATTGCCAAAGAACTGTCTAAGGTAGGCATCTCTGCGCAGTCTATTCACGGTGACAAAGCCCAGAGCACGCGCGTGAAAGCCCTTACCCAGTTCAAGAACAATGAATTGAAAGCGCTGGTGGCAACAGACATTGCCGCCCGTGGCATTGACGTAGATGATTTAACCCACGTGATCAACGTTGACCTGCCCAATGAGCCGGAGACCTACGTACACCGCATTGGCCGTACCGGCCGGGCTGGCGCTGAGGGCATGGCGCTTTCCTTCTGTGATGACACAGAACTGCCTTACCTGCGGGATATTGAGCGGCTTACCAAGCAGACCATACCCGTTGAAGAAGAGCAGCCATATCATGCTGATTACCAAAAACTGCCCATTGGCGGCGGCAAGTCAACTGACAAAGCCCGCTCTACGCCTTCTGCCAACCGCGGGGGCGGCCAAGGCCGAAGCCCCAGAACCGGGCAAAGCCAGAACAGCGGCAGAAGGCCAGACAACCGCCAAGCCAGCACCCAAGGGAGCGGCAGCAATGACCGGCGGTCATCTGGCAACCGGGGCGGCAGACGCTAATACAGAATATATCAAAATAGAAAAGGCGACCACAAGATGTGGTCGCCTTTTCTATTTTAGCGCTGGTTTACATTTTGCTTTTGCAGGCGAAACGGGGGGCGAAAGGTTCTTCTATCCCGTTTTAGAGCAGCATAGCAGCGCCTGGTGCAAGGCAACCGCAATGTCAGGTTCTTTAAAGGCCCGTTTGCAGCGCAACAGGCAAATGTAAAAAAGCTCTTAAGCCGGTGCCGCTACACTTACGCGTTCTTGCCAGCTTTTCTGTTTTTAAGGGCCATTTTGCCTTGGCTCACCCAGCCTTGTTTAGAGGCAGCCAGGTACCCGGCTCCCAGTGCCAGGGCCGCACCGCCAATTACTTTTTGGGTGGTGCTCAGGCCGTTATACGTGCGGGCGCAAGTTGCCCCAAAGTCTTTCACCGCCTGTGGCACCTGAATGTTGCTCAAGCTGCCTGTAATGCTATCCAGCATGCCGCCTTTGCCGTTTGCCTGAGCAGAAGCATTGGTGCGGTTGGCTGAATCCTGGTCATAAGAAGTGGCTTGTGAGGCATCAGCCTGGGGCAGTTGGTTGGTTTGATTTTCCATAGTTGTAAAATAAATATAATGGTTTTGAACAATGTCTGCTGACTGGCGTCGGCCAGCCGGCCCCTACACAGAGAGGCGAATCCATTTTATCGGATATGCGCGGGATTAGTTGCGTTCCCATCCTTTTTTTCTCACATTTTTTCAAGAAGCGTCTTTCAGCCCAGTTCCTTCGGCCCACAACATTACTTTGATGATATATAGCAATTTTTGCACGTACTACGTAAAAGGGTCTGTCTTTCTCTATTCCCGTTGCCTATGACACCCAACCCTGCACCTCACACAAATACAACTTCTACCTCCTCGCACCAGTTTCTGAAAAGAGTTCTTCTGGTGGCGTTGGTGGCGGCACTCCTGTTCCTTTTTTACACCATTGTGAGAATGGCGTTTCAGGTGCTGCTGGTTTTCTTTGCCGCCGTGCTTTTTGGTATTCTGCTGCACGGCCTGAGCTCGTTCCTGCAGCGGCACACCAAGGTGCCTTACAAGTGGTCATTGGGCATTGTCTGCCTGCTTCTGGCAGGGGCGGTAGTGGGTTTGTTCATGTATCTGGGGCCCAGTCTGTCTGAGCAGTCTGAGCAATTGGGCAAAGCGCTTCCAGAGGCCTATGATAAACTAAAGCAACAGATTGCCGCGTTGCCTTACGGGCAGCAGCTCCTGAAGCAGATTCCGCCGCCAGAACAGATGCTGAAAGGGCAGGGCTCCGTCATGCGGAATGCCTTCTCTTTCTTCTCCACCACCTTTGGGGCGCTGGCAAATATGCTGATTGTGCTGGTGATTGGCATTTACCTGGCCACTTCACCCCGCGAAACCGCCAATGCGCTGGTACGGCTGGTGCCTAAACCCCGCAGACCCAGAACCCGTGAGGTGCTTCATGTGCTTAGGTACACGCTTTGGGGGTGGCTAAAGGGCACGCTGCTGGCTATGGCCGTTATTGGCATTCTCACCGCCGTTGGCCTGTCAATCATAGGGATACCGCTTTCCCTGCTGCTGGGGGTGTTTGCCGGTCTGCTGGAATTCATACCCAATATTGGGCCGTTCATTGCCGGGGCTCCCGCCGTTTTGCTGGCGCTGGTACAGGACCCCACCAAGGCGCTCACTGTGGTTCTCTTCTTTATTGCCCTGCAGAGCCTAGAAGGGTACGTGCTCACCCCGCTGGTTCAGAAGAAGATCATTGACCTCCCTCCCATTCTCACCATCATGGGCCAGGTGCTGCTGGGGCTCATTGCCGGCATGTGGGGCCTGCTCCTGGCAGTGCCTATGGTAGCGGTGGTCATGGTACTGGTGAAGATGCTCTACATTGAAGATGTGCTGGGAGACTACGGCGTAGAGGTGAAGGGGGAGGAAGAAGCCATTGCCCTTGAGGAGAAAAGAGACCAACAGGGCTTTCAAGAAGGAGCTGAAGGGTAATGCCCAGTTCGGGGCAAAAACCACTCCTGTTTTAGGGTTGTTTTCAGAAAACTAAGCCGAAAACAGGAACCAGTTCTGAAGGACTTTGGGCGGTATTTCATTTACGGGCCGGGCTTCCGCTTTTTCAAATAAGATTGAATCCAGCACTCCTTTGGGAGGAGATTTCTGTTTTGGGGCTGTTTTTTCAAAAACAGCCCCAAAACAGAAAAGCCGCTCTGTTGGGAGCGGCTTTTCTGCTAAGAACCTGTTGGGCATTTGTTTTACGTGCGGCAAAGGAGCATAGTCAGAAGCTACCTTGCATGTAGCGGGCAGCTACCCGGTTCTAGAGCCTCCATAGCAGAAGCTTACACGGCCCTTCTTCGCATTCAAAGCTAAAATGCCAACCTGCTTTAGCCAGGGGTTGCACTTATTGCTTCAGGGTAATTTTGCGTTCTACGGTATTGAATGGCCCCGGGATCACCTGGCCCTGGCTGTTGATCAGCTCCAGCTTGAAGGTGTTTTCGCCCATAGGCAGGCCCTCTACCAGGTACGGCAGCCACTGGTCCAGAATGAACTCATTGCCGTTGATGGTCGCACGCACCTTGTTGCCGCCTTTGTCAAGCGAGGTGTTCACCAGATAGAAATCCAGCATGACCTTCTTGGTGTCAGCGCCTTTGTATTCACCTTTGGGACGGCTGTAGAACAGGTGCTGCCCGCCTTCATCAAACTTAAGGTTGCTCTTGCCACCGTTGCCCACCGTGATCACCCGCAGGTCATAGGCGTCTTTATGCTTGATGCTCTCATGGTATGACCGTGACAGGAAAGACAGCACCACGTGCTGGCCCGGCTCAATGGCTTTCTTGAAGCTGGGTTTGTAGTGGGCGGTATAGGGCTCGTTGTCTACAATGTTGTGGATGTGCTGCCCCTCTTTGGAGTTGGCATGCTCATGGGTGGCAGCGTCTGGGGTCTGCTGGCTCAACTGGTAGTTTTTCACCTCGTACTCAAACTGCACGGAGTCACCTGCCACTTTCCCGTTTTTCTCCGGCTGGTTCAAGTCAAGGTCAGCGTCTGGGAAGTCTACCGAGTTGCTGTAGGAATACACTTTCAAACCGCCCTTTTCCATGGGCGTACCCATGGTGCCCGCATGCTGTACACCCGCACTGTCATGCCCCATGCTGTGGTCAGCGGTGGCAGTGCTGTCAGTATCAGTGGTGGAAGCAGAACGGTTCCCATCACAGGCGCTCGCTATGAGCAGAGCGGCAATGGCTACAAAAGATAAATGTTTCTTTTTCATAGGAATGGTTTTCGTACAAATACGTAGAATGTTTCAAAGGTAGAAAATTTGTAACTTGCAGCCCCCTCAACACCCATATTTTACAACCCGTCATTAGAAGACCATGAGCGAGAAATTATTAGAGGAAATCCCTTCTTTAGACTTAGCCGACTTCACGTCTGGCGATCCTGCCCGCAAAGCTGCTTTTGTGCAGGCGTTGGGCGAGGCATACCAGAACATTGGGTTTGTGGCCATTAAAAACCACGGCCTCAGTGATGACCTGACCAAACGGTTATACGCTTCTACCCAGGAGTTTTTTGGGCTGCCAGATGAGGTAAAAAGCAAATATGAGATCCCGGGCCTGGCTGGTCAGCGCGGCTACGTGGGCAAAGGGAAAGAACACGCCAAAGGCCGCAACACCGGTGACCTCAAGGAGTTCTACCACGTGGGCCAGATGGTGACCGACAATGACCCTATCAAAGACGAATATCCAGAGAACGTTTGGCCCGCTGAGGTAGAAGACTTCCAGCCGGCCACGTCTACCGCCTACAAGTTACTGGAGGAAGCCGGTAAGAACATGCTGCGCGCCATTGCCCTGTACCTGGAGCTGCCAGAGAATTACTTTGATGACAAGGTGCATAACGGGAACAGCATTCTGCGTGCCATCCATTACTTCCCTATTGAAGACCCAGACAGCGTGCCAGCAGATGCCGTACGCGCCGCCGAACACGGAGACATCAACCTGATCACCCTGTTGATGGGCGCAAGCGCCGATGGCCTGCAAGTGCTGCGCCGTGACGGCAAATGGATTCCCATCACCGCCCTGCCAGAGCAGATTGTGGTCAATGTGGGCGATATGCTGAGCCGCCACACCAACAACAAGCTCAAGTCTACCATTCACCGCGTGGTGAACCCGCCGCGTGAGCTCATGAACACGTCCCGCTACTCCATTCCGTTCTTCATGCACCCGCGCTCTGAGATGGATTTGACCTGTCTGGAGAGCTGCATTGACGCGCAGAACCCCAAGCAGTTCCCAGATATTACCGCCGGTGACTTTCTGAACGAGCGTCTGGTAGAGCTTGGGCTAAAAAAATAAGCCATTCCTACTGATTTTGAAAGGGGCCTTTTAGGGCTCCTTTCGTTTTTCTGCTTATTTTTAAAAATTAAGCTTAAAACAATTTTCCCCTTATACCCACTTGCGTCCCCGTAACTACATTTTCCTGAAAGATGTAGCCTCCCTTTCGCTCACGGCGTTTGGTGGGCCGCAGGCGCACGTGGCCATGATGCTGCAGCTGCTGGTGGAACGCCGCCGGTACATCAATGAGAAAGAGCTGCTGGAGTTGAATGCGCTCTGCAACATTCTGCCCGGCCCTTCGTCTACGCAAACTATTACGGCCATTGGCTTTAAAATTGGCGGCCCCAACCTGGCGTACCTTACCCTGCTGGTCTGGATTGCCCCCGCGGCCCTCATTATGATTGCCGCCGCCGTTTTGATTTCCTTCTTAGGAGAACAGGGCGCCCCGCTGGGCTTTACCCGCTTTATTCAGCCCATGGCGGTGGGCTTTGTGGCGTTTGCCGCCTACCGCATCAGTTCAAAGGTGGTGACTACCAAGTTGGGCATTGTGATATTGATGGTGTCTGCTATTCTGGCCTATTTCTTCCGGTCTCCCTGGGTTTTCCCGGTTCTGCTGTTGGCCGGAGGCAGTCTCACGGCGTTCCGGTTCTCAGCGCAGCCCATTCTGGAGAAGAAGCCCATGAAGGTAGAGTGGGCAAATTTTGTGCTGTTCCTGGGCGTATTTGTGGGTGCCGCCTTACTGGGTAGGTATACGCAATTGCGGGCGGTGCTCCTGTTTGAGAACTTCTACCGAAACGGCAGCCTCATTTTTGGCGGCGGGCAGGTGCTGATTCCGTTGATGTACACTGAGTTTGTGGAGTTCAAGCACTATCTGAGCTCCAAAGAGTTTCTCTCCGGCTTTGCCATGGTTCAGGCGCTACCGGGTCCGGTCTTTTCCTTCTGCTCCTATATAGGCACCCTCTCCATGCGGAACTACGGGATTACCGGCCAGCTTATTGGTGGCGTGGTGTCTACGATTGCCATCTTTCTGCCGGGCACGTTTTTGATCTTCTTTGTGATCAGGTTCTGGGAGGAACTCAGGAAGTACCGGGTGATTCAAGCGTCCTTAGAAGGGATCAACGCCGTTGGCTCTGGCATGGTCTGCGCGGCGGCCATCATGTTGTACCACCCCATTGAGAACACCCCCTACAATTTTGGATTGGTGGTAGTGACGTTTGCCCTGCTGCTCTGGACCAAGATTCCGGCCCCCGCCCTGATTCTGGTTGGGTTGGTAGTGGGTTTGCTATTCCCCAATTAAAGCTGTTTTTGGCCTGTTTTCAAAAAAACAGCCCAAAACAGAAATGGGTTCTGCCTTCGGGCTGTTTGCGTTCCTAATGGGCTATGGCTACTTCAGAATATTAAGCAGGTAATCCCCGTAGCCGCTTTTGCGCAACGGTTCAGCAATGCGCTGCAGCTGCTCTGCGTCAATAAAGCCCATACGGTAGGCCACTTCTTCAATAGAGCCTATCTTCAGCCCCTGCCGCTCTTCAATCACCTGCACAAAGGTGGCCGCCTGCATCAATGACTGGATGGTGCCGGTGTCTAACCAAGCCGTTCCTCTGTCTAAGATCCCAACCTTGAGTTTGCCCCGGCGCAGGTATTCTTTGTTCACATCTGTGATCTCATACTCGCCTCTGGGGCTTGGCTCCAGATTCTTAGCGATCTCAATCACATCATTGTCATAGAAATACAACCCCGGTACGGCGTACTTAGACTTAGGCTGTTTGGGCTTTTCTTCAATAGACAGGGCTTTCTTGTTTTCATCAAACTCCACCACCCCGTAGCGCTCGGGGTCGTGCACGTGGTATGCGTAGACCACCCCGCCTTCCGGGTCATTGTTGGCTTGCAACAGTTTACTCATGCCGGAGCCGTAGAAGATATTATCCCCCAGGATCAGGGCAGCCTTGTCCTGGCCAACAAAGTCAGCACCTAACACAAACGCCTGCGCCAGACCGTTGGGCACCTCCTGCACCGTATAGCTGAAGTTGCAGCCAATCTGGCTGCCGTCACCCAGCAGGCGCTCAAACATGGGGAGGTCATGCGGCGTGGAGATAATCAGGATGTCTCTTATACCGGCCAGCATCAACGTTGACAGCGGATAATAGATCATGGGTTTATCATACACCGGCATCAGCTGCTTGCTTACCGCTAGGGTGAGAGGGTGCAATCTGGTGCCGGAGCCCCCTGCTAAGATGATTCCTTTCATGGTCTATTTCTGGTTATAGATGAAGTCCTGGTTATCTCTGAACCAGGCTAAGGTTTTCTGTAGACCTTCCCTAATCCTGATCTGCGGGTCATAGCCCAACAACCGCTGCGCTTTAGAGATATCAGCCAAGCTGTCTCTGATGTCACCTGCACGCTCTGGGCCATATTTTGGGGTGATGTCTACCCCCGCCTCGTCTTTCAGAATGTTGAAAAGATCATTCAAAGAGGTTCTATCGCCCACGGCAATGTTGTACACCTGGTTGATGGCCTCTGGGTTTTCCACCAGAGCGGCGCGTATGTTGGCCTCCACGCAGTTCTCCACGAAGGTGAAGTCACGGGTTTGCCCGCCGTCACCGTTCATTCTGGGAGGCTTGCCGTTCAGTACCGCATCAATGAACAACGGAATGACTGCCGCATACGCCCCATTCGGGTCCTGGCGCGGCCCAAAAATATTGAAATACCGCAAGCCAATGATTTCCATGCCGTAGGTTTTGCCAAAAACGTCTGCGTACAGCTCATTGGCGTACTTGGTCACCGCATACGGAGAAAGCGGACGGCCAATCACGTCTTCCACCTTAGGCAGGGACTTGCTGTCACCATAGGTAGACGATGAAGCCGCGTACACAAACCGTTTCACGCCTTGCTCCTTGGTGGCCATGAGCATGTTCACAAACCCACCCACGTTTACTTCATTAGAGGTGACCGGATCTTTCACGCTGCGCGGAACAGAGCCCAAGGCTGCCTGGTGCAGCACTACATCTATGCCTTGACAGGCTTGCATGCAGGTTTCCAGATTCCGGATATCGCCCTCCAGCACTTCTAGTCTGTCATTATCTTGGAAAGCTCTCAGGTTTTTATGGAAACCGTTGGAGTAATTGTCCAGTACCCGCACTTTTCTGGCGTTGTACTTCAACAGGTACTCTACCAGGTTAGAACCAATAAAGCCAGCGCCGCCGGTGACTAAAAAAGAAGTTTGCTCCAAGGAGCCGCTGTGAAAAGGATGTTCGTACACTGTAATTAATTAAGAATTCAGAATCAGGAACAAGGAATAGATGCTGTTTTTGGCCTGTTTTCAGGAAATCAGGGCCAAAACAGCCTTTCCTCTTCTTTTCCTATTACAAAAGCCTCTGCCGCCTATTTAAGCACGTGACTTGAGGTAAAGCAAAATTGCGTTTTCAGCCTCTTTTCTGAAAAACAGGCCGAAAACACAATTTTCATTTACCGGGTATATTGCTCTTTGTAGTAGTCTTGGTAATGCCCCGAAGTAACTTCCTGCAGCCATTTTTCATTCTCTAGGTACCAGTCTACCGTTTTCTCCAGGCCTTCTTCAAAGGTCACAGAAGGTTTCCAGCCCAGTTCGTTCATAATTTTAGAAGAATCAATGGCATAGCGAAGATCATGACCGGCCCTGTCAGTTACAAAGGTGATCAGTTGGCGGGAAGTACCGGTCTCACGGCCTAGTTTCTGGTCCATGATGTCGCAGAGCAGGTGAATAAGGTCAATGTTGCGCCACTCGTTCACGCCACCAATGTTGTAGGTATCACCTACCTTGCCTTTATGGAACACGTCATCAATGGCACGCGCATGGTCCAGCACGTACAGCCAGTCTCTGATGTTTTCGCCTTTTCCGTACACCGGCACAGGCATGTTATTCTTGATGTTGTTCAGCGCCAGCGGAATCAGCTTCTCCGGGAAATGGTTGGGGCCGTAGTTGTTGGAGCAGTTAGACACCTTTACCGGGAGGCCATAGGTATGGTAGTACGCCCGCACAAAGTGGTCTGAACTGGCCTTAGAGGCCGAATACGGGGACCGCGGGTCATACTTGGTCTCCTCTGTGAACATGCCTTCCTCGCCTAAAGAACCATACACCTCATCTGTAGAGACATGGTAGAAAAGCTTATTGGAGAAGTCAGCCTTCCAGAGTTCCTTGGCTGCATGCAGCAGGTTACAGGTACCATTCACGTTGGTGCGCACAAAGGCCATGGGGTCTGTAATAGAACGGTCTACGTGCGACTCTGCCGCCAAGTGAATCACCGCATCAAATTGGTGATCCTGAAAAAGGCCGTTGATGTACTCCTGGTCAACAATATCACCTTTGATGAAAGTATAATTAGGCGAACTCTCAATATCTGTCAGGTTCTGCAGGTTGCCTGCATACGTAAGCTTATCAAGATTGAAGATTTGATAGTTCGGGTACTTGTTCACGAATAACCGCACCACGTGCGACCCAATGAAACCAGCGCCGCCGGTAATAAGTATTTTCATTTGCTCTAATGTTACTTCATCAATTGTTGCTGCCACTTCCAGGAACTGGCCAAACTGTCTTGCAAAGACAGAGACGTTTTGAAGCCTAACTCCTCTGTGGCCTTGGTCACATCTGCGTATATTGCCGGTACATCGCCCGGGCGACGTGGGCCCGTTTTATAAGGGAATGGAGTACCCGTGGCTTTTTCAAAGGCTTTCACCACTTCCAAAACACTGCTGCCCTGGCCGGTGCCTATGTTGAATACTTCAAAAGCAGCCGCATTCTCCTGCTCCAGGCGCCTAATGGCCGCCACATGTGCCTTGGCTAAGTCTACCACGTGCACGTAATCTCTAATGCAGCTCCCGTCTGGGGTGTCATAATCAGTGCCGTAGACGGTAAGGCTTTCCCTGATCCCGGCTGCAGTTTGGGTAATGAACGGCACCAGATTGTTAGGAACCCCCAGCGGCAGTTCGCCAATTAAAGCCGTCTCATGCGCCCCAATGGGGTTGAAATAGCGCAGGGCAATGGTTTTGATGCCATAATTTCCACTGGCGGCCACATCCCGCAAGATTTCCTCGTCAATCTTTTTGGTGTTGCCGTACGGCGAATTGGCTTTCTGGGTAGGCGTCTCTTCTGTCACCGGCAGTTTCTCCGGAATACCATAGACCGTGCAGGAAGAGGAGAAAACCAGATTGCTCACGTTGTTTGCTTCCATCACCTGCAAAAGCGTCACCAGGCCTGCCACGTTGTTGTGGTAATACTTCAGTGGCTCACTTACAGACTCCCCTACCGCCTTGAAGGCGGCAAAATGAATGACCCCTTCAAATTTTCCTTCCTTGGTAAATACCTCCTGTAACGCGGCGGCATCTGTACAGTCTACTTTGTGGCAAACCACCTCATGTCCCAGAATTTGGGCAAGCCCCTGCAGCACCCGCTCCTCCGTATTGCTGAAGTTATCAACAATAATGGGGGTGTAGCCTGCATTGTACAGTTCTACTACCGTGTGGGAGCCAATATAGCCAGCCCCGCCTGTTACCAAGATTTTACGCATAGGAAGATTTTATAAGCTCCAGTAAGGCAGTGAATTGATTTTGCCGCGGTAAATGCCCTTGAGGTCAATTACAATAGGGTTGTCAGAGGAGATGCCCTTGAAGTAGTCCTCGTCATGACCCAGGTAATCTTTGTGGTTCACAGCCACCACCACGGCATCATAGTCATTGCTGGGGTTCTGGGTCAGGGCAAAGCCATACTCATGCTCCAGCTCCTCAGAGGAGGCATACGGGTCTACCACGTCTACCTGCACCCCGAAGCTCTTCAGCTCGTTGATCACGTCTGCCACCTTTGAGTTGCGGATATCCTCTACGTTCTCCTTGAAGGTAGCGCCCATCACCAGCACTTTGGCTTTGGAGATGGCCACGCCCTCCTTGATCATCATCTTGATGGCCTTGCTGGCCACGTAAGCCCCCATGCCGTCATTGATGGTACGGCCGCTCAGGATCACTTTGGAGTCATAGCCCAGCGCTTTAGCCTTGTAAGTCAGGTAATACGGGTCCACGCCAATGCAGTGGCCGCCCACCAGCCCCGGGAAGAACTTGAGGAAGTTCCACTTGGTGCCCGCCGCCTCCAGTACCTCAAACGTGTTGATGTTCATGCGGTCAAAAATGATGGAGAGCTCGTTCATCAGGGCGATATTCACGTCGCGCTGGGTGTTCTCGATGATTTTGGCCGCCTCTGCCACCTTGATGGAAGACGCGCGGTGCACACCGGCCTCTACTACCAGTTCATAGACCTTGGCAATCACGTCAAGCGACTCAGCGTCACAGCCTGCCACCACCTTTACGATCTTGGTGAGGGTATGCTCTTTATCACCCGGGTTGATGCGCTCGGGTGAGTAGCCTACTTTAAAATCAGCGGGGAACTTAAGGCCGGACTCGCGCTCTAATACAGGGATACAGTCCTCCTCGGTGCAGCCCGGGTAAACGGTTGACTCATACACCACATAGTCCCCTTCTTTCAGGACCTTACCCACGGTAGTAGAAGCCCCAATCAGAGGCTTCAAATCTGGCAGCGCGTAGGCGTCAATAGGGGTGGGAACAGCCACAATAAAGAAACGGGCTTCTTTCAGCACGTCCAGCTCATGGGTGAACGTGATATCAGCTCCCTCAAAAGCCGAAGATTCCAGCTCCCCGCTCGGGTCAATGTTGTTGCGCATCATCTCCACGCGCTTCTCGTTGATGTCAAACCCGATCACGCTGATCTTCTTCGCGAATTCCAGCGCAATGGGGAGCCCTACATATCCTAATCCGATAACCGCCAGCTTGGCTTCTTTGTTGAGGAGTTGCTGATACACAATAAAATTATTTTAAATGGACAGTTTAGTTACACTATTATTTTCCAGCCGGTACTGCTCACCGGTCTCGGGGCAGCTGGCTATGTTATTCTCATTGCTGAATTGCAGCTTGTGGCCCGCCTCGCTCACCCAGCCGTGCTGCCTGGAAGGGTTGCCATAGACCAGGGCGTAAGGGGGCACATCTTTGGTCACCACGGCCCCGGCCCCTACCAGGGCGTAGGCCCCTATGGTGTTTCCGCAGACAACCGTGGCATTGGCCCCTATGCTGGCGCCCTTCTGCACCAGCGTTTTCTGGTATTCGCCCCGGCGGTTGATGGCGCTGCGCGGGTTCAGCACGTTGGTGAAGACCATAGAGGGTCCCAGGAACACGTCATCCTCACAGATCACCCCGCTGTACACAGAGACGTTGTTCTGGATCTTCACATTCTCCCCCAGCACCACGCCAGGTGAGACCACCACATTCTGGCCAATATTGCAGCGTTTCCCAATCACACAGTCTGGCATGATGTGGGAGAAGTGCCATATCTTGGTGCCTTCCCCAATCTGGCAGCCCCCGTCAATGACGGCGGTTTCATGGGCAAAATACGGGGGGGTGGTGTCAGTCATGTATAACGTGAGCTTCTACAGAATCAGGCTGCATACGCAAAAAGCCTCTGCAGGGATATTACTTTTTTTACTACCGCAAAGGTACAAGTTTTATAACAATTCCTTGTAATCTGTTTGTTACCACCAGCCTTGCTGCTAAAGAAGGCGAATCTAAAGAAAGAAATCTTTACTGAATCAGCTGTTTTTACGCCATTTTCTAAAAGTGCGTTGGTATGCGCAGAAAGGCAAGAGCATTAGTTGCCCGCCCACGTGGCCGCTACCATCCGCTCCTTACCCCGCAGGTCTGTTCTCACACGGGCCTCACGGTACCCCTGCGCCTGCAGCATAGCCACGGTCTCCTGCGCGAACTGCTCATTGATCTCAAAGAAGAGCCTCCCGCCGGGCTTCAGCAGCCGCTGCGCCACCTCAGCAATTCTCCGGTAGAACAGCAGCGGGTCCTCATTGGGCACAAACAGCGCCAGGTGGGGCTCATGGTGCAAGACGTTCTCACGCATCAGTTCTTTTTCCTGCTCCAGCACATACGGCGGGTTACTGATGACGGCATCCAGGCTATAGGGCGGCAACCCAGGCACCTCCCGCAAAATATCCTGCTGCAGCCACTCCACCCGCTGCCCCAGCTCCAGAGCGTTTCTTTTTGCCACCTCTAAAGCATCTCCAGAAACATCCAGCCCCCACACGTGCGCGTGCTCTAGTTCGGCGGCCAGCGTGATAGGGATGCAGCCACTGCCGGTACCAATGTCCAGCAGCCTTACTTCTGGGTGGCGCTCATACGTTTTGACAACCCACTGCACCAGTTCCTCTGTCTCCGGCCGCGGAATCAGCACGGCGGGCGTCACCTTAAACTCCCGTCCGTAGAAAGACGCCTCACCCAGCACATATTGCAGCGGTTCCTGCCGCAACAGCCGCTGCTGCGCTTGCCTAACCTGTTCTAGCAGAATTTCTGAGGCAGCCCCGGCTCGCTTTTGCATGAGCCCAAACCGGTTGGTCTGCAGGAAATGCTCCAGCACCCACTCAGACATAGTGCGGGCTTCAGGTTGCTCGTAGACTTGTTCCAGCTGTTGCGCCAGTTGCGCTAAAACCTCTCCTATGGTGGGCATCCTCTTCAGTTTTGGGCAATTTCTGAAAAAACAGCCGATATTGGGACATGAATCACACAAATTGCCCGTAAACAGCCTATGCCTGCTCATCAGAAATTCATGCAACGCGCCCTTAACCTGGCCACCCTGGGCCAGGGCTGGGTGCGCCCCAACCCCATGGTAGGCTGCGTGGTAGTACACCAGGGCAAGATCATTGGCGAAGGCTGGCACCAGCAGTTTGGCGGTCCGCACGCCGAGGTCAATGCCCTCAACAGCGTGCAAGACAAAAGCCTTTTGCCAGCCAGCACCGTGTATGTGACGCTGGAGCCCTGCTCCCACTACGGCAAAACCCCGCCCTGCGCTGATTTTCTGATAACCCACGGCGTACGGGACGTGGTGATCTGCAACACAGACCCCAACCCGCTGGTGTCTGGCAGAGGCATTCAAAAACTGGTAGATGCCGGCTGCAAAGTTCACATAGGCGTCTTAGAAGCAGAAGGCCTGGAGATGAACCGGCGCTTCTTCACCTTCCAGACCAGAAAGCGCCCCTACCTGGTTTTGAAATGGGCCGAGTCTGCTGATGGCTTTATCGCGCTCCCCGGGTTTAAAGGCTGCCAAATCTCTGGCACTTTGTCTCAGAAGCTGGTGCACAAGTGGCGCACAGAAGAGCAGGCCATTCTAGTAGGCACCCGCACCGCCCTGCATGACAACCCCCGGCTCAACGTTCGGCACTGGCCAGGGCAGGCCCCCACCCGTATCTTCATTGACAGGCAACTCCAGGTACCCGGCACGCACCACCTGTTAGATGACACCCACCCTACGTTGGTGTACACGCTGGCGCGGAAGGAAAATCTGCCCAAAACCCAGTTCGTTACCCTTTCGCCGGAAGGCGGTTTCCTGGAGCAGATGTTGCAGGACCTGCATCAGCGGCAGGTGCAGTCTGTACTGGTAGAGGGCGGCACCGTGCTACTGGAAACGTTTCTGCAGGCTGGGCTCTGGGACGAGATACGGGTGTTCAAAAGCCCGGTGAAATTGGGGGACGGCGTGAAGGCCCCCGCCCTGCCGGCCATGCCGTTTGCTTCCAGAAATTTGGCAGGCGCTGATGAACTGACTATTTACCGGAACCACTTCAGCCTCTAGCTTTTCTGTTTTCGCTGTTTTTCAGAAAACAGGCCGAAAACAGAACATCGGCTTTGCCGAAAAGCAGACAGAAAAAAGAGGCTCCCGCTGCCCCTGTTTGCGGCCGCGCAACATTGTGGCAATATTGCCATTTTCAACTGGCGCCGCTAGTTCCAGAACCAAAGGAGCGGCTCCCCTAGCCCAGCAGTTTCTCTTTAGCAGAAGAGCACCTCCTCCATGATGGGCGTTCTGTTCCATAGAAATTATTCTAATCGCCCGCGTCCCGCAAGTGTGAGCTACTTTCGGCCTCCGGCCGATTCCCTGGCTTTGCTCGCCGCTTCATGCAGCGGTGAGAAAACTTACCGGCCTTCTCGCAGGAGGGGAATCTGGCGTTCCGTTTTATGAAACCAGTTGCGACAGGAAACCTACTGCCCTACCTTTGCAGTTGTAGTCACACAGTTGCGGCGCGCCTTCTTATTGGCACCTCAGCACTTTATTCACAAGCATAGTATCTCATGGCCGAAGACTTATTCATAGACAGCACCCTTACCAAAGAAGAGAAATACCAAGCGCTCCTGCCCCAGATTGAAGCTCTGGTCACCGGGGAACCCGATCTGATTGCCAACCTAGCCAATGTGATGGCCGCGCTGAAAGAAACCTTCGGGTTTTTCTGGGTGGGGGCATACCTGGTGAAGGAAGACCAACTGGTGCTGGGGCCGTTCCAGGGACCGGTGGCGTGCACCCGCATTCCGTTTCACAAGGGGGTGTGTGGCGCCTGCTACACCCGCCAGGAAACCATTCTGGTGCCAGACGTAGAAGCGTTTCCGGGGCATATTGCCTGCAGCAGCGCCTCCAAGTCTGAGATTGTGGTGCCTGTGCTCAAAAACGGTGCCGTGAAAATGGTCTTAGACGTAGACAGTGACCGGTTAGATGACTTTGATGCCGTAGACCAGAAGTACCTGGAGCAGTTAATGAAGCTGGCAGAGAACTGGTTCTAAGCTCGTATCACGTAGCAAGACTTTCTGTTTTTGGCCTGTTTTGGCGAAAACAGCCCAGAAACGGAAATAGCGACTTGGTGCGATTCGGTTGATAATGGCGCAAGCGCCGCTTGTGCCGGCGCGCATTTCTGAATCAGATATACCTAGTCACAAGCGGACGCTTGCGCCATAGAATGTCTATATTAGGAGAAGCGGTTACATCTATTGGCCAAAGCTCTTCCCTCTCCTTCTAAGAGCAGCATCACCTTTAAAATTCCTGTTTTCGCCTGTTTTGGTCAAAACAGGCCGAAAACGCAAGAAGCCTCATCTTACCCAGATGAGGCTTCTTTTTTTATAAAAAAACAGAAAAGTCGTGCTACGTGCTACCTGATACTCAACTGCGTTACCTGATACAGAAACCTTACCCGAAGATAGACCCTGAATTAGTGGTCTTCAGTTGGGCAATCACGGTCTGGCCGCCTTTGGTTTTCTGGCCCAGTTCTACCTTCACTTCGGTGTCAACGGGCACAAAGATGTCTACCCGGGAGCCGAACTTGATGAACCCGAACTCCTCGCCCTGGTTTACTTCATCGCCTTCGGTCACGTACCAGACAATTCTGCGGGCCATGGCCCCGGCAATCTGTCTGAACAACACCTCTGGACCGGCCAAAGACTCTACCACCACCGTGGTGCGCTCGTTTTTGGTGCTGGACTTGGGGTGCCACGCCACCAGATAATGCCCCGGGTGGTACTTGAAGTACTTTACAATGCCAGACACCGGGTTACGCGTAATGTGCACGTTGATGGGTGACATGAAGATAGAAATCTGCTTGCGGGTATCTTTGAAATACTCCGGCTCCTCCACGTTCTCAATCACCACCACTTTGCCGTCGGCGGGGGCCACCACCAGGTCCTCATGCAGCAGCAGGTTGCGGTACGGGCTCCGGAAGAACTGCAGAATGAGCAGGAATACAATGAAGGAAATACCTGAGAAAATCCGGTTGAAGGTGAGGTGTTCGCTGTTAAAATAGTACAGCACCATGTTCAACACCAACAGGATCAACAGGGTAAAAAACAGAATCTTTCGACCTTCCTTATGAATTTTCATTAGATACACTTACGGCTTTAAAAGCAAAAATATAAAAAAAACTGCCTCCTATCTAAAAAAAGACAGGGGGCAGTAATTTTTAACCCTATTAGCCGTTACAACACCTGCTTAGAAGCCGCCCCGGAACTTGTAGGTCTGGGCCACTTTGTCAATGGCCACAATGTAGGCGGCAATGCGCATGGGCACGTTATATTTCTGAGACGTGGCGTAGACCTTGTTGAAGGCTTCAGTCATGATCCGGTCAGAGCGCTCGGTCACCATGTCAAGGCTCCACTTGTAGCCCAGGCGGTTCTGCACCCACTCAAAGTAAGAAACGGTCACCCCGCCTGAGTTGGCCAGAATGTCTGGCACCACCATAATGCCTTTCTCATTGATGATTTTATCGGCGTTCGCCGAAGTAGGGCCGTTGGCGCCTTCTACAATCAACCTGGCCTGAATCTGGTCTGCGTTACGGGCAGTGATCACGTCTTCTACGGCGGCCGGCACCAGCACGTCTACTTTAGAGACCAGCAGTTGCTCGTTGTCAATGATCTCAGCCCCGGTAAAGCCCTCCAGCCGGCCGTTGTGCGCATTTTTGTAGGCAATAGCCGCTTCAATGTCAATGCCATTGTCATTCCAGTAGGCCCCGCTCACGTCACTCACGCCCAGGATTTTCACGCCGCGCTCGGCCAGCAGCTTGGCCGCCCAGGAACCTACGTTCCCAAAGCCCTGCACGGCAGCGGTTGACTGCGTAGGGTCCATGCCCAGTTTCTCCATGGCGGCCATGGCCGAAACCATTACCCCGCGGCCCGTAGCCTCTACCCGGCCCAAAGAGCCACCCAGCACCAACGGTTTACCCGTCACCACTGAGTTCACCGTCATGCCTTTGGTCTTGGAATACTCATCCATGAGCCACGCCATCTCCCGCGGGCCGGTTCCCATGTCCGGGGCCGGAATATCCTGGTCAGGCCCGAAAATATCAATCAAAGCCACGGTATACGCCCGGGTCAAACGCTCAATCTCGCCGGCAGACATGGTGGAAGGGTCGCAGACAATGCCGCCTTTGGCACCGCCGTACGGAATATCTACCACGGCGCATTTCCAGGTCATCCAGGCGGCCAGGGCTTTCACCTCATCCAGGAACACGTTTTTGTCATAGCGTATGCCGCCTTTAGAAGGGCCCAGGATATTGGAGTGCACCACCCTGAAACCTTCAAACACCTTTACGCGGCCATCGTCCATGGTCACGGGCAGGTTCACAATCACCTGCCGCGTGGGCGACTTGAGCACTTCATACGTCTCGTCATCTAAGCCCAGAACTTCTGCTGCTATGTTGAAACGCGACATCATAGACTCAAAAGGGTTCTCCTTGTCTTTGATGGGGGCTGGCTCTTTGTAGGCCATTTTGCTGTTTAACACCGCTTTATACTCTGCCATGTTTATAAATTTAATAATATATTGGCTTGATTTGGCTGCAAAATTATCAAATTCCTAACACCAAACTAGCATTTAGCGGTCTCTTTCAAGAAATTATAGCCGGGTCAGCTCCAGAAAAGCAACCAGAAAGGGAACTACCAGAATAAGGCTGTCAAAACGGTCCAGAATACCGCCGTGGCCCGGAATCAAGGTGCCAGAGTCTTTGACCCCCAGGTTGCGCTTGAGCATTGACTCCACCAGGTCGCCCAACACGCCAAACACCGCCACCAATACGGCCATGCCCAGCCAAAGTTCCAGGGACAGGTCAAAATACACCAGAGACAGCACCCAGCCTACCACCAGAGACAGCACCACGCCCCCGGCCCAGCCTTCCCAGGTTTTACCCGGTGAGATGCGGGGGAACAGCTTGTGCTTGCCAAAGGTTTTCCCGGCGGCGTAGGCACCGGTGTCTGAGGCCCAGATCAGGAACATCACCCCCAGAATAATCTGCCAGCTGTACCGCTCTGGCCAGAACGCCAGCACATGCAGCAGCGCGAAGGGAACGGCAATATAGAGCACCCCCAACAGCGTAAAGGCAATGTTCTCAAACGGGTGTTCCTTCTTGCGGTACAGCTCTGCCACCAGGGTGAACGCCATCAGGGGCAGCAGCAGGTACAGCCATTGGGGGTCTAACCCGCCGTACTTCACCCAGAAGAACATCACATACAGCTCCAGCCCCAGCAGCACGCCCAGCGCTTTGTTAGGCTGGTAGCCTTTGCCCGCCAGCAGGCGGTAGAACTCCAGCAGCCCCAGCACCGTGAGCACCAGAAACAGCAGGAAAAACGTCCAGGCGCTCCAGAAGATGGCCCCAATGAAAACAGCGCCACCAATAATGCCCGCCAGCAGGCGCAGCTGCAGGTTGTTAAGTTCTTTTTTAGGTTGTGGTTGCTCCATAAAAGGTGGTTATACGCAGAGATTATACGTGCGACGCGAGTAGGGGATTGTAGTTGCGTTTCTGGGCTGTTTTTGGGAAAAGAGGCTAAAAACGGGAATAGCCTATTTGACAAAATGTTGGCACCTGCAAGTTATTACCGCAGCAGCAGATCTATCATTGTGCCTATTGCCAGAGCCGCCACTGAAAAGGTGATCATGCCCAACAAATAGGCAAAAAGTGCTTTGATATAACTGGCAACTTTGCGCGGGGCAAAGAATTGGCCAATGGCAAAGGTTGTATAGAAAACCCCAATGACCATCCCTACCTGCAGAAAGTCAAAATGGGCCAGCCCTTCGGCAATCCCGAAGACGGCATAAATCAACATGCCCATGCCCATGACAAAGCACAGCAGAATTAAGATCTCAAACAGGTTGTAAGGGCTTTTCCTGAAAAACAGTTTAATCCAAAGGGCTATGAACACGCTCATGATGATGTTGGCATAGCCGTAGTGGCCTTGCACCCACGCAAAAATAGCGCTGGTGGCAGACGTATTATCTCCCTGATAGCTCATATACCTGTCTTCTAAATGAAACAAGCTGCTGCAAACAGAATAGATCAGCGACGTGATAATGATGAAAATGATGGGCTTGACCAAACGGCTCCGGTTCTCTGACAGGTAGTTTCGTATGTTTTGGCCCGGGTTGATGATGAGCTCTCTAATGGTATAGAGAATGCCCCGCTCAAAATGCAGCACGTGCTCAATCTCATGCAAAATGTAATCCCAGTCAATCCGCTTCACTTGAGCCGGTTGGCCACAGTTTGGGCAATAGTTGAGCGTTACCTCAGTGTTGCAATTCTTACAGTTCCCAGCCATTGTGCTATCTTAAACCCCGCTCCTTCAAAAGAACTTCCACTTCTTTCGTACTGTACTTTGAATTCTTGACCAATTTATAGACCAGAAACAGCGGAAGCAAGGTGAACCACCCGTACGCATTGCTCAAAACGCTGTAAAAGACTATCCCCACCAGAAACCCGATGAACACGGCGTTGATGATAGCACCTGATTTCTGTTTTTTCGCTTCGGCCAGCAGTTCCTGGTCTTTTAATTCTGATAAGTTCTTTGGGGTAGCTTCCATGATGCGCTATGGATAAAATTTTACTATGGTATAAACTGTCAGGTAGGGGAAGTTGGTGTAGGCTTGAACGTAATGTATGCTTTAAAAACGGGAAGGTTCTACGTCTCCATGGGCCGCAGCCCCATGCTGCCTGAAAGCCCTGTACAGGACATACAGCAGCCCCACTGTCAGCCCCAGTGACACCAGGGAAAGATGCCACGGTGAGGCTTGGGTAGATTCTATATCTAGCTGTATCTGCCCCCGCTGCTGCAGAAACATCATGAGCACCATAAACCCGTTATTGGTAAAGTGCCCCACAATAGGCACCCACAGATTACCAGACCACCAGTACAGGTACCCAAACAGCACCCCCAGCAGCATGCGCGGCAGCATGCCGTAGAACTGCATGTGAATGGCCCCAAAGATGAACGCCGCCACCCAGATGGCCACGTGCGGGTTACGCCACCACCGCTGCAGCTCATTCTGCATAATACCCCTAAAAACCAATTCTTCGCCAATGGCGGGAAGCACGGCAAACACAAAAAGCCCCAGAATCAACTGCGGAATGCTTTCAATCTTAGTGAGCTCCAGGGTTAACTGCCGCAGCGCCTCCTCCTTCTCCTTCGCCCAACGCTCAAACCCCGCCATGAAATCAGGGAAATCAACGTTTGCGTTCCAGTCTACCACCCAAGACGCCGCCGGCATGATCACCAGAAACAGCACCACCGTGCCCAGCAGCAGGTAGAAGGGCACCGTGGCACGGGGCGAAAGAAAGGCCAACGGCCGATGGGCATTCACTTTCAAAAAAGCCAAAGCGGCCACCGTAAACCCTACCAGATGCACCACCCCCTGGTACAGCACCAGCGCCGGGCGGCTTTCAGGGTAGTCTGCGGGCCGGGCCAGCATGTCGCCAATGTCCATGAGGCCAATACCCCAGATGGTTTTCACCAGCACCACCGCCAGAAAACTCCCAATGAACAGCCCCGCCAGCGCGAACACAAAGAACAGCAAAAGCGACTTAAGCGGGTGCAGATTGGGCGAGATGAAACCTTTCATATAGGCGGTGTGGTTTTAAAGAGGTAAATTTACGCGAATTATTTAAACTGAAGCACGTGGTAAAAATTGGCAATCTGGAACTTCCGGCGTTCCCGCTGCTGCTGGCCCCCATGGAAGACGTGAGCGACCCGCCGTTCAGGGCCGTCTGCAAAGCCAACGGCGCTGACTTGATGTACACCGAGTTCATCTCGTCTGAGGGTCTCATCAGAGACGCCGCCAAGAGCCGCCAGAAACTGGATATATTTGATTATGAGCGCCCCATCGGGATCCAGATCTTTGGGTCTGAGATTGAGGCCATGCGGGAGTCTGCGGTGATTTCGGCGCAGGTGGGGCCAGATTTGATTGACATCAACTACGGCTGCCCCGTGAAGAACGTGGCCTGCAAAGGCGCCGGGGCCGCGCTGTTGCGCGATGTTCCTAAAATGGTGGCCATGACCTCGGCCATTGTGAAAGCCGTGGAGCCCTTCGGCTTGCCGGTGACCGTGAAAACCCGCCTGGGCTGGGACGATTCCACCAAAAACGTGGAGGAAGTGGCTGAGCGCCTGCAGGACATTGGCATCAAAGCCCTCACCGTGCACGGCCGCACCCGTGTGCAGATGTACAAAGGCGAGGCCGACTGGACGCTGATTAGAA
Source organism: Rufibacter ruber (assembly GCF_001647275.1). Taxonomy (GTDB): domain Bacteria; phylum Bacteroidota; class Bacteroidia; order Cytophagales; family Hymenobacteraceae; genus Nibribacter; species Nibribacter ruber_C. The sequence goes on along the minus strand of NZ_LRMM01000004.1, from coordinate 123,937 downwards.
AGATCAAGGAGAACCCGCGCATCCAGATCCCCATCTTCGGGAACGGCGACATTGACACGCCGCAGAAGGCGGTGGAGTACAAAGAGCGGTTTGGCGTAGACGGTATCATGGTGGGCCGCGCCTCCATTGGTTACCCCTGGATTTTCAGGGAAATCAAGCACTACATGCAGACCGGCGAACTGCTGGCCCCACCCACCCTTCAGGAGCGCATTGACATGTGCAAGATGCACTTTGACAAGAGCCTGGAGTGGAAAGGCCCGCGCCTGGGTATTTTTGAAATGCGCCGCCACTATGCCAACTATTTCAGGGGTTTGCCCAACGTGAAAACCTACCGCACCCGCCTGGTGCAGACCGAAGACCCGGCTGAGATTTACGCCATCTTAGATGAGATTGCCAACTCTATGGAGTATGCAGAGCTAGAGTAAGCTTTTTTCTTTTGCAGAGGCGTTTTCGGCTTGTTTTTCTGAAAACAGGCGAAAACGGAAATACTTTTGTAGCCCTCATAGGTTTTGAAAACCTGTGAGGGCTTTTTTTTAGCAGGGGTTGTGACATAGACCATAGACGCTCGCAGGTCTGGAAGTCGCTGCGAGGTCTTTTGAGAATTGCTGATTGTCTATTGTTGATTGTTAAAAACGCGCTGGCGCGAGTCTCTGGACTCGTGCGACAGGCGGTTGGAGTCTCCAGACTCCCATCTATCTGCTCACGATCCGTCCCCGGGCATGTAGTCTCCGTCTCCTGACGACCGAAGCGGAGGGGATCAGTATGCGCAAGCATGGTTGCAGACTATTATCCCCTGTGGTCCCGGCGAGTCCGGAGACTCGCAGCACTCTTTGTCACGAGACTGGAGTCTCGCGCCAGCAAAGGGCCGGTATTGAGGGCATACAAAACTAGCGCGTGACCAAACCATGCACAGGAATCTGCGCCAAAGAAATCCTGCTCAAAAGACCTCGTAGCGTCTCACAGACCTGCGAGCGACTGCGCCAATAGCCTTTGCCATGACAACTTGAGCTGCCTCGCAACCCGCTCATCCTCCCCCAAAAGGAGTGAGAATCTGCTTTTACGTTTTCCGCCTATTTTTTCAAAAACAGCCCGAAAACGTAATCCTAACCTTATTAATATCCAGTCTCTATTAATATCCAGTCTCTGACCGATTCCCTATCTTTGCAGCCTCATTTTTAATTCTGCCGTAGCAGCCTTGTTGTGCCAAACAAAACCATCCCTCCTTCTATTACTGAACCAGCCACTTCTACCCCCACCATGGCGTGGGTGATTCTAATTGGGTTGGCCTTGATCTGGGGCACGTCTTTTATCCTGATCAAAAAAGGGCTGGAGGTTTTCTCGTCAGATGAGCTGGGGGCCATTCGCATCACCATTGCCACACTGGCGCTGCTGCCGTTCGCGCTGAAGGGGCTAAAAGCACCCAAGCCGCACCAGTGGAAGTTTCTGTTGCTGAGCGGACTCATCGGCAACCTGATTCCGGCGTTTCTCTTTGCGTATGCGGAGACAAAACTGGCCAGCGGACTGGCCGGGGTACTGAATTCGCTTACCGCCCTGTTCACGCTGATCATTGGGGCTCTTTTCTTTCAGCAGCGCATTACGTGGCTGCGCACGCTGGGCATCTTGATTGGGATTGGCGGCACGGCGGTGTTGATATTTTCAGGCAGCGCCCAGGAAAGCTCCTCCAACTCCTTTTATGGGCTGTACGTGGTACTGGCGACCATTTTATACGGCGGAAGCCTGAACATCATCAAGCACTGCCTGGGCGGCATTAAGCCGTTGACCATGGCCAGCCTGGCGTTGCTTACGGTGGGGCCAATTGCCTTTGCCTACCTCTGTACCACCCCGGCGTTTGACAAACTCACCACGCAGCCAGCAGCCTGGGAAGCCTTGGGGTACATTGCCATCTTAGCGGTGTTCAGCACGGCCATTGGCCTGGTGTTCTACAACAAGCTGATTCACATGACCAATACGCTGTTCGCCAGCACCTCCACCTATTTGATGCCTATTGTAGCGCTGATTTGGGGCGTGGCCGACGGGGAAACCATTCACCTCCTGCACTACGTGGGCATGGCCATCATTCTGGCGGGCGTACTCTTGGTGAACCGGGCGAAACAGAAAGGGGAAAAAGGAGTGACCGGTCTGGTTTAGGGCTGTTTTTGGGAAAACAGGCCAGAAACAGAAATCATCTGGACCCATTGGGCAAAGAAGCGGCTTTGTCTCTGCCTGATGAAAAGCGGGAAGGGGTTATTTCCGTTTTGGCAGCACTTCTACCTCATGCAGGTTAGAAAGCCAGTTCACGGCCCCTGACTCTGAGGTAAACACGTTAATGGTGGTGTTGCTGCTGAAAGCGTTGAGTTTTTCAAGGCCTACGTTGTCCCGCACATGGGTGAAATGGGCCGGCGAAAGCAGATAACCAATGTAGCTCTTGTGCCCTAGCCGCCCTTCCGCCTCCAGAAAAAACTCATCCAGAATCCAGGCTTCGTCTTCGGGCGTAGCCCCACCCCGCCCTCTCAGGTCAATGAGCCAGAGGTGAACGTTCAACTCTTCGGCAAAGGCCAGCGCGTCAAGGTAGCCCTTGCGCAACTGCTCTGAATTCACCTGCTTGGTCCAGCGCATGAACAGGATGCCCATGTCTTCCCGGTAGGAAAGACGCAGATGGCTTTCTAGTAGTTCTCTCTCAATCACGGTCCGTCAGGCTAGGTAGGTAATTTTCCATAAAAATAACCTGTTTCCGGCAAGCTTCCTAAAATTACCGCAACCTTTTTGCAACCATTTTAAAATTCAACCGTAGCTGCTTCTGCTCTGCCTTAATATAGCTAGTATACAGGCATTTTAACAGCAAAGGCCCTTTCTCTTCACCAGAGAAAGGGCCTTTGCCCTAAGCACATTCTGCAATACGGGAGAGCCGCTATGAGCGGGCTGCCAGTTTGCTGTTCCGGTAGCTGTACCCAAAGTAGATAGCCAGGCCAATGAGCAGCCACACGGTGAACAGCAGCCAGTTGTTCACCCCTAACTGGGTCATCAGGTACAGGTTGGTCAGGAGCCCCAGAACCGGCAGCAGTGACAGACGTTTGGTAAATGACACCACCGCCAGCAGCACACAGGAGATCAGGAACACCAGCATGGGGATTTCATGCCTGAAGGTTTCATACCCGCCGTCAAACGCCACCGCACTCCAGAAGGCATCTACGTTTTCGCGGTTGTACAACAATACCAGCACCCCGCCTATGAGCAGCAGCAACGGCACCAGAAACCGTCCGCTCAGGTAAGGCACCTTGAAGCGGGCTTCTGAGGTGCCATGCGGGTCAATGATCAAGATGCCGCCGCACACCAGGGCAAAGGCGAACAGGGTGCCAATACTGGTGAGGTCAATCACCAGATCCATGTTCAGGAGCAGCGCCGGCACGCCTACAAAGAAACCGGTCACCAGCGTGGAGAAAGACGGTGTTCTGAACCTGGGGTGGATCTTAGAGAAAACCGGGGGCAATAACCCGTCGCGCGACATGGTCATCCAGATGCGGGGCTGGCCAATCTGGAACACCAGCAGCACCGAGGCCATGGCAAAAATGGCACTCACCGCCACCACGCCCGCCAGCCAGTCAACCCCTACTTTGGTGAACACATACGCCAACGGGTCACCTACGGCCAGTTCTGTATAGGGCACCATCCCCGTGAGTACCAGCGTGATAATCACGTACAAGACCGTGCAGATAATGAGCGCGTAAATCATGGCGCGGGGCAAATCGCGCTGCGGGTTTTTACACTCCTCTGCGGTAGTGCTAATGGCGTCAAAGCCAATATAGGCGAAGAACACCGCGCTCACGCCTTTCAAGACGCCCCCCACGCCATTGGGCGCAAACGGGCTCCAGTTGGCCGGGTTCACGTAGAAAATCCCCACGGCAATCACCACCAGCACCACAATCATCTTGAGCACCACCAGCAGGTTAGACGCATTCTTAGATTCTTTGATCCCAATGTACACCAGGGTGGTGATGACCAGGTTGATCATGAAGGCGGGCAAGTCTACCACCAGCTTCCCGCCTAAGAAGTCTGGGGCGGCCAGCCACGTGTTGTACGCCTCCAGCTGCACCGGATCTGCCGCCGTGAGCGGTTGCCCCGCCTGCAACAACGCCACTACCTCCTCATACCCTTTATGCGCGCTCTGGGTCCCCATGGTGAGCCACGCCGGAATATCCCAGCCCATGCCGCTCAAAAGGCCGGTAAAGTAATCGCTCCAGGAAATAGCCACCACAATGTTCCCCACCGTGTATTCCATGATGAGCGCCCAGCCAATGATCCAGGCTGCCAGCTCCCCAAACGAGGCGTAGGCATAGGTATAGGCAGAGCCGCTGGCGGGAATAGTGGCCGCAAACTGGGCGTAGCAGAGCGCTGAAAACGCACACGCGATGGCGGTGAATACAAACAGCATTGACACTGCCGGGCCGCCGTCATAGCTGGCGTTGCCAATGGTACTGAAAATACCGGCCCCAATGATGGCGGCAATGCCCAGCGAGGTTAGATCACGCACAGACAGGTTTCGCTCCAGCCCCTCCTCCACCGAGCCCACATGGGCGGCTACATCGGCGGGCGGGGTGTGCATCACATTGCTTAAACTCTTGCGGCGGAATAGACTTTTAAAGCTCACTTGTTCGGTTTGGTGTAGAAATTCAGGGTAAAAGTTAAGGAAAATATTCTGAATGCGTATATTTAGGAAAGCCCCAGCCCCATGACCAGCCGCCGTCTCACCCTTACCGTGCCCCAGCCCTGCCAACAGTCCTGGGCTGACATGACGCCTCACAGCCAAGGCCGTTACTGCCCCAGCTGCCAGAAAACCGTGGTAGATTTTACTTCTATGACTGATGCGGACGTGGTTGAATGGTTTGCCAAACAGAAAGGGGAAACCTGTGGCCGTTTCAAAGAAAACCAACTAAATAGAGAGCTAGTCGCTATTTCCCTTCCGCAGCGGAAGTGGGCGTGGCGGGCAGCCCTGTTGGGGATTACGGCTTGGCTAAGTTCAACATCGGCAGAAGCCCAGAGCATGAAAACTGGTAAAGTTACCCAACCGCAACCCACCGCCCCTTCTGTTTCTCCGCTTAAAATACCAGCAAAAGGCCAATCATCCATCTACAAAGGAGTAGTCCTGGATTCTGCCAGTCTGCAACCTATGCCGGGCGTAACGGTTCATCTTTCCGGAACGTCTATCTCTATCTTAACCGGGGTCCAGGGCGAATTCCAATTGGCTATTCCTGATAGTGCAGGCAGAAACCCTTCCCTCCAGATTTCTTTCATTGGATATCTCACCGAGACTCTTCCACTAAAAGAGCTGGACAGCCGAAACAGGAGTGCCATACGGCTGCGGCCAGACCGTGCACAATTATCACAGGTGGTAGTGATGGCAGGAGCGGTAGCGATAGTGAAAAATCCGCCAGTTCAGCAAAACAAAAAGCTACCTACCTTCTTCCAGAGATTAAAGGAGAAGCTTTTCTAACCCTGTTTCCAGCCTCTTTTTTCAAAAACAGGCCAAAAACGCACTTATCTATTCAGAATCAACCGGAACGTGGTGCCCTTGCCCACCTCAGAAGATTTCACAAACAGCCGGCCCTCATGGTAGTTCTCAATGATTCTTCGCGCCAGCGCGAGGCCCAGGCCCCAGCCGCGTTTTTTGGTGGTGTACCCGGGCAAAAAGACTTCTTCCTGCTTGGTTTTGGGAATGCCTTTGCCGGTATCCTGTATATCTAACGCCAACGCGTCTTTGGCCCCCGCCCGCACCAGACGCAGCGTAATGCTGCCCTTGCCCTCCATGGCGTCAACGGCGTTTTTACAGATGTTCTCAATAACCCACTCAAACAGCGGCACGTTCACTTTGGCGGTGGTCTCTGGCGGGAAGTCTGACTCTACCACAATGCTCACCTTGTTAGACACGCGGTTGCGCAGGTAACCAATGGCGTTTTCCACCACCCGCAGAATAGGCTCGTCTTTGAGCACCGGCACTGAGCCAATGTTGGAGAAGCGCTCAGTGATGATCTCCAGCCGCTTCACGTCTTTGCCCAGCTCCTCCACAATGGGCTCGTTCTCAAACCGCGGGCTGGCTTTCAGGTACTCATACCACGCCATCAAAGAAGACAGCGGTGTACCCAGCTGGTGCGCCGTCTCCTTGGCCAGGCCCACCCACACGCGGTTCTGTTCCGCCTTGCGGGAATAACTGAAGGCATAATAGGCAATGAGCGAGAGGCAGGCTATGACGGTGAGCTGCACATACGGGTAGTACCGCAGCTGGGTGAGCAGCTCAGAGTCTTTGTAAAAGATGTAATTCCTGAAATCATCCTGGTAGGCCACCACAATGGGCTTGTGCTGTGTCTTCATCTTGGCCACCTCGCGCTGCAGCAGGGCTTTTTTTCGCTTTTCTGAAATCTTTTCTGGAATGGTGAGGTTCTTATAAGCGAGTACGTTCTCCTGCTCGTCAGTCAGGATAACGGGCACTGACCGGTTGGCGTCAATGATCTCCTCCTGCACAAACACCAGGTTGTCTGAGTCAATCTCAGCGTTGCCCATGTATCTCAGGCCTTTGGCGTACAGGTCAATGAGTTGCTGCTCGCGCTCAGACAGCTTGGCCACCAGCAGGTTGGTATAGACCACGGTAGCCCCCCCAATCACCAACGCAACTATGATGATGAGCAGCTTTAGCCGTGATTTCTTAGAATAGATCTTAGTTGGAATCATGTACAGCCCTAACGATGTTCTGCCTACGTACGTGTGCAGAGAAAGGTACTTTCTGAGCGAAGATACACCATTGCCCCCTGCCTTAGCGCAATTTAGAACCTGTATAAATAACACATTTTAAGCGGTATCCTTCTTTTTTATACCAGATGGAAGTAATTTTGCAAGCTAGTTTAAAACTGCCGTATGCTTCACAATTTTAGAGCCGTCAGTCTTTCATATAAAAAAGCTCCCTTAGACATACGGGAGCTTATCGCCTTGGATGAGGGGTCGTGCCGACAGTTCCTGCAAACGCTCAAAAATTTCATTCAGGCAACTGACATTCTTGTACTCTCCACGTGCAACCGCACTGAAGTTTATTATACCTCTGATGCTGATTACAGCCACGAGATCGTGAAGCTGTTGGGCATTAGCAAGGGCATTGCCAATATTTCCCAGTACCTGGACTACTTCACCATAGTGAATGAGCACGCAGACGCCGTGCAGCACCTGTTCAACGTGGCCATGGGCCTAGACGCGCAGGTGGTGGGCGACATGCAGATCTCCAACCAGGTGAAGCAGGCCTACCAGTGGAGTGTAGACAACGAGGCCGCCGGCCCGTTCCTGCACCGCCTGCTGCACACCATCTTCTTCACCAACAAGCGCGTAGTGCAGGAAACGTCTTTCAGAGACGGGGCCGCCTCTACCTCTTACGCTGCCCTGGAGCTGGTGGAAAGCCTGGTGGCTGACATCACTGATCCTAAAATACTGGTAGTGGGCCTGGGTGAGATTGGCGCTGATGTCTGCCGCCACCTGCAAGACTCTGAGTTCAAAAACGTGAAAATAGCCAACCGTACCACCGCCAAGGCCCAGTTGCTGGCAGATGAGTGCGGCTTACAGGTGGTTCCGTTTGAGAACCTGGTAGAGGCCATGAAAGAGGCAGATGTGGTGATCTCTTCCATTGCCCGTGACGAGCCGTTCTTCACCAAAGAGATGGTAAGCCGCCTGAACGTGCTGACCTACAAGTTCTTCATTGACCTGAGCGTACCCCGCAGCGTGGAGCCGGAGATTGAGCAGATTCCGGGCGTACTGGTCTACAACATTGACACTATCCAGAACAAAGCCTCTGAGGCCCTGCAACGCCGCCTGGCCGCTGTGCCCCATGTAAAGCAGATCATCTCTGAGTCTATTGCCAGCTTTGAAGACTGGAGCCGGGAAATGAACGTGTCACCTACCATCCAGAAGCTGAAAAACGCACTGGAGAGCATACGCCAGGAGGAGATGGCCCGGTACATGAAGAAGCTGTCTACTGAAGAAGCCAAGCGCATGGACGAGATCACCAAGTCTATGATGCAGAAAATCATCAAGCTGCCGGTACTGCAACTCAAAGCCGCCTGCAAACGCGGCGAGGCCGAAACCCTCATTGACGTACTCACCGATCTGTTTGACCTGGAGAAACAGTCAGCAGAGGCGCACAGCTAAGAGCATCTTATTGACCACTACAGAACGGGACCTTCTTCACAGAGAGTCCCGTTTTCTTTTGCCCAAGGCAGACGCAGCTTGTTTTCCCCATGCATTGACATTCTAGTGGCTTACGTTTTAGGCCTGTTTCCAGAAAAGCGGGCCGAAAACGCCAATACCCTCGCTCTCCTCTGGAGGGTATGAGATGCCTGGGGCATCCCACCGCGTGACAAAATAAAAACCAAATACAGCAGAAACTCGGCCAGAGGCCGAAGGCACCCCACACTCGCCAGAGGCGAGCGAGATGAATTTATGCACCGTTGATTTAGAAGTTACGCATTGGGAGGTGAATCTTCCCAAAAGGTTTTATAATGTTCCCTTGTAGAGACCAGGCACCACCTTGTCTCTCACGCATTGCCACAAATTTCTTTGCGTTTTCGGCCTGTTTTGGACAAAATAGCCCGGAAACAGAAATTCACATTTCAAACCCGGCAAAAGCTTTACCTAAACGTTACCAAAAGTTACCCCCGGCTCTTTATATTGGCGGTATGAAAAAGTTGCTTCTTGCCCTCACCGCCGCCTGCGTCGCCTTCGTCAGTCAGGCACAGGTACGCTGGGTTCCCTCCCCCCCACACCAAGCGGGTTTACCAGCCTCCGTGAAAGTCTTCACCACCTCTGACTCCCTGGACGGCAAACCCTTCAAAGCCTATTATCTGGAGGCTGACCTGCAAGACCCTAAACTGGAGATTTTAACCCGCGTGGGCAACGGCAAGCGCTACACGCCCCAACAATATTTTGAGCAGGAACCGGGCCATGTGCTGGCCACCGTCAACACCACGTTCTTCTCCTTCGCAGACAACCGCAACCTGAACCTAGTCATCAATGACGGCAAAGTGCTGGCCCCGCAGGCTACCGTGAAGCGCAAGAACCCCCAGGGCACAGACACCCTCACCCTCTACCCCACCACCGGGGCCATCGGGTTTTTCCGGAACCGCACTGCAGACGTGGCCTGGGCCTACAACATGGGCAAGAAGCAGAAGACCATGCAGTTGGCCGCACCTTACGCTACCCAAGTGAACGGAAACCCCGCTCCTGCACCCAGCAAACGCACCGTGAAACACATGAAACGCTGGAAACCACGGGTGGCCGTGGGCGGTGGCCCGGTGCTGGTGCAAGACGGCAAGGTACACATCACGGCAGAGGAAGAACTGCGTGGCGGCGCCAGTTTCAGAGGGCCCAACCCGCGCACCGTGATGGGCTACACGCCCGATAACAAATTGATTATTCTCATGGTGGAAGGCCGCCACAAAGGCATTGCCGAGGGCGCAGCTTAGACCAGCTGGCCACCCTGATGGTAGGTTTAGGCTGCAAAGAAGCTTTGAACCTGGACGGCGGCGGCTCCAGTGCGCTGTATGTCAAAGGCAAAGACACCATCAAACCCTCAGACAAGGAAGGGCAGCGCCCGGTGCCGGCGGTGCTGGTGCTGAAATACAAGGAGTAAAGGCAGTCATTTTGGGCTTCGTATCTGGGAATGAGCCTAAAACGGGAATTGTGGTTCTATAACAGCTGCTGCAACAGATGGTCGCGGTAGGTGGGGGAGACGGGAAGGGGCTTGCCAGCTAGGGTGACCTGGTGCCGCTCTATCTTCTCAATCTTGTCAATGGCCACTACATAAGACCGGTGCACACGCACAAAACGCTGGGCGGGAAGTTTCTCCAGGGCCTCGGCCAGGGTCATGCGGGTGAGGGTACGGCGGTGCGGTTCATGAAAGGTGAGGTAATTATCATCGGTTTCAATGTAAAGCAGCTCAGACAGGCTCACGCGCTCCCAGTCATAGCCTACCTTCACAAACAGAAACTCCGGCGTAGCCCCCGGCCCAGCGTTGCCGGCCTGCTTGTGGGGCAATAGCTCCTGCGCGCGGGTGCAGGCCTGCAGAAACCTGGGAAAAGTAACGGGCTTGAGCAGATAATCTACCACGGCCAACTCAAACCCCTGTAGGGCAAACTCCGCAAAGGCGGTGGTAAAGACAAGGCTGGCCTTGTTGCCAATGAGTTTGGCTACTTCAATACCAGTAATGTCTGGCATCTTAATATCCAGGAAAACTAAGTCAACAGGGTGCTGCTGCAGATAGGCCAGGGCGTCAGAGGCGCTCACAAATGTTTCCTGCAACTGCAGGAAAGGCACTTTCTGCGCGTGCGCCTTTAGTACTTCCAGGGCAATGGGCTCGTCATCTAGGGCAATGCAGCGCATGGGCGTTTTCTTTTGAGGGAGTTTTTTAAAGTTACCGGTCTATCTGGCGCATGTCAAGCCTGAGCCTGACTTTGTAATGCGGTTGCTCTTCCAACACCAAATGGTGTTTTTGTGGGTACAGCAGGTTCAGGCGTTTTAGGGCATGCGCAAGGCCCGTGCCCGCGCCGTGGTCTTTTTGCCGCTCTGGCAATAGTTGGTTTTCCAGCACCATCTCCAATTGCCTGTCCTTCACCTGCAGGCAAAGGTGCACAAAACAGTCTTGGTCTAGGCTGATGCCGTACTTAAAGGCGTTTTCTATGAAAGGGATCAGCAGTAGCGGGGCAATGAGGGCGGGGGTTCCGTCATAGATTATTTCCGTCTTCACCTTAATATTCTCCCGCGCGGCAACCGCATTTGCTGCAGCTGCAGGTAATCTTGCAGGAACTTGATTTCGTTGGCTACCTCGGTCAGGTCCTCCTGCGCCTCTGTGAGTACATAGCGCATAATGCCAGCCAGCTGCTCCACGCTTTGCGCAGTTTTTTCTGCCTTCTCCAAGATAGCCGTTCCATACAGGCTGTTGAGGGTATTGAAAAAGAAGTGCGGGTTCAGGTGGGCTTTGATGGTGCTGAGTTCGGCCTGGGCATGGTGGCTTCTCTGTTCTGCCTCCCTGGCCTGCCTGGTGATGAGGTTGCGGGTAAGGGCATACAACACCGCATAGATGAACACTTCAAAAAACACCACCAGGAAATCTGCGGCCCCCACAGAGCCTTGAGGCGGCAAGGCCAGCAGCACCACCACCACCGTGCCCAAAGAAAGCAACACGCAGGCAAGGGCAAAGACTTTGATGCTTTTCCACTTAAAAACGAAATGGTAGAGCAGCTCCACCCCTACCGCCACTGCCAGAAACACCAGGGTTTCCCAGCGCAACACCGTTTCCCCCAGGCGCTGCCAAACGGTTACGGGAGAACCGTTCCCATAAAACAGGAAGTACCCCTCAGTGGCTACTCTGTAACTGTAAAAAGCGGTATCCAGTACCGTAAGGCCTGCCCAAACCAAAGCGGCGTGGATGATGGCCTGTTGCCCAATAGGAAGCGGCGTAAGGTTCTTGAGGTTCATAGGCTTGTGCGTTAATTGGTTCAAAGCAACAGAACCCAACGCACCTCCCCAAATAAAAGGGGTGAGCGCCCATGAGAAAGGGGTAAACCCATTCTCCCTAAAAAATTAAAACCGTTTCTAGCCTCCTTTTCAGAAAACAGGCCGGAAACGGTTCTGGGGGAATACTTACTTGATGGGGGAAACGGGCAAAGAGAAAGGCTACAGGTCGCCGCAGCACTCCTCCAGACAGTCAATCACATCAATCAGCTTGGGAATAGATAGGGAATAATAGATTTTGGTGCCCACCTTGAAAGACGAGAGAACCCCCTTGTCTTTCAGTGTGATCAAATGCTGTGACGCAATGGCTTGCGGGAGATCCAGGTACTGGTAGATCTCCGTTACAGTCATTTTATCTTCCTTACCCAGAAGATCCACGATGGCCAGCCTTTTAGGATGCGCCAACACCTTGAGCATGGACGCCGCCTTATCTATCTTCTTAGATTCCACTCTGGATAATAAACTTTTCATAAGGACACACTAAATCTGTACTACAATGAGGCGCGCAGCCCGCGCCCTTTAAACCCGCCTCATACCCCCTTTTGCGAGTTACCAGAACATTACGTTACTTTAACGCATGGAGAATTACCATGTTATAGGCATAATGTCTGGCACTTCGTTAGACGGAGTGGATCTGGCTTATTGCAGATTTACGTATAATGAAGGCAATTGGATATATAAAATACTTAATACAGAAACAGTTCCATATTCAGATATATGGGTACAGCGTCTGGCAGGCCTCACAGAGGTCAGCGCGGTAGAAATTATTGCCACAGACCGCGCTTACGGCCACTACCTGGGCGAGCTGGTAAAAGCCTTTGTAGACCGTCACCAGCTGCAGGTAGATTTTGTCTCTTCGCACGGCCACACGGTGTTTCACCAGCCCCAGCTGCATATCACCTTCCAGGTGGGCAGCGGCGCGTACCTGGCCGCCGCCGCCGAAGCACCCACCGTCTGCGACTTCAGAACCCTGGACATTGCCCTGGGCGGACAAGGTGCCCCTCTGGTCCCCATTGGCGACCGCCTGCTCTTCGCCGAATATGATTTCTGCCTCAACCTGGGCGGCATCTCCAACATCTCACAGGAAGGCCAGGACCGAAGGCTAGCGTTTGACATCTCCTGCTGCAACATGCTCCTGAACCCGCTGGCCGGGCAGCTGGGCATGCCCTATGATAAAAACGGTGACCAGGCCCGCTCCGGCAGCTTCAACCAAGCCCTGTTTGACCGTCTCAATGAGCCATCTTACTTTTCAGCCCCTTCCCCAAAATCAATTGGCAAGGAGTGGGCAGACGAAAACAGCTTACGGGCAATCCAGGAATCGAAAGCTGCTGTGCAGGACAAACTACACACCGCCTGCCACCACATGGGCTACCAGATTGCCCAGGCGGTACGCCAGCACGCTGACCAGCAACGGGGCAAACTCCTGCTCACCGGCGGCGGGGCGTTCAACTCTTTTTTGGTAGAGCAGATCAGACACTACTTAGGCCCCACCTTTGAGGTAGTGGTCCCCGAGCCGGAGCTGGTGAACTTCAAAGAAGCCCTCATCTTCGCGTTTCTGGGCGTACTGCGCTGGCGGCAGGAACCCAACTGCCTCCAAAGTGTGACCGGTGCCCGCCATGACAACTGCGGCGGCGCTATTTACTGGAATTAGCGTTTTTAGGCTGTTTTGGCGAAAACAGCCTAAAAACGGCAGTTGGCACAGACGCCCGCAGGTCTGATGAATGGCTAATAGCTGCTTATTGATTTTGGAGATGGAACTGGCCCGCAGCATGGGTCTCATACCATAAGCTGGGGCAAGTCTCCAGACTCGCCGGGAGCGCGCGGGGATCAATCAGCCATGCGTGCCCTCCCCCTCCCGGGAGGGGAGTTATCTGCAATGCGTGTCCTCCTGTGTCAACATCACCCTTCGCCCCCTTCAAAGGGGGAGTATCAAATATGCGTGGGAGACAAGGCGGTGCCTGGTCTCTACCATTCTCCGAAACGCCTGAACCAAACCAACAGGCAAGCAGCAATGCACAATCAACACTTCTGCTCTGACTGATGTGCGTAGCACGGGCCCGGCTCAGGCTAGCGGGACAGCAACGGTTACCTGCAGAGGCAGAATGAGCAAGTAAGGCAGTTACAGCAAAGGAACCCAAACCAGTCTTGGGGGTGAGCGCCTCTGTTCATACGGTGCCACTCCAGCGGCAACGCCAAAGGCGTAGTTTTAACAGCAGTGCTCACCGCCAGGACGGGCCCCGCGGCCGTGAGCGCTTACCGGAAAAGATGAAACAGGAACAGAAATGAAGCAACGTCAACAGCGGCAAAGCCAGGGGGACAACAGACTACACATTCCTGCCGCAGCCAAGGGAGCAGCAGACTAAGCATTTCAACAGCAGCCAGCAGCGCAACGAATCCGCCAACCGCACAGGCAACCCAGCAGGGAACAACAGGCTATGCCTGTCCATGGCAGCAGCAACAGCAGACCACGCCCTGCTTCAAGCAGAAAAGATATCCTCCAACAGCAAAACAATTTCCCCTTTACCAAACGCTAGTTATCCCCTACCTTTGCCAGGTAACCAAAGCAAACCTCCCGCTATGAAAGACCTGCTCGCCAAATTTGAGAACAAGCGCCCTGAGATTGTGTTTGAGTGGAAAGATTCTGAAACCGAGGCCGAAGGCTGGGTAGTCATCAACTCCCTGCGGGGCGGGGCGGCCGGCGGCGGAACCCGCATGCGCAAAGGCCTGGATAAACGCGAGGTGGAGTCTCTGGCCAAAACCATGGAGGTGAAGTTCACCGTATCGGGCCCGGCCATTGGCGGTGCCAAGTCTGGGATCAACTTTGACCCCGCTGACCCCAGGAAGCAGGGCGTGCTGGAGCGTTGGTACCGCGTGGTGTTCCCGCTGCTCAAAAACTACTACGGCACCGGCGGCGACCTGAACGTAGACGAGATCCATGAGGTAATTCCCATCACAGAAGAATACGGCCTGTGGCACCCGCAAGAAGGCATTGTCAACGGCCACTACCACGCCACAGAGCCACAAAAGATCAACAAGCTGGGCCAGCTGCGCCAGGGCGTGAGCAAGGTGCTGGAAGATGTAAACTATTCCCCTTCCCTCGCCCGCAAATACACCGTAGCCGACATGATCACGGGGTACGGCGTGGCCAAAGCGGTGTGCCATTACTATGAGATCTGGGGCGGCAACCTGAAAGGCAAACGCGCCATCATTCAGGGGTGGGGCAACGTGGGCGCGGCAGCCGCCTATTATCTGGCCAGTGAAGGCGCCCGGGTGGTAGGCATCATTGACCGCGCCGGCGGCCTGGTCAACCCAGCAGGTTTCTCTACAGAGAAAATCAATGATCTGTTCCTGAACCGCCACGGGAACACCTTAACCGCCAACAACCTCCTTTCTTTTGAAGAAGTGAACCAACGCATCTGGGACCTGGAGGCTGAAATCTTTATTCCGGCGGCGGCCTCCCGCCTGGTTACCCGGGATCAGGTAGAGCGCATGAAGGCCAACGGACTGGAAGTGATTTCCTGCGGAGCCAACGTGCCGTTCCAGGACCCGGAGATTTTCTTTGGGGCAACCGGCGAGTTTGCTGACCAGCACGTGTCTGTCATTCCTGACTTTGTGGCTAACTGCGGCATGGCCCGGGTGTTTGCCTATTTAATGGAGCAGGATGTGGAAATCACAGATGAGGCCATTTTCTCAGATATCTCCCGCACCATCAAAACAGCCCTGGAGAAAACGCATGACCGCAATCCGCAGAAAACAGAGATAGCCAAAACTTCCTTTGAGATTGCCCTGGGTCAATTGCTGTAAGTGCTGGTTTACACTGTGCTTCTGCAGCAAAAACGGGGAGCGGAAGGTGCTTCTAGAACGTTTTTAGAGCAACTTAGCCGCACTATGGGGCGGGGCAACCGCGATGCCAGATGCTTTTAAGGCCCGTTTGCAGCGCAATAGACAAACGTAAACTTGCTCAAAAGACTCAGAGAGATCAGTCAACCCGTTTTTGGCTGTTTTTCAGAAAACAGCCCAAAAACGGGTGCTTTGTTTTACACTTCCCGTCTCCCTGAAAGCATCTTGAGAAAAGTTAGACCCGCGTTTTGCAACAGGTCTTGCCGTTCGCCCCCTGTTCCCTAAGAGATGGTTTACATTTTGGCCTTGCTGGCGAAGAACGGGAGTAAAAGGTTCTGGCAAAGCATTTTTGTTCAGCATAGCAGCGCCCAAGTGAGAGAAATGGCAAAACCTGGTTCTTTTGATGCCGTTTTGGAGCGCAAAAGACCAAGGTAAACATGCGCCAAAACCCTTTCAGGAGGACAAAGTAAAGGCCAACAGATGCTCTTCTCTCTCCATTAGAAGAACCCGCCCGTGGCTCGCACAGACACTCCACTAATTTCTGTTTTCGGCCTATTTTTAAAAAAACAGCCCAAAAACAGAAATTTAAGTTCCTCTCCACGGCCAATGCGGAAATGGAGGTACTTCACCGGGGCTTTACCTGCTTAGAACTTCTTGAACCCAAGAGCCACTACCCGGTCAACGTCTGCCTGGTTTACCTTTACTTTGAAGATCCTCCCGCTGGCGCATTGGCAGGCCAGGCAAACAGCACCGTCTCCTAAGCTGCCGCTCACGGTGACCGCCAGCACGTCAACCCCCAGCTTCTCCAGGTGCTCCCTTACGCAGACGGTCTTGTCACCGCTCTTGTTGCAGTACCCCCAGGGATCAGCGCACTGCGTCTCTGGGTAAGCCAGCCACTGGCTGGAGGCATCAGAACCTTCGCCCTCTTGGGGCGAAGCCGGGATTTGGCAGGAAATCACGCTAAACACCATGCCTAGCACGCACAGCAAAGAAGAGATTTTACGTTTCATAGATTAATTCCCAATTTTACCTGATGACCCTTGCCCCCCCGCCATTGGTTGCAAGCGGAATAAAAATACATATGCAGGACCAACTTACTGATATTCTAAGGCTTGTGTTTTTAGGGAACACGGTGCAGCAGTACCTCATTTTTGCCGGTATCATGCTCTGCGGCTTCCTGTTCAAGGAGCTGCTGTCACGGCTGCTCACCACTATTCTTTTTCAGGCACTGGCCAAACGCTTCTCCTCTGAGGTCACCAAAGAAGAATTCAAGCGCCTGTTGGTCACGCCGCTGGAGGTACTCGCCTTTCTGGTGTTTCTCTACATGGCCTTTGACAGCCTGAATTATCCGCCGGAGCTGGGCTTGCCCGCCAAGAACGAGTTAGGCCTGAAACGTATTCTGCAGCGCATTTACGGCATCTTCCTGGTCAGCTCCCTCACCTGGGTGGTCATGCGTCTGGTAGATTTCTTCGGGCTTATCTTCTCAAAGCGGGCGGCCAGAACCATGTCAAAGCTAGACGACCAGCTGGTGCCGTTCTTTGTTGATTTCAGCAAGGTGATTGTGGTGCTGTTCGGTTTTTTCGTGATTTTGGGCACTGTCTTCAAAGTGAATGTGGCGGGTCTGGTGGCCGGTCTGGGGGTGGGCGGTTTGGCCATCGCGTTTGCGGCCAAAGAAAGTCTGGAGAACCTGCTGGCGTCTTTCACTATTTTCCTGGACCACCCTTTTGTGGTGGGTGACCTGGTGCAGGTGGGTGAGATCATTGGCACTGTAGAGAAGATCGGTTTCCGGAGCACGCGCATCCGCACCATGGAGAAGAGCTACGTAACTTTGCCCAACAAGAGCATGATTGACAAACCGCTGGACAACCTCACGCTGCGCACGTTCAGGCGGGTAAAGTTTGACATCACGCTCACCTACAACACCACCTCAGAGCAGATCAAGGCCATAGTGGCAGACATTCAGCACCTCATTGATGAGTACCCGCGCACCAACCAGGACGGCCGCGTGCGGTTCTTTAACCTGGGGCCGCACTCCAAAGACATTATGGTGCTCTACTTTATCAACACCATTGACTGGGACGAATACATTGACGTGAAGGAGGAAATCAACTACAAAATTGTAGAGGTGGTAGAGCGCCATCGCGCCGAATTCGCCTTCCCAACGCAAACGGTGTACGTGAAGCAGGAAGAGGCGTAAGCTATTGCCCTCTCAGAGTGGGGAATGGGAAGGCGTTTCCGGGCTCTTTTTCTGAAAACAAGCCTAAACCGCAAGAAAGACCGCACGCCTTGTCTCAAACGGCGCAGGCTGTTAGTTTGTCACCAAACCGCGAGGGCAGGAAAACTGAGCTTAGTTTTTTTTCAGGAATGCGTGGGAGACAAGGCGGCGCCGGGTCTCTACGTCAAGAACGCTCCTGGTTTCCTGTTTTCGGGCTGTTTTCTGAAAACAGCGAAAACAGGAATTCATCTTTACCAACCGCTGCCTCTGCGGCCGCCGCCTAAGATACCGCCCAGCAGACCACCTAGTCCGCCGCCGCCCATGCTGCCGTACCGGCTTCGGCCGCCCAGGCCGCCTAAGATGGAAGCCATAGAGCCCAGCCCGCCCATGCGGCCACCGCCGTATAGGCCGCCGCGCATCATGCCCCCGCCTAGCAAACCACCCAGCAGTCCGCCTAAGCCGCCGCCCATCATTCCTCCTCCCATCATGCCGCCGCCGTAGCCACGCCCGTACCCGCCGCGGCGGTTCATCATGCCGGCAATGACCATGGGCGCCAAAATGCCCAGCATACCGGTGACCATGCCCGGTGAGATGCCGGAGTTCTTGAACATGTCACCCATGCCGCTTTTGCTCAGGAATGACTGGCTGGTGGGGTCTTCGCCCTGCTGCTGGGCCTGGTTGGCTTTGTCCACAAACTGGTCTAAGATGCTGAACTGTTTCTGGTCAATACCCAGGTACTGTCCAATTTCAGAGATGTGCCGCTGCTCCTCCTGTGAATACTCGCCGTCTGACTTCGCGAAGCTGATGATGTCTGTCACAAACGAAAACCGCAGGGGACTGCCTTTGAGCACGTCCAGACACTTCTGGAGACTTATCTGCGAGGGATTCTTGGCAATGGACTCTATTTCCTGCTGCAGGTTATCGGGCAGTTCGGCGGCTTCGCCCAAGAGGCGCAGGAACGCCAGTTCGTCTTCGGTTACCTGTCCGTCTGCCGAGGCGATGGTGGCCAAGGCTCCCAGATAGGCCCCTTTTTCCTGGTCAGAGTAGTCTTTGAGTAAAACGGTTTCTTCAGCCATGGTGGTTCTAGTTGGTGTAGAGCCTTTTGAACGCAGCCGCCAAAAAGGGGTTTGCGTTTTGGGCCTGTTTTCCGGAAAACGGCCCGAAAACGCCGACCGCCAGTTTCTCTTTCCTTCCTATCAACATCACTTCATAGGCAAACGCCTTTAAAAACTGCCTTCTGCTTTTAAGACAGAAGAATGAAGCACTTTGTCAGCGCTTGCCGGGTGATTTTGCTGTAAAACTTTTTGTTCTCTTCTACTAAATGGCATAGGCTTTTAATCAGATAGACTGGAGTTGTAGATTCAAGGAAATATTCTTTACTTGGCCTTATGAGAATGGCCCCAACATTATAAATCTCTCTCTTTTCGCTTCTTTCTGAAGTGACGGCACTTGTGCTTTCAGCATGAGTGCTTAGGCTTTTGTTGCCTATCCCCTTGAAATTTATTGTATCACCTGCCCTACCCCGCTACCTGCTATCGGGCGAAGGCTCCTTTACGTTATTCTCATGTCTGATTTTTTAAATCCAAACCAAATCCAGGAGTTCATTCATACCGGGTTCTTACGCCTTGACCACGCTTTTTCCAGGGAGACTGCGCCGCCGCAGTAGACATTTTATGGAAAGACCTTCCGGTAGACCGCGCAGACCCCAGCACTTGGTCAGAACCGGTGGTGTGGCTGGGCATGTACACCCAACCGCCTTTTGTGGAGTCAGTAAACACCCTAAAACTGCACCATGCCTTCAATCAATTGGTGGGCGAAGGCAGATGGTTGCCCTGCCGAAGCGTGGGGGCATTCCCGGTGCGTTTTCCGGCAGAGAAGCTGCCCATAGATACGGGCAAGCACGTAGACGCCAGCTTTCCGGGGGAAGACCCGGCGAATTACTTTGAATGGCGAGTCAACCTAGCCTCTAAAGGCCGCGCCTTGCTGCTGCTGGTTTTATATTCTGATGTAACCGAGGCAGACGCCCCTACCGTGCTCTACAAAGGCTCACATCTTGACGTGGCAAACCTGCTCTCAACAGAGGGCGAACAGGGACTTTCCTTTATGGAGCTCGCCAAACAGGTAGATTTCCTTCCGGAAAGAGAACAGGCGTTTGCAGTTGGCCAAGCGGGAACGGTCTATCTGTGTCACCCTTTCTTAGTGCACGCGGCGCAAGCGCACAGGGGCAAAAACCCTAAATTCATGGCGCAACCACCGTTATTCCTTCAAAAAGCGTTCTCGCTTGATGATTCAGCTGAAGGTCACGCGCCTGTAGAGGCTGCCATTCGTCTGGCGCTGGGCAAATAAACCGCCCCGGCTTACTAAAAGAAAGGCGGCTATCTTTTAGTAAGCCGCCTTTCTCTTTCTCTAGTAATCCATAATTTCAGAACTGATAGTCTAAATGATTAGTCTCCTGTTTTCAGGCTGTTTTCGGAAAACAGCCTGAAAACAGGAAATCCCTAATAATTTTAGCAATCCTTGTTTCGTCTGTAAGACGATGCCCTGATTTTTGGTAGATTTAAGAGCGAATTCTTCAACCCTCTATGGACGACAGCGAACCCCTTAACCGTTTTGACCGCATTGTGGCCATGCTGCACCATTTGCAGTCTGGCCGTACGGTAAAGGCCCAGGAACTGGCCGACCGTTTCCAGGTGAGTTTGCGCACCGTGTACCGTGATATCCGGTCACTGGAGGCATCAGGCGTGCCCGTAACCGGCGAAGCGGGCGTGGGTTACTCATTGCTGGACGGTTACCGGCTGCCGCCCGTCATGTTCACCCAGGAAGAGGCCAGCAGTTTTGTGGCCGCTGAAAAACTGATGCAGAAGTTCAGTGACAAAGGCCTGGGGGCGCATTTTGAGAGTGCCATGTACAAGGTAAAGTCGGTGCTTCGGGGTAGTACCAAGGAGCGGGTGGCGGCGCTGGAAGCCCAGATTTGGGTAGATACATCGGCGCAGCTTTTCAACCAGCACACGCCCCACGCCCTGGACGTGCTCTTAGACAGCATGGCCGAAAAAAAACAGGTGGCGTTGCAGTACCAGGCGTTCAGTTCTGAGGAAGCGACCGAGCGCCTGATTGAGCCCATAGGTCTGTTCCACGAGAACAATTTCTGGTACATCATGGGCTATTGCCATTTGCGCGCAGATTACCGCCAGTTCCGGACAGACCGCATGCTGCAGATAAAACTAACGGACCGCCCCTTCACCAGAGAGCACGGTCCGTTGTCTGATTACCGTAAGCCCAAAGCCCCAACTGAGAAGGTGAAAGTGGTCTTGCGGGTAGAAAAGTCATTTGCCCGGTACATTCAGAACAGCCGCACCTATTACGGTTTCACCGCTGAAAAACCAGACGGTTACTACGTAGAGATGACCTTTATGACCGAACCCCACTGCGAAGGGTTTGCCCGGTGGTACGTCATGTTTGGAGACTGCGCCCAGATTCTGGAGCCCGAAAGCCTGAAGGAACAAGTGAGCGGCATTCTTGCCCGCGTACAGGCATCATTGCAGCTAAAACCGGAGGCTGTCTATTCTTAGTCTTCCAGTTCAGTACACATAAAACTATGGCAGATAGTTTATCGTAAGCGCTTCTTACCTCCTTAGTCTTCCAGTTCAGTACACATAAAACCCGCCTGCCGGAGCCGGTCAATAATCACAGAAGGCGTTATAGCCTGCGCTTCTACCCGCAGAATGTGATCACAATCCTGCAGGTCGAAGTTCCAGCGGTCCGTCGCGTCCAGCAACTGGTTCAGCAGGGGCGTTACCTGTTTCACACTGCGGCGGGTACGTACTGAGGTCTTAAAAACCAAAACGGTTCTCATGTGTTGCTGCCTCCCAATTACCTTTGCCAGAAGAAAGGCGGCTCAATGCTCAAAGCCCGCAAATACACGTAGCCCTGGCCGCGGTGGTGAATCTCGTTGTCAATGTAGTACAGCACGGTTGACTGCACAGTGCCCTCATACTGCCCAAACGCCATAATCTTCTCCTGAAACCGCTCATCTGGAATTTGGGCCCAATACTGGTCAATGGTGGCGGTGGCTTCATCCCAGAGGGCTAGTATCTTTTCTTTGGTGTCGGCCTGCTCCAGGTCTTCGTTCAGTTGCTGCACGGTTCCCTCAGCTATTTCCTTTACACCGGGCGCAGCAAGGGCCAGCAGCTCATGCAGTATTTTGCCAAACGGCCGCATGCCGCCAATGGAGAACTCAAACAGCTCTTTCTCTGGGAACGCCTCTATCAGTCTTCGGGTGAGGCCGCGGTGCCCTTGCCAATGGGCTAGCAGGTCTTTAGAAGAGATTACCGAAGTGGTGGTGGGGGTGTTGGAAGTCATGGTTTCCATAGGTCAACGGGTTAATGGGTTAGTGATGGAACAAAACTACCCGCCCCCGGTGACAGCTGTTTGTCAGTAGGTTTCAGAATTTTTTTGGAACGATGAAAAATTGAGCGTTGGCAGGGAGTTGTTCGGCGTGCGCCGATGGTTTTCTAGCAGATCCCTGTTTCTGGGCTGTTTTCTGGAAAGTAGGCCGGAAACAGAAACCCGGACCTGGGTTTGGGCAATTGGAATATTTAATATCGCAGACAGAGAAAGCTTTTCTAGTTCGCCCACAAGATTCTTTCAGAATGACGAAAAGGAGTGACCCAATCCCCAGCCATAACCATTACCCAAATCTTGCTCCCGTTTTGGGCCTGTTTTCCTAAAAACAGCCCGGAAACGCAAATTCCCTAAAACTCAAAATATTCCTGGGCGGGCTTTACGGTCTTCTCTTCCTTCTTCTTCCCTTTCAGGGCATCTTTCAGTTCCTGCTTTTCACGCTCCAGGTCAGAGGTGATCTTGTCTTTCACCTTTTCCTGGTCATAGGCTACTTTGAAATTACCCTCCTTGCCTTTGATGGTGAGAAACAAGTTGGGGTTGGGCGTGGAGCCGCCCGCCACCACGCCGTAGCGCTCGTCTTTGTCCCGTTTCGGCTGGGCCGAAGCCAGCGGGATGCGCAGGTGGTAGTCCATCTGCTGGTCAAAGGTGTGGGTGCCCGAGACGGTGATATTGGAGAAGCGGCTGGTGCTGGACTTGATTTCCATCTCCGGAATGTAAATGGTGCGCCCTTGAATCCAGAAGTTGTTCTTGAGCTCTGAGAACCTGAGGTTGGCCAGTTCATGGCGCTCAATGAACGTGCTCATCTTCTGCAGCGGCTCAAAGTACAGGAGCTGTCCGTTCTTGATAGAGGTCTTGATCTCGGCCTGCATGAGATCTGTGCGGGGCGAGAGCGTATGGTCAAAGAACAGCTCTGAGTCAATGTGCGCAGTCAGTTCCCCCTGCAGGTGGCGCTGGGTAATGAAATTCTGCCCAAAGTTTTCAAACACGTACATCAGGCTGTCTACCTTGATCTCATCTATACGGGCGACCGAGTTCACCCTGATCAGCGGCTTGCGGGCATCCAGGCTTCCGCTCACCTTGAAGCGGCCGCCCACCGCCTGCAGGGCAATGTTGGGGGTGGTGATCACCTGGTTCTGCAGCCGCACCTGCCCGTGCAGCTGCGTGGCCTTGAACCGCCTGAACGTAAGCCGGGCTACGGAGGCGTTTAGATCCAGCTCCAGATGGGCGGGCAGGTTGAACGCATAGGCAGAGGCGGCTTTCCCTTTTCTGGCAGCAGATTTCCCGGTACTTTCCAGGTCTTGCCTACCTGCCGGGGCAACGGTTAGCAGTTGATCCAGGTTCAGGAAGGCAGACGCCAAGTCTGCCTCTATGCGCAGCCGTTGCCCCTTCAGGAACAGCCACGGCAGCACGTTCTTGAAATACCCGTTCACCAGAAAGTCAGAATCCCCCACCTTGCCTTTGAAATCGGTCACGGCCACGTCATTCTTCCGGAAGAGAAAAGCCCCGTTCATGCCGGAGACGGGCATGGGGTGCTGCCTGAACAGCAGGCTCACCGCTTTCAGGCTCACTTCGCCGCTGGTCTTGATGCTGGCGTGGCTGGGGTTGGCTTTGAACTGTTTTAGGTTGCCGGCAAACGAGAGCTGCACCTGCGCCTGCCCGCTGCCTTTCCTGATGTCTTCTACGGGAAACACGCCCAGCACGTGGGCCACGTCTACATCTGCCCTCAGCTGGGCCTTCAGGTCTGGATTGGCGAAGTTGTGGTACAGGAATTCCCCAGAGAAGGGCCTGCCGCGCAGGCTTCCGGTTATTCTGCGCAGTTCCAGCATAGAGGTCTGGCTGTTGCGCTTTTCCCCGTTGGTGAACCGCCCCTCCAGGTTCACCTTCTCAATCTTCTCCTTGTAGTCTGGGTGATAAAAAGAGGCCCCCTTGGCCCCAAAGCTGATGTCAACATACGGGTTCTTCTTAGCAGAGACTTCGCCCTTGACCTCGCCCTGGAAATAGACATCACCTTTGCTGCGGTACTGCGCCAGTTGTTTGGTGAAGCGGGGCGGCAACAGCGCCAGCAATGATTGTATGTCTGTATTTTTGCCCTGAATAAAGAGGTCCAGGTTGATTTTAGCGGGGAACAGCACCTCGCCGCCCACCTGGTACACCGCCTTCTCAACCCGCAGCTCAGACGGGGAAATGGTGATGGTCTTTTCTATTGTATGGATGACCAACTGGCTGCCCAGGGAGATTTCTTTTTGCCTCAGGAACTCGCTTTCCCCCACCTGCAGGGTATGCACCAGCGCCCTGCCCTCTGCTTTGATGGTCACTACCGGCTCCTCAATACTCAGCGCCGCCGACAGCGCGTGCGCCTGCAGCTCATACCGCTGGTCTCCGGGCGCATCATGATAGCTGATGCGCACTTTCCGGAGCACAATCTTCTCCAGGTCAAAACTCAGATTCCCGGCATGGGTGGTATCAGCGTCCTGGTAAAAGCGGTAGTTCACCTCCCCGTTGGGCAGCACCTTCACCCGCACCTCGCCTTCTTCCAGGTAGAGCTCCTTGATGTGGTAGGTGCCGCGCCAGAGGTCCCACAGGTTGAACGTGCTGTAGATGTTGGCAAGTTTGGCCAACGGGGCCGTGCTGCCCGCCACCGCCTCAGTGATCTCCACATTCTTGAGGTTGATGGCCACCGCCGGAAACTTCTCCCACAGCGTCACCTCTATCTTCTCCACCTGCACCTTGGTCTTAATGTGCTTGTTGGCCTCTGCCACAAACAGCTGAATAATCTTATCCTGGTACAGGTAAATAGCGCCCGCCGCCACTGCCAACAGCAAAACCACCCCGCCTACGGCGAAGAGCAGGTACCGCGCTATCTTTTTCTTAATTCCCACAGGATTTCTAACTACCAAACCTTAAAGATACAGAGGCAAGGGAAAGCCACCAAAGCTGCCCCAGCGCGGTGTACTGATTAGGGGCAAAAAAGATTAGTAGCCGTCTCATAAATGCACTGGCTTTGCTTGGCGCGTTCTACTTGACCAGTAATGGCTTCTGTTTTCGGGCTGTTTTCAAAAAAGTAGCCCGAAAACAGAAAGCCAGCTGGCCATACGCCATGCAGGAGACCGCTTTTAGCCAATATGGTGGCAGCCCGCCGCTAGGTTAGCGCCCCCGGCCCCGTCTGTTGCCCGGACGACATACAGCCAGGCGCTACCTGTGAATTTACGGTTTCTGTTTTGGGGCTGTTTTGGCCAAAACGGCCCCAAAACAGAAACCGCTTTCTCCGGTAGTTCTGTCTCCGGTTAGTTCATACTTGCCATACTGGCGGCGAACACCCCAAACACCAGCGCCAGGGCATAGAAGCCCAGGATCACAATGGTCAGCACCCCCATGAACTTGAAAAGAGACTTCAGGTTTCTGAACGACTCCAGCACTACGTCTGGGCTTTGCACCCGCAGCCCTACCTGCATCTTGTCTGAGAACCGGTACAGGTACAGCACCGGGAAGAAATAGAGCACGGCAAACAGCAGGTAAAGCACCGTCATGAAAGTGGCCAGGGCCCCGCCCATCATCTCGCCCCCAGGCATGGCGGCCCCCATGGCTCCCCCCATGGCACTGCCCATGATGGTGCCAAAGAAAACCCCGAAGAGAACGATAAGCCCTATCATCACAAACCCCACAATGGCTAAGAACTTGCCCCACTTGGCAGCAATGCGTAAGTAGCCCATCATTACCGGGTCCAGGGTGATACCTGCAGATTCTTCTTCGTACAGAAAATTGTCCATAAAATTTTTAATTTGTTAAGTTATTGACGCTAAATATATAAAAGCTTTTCAAGAGCCTTTATTAAATATTTTTTAACTTTTTTTTCAGCTGGTATTTGGAAGATTCAGTTTCACCCCCCATATTTGCATCATCAAACGGGGACAACAGGTCTTCAGAAGATAAAAAAAGGGATGTTAGCTCAGCTGGTTCAGAGCATCTGCCTTACAAGCAGAGGGTCGCTGGTTCGAATCCAGCACGTCCCACTCCTTAAAAGCCTCACCTTCCGGTGAGGCTTTTTTTGTTTTAGCCTCTTCCGCCCGCGGCTCAACCTATCTCTTAAGTCTTCGTTCTTACCTTAGACCTGTTCATGAAGCAGAATTACCTGAAAGGAGGCCGCCATGAGAAGACGCTATCAAATACTGTTAGAAGCAGGCTGGAAGCTAAGCTTTGTCCCCATGTATTTTCTGGGGTTTGACATTTCCTGGCTCGTGATGAAGGAGATGTACACCAGCCCCTATGATCAGCAGCCCTACACCTTCAGCAATGCCATGCGGCAGGAATCACAGCGGCACCCGGCCGTGGTTGCCTCTTTAGGGAATACCCTTTAGCGGCAGCGGCACACCTGGTGCCGTTCATTTGCGTATCTTTACCGGCCAAGCTGTTTTAGGATATGCCATTACTTGAAGTCACCACCCCCGCCCTGATCAGAGAATTTCTAGAGCTGCCCACCCGCCTGTACGTGAACCACCCCCACTGGATCAGGCCCCTGGACCAGGACATTGAGCAAGTGTTTGACCCCCGGCGCAACCCCAACTTCCAGAACGGGAAGATCATTAGGTGGGTCTTACAGAATGCGCACGGCCAGACCATTGGCCGCGTGGCGGCTTTTGTCAATGACAAGACCAAGGCGGCTTCTGAGTACCTTACCGGCGGCATGGGCTTCTTTGAGTGCATCAATGACCAGGCAGCCGCCTTCCAGCTGTTTGACGCCTGTCAATCCTGGCTGGAAGCCCAGGGCATGGAAGCCATGGACGGCCCCATCAACTTTGGGGAGCGTGACCGCTGGTGGGGCTTGCTGGTAGACGGTTTCACGGAGCCCAACTATGGCATGTTCTACCACGCGCCTTATTATAAGGAGCTCTTTGAGGCGTATGGTTTTCAGGTGTACTTCAAGCAGTATACCTACAAAAGGAGTACCACCGCCCCGCTGCACCCTAAAATCATTGAACGCTCTGCCGTACTGGGCCAGGACCCCAACTACCGGGTTGCCCACGCATCTAAGAAGAACCTGGAGAAACTGGCACAGGATTTTCTGGAGGTCTACAACAAAGCGTGGGGCGGGCACTCCGGGGTCAATTTTCTAACCCTGGAGAAAGTGCGCAAGCTCATGAAAACCATGAAGCCGGTAATGGATGAGAGGCTCCTGTTCTTCACCTACTACAAGGAGCAGCCCATTGCGTTCTTTATCCTGCTCCCAGAACTGAACCAGATTTTCAAGCACCTGAACGGCCGGTTTGACTGGTGGGGAAAGCTCAAGTTTCTCTATTACAAATGGCGCAACAGTTTCCGGAAGGATAAAAGGCTCTTTGGGCTGATCTTTGGCGTAGTGCCCGAGTTCCAGGGCAAAGGGGTAGATGCGTTCATGATGAACCACTCCCACCAAACCATTATGGACTATGCCCCAGAACTGGAGATGAACTGGGTGGGGGATTTCAACCCTAAAATGATGATGGTGACGCGCATGCTGGGTGCCGTGATCTACAAAACGCACATTACCTACCGGAAGATCTTTGACCCCTCCAAACCGTTTACCCGCTATCCTATCATTAAATAGCTTTTTCCTGTTTTAAGGCTGTTTTTCTGAAAGTAGCCCTAAAACAGGTTGGCCTGGCTAGGAAGCAGATGCAGGCCCTGCTGTTGCCTCAGTAGCCGGTGCTTGCTGGGCGCTTAGCCTGCTGTTCTCTTGGCTGGGCTGCTGGATGAGGTGCCTCATGGTCATGCTGCTGCAGGGGTCATGCGTAGTCTGCTGTTCCCTTGGCGTTGCCGCTTGATGCGGTGCCTCACACACTGAGTTGTTTCATCTTTACCGGTAAGCGCTCACGGCCGCGGGCCCCGTCCTGGCGGTTCGCACTGCTGTTAAAACTAGGCCCTCCGGCCTTGCCGCTGAAGCGGCACCGTATTAACAGAGGCGCTCACCCCCAGGACTGGTTTCGGTTCCTTTCCTGTCACTGTGGTGCAGTTATTTCTGCCTTAGTAGGTAACTACTGCTGTTCCGCTAGCCTGAGTCGAGCCCGTGCTGCGCACATCAGTCAGGGCAGAAGTGTTGATTAACCCAGGTGCCACTAGCAGAAGTGTTGATTATTCATTGCTGCTTGTTTACTTATTGCTGCTTGCCTGCCGCTTTGCTTTCTCTGGTTCAAGTTTCCAACTTGGACCTATAATGGCGGAAGCTTTCAGCTTCCATGGGGCGGCAGCCTCACATTACTTCTGCTTCTTCTGCCCTCTATGGCGCGGAAGTTACTTCCGTGCCTTCTAACTCCAGCTGATACTCCCCCTTTGAAGGGGCGAAGGGGGATGTTTGCACAAGTAGATCCACGCATGCCAAATCATACAAGCGCCCCTCTAAAGCGCTCCGGGAGTGGTGCAGACCGGTACACAAAAGGGAATCAATAAATGCGTGGGTAAATGCGTACTTTTGCAGGGAGAGCCACGTCTGTTTTGGCGCCGTTTTTCAAAAACAGGCCTAAAACGCATGGCCAAGAACTGGTGCCGTACCCGTGCAGATCTATTCTACGTTAGCAGGGGGGGACTGTGCCTTAGACAACAGGAAACAACATGAGTGAAATAGGCGGCAACAAAACCGGAAGTGCCTTTGACTGGGAAGTGCTCAGGAAGATTTTCCGGTTTGTGAAACCATACCAGAAGATTTTCTACCTGGTTACCTTTTTAACGGTGGCCTCGGCGGTGCTGGCTACTATCAGGCCTTTCCTGATTCAGGAGATGGTAGACCAGGAGATCCTGCAGTATGACTGGCAGGGCGTGAACCGCATGTTTATGTGGCTCATTGTGCTGCTGGTGCTGCACACCGCGGTTTCCTATTTCCACACGTATTTTGCGGGGTGGCTTGGGCAGTACGTGGTGCGTGACATTAGGGTGAAGCTGTATGAGCATATTCTCAAGCTTCGGCTCAAATTCTATGACCGTACGCCCATTGGCACACTGGTGACCCGTAACGTGAGCGACGTGGAAACCTTGTCTGATGTGTTCTCAGAAGGATTGGCCGCCATGATTGGCGACGTGCTGCAACTGGTGTTTATCCTGATCTACATGTTCTGGATAGACTGGAAACTCACCCTGGTGAGCTTGTCTATGTTCCCGCTGCTCATCATTAGCACCTATATCTTCAAGGAGAAGGTGAAGGCCTCGTTCCAGGAGGTGCGCGGGGCGGTGGCCAAGTTGAACGCGTTTGTGCAGGAGCACATCACGGGCATGATGGTAGTGCAGATCTTCAACAATGAGGATCGGGAGATGAAGAAGTTTGAGGCCATCAACAAGGAACACACCCGCGCCAACATCAAATCTGTGCTGTATTACTCCATCTACTTCCCCGTGGCTGAGGTTATTGGCGCCGCCGGTACCGGCTTGTTGGTGTGGTATGGCGCCAAGGGTGTGATTCAGGACACGGTCACGTTGGGGTCGCTCATTGCCTTCATCATGTACATTGCCATGTTCTTCAGGCCCATCAGGCAGATTGCTGACCGGTTTAATACCCTGCAGCTGGGGGTGGTGAGCTCTGAGCGCATCATGAAACTGCTGGAAAGCCAGGAGATGATCTCAGACAGCGGCACGTATGCGCCAGAGACCATTAAAGGAGGGGTGACGTTTGAAAACGTCTGGTTTGCCTATAATGAGGAGGACTGGGTGCTGCGCGGCATCTCGTTTGAGGTAAAGGCAGGGCAGACGGTGGCGCTGGTAGGGGCTACCGGCGCGGGCAAAACCTCCATCATCAACCTTTTGAGCCGGTTCTATGAAATCAACAAAGGCACCATCAAGGTAGATGACCATGACATCAAAGAGTATGACCTGGACGTGCTGCGCCAGCACATTGGGGTAGTGCTGCAAGACGTGTTCCTGTTCTCTGGCACCATTGCTGACAACATTAGCCTGGGCAACAAAGAAATTACAGAAGAGCAGATGTGGCATGCCGCCCGGCTGGTGGGCGCAGACAAGTTTATTGAGCGTTTGCCCGGTGGGTTGCAGTACAATGTGATGGAGCGCGGCGCTACGCTCTCTGTGGGGCAGCGGCAGCTGATTTCGTTTGTGCGCGCCATGGTCTATGACCCCAAGATCATCATTCTGGATGAGGCCACCTCCAGCGTAGACTCAGAGACCGAAGAATTGATCCAATACGCCATCTCTCAGCTCATGCAGGGCCGCACGTCTATTGTGATTGCCCACCGCCTCTCTACCATTCAGAAAGCAGACAACATTATTGTGCTGGACCGGGGAGAGATCAAGGAGGCGGGCCGTCATGAAGAGCTGCTGCAGACCGGCGGCTATTATGCCCAGCTGCACGAAATGCAGTACAAGAACTTTGTGTAGTTTCTGTTTTCGCTGTTTTCTGAAAAACAGCCCGAAAACAGAAAGTAGTGCCGCTGATTTTTATTCAGTGGCTTCCTTTGCCCGGCCCAGATAAAAAGAAAGGCCTAGCTTGATACTTGACAGGTTCAGGTTCGCCGTAAAATTTTTCTGGTCCAGTGACTTGTTATGGTTATAGGCTATCTCCCCGGTGCTTACCTCAATACCTAGCAGCGGAGTTGGAAAGAAGACTAGCCCCGGCGAAAGGAAGACCCGGTAGTTGTCCATATCCTGGGAGTTGGAAGAGTAGCCTACCGCCGGCAAACCATCACTCCCCAGTATAAGATTTCCGTTTGCGTCTCTGTAATAATCTGTCCCGGTGAACACATAGGCAGGGCGGCCAGATAATCCATCAGTGATGATGCCTTGATACGAATACTCGGTGTCTACCTTGCTTTTGGTTCTGCCAAACACCCCTCCCGCCTGTGCAAAAAGCATGAGCTTAGAGGTGAGGGGGAGATAATACCGTGTAAAAGCGCCAACCTCCCAAGTAGTACTGGTTACTTCAAGACCAGGGTATATATAAGATGTAAACCCGGTTCCTGATACAGTAGAAGCCTCCCTCTCAGTGACGGTCCTTGCATAGCCTCCTATAAGGCCAACGGCCCATCTGTCTGTAAGCAGGTAGCCTACCATTGGGCGTAAGCCAAACATTGAGGTAGTCTCTCTGTTGATCTTGCTAGAAGATTGGTGATCATAGTTAACAGAGCCCCCTACCAACACCGCACTTTTCAGGCCCTGGGCCTGTGCATTTGTAAGAAAGAGGGAAGCGAGACTAAAAAGGAGCAGGTATGCTTTTTTCATTGGGTGGGTTTATATAAGTATTCGATATTGGTTTATAAAAGAGAAAGCAGCTGAGGCAAACCTAGTGTTGATTTCCAGTGGTCAAGTTATAGAAAAACCTCAATTTTTAATAGAGCCTGCAGACTTTAACCTTTATCAAGGCAAAACTTGTATGACCTATTGTGCGCTACCCCTACCTTTGCACCATGACAAAGAAATTTTTGATATACATGGTGGTGGTGATAGCCGTTGCGGTTGGCGTGTACGCGTATGTGGGCGGTTTCTCAGCAGTGGCCGTGACGCAGACCCAGACAAGCCAGCTTTTTATTGCCGGAAAATATTTTGAGGGGCGCACAGATGCCAAGGAGCTGGGGGAGCTGTACCAGCAGGTGGGGCAGATAGTGGAGAAAAAGCAGTTGGCGGGTGATCTGGCAGGTATTTACTACAACAACCCCAGCAAGGAAACCAAAACCATTAAAGCCTTTGTGGGGGTGGCCGTCACTGATACGGCGGTGGCCTTACCCGCCGGGTTTGCGGTGCGCGTAGTACCGGCGGGGGTACCGGTGCTGCAGGGGGAGCTGGAGGCCAGCCTCATGGTAGCTACCAAGAAAATCTACACCGCCCTGTTTGATTACGCTGAGGAGCACCAGCTAACGCTGGAAGAGTTCTACGTAGAGCGGTACCCAAATGGCAAACCAGCCGTGATCCAGGCCCGGCTGAAGAAGTAGCATTCAGCTTGTAAGGGGGTTCTGTTTTGGGGCTGTTTTCTGAAAAACAGCCCCAAAACAGAACTTTAGAAGGTAAGCGCCTGGCTGAGGTAGGTGGTATTTCTGTCACCCTGCACTTTGAGCACCACCTCCCGTTTCTCCCAGTCAATCTGGACCAGCCCAAAGTTACGTTTGGCCACCATGTTGCCTACGCGGTACTTGTTGGTCTCTATGTCATAGTCGCGGCCCAGGGAGTGGGTGAGGCCGCTGCTGGTCACTTCATAAAAAGCTTTCTCTGCGTTCTTTGTCTCAAACCTGGAGATTTCAGCAAAGTGGCGCTCCCCAGACAGCAGCACTACGCCCCCCTGGGTACGGGAGACCAGTTTGAGCAGGCGCTCACGGCTCTTAGGGTAGTTGGCCCATTTTTCAGCGTCATGTTCTTCTGGTATGATCTGGGTGCCGCTGCCAATGAGGGTGAGTTCGGCGTCTCCGCTTTTCAGTTCCTTCTCCAGCCATTTCCATTGTGCTTCGCCTAAAATATCCCCTTTGGGGTTGGGGCGGCAGACATTTTTATCAGTGAAAAGGGAGTCTCGGTGGTAGCGGGTGTCCAGCAGGATAATCTTCACCCGCTGCCCTTTGGGGCCATACGTGTGGGCGCTGTACACGCCTTCCTGCCCTCTGAGCGGACTGTCTTCGGCCACGCCCATAAAGTCCCAGAACAGCTTTTGGCTCTGGGTTTTGTGCTCAAACTCTTTTCCGCCCTGCGGAATTCCATAATCATGGTGGTCCCAGGTGCCAATAACCGGGACGGCTCCCCTCAAAGCGCTATAGCCCGGGTCTCTCAGCTGCTGCTGGTAACGCTCAGACAGGGTGTTGATATTGGTTTCCTCATTGTCTACGTTGCCACCCAGCCAGACCCAGAGTTGCGGCTTGTTTTCTAAAATATCTGCCCATAGCGGCTGCGGCATGTCTTCGCGGTTGCAGGACCCGAAGGCAATAGTAGTGACTACGGCAGCGGGGGCGGCCTTTTTCTTTTTGGCACCCTCTGTGTCTGTGCCGGCATACAGGAAGGTGAACGAGAAAAGCCAGAGAAGCAGGGGAAGGGCAGAGGGAACAATTCGCATAGCTCAGTAAAAGTTAAGGGATTCCTTTTACGAAAGGTAAACATTTTAAGTTTTAATTGTACTAGCTAAAGCCAAAGCAGATGCAAAAGTATTTAACTAATAAAAATTTTACTTAAACCCAGCCAGCTTTTACACTATACTTTTTGGGTTATACAGGCCAGTTTTGCCTTGTTTTAGCAAAAACAGGCCATAAACGGAAAGCCTTAACAGGGAATAGTTACAAGGCGCCTATTTTCTTGTTCTGCTAGTAGCTGCTTTTTTAGGGAGGGTTGCTTTAGGGAGGGCGTACTCTACTTTCACCAGCTGGTGCAGCTCGTTCCCGCGACCTCTGATCTCAAAATCTACCACGGCCGGCTGGGTGCCCCAGTGTATGCGCAGCACTCCAAAGTTGAGCTTATCATGCATTTCGCCCACCCGGTTTCTGTTGGGTTCATGCACCAGCCCTCCCTTCCAGTAATGGGTGAGGCCGCTGGTGGTGAAATCATATATGGGATAGGGAACACCCGGCCATGAAAGTTTGGAGAGTTCTGCAAAATGCCGGTCTCCAGACAGAAGAATCACGTTGGCTGCTTTGGTCTTGGCTATCAGGTTAAAAAGGCGGTTGCGGGCAGCGGGGAAATTGCCCCAGCGCTCATACCCGTGGTCATTGGGTATCACCTGCAGGCCGCTGCCAATGAGGTGAAACTGGGCGTTACTGTTCTTCAGCTCTTTCTCCAGCCAGCGCCACTGCGCAGCGCCCAGCATATCCCCTTTCGGGCTGAGGTGATAGTCAGGCTCTGCGCCCGCTAGGGAGTCGCGGTGGTAGCGCACGTCCAGCAGGATAATTTTTACCTGCCGCCCCTGGGGGCCATAGGTGTGGGAGCTGTAGACGCCTTTTTGCTTGCGGCGGGGGCTGCTGGCTGGCTCACCCATGAAATCCCAGAAAAGTTGGGCGCTCTGTGCCCGGGGGGCATATTCTTTTCCGGCGTTGTTGCGGCCGTAGTCATGGTCATCCCAGGTGCCAATGACCGGCACGCGCTGCAGGAGTTGGCGGTAGTCGGGTTGCTGGAGCTGCTTCTGGTATTTTGCTTGCAGAACCTGCATGTCATCTGTGTCGCCGTAGATGTTGTCTCCCAGCCAGACCCAGAGCTGCGGCTGGTTTTTCAGGATCTCCTGCCACAGCGGCTGGTCCCTCTCCTGTGAGTTGCAGGAGCCCAGGGCAATCACTGAAAGAGGTGATTGGGCATTGGCAGGCGGCAGCGGTGCCGCACTTCTGTCAGGGTGGGAGAAGGTGCAGGAGAAGGAAATAAACGTGAGGAGAGACCAGTACCAGTTTCTTGGGGCGCGCATGTAGGCTGGTACGGCATTTACCCAGGTATGGGTGCAAAAATGAACCTACAAAAAGTAAACCCGTAGCTCGGCTACGGGCTCAGGGAATGTTAGCGCTGCGGGAGGCTATTCCTTTGCAGCACGGCCCAGATAGAAGGTAATACCCAGGGTGAGGTTGTTCAGCCCCAAGTTGAAATCCAGGTTATTCTCTGTTTGGGAAAAGCCGATATCTGTCTGCTCATACTCAAGGCTCTGGTACGTAAGCCCTCCCAGCACCAGCTCCAGCCCTATCTTTGTGGTTGGGAAGAAAACAAAGCCAGGGGCTACCCCAAAAGCCGCCCCTGAAACAGAGACTTCGTTGTCTTCACTGCCCTGAGAACCGGTGACATAGGCACCCGTGGCCTGCCCAAAGAAGGCGGCACGTGTTCCTAACAGCTTATAATACCGCAGGAACGGGCCAATGGCCAGCATTTCACTGTTCAACACCGTAGAGCCGTAGCCCGGAATGCTTTGCCTGGTATCTCCATTGCTGTAAGACAAGGCGCCCCCAAAGGCAATGCTGTTGCTGATAAAGAAGCCTATACTGGGACTGATAGAAAAAGAAGACAGCTCAGTGTCATCTGAGAAGCTGTTTCCGGGCTTAATGGTTTGGGTGGAGTATTTAAGGGAGCCAGAAAGCAGGGCGCCGCTCAAATTCTGGGACCTACCGGTGAAGGCTGCTGCCCACAGCACCAGGGCAAGAACTGTTTTTTTCATTAGATGCAAAATGGAGTGGAAAACACAAGAGGAAAGTGTTGACAGGGCAGAAGACCTGGTTAGTTTGCGGCCTCAGCTGTTTTTTTGTTCAAATAAAAAGAAACGCCCACCTGCGTGCTGGCTAGCCCCAGGTCCAGGTCAAAGGTGCTGCTCTTGGCTTTGTTGCCCTGACTCCCCTGGGAAAGGAACTGATAAGACAGCCCTCCCATGCTTACTTCTATGCCCACCTTAGGGCTTATAAGAAAAGTAAAGCCCGGTGAGAAATTAACCAATGCGCCCCTAAGATCTATTTCTATGTAATTGCTGCCTCCCACCTCTACTTCCTGCTTCCCGTTCATGTACATGGCGGAGCTATGCAGGAATATGGCCGCCTGCTCATCTAGCAGGAAGTATTTTCTAAGCACAGGGCCAACTCCCAGCAGTTTGATGTTCCCTACCATATCCCCCACTGCAGGATCGTCAGCCGGGTTCAGGTTGTCTGAGTAGCTGTAGCTTGCCGTTAGCCCTATGGCCAGGTTATTTCTCTGGAAGAACGCTATGCTGGGGTTAATGGTAAAGGAGTTCGCCTCCAATACGTTGGTATTGTTCTGCTTGAGCTTCTTTGATGCAAAGTTGAGGGAGCCTGTTACCAGCGTGCCGCTAAAATCCTGGCTTTTGGCAGTAAAGCTTGCTGCTATAATTGCCAATACTAAAAGTAGTCTCTTCATGAAGAGTAGTTCCTCTGGTGTATAAGCTGAATGAAATTTTTTATAGATAGTCAAAGGTAGTAAGAATGAGAGGTAAATTCCTGTAAGGGCAACTCTGTTTTTTTACCTGTTCAGATACGCTTTCAGCCACTAATAGCACGGCTGGCTTAAACCGCCAGCTCTACCCTGTTTTGGAGCTGTTTTCAGAAAAGTAGCCTGAAAACGGAAAAATGCCCTGCCCGGCAGTTGCTATGCAAATGCTGGTCTGCAAGCTGCATCTACTGAAAAGAAATCCCCGCCTGGCCTGGGCGGGGATTTTCGTTGCGTTTGGCTTGCGCCGGTTATATAGAAAGCCCCGGTATGGGGTACAGGTTCAGCGCTATCTGGTGTTCATAATACGAAACGCCTCTGCCCTTGAAATTTCCCTTTCAGCTAAAAGGTGGTCATTGGCACCCACAATCAGGAGCAGGAAGTTCTTCTTGAGGTCATGGTAATAGATCAGCATAGTCAGATCTTCATACCCCCGCATGAAGATTCTTCGTGCTTTGGTCCTTAGATTATATAATTCCAATTTTATACGTTTCAACTTTTCCATCATGACGTTACGGACATCATCTTTCCTGTGTGGTTTCTAAGGGTTTATACTCAGAAACCTTTATTTGGGTTTTAGTAAGAAAATAGGAATATAATTGTATAATTAAGCTGTATTCTATATTAGTTTTTCTTAAAAAGCCTTGTTACTGTGCTGCAAAGGGCAAAAGAGGCAGCTTTGGCTCAGAAATTCAATTTGTCTATTCTTAAGAAGCAAACCTTGGTTAAAAGCGGAGGGCCTAAACTTTAGAAGGGTATTCTTATCTAAATTCTCTGTTTATCGTATAAGAGTGTGGTTTTGAGACAAAATATGCTAATTGAATAAACATGGAAAAGGTGTACTTATTAGGGAAGAGAGCAGTGTTGGCCATTGCTGTACTATTGGTGATGGGGCAAACCGTATCTGCGCAACGTCTGCAGCTAAACGAACTTCTTGCCTTGCAATCACAACCGGTTGAGAAAATAAGAACCACCCTGGAGAGCCGGGGCTGGATTTATGACGGCCAGTGTGGCGGCAGCGAAGAGGTGCAGCGGCATTGCTTTAAGATTGGCGACGGGAAAAGCACCAGTCTGGCAGCAGTGCTGTACGTAGAAGGAAACGCTCCCAGTGACCAGGTGATTGAATACTCCGTCTTCAGGCAGAACCTGATCTCTCAGGTACAGAACAACATCAGGAATGCGGCCGCGAAGCTCTTGCGGCAGGAACCGGTTTCAAAAGATGTGAAACTGCGCATCTACCAGAAAGACAAACATATTCTAGTGCTGAGAGGAGGGCTGGACAAGCAGTACTACAGTGTGAAAGTTCAGCAGAGACCCGCCTATGAGCGGATGCAGGCTGCCCGCTAAAAGCAGCGCTCCGTCCGTACCCAGGACAGGGTAAAGTCTTCTATAAACCTATCAGAAAAGGCCGGTTCCGCAGGGAAAACCTCCCTGCGGCACCGGCCTTTTCTGATTCATCCTTTAATTCTCTGAGAAGGTATAACCGCAAAAGTTATAGATCTCAGCCAGCGGTGCTACTGGTGGCTTTGTTTGTTGCAACACCAGCGGCGGGTTGTCACTGGAGACAAACATCCATCGGTTTCTGTTGCTGTAACGCAATTCTTCCGGTAATTTTAGCTTGCGTTGTTTCATAAAGTACCTTCCTCCGTTTTAGTTAGACTGAAACTCCATAGCGCTACCCCTACGTAGGCACCAACATTTTCTAAAATACTTGTGATTTAGTGATGAATGTGAGCTTTCCTTCTTCCTGCACTCATTCCGCAAATAAACAAATGTATAGGTAAGCAGGCATTAAATTCAGATCTGCCGGTAATTAACGGCGGCAGAGAAGGGCTTTCGCCAGATAAAGGCCATCTAGCAGTGCTGCGCCTGACTCACCAGACAGTGAAGGCCGGGTAGAGAGAACAGAGAATCGCAAAGCCTCTCCCTCTTACTTGTTTTCAGGCGTTTTAGTTGCCTGCTCAAGCCCAACGTACATGACCAGCCCCGCGTGGGAACAGCTGAACGTTTCTTTTCACCCTGGAAAAAGCCAGACCACTGCTGACCGGTAAAAGTGCGTTTTTGGCCTGTTTTTGGAAAAACAACCTTAAACCAGGGGTTGCTTGCGAGCCGGACCAGGCAAGCTCACTGCACGCCACCCCTATCATTGCAGAATTGATTTGGGGCTGCGTATCACCTGTTCCAACTGCTGTTTGGTGGCCCAACTCGGCCGCCCCTAGCTCCCTTACCGGCGCCCCACCCAGAAAGTGGATAGACCATCAGCTTAGATATGTTTGGTAAGGTCCCTGATTCTGCTGCGCAGTTGGTCTAAGTGGGTCTGCTGCTGCTGCTGCTTTTCAATCTCCTCCAGTTCATGCAGCAGGTTTTGCATTTCTGAGAGATAAGCGGCCCGGTCTTTTTTCAAGGTCCCCTCTGGTGTTGCCTGCTGGCCTTCTGTCTTAAAGACATTGCCTTCGCCGTATATCACCCAGCGGGAGTTAAGGTCTGGCAGTTGCTTTAACAGGGCAAGAAGGTCATCCATGCAGTAGTCCTCCCCCTGCACCATGCAGCCTACCAGGGCGGGCTGGGTTTGGGTGAGTACACTCAGTTGGTATACGTCCAGCTCTTTAATTCTCATATAAAAATTAAGGCGGGCACTTATTTGCTGTAGGTTAACGGCCATAAAACAATAGTAATGGGTGCAAACAGAGTAGAGAAGTGACGGCATGGTATTTTTTCTGAGAAACCACCGGGGTCTGCTTGTCTACATTTCCCTCTCATACGCAAGACGCTTATTCTATGTTGATATAGACAACTCTGCGCCGCCGGGCGATAGCAGCAGCGCGGGCCTACCGCCCTGCCCCGGGCGTTCTGCTGCCGGGGCCAAGGGGGCGGTTTTGTGCCTCCGGTTGTCTTTTGGAAAGACGTTGCCGAAACCTTCGGGAGGGTTCTTCGGTTTAAGAGGCAGCCTGAGGGGGCAGCAATTCACCTTTGCTGCGTAAAAGCCTGAAGGAAGATTGAATTTTGTTTTGCTATATTTGTGAGTAATGTATTGGCTGTCAAAGGTGACTCTGAATGCACCTGTTGTAAACTTTTTTTGATATGAAGACCCAGTTTGAGCCGTTGGATTTGGTTATGTTGGTAGATGATGATGATACTACTAACTTCGTAAACAAGCGCTTGCTAATGAAGTTAGGAGTAGCGAAGGAGATTATTATCAAAAAGCATGGGGCAGAGGCACTGGAGTATCTGCAGGAGGCCAACCGGGAAGGGAGCGCCTATGTAAGCCCTAACCTGATTTTCCTGGATATCAAAATGCCGGTAATGGACGGGTTCAGCTTTTTAGATGAATACCACAAACTTAATCTGGGGCAAAAAAGAGGATTGATTATTTTAATGCTCACCTCTTCTGCCAGCTTCTATGATCTGGAGCGGTTAAAAACCTATGAACATGTGAAAA
Source organism: Rufibacter ruber (assembly GCF_001647275.1). Classification (GTDB taxonomy): domain Bacteria; phylum Bacteroidota; class Bacteroidia; order Cytophagales; family Hymenobacteraceae; genus Nibribacter; species Nibribacter ruber_C. Next base: position 84,665 of record NZ_LRMM01000004.1, on the reverse strand, counting down.
AGCATTTCTCAAAGGCTTTGACAGAGGCAGACGTGAAAGACATCATGAGCCAGTATTATCAACAACACTAGAGACGCAACAGGCACTTTCTATAAAAGCAGAAGAGGCGCTATGCATAGCGCCTCTTCTGCTTTTATAGAAAGTCTACTCAGGAAAGGTCTCTTCTGAAAGCGGCCAGGTAAAGTGCATGGCCGTGCCTCTGCCGGTAGACTCTATCCAGACCCGCTCCCCTTTCTCCTGCAGAATCTTACGAACCAGCGCCAGACCTATACCGGTACTGTCTGGGTGGTTCACGTCACTGGTGGTTTCAAACAACTCAAAAACCTTTTCATGGTCTTCTGGGGCAATACCGGGGCCGTCATCTGCTACTACAAACTCCCAGCAGGCGGGGTGGCGCTTGGCAGATATCCATACATTGCCACTGCCACCCGGCAGGTCATGGTACTTTAGGGCATTGCTCAGCAGGTTGCTGAAGATCTGCTGCAAAAAAATCTCCTCTGCCTCTATCTCTGGCAAGTCTTCTGCCACAAAAATCTGCAGCCCCTCAGGAATTGCCAGCGTAGTTAACACATTATACACCAACTCACTGGTTGAAACTATTTTCTTCTGAATCTGCTGCCGGCCGGTCAGGGAATAAGCCAGAACATCTCTGATCAGGTGGTCCATGCGCTTGACCTGCAGCTGAATCATGGGCATGACCGCCTGGGCCTCCTCTACACTGTTCTCCTCCAGAAAATCTGTGACGGCCTCGGCAAGCCCCCGTATGTTGTGGAGCGGTGCCTTCAGGTCATGCGTAACGGTTTGGGCAAACTCATCCAGGGTTTTGTTGACTTTCTCCAGCTCCTGGTTATGGTTTTCACGCTCCTGCAGCAGCGCGTTTATTTCCTGGTTAGAAGACTGCAACTCCTGGTTCAGGTGCTGGATCTCCTGGAGTTGGTATTCAGCCTCAATGGTGCGCACCCGCAGCTGCTCCATGAGTTCAATCAGCTGCATGTTCTGCCGCTTGATCTCTGCATAGGGAGAGACATCTGACTCATGGGTGAAATAATCTGCCCAGCCCTGAATGATGGCTTTGTTGATAGGCGGGTGATTGGCGGGTATTCTCTTCTGGAGCCGGATACGGGTGCCCTTCTCAAAGTCGCTTTCCAGCTGAAAGTGGTCTACCAGCTTACGGGAGTTGTAAATGCCCTGGCCCTTGCCACTGGCAGGAATATATTTCCGGTCCAGGATCTCCTGCACGTGCGGGATGCCGCGGCCGCGGTCTGTGATGTAGGCTTCTAACAGCAGCACATGGCGCACCTCTACCATACTGAACTTGATAGCCCCTTCGCCCACATGCTCCAGCACATTGCGGCAAATTTCAGAGACAGCGGTGGCAAACTTGGTTTGGGCAGCGGTAGGGAGACCGGTAAATTCAGAGAGCTGCATGGTGCGCTTATAGGCCAGCACCACGTCTAACTCATTCTGCAACTTAATGGTGGTAATGGGTAAATCCATTCTTTCTATTCAGTTGCCCGCACCACTACCACTAAGGTGTCATCTAAGGTGCGGGTGTTGTCTTTGTAGAGTACTGCCGCTATCAACGTTGCGTCATGCCTTGTCAGTTCCGGATATTTAGATAAATCCCACCTACTTTTCAACCCGTCTGAGTGCAAGATGATCATTTGCCCCCGCTCCCAGGTTTGCTGCTGGTCATTGATGGTGTTGGGCACATTCATACCCAAAGTACCGTTGTAAGATAAGAGGTTCTTGGCTTGGCTGGCTCCAATTAAGCGCCCTGAAATATTCCCAATGCCACAAAATGCAAGCGACCTGGTCTCCGCGTTCCAGTGGGCTATAGCCCCCACGGCGCCTCTGGTCTTTTTGATGGCGGCGTGCACGCCGCGCAACATGTCAGACGGCGCAACTTTGGGCTGCTGCTGGAATGACTGAACAGCACTCTGGGCAGCGGCATGGGCGTTTTCACCATGGCCTAGGCCGTCTAGAACAATAAGATAGGCCCCCTTGTAAGACAACCTGAGGCTCCAGCCGTCACCGCTCACCTTCTCCCCGGGCTTGGGCACCATGATGCTGCCTATCTCAAACCCCTGTTCATTCCTGGCCGCAACCTTAGGGGCCTTTCCTTTTTTGTAAATACGGGAAAGAATGACCGTGCCGGTGCTGCGCTGGGAATAGATGTCAAAGAAATCAGATTGCCGTTTGATAGCCCCCAGGCCTTGCCCCATGCTCCCGAAGGTGGAGACGCCGTCTTCCATCATGCGCTGTGGGTCGCTCATGCCGGGGCCGTTGTCCAGGCAAAGAAGTTCTATCCCGCAAACACTTCCGTTTTCCTGGCAGATAGGCTTCACCAGCAATTCCCCGCCGGGGCTGCCCACGTGTTTGAGAAGGTTGGTTGACATTTCTGTCACTACCAGGCTTACACGGCCCACCTCGGCCTCTGTAAAACCAACGGCTTCGGCTATTTTACCAATGTCCCGCCTCACAATGTTCAGAAAGCTCCTGTCAGCGAGGGGGAACTGCTGGTGTGCATCAAAGTTAAAGTCCATTTTTCCACCGGATTATGGTGACGGTAGTGCCTTTTCCGGGTTCGCTTTTGATATCGAACTCGTTCACGAGCCGTTTGGCTCCCGGCAACCCCAGTCCCAGGCTTTTTCCAGTAGAATAACCATCTTTCATGGCTAAGGTTACATCTTTTATGCCGGGGCCTTCATCTATAAAGACAAGGCGCACCCCGGGTATGCTGCTTTTGCTGATGATTTCAAGGTGGGTGATACCGCCGCCGCCGTAGCGCAACATGTTTCTAACCAACTCACTGGCGGCCGTAATGAGCTTGGTCTGGTTGACCAGGCTCATGCCAATTTTTGTGGCCAGTTCCTTGATTCGGTTCCGGAACAATACCACATCTTGCTCTTTCTGTATGGGAAGCTTCTCTTTAGATAAAACTATCATAGAGGCCTTCCTCATCAGTGTCTAATTGGCCAATCTTTCCACGCAAAAGCTCCATGCCCTGCTCCACGTCAAGAGCGGTGTGCACCCCTGAAAGGGTGAGCCCCAGCTCTACCAGCGTAATGGCTACCGCCGGCTGCATGCCTACCACCACGGTGGCGGCATCCATGATCTTTGACATGGAGGCAATGTTGCCTAAAATACGCCCCATGAATGAATCTACAATGCTTACCGCTGAAATGTCAATCAACACGCCTTTGGCTTCAGTTTTACTCACCATGTTGATGAGGTCGTTCTCCAGCGTGAGGGCCAGCCGGTCGTACAGATCCACTTGGATAGTAACCAGCAGGAAGGGGCCCATTTTTAAAATAGGGATTCTTTCCATGTAGGTGCTGGGTTAAAACCCTAAGTTCTGTTTAGAAATTGCCTGGTTGTTCTGGCTGCCTTTGCTTACTATGATGTTCAGCATGGAGAAAGACATCTTTAAGGCGCTGGCCAGCGTGGCTTTGGTGTAGATGTTGGTCAGGTCAATACCCAGGTGCACAATGGTCTGGGCAATCTCAGCCCTGATCCCGCTAATGATGCACTCTGCCCCCATTAAACGGGCGGCACTCACGGTTTTGATCAGGTGCTGGGCCACTAATGAGTCAACAGTGGGCACGCCAGAAATATCAAGAATGGCAATACGGCTGCCGGTGGCTACAATTTCCTCCAGCAGGGCCTCCATCACCACCTGGGTGCGGGCGCTGTCAAGGGTGCCTATGATGGGCAGGGCCAGAATACCTTCCCACACCCTGATCACCGGAGTAGAGATCTCGCTCATCTCATTGGTCTGGCGCAGAATCACCTCTTCGCGGCCTTTGATATAGGTCTCTAAGGTCAGAAGGCTCAGGCTGTCCATGATCTTGTTCATGGAGATGATCTCCTTGTAGAGAATGGCCGGCTCCTCTCTGAACCGCTCCTCCAGCACCTGGCTCAGTACCTCTTTCAGGCTCAGGATGTAAGAGCTGGTCTCACGGGGCGAGAAGCCCTGGCGGGCACGGGTGATAGAAATTTCGTTTAGGATATCATGAATAGGCTCATAGCCGGCAGACTCAGTGTCTTCTGCCTGGCTAGTGCCAAACGCTTTCAACAGAGAAGTTAAAAACTCTTCTGATTGCTGCTGTAACTCTGACACACTTATGAGGTCATCCCGAAGGGCGGCATCCTGCAACTGATTGCTCATCCAACTCTCCAGAATTTGCTTTTTCTTTCCTTTCAAGGCAGCGGCGCTTTCTTTGTTCATATATGACGGGTAGGTGATTGAATCTGGTTCTGTGTTTTTGGCCTCTTTTCTGAAAAACAGCTCCAAAACGTGGAGACCCAAGAGGCATGGGTAAAAGTAAGAAATAAAGTTGCTAAACGATAAATCCTGCCTACAGTTTTATAAGGAACCGTATTAAAACCCATAAAAAATATAAATCCCGCAGGTTCTGCCTGCGGGAATAAACCAGGAAAGCAGCGTTCAGCCCTGTTTTCACGGTTGCCGCTGTAGCCCCATAAGAATAGAACCGGCACAGGGGGCCGGGCTGTTTTACGTGGCGTTTCCGGGCTGTTTTTGGAAAAACAGCCCGAAAACGCCACTCCCCCTAACCGCTACTCAGTTTTTAACGCCGTGACCGGGTTAGAGAAGGCCGCCCGTAAGGCTTGCACACTCACGGTAGTCAAGGCAATGAGCAGCGTTACGGCCCCGGCCGCCAAGAACACCCAATAGCCAATGGCAATGCGGTAGTTGAAGTCCTGCAGCCATTGCTCCATGAAGTAGTAGGAGATAGGCGCCGCCATAACAAAGGCAATAAGCACCAGTACGGTAAAGTCTTTGGAGAACAAGCCCACAATGCTCAAGGAAGAGGCGCCCAGTACTTTGCGAACCCCCACTTCTTTGGTGCGCTGCGTCACCATGAAAGACACCAGCCCATACAGGCCCAGGCAGCCAATGAGAATGGCAATGACTGAGAAAATCTTGAACAGATCAGCTTGCCGCTGCTCACTGGCGTAAAACTCGGCAATGGTGTCATCCAGGAACTCATAGTAGAACACATCATCTGGGTAGGCGCTGGACCAAACCTTCTGCAGGTGGGCAATAGCGGCTTTGGCGTCTTTCATTTCAATCTTGGCATTGAGGTTATAGTAGAAGTAGGCCCACGTTGACATCACCACCGGGTCAATGGTTTCCCGCAAGGAGCCTACGTGGTAGTCTTTCACCACGCCCACAATGCGGCCTTCGTTCTGCCCGCCGTTCACCACCATTTTTTTGCCCAGCGCGGCCTCAGGGCTTTTTTCGCCCACCTGCTTCAGGAACGTCTCATTGACCACAAATTCCTGAATGGTGTCACTTTTCTGGTACATGCGCCCCGCTATGAGCGGAATGTTGAACGTTTTGAGGTAGTTCTCATCTGCAAACCTGAAGTTCACGTTGAAGTTGCGTTCAATGGAGTAGTCATCATAGTTGAACGACATGTTCATGGTCACGTTCGCCGAAGGCGGAGACATTGCAAACGTGGTAGCGCTTACCCCCGCGTGCGCCTCCAGCTGCTGCCGGAGCGGCATGAGTTTGTGCGCGCTGGCAGAGGGAATTGGGACGGTGACAATCGCTTCCTTGTCAAAGCCCAGGGAAGCCGTTCTGAAGAACTCCATCTGGTCATGCACCACAATGGTGCAGATGATGAGCACCTGGCAAATGGTGAACTGCAGCACCACCAGTGCCCTGCGCAACGAGAGGCCAGCGGTACGGGCGGTAGCCACTTTGCTCTTCAAGGCTGAGATAGGCTTGAAGCCTGAGAGGATCAACGCTGGGTAAAGGCCCGCAAAGAAGGTGACCAACAGCAGAACCGCTGCCAAGAAAAGAGCTACTTCTTTATTCTCTAGAACTGAAAAGGTGATGCTCAGGTCCAGCAGCTGGTTCAGGTAGGGCAGGAGCAACTCTGTCAACACCACAGAAACCAAAAGGGCCGCCAACGTGATCAAGCCCGTCTCACTCAGGAACTGCACCACCAGCTGGCTCCGGCTGGCACCCAGCACTTTGCGCATGCCCACTTCTTTGGCCCTGCGCATAGCCTGCGCGGTGGCCATGTTGACAAAGTTGATGCAGGCTATGATCACCAGAAACGCACCTATCACCGCCAATGCCCACAGCGTCTGAACGCCTACCGTACGGTCATTGTAGTTGGAGTACCCCTCATTGAAGTGCAGGTTTGCCAAAGGCTGCAGCGTGAACCGCTCTTTCTCGCCCGGGCGGCGCTGGCGGTAGCGGTCTGCGATCTCATTGATGCGGTCTTCGGCCTGTTTGGCAGATGCTCCCGGGGCAGTGGCAAAATAGATCTGCTCGCTGCTGCTGGTGCTGTTCCAGTTGTCTGAACGGAACAGGGAATTGATGGTGTTAGAGGCCTCATACGCCACCAGCATGATGTACGGTATGTCTGTATTGGCGGGTGCGTCTGGAATAATACCTTTCACCTGCAAATTCACCGTGTTGTTCATGCGTAGCACTTTGCCAACGGCATTGCCATCAGGGAAATATTTTTTGGCAATGGACTCAGTCAATAGAATGGAGTTTGGATCACGCAGGGCCTGCTTTACATTGACCCCGCCCGTCTCAAAATCAAACAGGTCAAAAAAGGCAGAATCTATGAACATGACAGAGCCTTCTTCCCTGAATTTCTGTAAGGTCTGGGTGGTGTCACTGGAAAGAAGGGCAAAGGTACCGCCTTCCTCTTCGTGCATGTGTGTGATGGGGTTTAACTCAGGCAGGGCAGATTTCAATGCCGCATACATAGGCAAGGGGGTACCCGCAGACTGGTGGTGGCCGTTCTGGTCATCTGAGTCAATATTGATGCGGTAGGTACGGTCTGCCTTGCGGTGGAACGTGTCAAAACTCAGCTCAAAACTGATCACCAGAAAGAGCAGCAGGCTACAGGTAATGCCCAGGGCCAAGCCTATCACATTGAGCGTAGTATACCCTATGTTGCGGCGCAACGTGCGCACCGCCACCAGAAAGTAGTTTTTTAACATGGCCGTAAGGGTTACAGAATAGCGAGTTCTTTCACGTTCTCTGAGATGATCTGCCCGTCAAACAGGTTCACAATGCGGTGGGCAAAGTCAGCGTCTGTGGGGGAGTGGGTCACCATGACAATAGTAGTGCCCTGTTCATTCAGCCCGCTCAGCAACTGCATCACCTCCTGGCCGTGGGCCGAGTCCAGGTTACCGGTAGGCTCATCTGCCAGGAGCAACTTTGGCTGGGCGATCACCGCCCGGGCAATGGCCACCCGCTGCTGCTGGCCACCGCTTAGTTGCTGCGGGAAGTGGTTGCGGCGGTGCGCTATCTGCATCTGCTCCAGCACCTGCTCCACGCGCTGCTTCCGCTCTGCGGCCCCTACTTTGAGGTAGATCAAGGGCAGCTCCACGTTTTCATACACCGTTAATTCATCAATCAGGTTGAAGCTCTGGAACACGAAGCCCAGGTGCTCCTTGCGCAGGTTGGCCCGCTGGCGCTCGCTGTATTTGGAGATCTCCTGATCCAGAAAGTAGAACTCGCCGCCGCTGGGGTTGTCCAGCAGGCCAATGATGTTGAGCAGCGTAGATTTTCCGCAGCCTGAAGGGCCCATTATGGCCAGGAACTCGCCCTGTTTCACGTGCAGGTTCACATTCACCAGCGCGGTGGTTTCCACTTCATCTGTGGTATATTTCTTCTGGAGGTTAACGGTCTTTACCATATCTTTTGAATTGTTGATTGCTTGTTCGTATCACGTATCGTGTAGCAAGTAGCACGACTTTTTTAAAAACTCAAGACTCTGAACTCAGGACTCAGAACTGGAGCTGAAGTAGTCTTTTTTGGAGCTGTTTTAGCCAAAACGGCTCAAAAAAGACTACTTCAGCTCTAACCGGTCTTTGTCATTGAAAGTGTCATAAGAGGAGGTGATGACCTGCTCGCCCGGTTTAAGGCCGCTGAGAACCTCGTAGTATTCCGGGTTCTGCCGCCCCAGGCGGATTTCCCTTTTGGTGGCGAAGGAACCGGACGGGTCCAGCACGTACGCCCACGCGCCACCGGTGCTCTGGTAGAAACCGCCTCTGGGCAGTAACACCGCCGGGGCCGGATCTGAAAGCTGGAGCCTGATCTGCAACGTCTGGCCTCTTCTGATTCCCTTGGGCACTTTGCCAATGAACTTCATGTCTACCGGAAATTTGCCGTTCAACACTTCAGAGTACACCAGTGAAATTTCCAGCGGAAAGGTCTGCCCGTTGTAAGCGAACTCGCCGCGCTGGCCGGCAAATACGCGGCTCACGTAGTGCTGGTCCAGTTCGGCCTTCACTTTGAAGCCGCTCAGGTCATCTATCTGGCCAATCACCTGCCCCGCCTGCACGGGTGTTCCCAACTCCACCTGAATGGAAGAGAGCTGGCCCGAGATAGGGGCTTTAATATAGAGGTTCTTGAGGTTGTCTTCCATCATCTGCAGGTTGCGGCTGGTGCGGGAGATAGTGGCTTCCAGCTGGGCAATCTGGGTGCGGGCGTTGGCCTCCTCAAACTTCTGCGATTCCTGCTCAATCTGGCGTTCGGCCTTGAGGCGGTCATACTCCCGGCGGGCAGTGTAAAACTCCTGCTGCGAGATGGCTTTTGACTCATACAGCGGTTTGCTGCGCTCATAGGTGTCTTTGGCGGCGTCTAGCTGAGCATCTAGGGTGGCCAGCCGGCGGCGGAGGTTGAATTTGTTCTGCTGCAGGCTCAGCTTGGAGTTCTGCAGGTTGTTGATCAGGTCGTTCATGAGCGTTTCCTGGTTCATGAAGTCCAGCACCAGGCGGTTGTTGGTGAGTTTAAGGATCAGTTCACCCTGCTGCACGGGCTTGCCGCCCTCCAGGTATTTCTGGTCAACGGTACCGCCTTCCACCGCCGGAATCATAATGGTTTTGATGGGGTGCACGGTGCCGTCTACAGGTATGAACTCCTGAAAAGAACCCTGGCTCACGGTAGACATGGTGATCTTCTGGGCCTCTACGTTCAGCTTTGAGCTGTTATCGCCGAAGGCGAAGACATAGGTTAACAGACCCAGCACGGCCACCACCCCAACATAAGCGGCAATTTTGGTGGGTGTCCAGCGTTTCTTCTCAATAATGCGGTCCATAATCAACGGTGTTTGGCAATACTGCTTCTTCTTATGCCAATAGCCATGCCAGTTTTGTAAACTATTGAATTTCAGTATTTAATAAAAGGTTAATGTGTAAAAGTGTCCGTTGGCGCACACTTTCTTGTCCATGCCCGAACAGGTGTGCGCCCCTTTGTGTTTTTGACCTGTTTTGAGAAAAGTAGGCCGAAAACGGGAACTGGCGCAGACCTCACAGGTTTTGAAAACCTGTGAGGTCTTTTGAGCAGGCGGTGATGCGGTGGCAGATGAATGGATCAGCAATGATTCTTGTCGCTGCCCGGCAGCGAGGGTAGTCAGAGACTACCCGTCATCACCAGGCACGAGTCTGCAGACTCGCGCCAGCAACTACAGCAGCAGCAGCTGATGCAGCCACTATCAGTCTGCCACAGCCAATCCACCACCCATGCCCCCGGCTGATGTGCGCAGCACGGGCTCTTCTCAGGCTAGCGGAACAGCAACGGTTACCTGCAGAGGCATACGTAACCAAACAAGCAGTAACAGGAAAGGAACCCAGACCAGTCTTGGCGGTAAGCGCCTCTGTTAATACGCTGCCGAAGGCAAATCCGAAGGTTTAGTTTTAACAGCAGTGCGAACCGGCAAGACGAGGCCCCGCGGCCGTGAGCGCTTACCGGAAAAGATGGAACAGGAACAGAAATGATGCAACGTCAACAGCGGCAAAGCCAAGGGAACAACGGACTACGCATTCCAGCAACAAGTACCATATAAATTAATCAACTAACAGTAACAGCCACATCCTCATCAACTGTTCACCACCGGACACTTTTATGTCCAGCCCCGGACACTTTCTAACGGGCCATTTAGTAATTTAGCCTCTAGCGCCGCTTTTACCGCATCACCCAAGCGCTGGCACAATTTCAGCAGAGCATTCCCAATAAACCCACACCCCTGTGCAACAGACCCTAGGCAAGATTCTGATCATTGATGACAATGAAGACGTGCTGTTTTCAGCCAAAATGCTGCTGAAGAAATACGCCCAGCAGGTGCTCATTGAGAAAGACCCGCGCAAGATTCCGTTCCTGCTCAACCATGACACCTATGACCTTATCCTGCTGGACATGAACTTCAGCCAGGACACCACCAGCGGCAATGAGGGCTTCTATTGGCTCAAAGAGATTCTGGCACGGGACCCCAGTGCGGTGGTGATCATGATCACGGCCTTCGGGGATGTGGAGATGGCCGTGCGGGCGTTGAAAGAAGGAGCCACGGACTTTGTGCTCAAGCCGTGGCAGAACGAGAAATTTATTGCCACGCTCTCCGCAGCGGCCAAGCTGAAAACGTCTTACAAAGAGATTTCCACGCTGAAGAAAACCAATTCGGCGCTGGCTTCCCAGCTGAACCAGAACGTGAATCTGGTCACGGGGCAGAGCCCGGCCATGCAGCAGCTGCTGCACCTCATGAACCGTGTGGCCAGAACAGATGCTGATGTGCTGCTGCTGGGGGAGAACGGCACCGGGAAAGAAGTCATTGCACGCTCGCTGCACCAGCAGTCGGGGCGGGCAGACAAGGTGTTTGTGAGCGTAGACATGGGCTCCCTCACCGAGACCCTGTTTGAGAGCGAACTTTTCGGGCACAAGAAAGGCGCCTTTACAGATGCCAAAGAAGACCGGGTGGGCCGTTTTGAGATGGCCAACGGCGGCACCTTGTTCTTAGATGAGATAGGCAATCTTTCCATGGCCATGCAGGCAAAGTTGCTGACGGTGTTGCAGCGCCGCGAGGTGATCAGGGTAGGGACGGGGCAGCCCATTCCTATCAATGTACGGTTGATCTGCGCCACCAACATGCCGCTGCAACAGATGGTGCAGCAGGGTAAGTTCCGGCAGGATTTACTATATAGAATCAATACCATTGAACTGCACCTTCCGCCGCTCCGGGAGCGGCTGGAAGACCTGCCGCTGCTCATAGACTATTTCCTGAAACGGTATGCCCAAAAGTACAAGCAGGCGGCAAAAACCTTGAGTACGGCGGCGCTGGAGCGGCTGCGGCGGTATGACTGGCCCGGCAACATCAGGGAACTGGAGCACGTGCTGGAGCGGGCTACTATTATCTCTGAGAACCAGGTGCTGCAACCCCAAGACTTTTTCTTTCTGCAGATGGCGCAGTCCCTTTCGGCAGAGCCGACAGGGCAGACCCATAACCTGGACGATGTGGAAAAAGCCACCGTAATGAAGGCCATGGGCAAGCATGACGGCAACATCTCCAAAGCGGCCAAAGAACTGGGGCTTTCCCGCGCCTCGCTCTACAGAAGACTGGAGAAATATGGTCTTTAAGAATTTCAGGCTACAGGTGGTGCTGCGGGTGGTACTGCTGGTGGCGAGTATTTTCCTGTTCTTCAGCATTGGTTTCAAAGCCACGTACGTGGGCACGCAGGTGGCGCTGGGGCTCTTGATCGCCGCGCAAACCATTTGGCTCATCTTCTTCGTGGAGCGCACCAGCGAGCGGCTCATCAAGTTCCTGAACACCATCAAGTATGATGATTTCTCTGAGTCGTTCTCCCCGCGCGGCGAAGGCCAGTTGTTTGACGAGCTCTATGAGCGCTACAACGAGGTCATGCGCAAGTTCAGGGATATTCGCTCAGAGAAGGAGGCCACCACCCAGTATTTCCAGACGGTGGTGCAGCACATTGGCATTGGCATTCTCACCTACCGCAAGAACGGCGAGGTGCAACTGATCAACAACGCGGCCAAGCGCCTCATGCAGGTGCCGCAGCTTTTACACGTGGAACATCTTCTGCCACAGGCGCCCCAGCTGGTGGAGCAACTGCTGCATTTGCCAGCGGGGCAGAGCGCGGTGCTCAAACTGAAGCATGCCAGGGAACAGGTGCCCGTCTCCGTGTTTGTGGTGGACCTGAAACTGCGCGGCGAAGACTTCCGGCTGGCCTCCATCCAGAACATTCAGCGGGAGCTGGAGGAGAAGGAGATGGAGGCGTGGCAGAACCTGATCAGGGTGCTCACGCACGAAATCATGAACAGCGTCACACCCATCTCGTCTTTAGCGGGTAGCGTGGCCCTGGATATTCAAGACGTGCTGGAAGCCCAGCCCAACCAAACCATTGTGCTGCAGCGCGAAGAAACCGAAGACATGGGCCTGGCGCTGCAGACCATTGAGAAACGCAGCCAGGGGCTGGTGCGCTTTGTGAATGACTTCAGGAGTCTGGCGCGGGTGCCCACGCCTAAAAAGCAGCTGTTTTCTTTGCAGGAGATGTTCAGGCAACTGCAGCTGCTTTTTCAGGAGGAGATGGCGCATGAGCAGATCACGTATGTGCTGGTTTGTACACCTGCCAGCCTACAGGTGGCCGCAGACCGGGAACTGGTGGAGCAGGTGCTCATCAACCTCATCAGAAACGCCATTCACGCCCTGGCAGACCAGCCCCAGAAAAAACTGGAGGTAGAAGCGTTTATGGACAGTGACAGCCGCGTGGTGATTCAGGTCACTGACAACGGCAGCGGTATTTCTGAGGAAGCGCAGGAGCAGATTTTTTTGCCGTTTTATACCACCAAACGTACGGGTTCTGGCATTGGCCTCAGCCTTTCAAAGCAGATCATGCGCCTGCACAAAGGTTCTTTGACGGTGAGTTCAGAGCTGGGCACAGGTACCACCTTCACCTTGCGTTTTTGACCTGTTTTGGCCAAAACAGGTCAAAAACAGCAGAACCAGTGCTGGATTTACCTGGGCAGATGTGTATCTTTCCTGAGTAAAGCTCTTTTATGCACCTACCATTCTCTCATTTGCTGCGGCAGCAGCGCTGGTTCTTTTTGCTGGTGGCCTTGGGATTGTCCCTCCAGGTTGCAAGTGCGCAGAATTACGGAAGCGTCTCTGGCACCATCCTTGACGGGCAGACCAAACAGCCGCTTGGCTTTGCCACCATTTTCATTGCCCAAACCACCTACGGCACCACTGCCGCGGAGAACGGCACCTTTACACTGACGGCAATTCCGGCCGGGACGCATGAGCTGGTGGTGTCATTTCTGGGCTATGAGACCCTCTCCCACTCCTTTGTGCTGCAGCCGGGGCAACAGCAGCAGTTCCGGTTTGAACTGGCGCCCAAGGCCAATCAACTACAGGAGGTGGTAGTAGGGCCAGACCCGCACTGGAAAAGCAACTTCGCCACGTTTGTGCAAAATTTTATTGGCAAAACCGCCAATGCCGCCCAGACAGAAGTGGTGAACGCAGATGTGCTGCACTTTACCTTTGACCCTGACACCAGGGTGTTTACCGCAGAGGCCTCGGCCCCGCTTGTCATTGAGAACAAAGCCTTGGGCTACCGGGTGCATTTTCTACTGGAGGTGTTTGAATTAGACTACAGGACCAGCCGGGTTTTTCATGCAGGTTTTCCGCGGTTTGAAGCCATGAAACCCAAGAACAAAGGGCAGCAGGCCCGTTGGGAGAAGGCCCGGCTCAAAGCTTACCAGGGCTCTATGATGCACTTTGGGCGGGCCCTGTACAATAAGAATTTAGAAGCCGAAGGCTTTCAGGTGCGAAAACTGAAGCGCGTGCCAAACCCCAGCCGTCCGCCGGAAGAGGAGATTCAGGCAGGTTTGCGCCGGGCAAGGGCTAGGTTAAAAGGCACCGTAGTGATTAGCGCCAACCCTCAGGGGGCAGAAGACAGCCTGAGCTACTGGGCGCGCATGAACCGCCTGGACAAACAGGTGGCGTATCTGTACAAAGACCCCGTGCCGTATGACCAGCTGGTGCGCCTTGAGGCAGCCAGCGGCCAAACCGTGCTGCAGTTCACAGATTTCCTGAATGTGGTCTATGCCAAAGAGAAGGAGGAGCTGGGGTACGTGAACCAGAACCTGTTTGGGAAAAAAAGGGCACCCGGTCCGCAGACTTCGCTGATCACCCTCACAGAGCCCTCTACTTTCCTGGAGCCAAACGGAATGATCATAAACCCTTATTCACATGTGGTGGAGGGGTATTGGGCGTATGAGAAGCTGGCAGAGATGCTGCCTTTAGATTATCAACCTGCCGTTCAATAAAACCTATCGTTTCCAGAAGCTATCTCATAGCTATCAGGCTTGCCACCTCTTTCCTGTTTTTGGCCTGTTTCCCAAAAAACAAGCCAACAGAGGGAACCCCTACCCGCGCAGAACTTTACACCTTAATGAGGCGTGCAGGAGACAGTTTCTACAGACTGCGCCTGCTCAGCCGTAACCACAGAGATAAATACTCTTTAATGTAAAAGTTATGTTAATAACAGCTTAGATTTCAAATAATTGTTTTAGTTTTAATACAAAAAAAACAAGAAGGGCACCCGCCAGAGAAATGCGTTTTTGGGCTGTTTTTCAGAAAACAGCCCCAAAACGCAAGTAAGATAACAATAAGACAGGGCTGGCCGGTACGGCAAAAGCCAATTACTGGCTAAAAGCTGACACAGAGCCGCCTCCTACAGGAGAAGGCCTGGGCAGCCCGCTCAGACATATATATTTCGGCGCAGCCGAGGCATTGAATTCTTTTACTTATACCCTATATTCTAGTACCCTATGCGAATTTCTCCCCCCTCTGTTACCTCTCTTTTGCTATTGGCCGGGCTGCTGTTTTCCCGGGTGACGGCGCAGGCGCAGGAGTTGCCCGTGAAGTACGGCAAAGTCACTGAAGACGAAGTGAAGATGAAGGTCTATGCCAAAGACACCAGCGCCGCGGCGGTCTACCTGGTAGACTACGGTGAATCTTACTTTTCTGTCACCAACGGGCTAAAACTGGTCTTTGAAAGAACCATGCGCATCAAAATCCTGAAGAAGGCCGGGTATGACTGGGCCAACGTAGAGGTGCCGTACTACTATGCCAACTCCTCTTCAAAAGAATATGTGTCTGGGATCAAGGCCACCACCTACAACTGGGAGAACGGGAAAATGGTGGCGGTAAAGATGGACAGCAAAGCCATCTTTGAAGAAAAGAAATCTGCCAACTGGAACCTGAAAAAGTTTGCCCTGCCCGCGGTGAAAGAAGGGTCTGTGTTAGATATCACTTACACCGTTACCTCAGACTTCTTCTTCAACCTGCAGGATTGGACCTTTCAGCATTCCATTCCCACGGCACACAGTGAGTACAGGGTCTCTATTCCTGAATACTTTGACTATAAAAAATATACGCAGGGGTATGAGCCCATGCGGGTGAATGAAACCACCAGGGGGAACATGAATGGCGGCGGCGGCACCACCAATAACCACCGCTGGGTGATGAACGACCTGCCCGCCATTACCTCAGAGGCGTTCATTACCACCATTGATGATTACGTCTCTAAGATTGAATTTGAGTTAGAGTGGATTCGCATACCGGGCGAGATACACAAGCGGGTTTCCGGTTCCTGGGATAGTTTCACCAAAGAGCTGATGGCCGAAGAGAACTTTGGGGGCCAGCTGAACCGCACAGGTTTCTTCAAATCTGAAGTAGCCGCCTTCGCCGCCATAAAAGACACCCTGGAGCGGGCAACCAGTATTTACAATTTTGTGAAAGACAACGTGAAGTGGAATGAGAGCGGTGGCGTGGTGACCTCTGGCAACCTGCGTAAGATCTTTGAGAAAAAAACAGGCAGTGCCGCAGATATCAACCTGCTGTTGGTGGCGCTGCTGAGAGATGCCGGCATAGAGGCGTATCCGGTAGTGATGAGCACCCGTGACCATGGCCGCATTCCGTTACACTCTCCGTTGATGACAAAGTTCAACTACGTCATTGGGTGCGTGAAAATTGGCGGGAAAGATGTATTGGTAGACGCCACTGACCCTATGCAGCCCCTGGGCCTGCTCCCAAAGCGTTGCCTGAACGGGCAGGGCTGGCTGGTAGCCAAAGAGGGGGGTTCCTGGGTGCCTTTGCAGACCGCAGAGAGAACCGTTGAATACATCAGTGCAGACCTGCAGGTATTGCCCACAGGGGCCCTGAGGGGAAAAGTAAAGGAGTCTTCTGGTGGTCACGCGGGGGTAAGCCTACGCCATGCGGTGCATGAAACAGGGGAGTCTAAGTATCTGGAGAAGTTAGCCCAGAGCCAAAGCAAATTTGAGCGCAAACAGCCGGTCCTGCAAAACCTGAAAGAACTGAACCGCCCGGTTGACCTGGAGTATGAGCTGCTGAGTGACGGAGACGCCCAGCCCAAAGATATTATCTACCTCAACCCAATGGTGCTGAAGGGCACCGCAGAGAACCCCTTCAAACTGGCGGAGCGCAAGTATCCGGTAGACTTCGGGTTTGCCAAAGAAGACCTGTACGTCTGCTCTTTCACCATCCCTGAAGGCTATGCGGTAGAGGAGCTGCCCAAAGCCATCATAATGTCATTGCCTGAAAACAAAGGCAAATTCACTTATATGCTGCAGGCGCAGGGCAACAAGATACAGGTGATGAGCAAAGTCACCATTGCCAGCCCTATCTTCAATGCAGAAGAATATGAGTTCCTGAAAAGTTTTTATGCCCAGGTACTGGCCAAGCAGGCAGAACAGATTGTGTTAAGAAAGAAAAGCTAAGGCCGTTTCTGGCGTAAATTCCTGAAAACAATGAAAAACTGGATAGTAGTGGCGGCAGGTCTGTTATGGCAGGCCACCGCATGGGCGGGCGGAACGCCCTCTTACTTGGCCCTGGCCATTGATGCTGCGCTCACCAAAGGGGCAGATGCCGTGATCCGGACAGAGGAAACCGTATTTACCGTGCATTCTGCCAAGTCTTCTACAGAGAAAGTGCGGGTGGTGGTTACTGTGCTTACCCCTGAAGGCAAGGAGCATGCGCAACTGGTGGTGCCGTATGACAAGCTGAACAAAGTAGACTACATCAAAGGAACGCTGTATGACGCTTCTGGCAAGAAGAACAGATCTTTGAAAGCATCTGAGATCAAAGACTACAGCAACACCAGTGATTTCTCCCTCTATGAAGACAACCGGGTAAAAGTGGCCCAGGCAGATGCCACCACCTACCCGTTCACCGTGGAGTATGAGTACCAGGTGAGCTCCTCCAACATGCTGTTTTACCCGGTGTGGTACCCTTTGTCCAGCCCCAAGGTGGCGTTGGAGCACGCTTCTTTCCAGGTAAACATGCCCGTGGGCATGCCTTTGAGATACCATGAGCGGCAGGTGCCGGAGAAGGCAACCGTTACCCAGGTGAACCACCAGCAGGTGTACAAGTGGGAGGTAAAGGGCATTGCGCCTGTAGAGCGGGAGCCGTGGGGGCCCTCCTATTATGAGCTGGTGCCGTTTGTGCGTACGGCCCCAACCACGTTTGAGGTAGAAGGCTACGCCGGCACCATGGACTCCTGGAAGACCTTGGGCGAATGGCAGAATAAACTGAACCAGGGCCGCGGGGTATTGTCAGACGCCACCAGGCAGCAGGTCCTGGACCTCACCAAAAACCTGGCTACGCCCGAAGAAAAAGTGAAAGCCGTCTACCAGTTCATGCAGAACAAAACCCGCTACGTGTCTATCCAGCTGGGCATTGGCGGCTGGCAGCCGTTTGAAGCCGCCGTGGTAGACAGCAAAGGCTACGGTGACTGCAAAGCCCTCAGCAACTACACCAAGTCGCTGCTAGAGGCGGCGGGCATTAACAGCCATTACGCCCTGATCTGGGGCGGCGAAGACAACCGCCCCGTAGTGCCTGACTTCCCCAGCAGCCAGTTCAACCACGTGGTGCTCTGCGTGCCCACGGCCAAAGACACCATCTGGCTGGAATGCACCAGCCAGACCGCAGATGCCGGGTACACCGGCTCTTTCACCGGCGACAGGTATTCCCTGCTGGTGACCCCTGAGGGGGGGAAACTAGTCTCTACCCCTGTTTTCAAAGCAAAAGACAACACCCAGATCAGAAGCGTGCAGGTAAAACTCAATGCCCAGGGATCTGGCGTGGGCGAGGCGGTCACCTGGTTCACCGGCACCCAGCACGAAGACCGCAACAGCATCATGCACCAACTCAAGCCAGAGGAACAGCTAAAATGGCTGTACAAGCAAACCCACATACCCGCTTTTGAGATCAAGAACTTTGCCCTGGAGAAAGTGAAGGCTACCGCACCGCAGGTAAAGGAGAAACTGCAGCTGGAGCTGCCCAGGTTGGCGTCTGTGAGCGGAAGAAGAATGTTCATCACCCCCAACCTCATGAACCGCTGGACCACCGTGCCCTCTGCCCTGGAGAGCCGGAAACAGGAGGTGGTCTGGAATTCGGCGTTTCATGATGTAGACTCTGTGGAGTATGAAATCCCGGCGGGCTATAAACCTGAAAGCGTACCCTCTCCCGTGAAAATCACCACGGCGTTTGGCCAATTTGAGGCAAAGGTGCAGGTAAAGGGCAGCAAGCTCCTGTACGTGCGGCAGCTGACCATGCACAAAGGGCGGCATTCCCCTGAAAAATACAAAGAGCTGGTTGATTTTCTAAAGCAGGTAGTACGGGCAGACCAGCAGCAGGTGGTATTGGCGGCAGAGGCCACCTAACCGCTGAGGCAGTCAGACTCTCTCCCGCTCCTGAGGTTCTGCCTTGGCGGCACTAGTGACCAACTGCCGTTTTTGGCCTGTTTTCCTGAAAACAGGCAAAAACGGCAGCTTTATTCCAAACCCCAATTTTTAAACTTCCCCAGAATACAACATGAAATTACATGAGGCGGCCAAAAGCACCCTGGTGCTACTGCTTTTACTGTTAGGCACTTCCATCTCCGGCTGGTGTGAGCAAGACCCCCTGCGGCTGGGGCAGGTGACAGATGACGAGCTGAAAATGGGAATATATCCCCAGGACACGGCAGCGGCGGCAGTTGTCTTGTATGACTACGGGCATTCCTCCTTCCTTTTCTCCAAAGGCACCCAGCTCCAGTTCAAGCGCACCGTTCGGGTAAAGATCTTGAAGAAGGCAGGGTTAGACTTCGCCAACATTGAGATCCCTTACTTTAAGAAGAGCCCCGAGAGCAAAGAAGAGGTGCTGAACCTGAAAGGCTTCTCCTACAATCTTGAAAACGGGAAAATGGTGAAAGTGAAACTGGAGGAAAACGCCGTTTTTGATGAAAAGGTAGATGCCAACTGGTTTGTCAGGAAACTGGCCATGCCCGGCGTAAAGGTGGGCTCGGTGATAGAATACACCTACACCATCAAGTCAGACTTTCTACACAACCTGCGCGAGTGGGAGTTCCAAAGTTCCATTCCCGTGCGTTGGAGCGAGTACCGGGTGGCCATGGTGCCGTTCTTTGAGTACAAGCAGGTGCTGCACGGGTTCTATCCGTTTCATGTGCAAGACTCTAAAGAGAACCGGGTCACGGCCCCCATTACCTGGGACAAGGAAGTGGGCTATGCAAAAATGGAGGAGCGGGGCACTCTCTCTATGAGCGTGGTAGAATACCGCTGGGTCATGAAAGATGTGCCGGCCTTCAAAGAGGAGCCCTACCTGCCAAACGCCAGAGACTACCTCTCCAAAGTAGAGTTTGAGTTGTCTAAGGTCCAGTACCCTGACCAGGAACCTAGATTCATGGCCGGAGATTGGGAGGGGTTCACCAAAGAACTCCTGAAAGAGGAAGAGTTTGGCGGGCAGCTCACCAGCGTTCCTGCGCTCCAGAAAGTGGCCGCCACGGTGGTGGCCGGTAAAACAGAGGACTGGCCAGGGCGAAAGCAATAGTAGAGTACGTGCAAACCTCTATGCGGTGGGACGGCAAGTACCGCATCTATGCTGAGAACCTCAAGAAAGCCCATGACAAGCACACCGGCTCCTCTGCTGAGATCAACCTGCTCTTAGTCAATCTGCTACGGGACGCAGGCCTCATTGCCCAGCCCATGCTGGTCAGTACCCGCGGCCATGGGCAGCCCTTGGAAAGCTCCCCCATGCTCAGCAAGTTCAACTATGTGATTGCCTGTGTGAACCTTGCCGGGAAAGACTATCTGCTGGATGCCACTGAGCCCGGTCTGCCTTTGGCATGCTGCCCCTGCGCTGCCTCAACGGGAAAGGCTGGGTGGTACAGCCCCCCAAAGGCAAATGGCTGCCCCTGCAGGGCGTTGACAGAAACAGCCAGATGGTCAGCGCACAACTGGCCCTTAAGCCTACCGGTGAAGTGCTGGGGAGCATGGAAGAAAGCTACCTGGGCGTTCCTGCCCTGCAGATGCGCTCCAAAATCAAAGAAAAGGGGCAAGACACCTACGTAAAAAGCTACGCCAACGCGGGGGCTGACTGGGTGCGGCAGGACGTAAAGCTAATCAACATGGAGAAGCCAGAGGAGACCTTCAAGACCCAATATCAGCTAAGCCGGGCAGGCGCGCCGCAGCCCGAAGAGCTACTGTACCTCTCGCCCATGCTCTTGCACGGCCAGCAGGAAAACCCGTTCAAACTGGCCAGCCGGCAGTACCCGGTTGATTTTGGCTCGCCGGTAGATGAAACCTATGTAATGAATTATGAGCTTCCGCCAGGGTATGTGATAGAAGAACTGCCTAAGGCAACGGTTTTCTCCCTGCCAGGGAATGCCGCCAAATTTTCATACGTGGTGCAGGAGGTAAACGGGAAACTGCAGGTCATGAGCAAGCTCACCATTCACAAAACTGTCTTCACCGCCAGTGATTATCAGAATTTGCGCGAATTCTACGCCCGCATGGTAGCCAAGCACGCAGAGAAAGTAGTCCTGAGGAAAAAGTCATGAGTTTTCGTTTTGGGGCTGTTTTTCAGAAAACAGCCCTAAAACGCCCCCTTTCCTGCGGGCGCAGAAAGACCAGAGCCTCCGCTCTCCTTGCCATTATGCTTCTATCGCCACTAATTCCCGGTAACGCCGTAGAAGCCTCTATCTTTGCGCCCATCACATACCTAGTGCTTCTGACCACGTGCCGAAAGAGAGGAAATTCAAACAACTGTTCTGGGGATGGGTGACGCTCTTGAGCCTGCCATTCCCTGACCACAGCCTGGCCCAGCAACCAGACCAGATCAACCAATGGCTGCAGTATACCGGCTCCTACTGGTTCAACGCCCGCTGGGCCGCCACGGCCAACGTGCAATACAGAACCTACCGGCCAATAAAAGACCCGCGCACCACTTTCCTGGGGGCAGAGCTCCAGTATAATTTCAAAGATGCCCCGGTGGCGGTGTCAGGCGGGTATGCGCACCTGTTCAACCGCAACTACCTGCCCGCTGAGGAGACCGAGTACACCCATGAAAACCGCCTCTACCAGACCCTCACCCTGCGGGGAAACCTCTGGAAAACGGGCATCACGCACCGCTACCAGCTAGAAGAGCGCTGGCTGCCCCAAGAGTACCACACCCGCTTCCGGTACCTGCTCGCGCTCAAACTCCCGTTTGGCGGCACAGGTCAGGAACCGGGGCCTTGGTACGGTATTCTCCGGAACGAAGTGCGGGTGATTGTGCGCAACCAACCCTTTGACAGCAACCGGGTCTTTGGCGGGGCAGGCTACACGTTCAACAAGCACCTCACAGTGGAAGGCATGTGGATGTCACAATTAGTAGGCAACGGGAACCACCAGCATTTCACCATGTTTGTGCTTCGGCATGACTTCGGGAAGATGGAGTGAGTAAGATTGTGTTCAGGCAGTTTTTCTGAAAAGAGCCGGAGAGCATGCGATTACCTTTGTCTATTAGGCTGCAAAAGTACCTGGCCTTATGGTTGCCTCGCCCCAGAGTGCTGCTCTGCAAACGCTAGTGAAAAAACCTTTTGCTCCCCTTCTTCGCCTGTAAAATCAAAATTTCAACCAGCTCTGTGAACAGGATTTGGCGCAGACGCGCTTGCTGTCACTACGGTCCCTATCACAAATCATTTGCGCGGCTGCCAGGACAATTGTGTATAGGGGCATTCTTCTGTTTTGAGCCTCTTTTGGCCAAAACAGGCCGAAAACGGGACTTGGCTTGAACGCCAAAAAGCGGATGAAAAACTCAAGGCCTTGGGGCATTGCCATCTTTGCTTGGGCTGTACGAAGTAATGACAAGCGTTGCGCCCGTTAAAATTCAGAACTGAAAACAAAAATCCCGCTGCCCTGAAAAGAACAGCGGGATTTTACATTTCGTCGGAATGGCAGGATTCGAACCTGCGACCTCCAGCACCCCATGCTGGCGCGATACCAGGCTACGCTACATCCCGATCATTGGTATCTGCTGCAAAGTAAAGCAAATTTCGGCTTTAGCAAAAGTGCGTTTAAAATTTTGCTGCGTGTTTCTGGGCTGTTTTTCTGAAAACAGGGCAAAAACAGACAAACCCAAGCCACCTTTCTCCGTCAACTACTTCAAAAGCCGCGCCCATATCTGCAAGCAGGAAGGTTTCACACAGAAAAACGCGTGCTCAAAAGACCTCGCAGCGTCTGGAAGACCTGCGAGCGTCTGTGCCAAATACGCTTAGCATTGCTACTTGCACTGCCTTTCCCCAGAGGGAGAGGGAAACGGTTTTCCCGTTTTCGGCCTCTTTTTCTAAAAACAGCCCCAAAACAGAATCTACTCCAATTCCTCAGTCTGCAACTGCCGCTCGTACAGCGCCCGGTACAACCCGTCAGGAACCGCCATCAACTCTTCATGGCTGCCGTGCTGCACCACCACCCCGTCATCTAAAACTAGAATCTTGTTGGCCAGTTTCACCGAACTCACGCGGTGCGAGATGATGATAGACGTTCGGTTGGCCATGACGCGGTGCAGGCTGTTCAAGATGGCGTTCTCGGTTTTGGTGTCTACCGCCGAAAGGGAATCATCCAGAATCAGGATTTTGGGCTCGCGGGCCAGGGCACGGGCAATGGAGACGCGCTGTTTTTGACCGCCGGAAAGGGTGATGCCGCGTTCGCCCAGCACGGTGTCAAACTGCTGCGGAAAACGCATGATGTTCTCGTAGACATCGGCGTCTTTGGCGGCTTGCAGCATCTTGTCTTCGGACAGGGCGTCTACGCCAAAGCCAATGTTGTTCCGGATGCTGTCTGAAAACAAAAACACGTCTTGCGGCACGTAGCCAATCTGGCTGCGCAGGTTAGAGAGGCTGTAGTCGCGTATGTCTTCGCCGTCAATCAAGATTCTTCCGCCCGTGGCGTCATACAACCGGCAAATTAAAGCGGCCACCGTACTCTTGCCCGAACCGGTATTGCCAATCACGGCCAGCGTCTCGCCGGGGTTAATCTGGAACGACAGTTTTTTCAACGCATGAATGCCCGTGTCTGGGTACACAAAATCTACTTCGTCAAAGACAATGGCGCCTTTCATGTCTTTCTCCAGGTTCTTCTGCGAGATAATATCAGTCTTGGTGTTCAGGAACTCATTGATGCGCTGCTGCGAGGCGGCGGCGCGCTGCACCAGACTGGTGGTCCAGCCCAGCGCGGTCACCGGCCAGGTGAGCATGTTCACGTAAATCAAAAATTCGGCAATGACGCCGGGCGTGATGCTGCCGTTAATCACTTCCTTGCCGCCCAGCCACACGGTAATAATGGTACTCAGGCCAATCAAGAACAGAATAAGCGGGAAAAACAGCGAGTTTACAAAGTTCAGCTCCAGAGATTTGTCACGGTACGTGTCGCTGGCCTTGGTGAAGTTGGCGTGCGAATCCTGTTCCCGCACAAACGATTTCAGCACCCTGATCCCTGAAAACGCCTCCTGCACAAAGGTGGTGATGCCGCTCAGACTCTTCTGAATCTCGTCACTCTTGCGCTCAATGATGTTGTTCACGTAGTAAATGCTCACGCTCAAAATGGGCAGCGGCAGGAGGGTGTACAGCGTGAGTTTTACGTCAACGGTGAGCATGTACGGGATCACCATCAAAAACAGCACCACCAGGTTCACCCCGTACATAATGGCGGGCCCCAGGTACATGCGCACGCGGCCCACGTCTTCAGAAATGCGCGCCATGAGGTCGCCGGTGTTGTTGCGGCGGTAAAAACTCAACGGCAGCGTCTGGTAATGCGCGAAGATTTCGTTCTTGAGGTCGTTCTCAATGTGGCGGCTCATCACAATGATGGTCTGGCGCATGAAGAACAGGAAAATACCCCGCAGCAGCGCCATGAGCACAATGACCACGCCATAGAACAGGGTGCTGCGCGCGAAGCTCTCATACACCGTCTCCTGCTGCGCAAAGCCGTCATGCAACTGGTACATGGTAATGCCCTCGCGCACCAGATCAAAGGCGTGCCGCACCACCTGCGCCGGAATAATGGCGAAGATGTTGGACACGATCACAAACACAATCCCCCAGAAAAACCGGAATTTATATTTGAGCAGGTATTTGTTTAAATATTTAAGTGATTTCACAAGCTGAAATTTCTAATTTTACGTACTAACACTTGTTAGTATTTTTCTTGCTGTAGCCAAAAGTTACACCTACTTTTGCGGCGAAATTACCAATTCGCCTCCCCATTATCTAATGAATAGCCGAATGGTATACTAGTTAACACCCACCATGATAGAACTAAAAGAAATACAGACCGCACAGGAAACTTCGGTTTTCGGGCAAATAAGCGAGTTTCAGCACGAGCAGGTGGTTTTCTGCCATGACCACGAAACCGGCCTCAAGGCCATCATCGGCATTCACAACACCGTTCTGGGGCCCGCCCTGGGCGGAACCCGCATGTGGACCTACGCCTCTGAGGCTGAAGCGTTACGTGACGTACTGCGCCTTTCCCGAGGCATGACCTACAAATCGGCCATCTCGGGCTTGAACTTGGGGGGCGGCAAGGCCGTGATTATTGGTGACTCCAAGAAAGACAAGACCGAGGCCATGATGCGCAAGTTCGGGCGGTTTGTGAACAACCTGAACGGCAAATACATCACCGCCGAGGACATGGGCATGACCACCCAGGACATGGCCTACATTGGCATGGAAACCAAACACGTAGCCGGTCTGCCAGAGTCACAGGGCGGCAGCGGAGACCCTTCGCCGGTGACGGCGTACGGCACCTACATGGGCATGAAAGCCGCCGCCAAGAAAGCGTGGGGCAATGACAGCCTGGCCGGAAAGAAGATTTCGGTGCAAGGCACTGGCCACGTGGGCGGGTATCTGATTGACTACCTCGCCAAAGAGGGTGCCCAACTGTTCATCACCGACATGGACCAGGAACGCCTAAAACGCATTGCCGCCCATACCGGTGCCACTGTAGTGGGCCTAGACGACATCTATGACCTGGACGTGGACATCTATTCGCCGTGCGCCATGGGGGCCACCATCAATGACAACACCCTGTCACGCCTGAAGTGCCAGGTGATTGCCGGCTGCGCCAACAACCAGCTCAAAGACGAAACCGTGCACGGTCCGGCGTTGGTAGACATGGGCATTGTGTACGCGCCAGACTTCCTGATTAACGCCGGTGGCATTATCAACGTGTACTCAGAGGTGAAGAAACTGAACCGCGAGTGGGCCATGCAGCAGACCGAGCAGATCTACAACACCACCTTGAACATCTTCGCCATGGCCGAAGCCGAGGGAATCCATACCCAGGCCGCCGCCACCCGCATTGCGCAGAAACGCATTGATGACATGGCCAAGGTGAAGCAGACGTATTAGTTTCTGTTGAAAGTATCCCAAATAGAGGGAGAATGTGATGTGCGTTTTGGGGCTGTTTTTTGTAAAACAGCTCCAAAACGCTTTTCTTTTTTTTAATGGTTTGTGGCTATGCCGATGGGGTTTTATGGAATGCGGGATGTTTGTAGCTGCCTTGCCTTTGCCGTTATTTGCTGGCATAAGTAGTCTGAAGCTCCCTTGGAAATACCGTTTGCTGCGGTGCGAAGTCACCACTCTTTTCATCGTTTCCGGTAAGCGCTCACGGCCGCGGGGCCCCGTCTTCCGCCCCCGCGCTGTACCCTCAAGCTGGGCCGGTGGGCCTGCCGCTGAAGCGGCAACGCAAGAGGCTTAGGCGCGGGTACGAAAGACTGGTTTTGAGTTCCTTTCCAGTAACTGCTTTTCTTTTTGTAATCTGTTTGCAGGTAACATCTGTAGTTCCGCTAGCCTGAGACGAGCCCGTGCTGCGCACATCAGCTTTGGGAATGTACTTTGTGATTTTGGGAGTTGCGTTTTTGGCCTACTTCCCGGAAAACAGCCCGGAAACGCAATCAGGTTTCCTGCTTATAATTCCGTTAATACCGCAACTGGTTCAAGCTTATAGCTTGGACCTACCATTGCGGGAAGCTTGCAGCTTCCGTGAGGCGCAAGCCTCAAACTGCGCACATTTCAGCATAAATGGCCGTAGAGACCAGGCACCGCCTTGTCTCCCCCGCATTAGTAGATACTCCCCCTTTGAAGGGGGCGAAGGGGGATGTTTACACAGGAGGGCACGCATTGCCGATATTACATATACCGCACGCATTCCCGATATCCCCCTCCTCGGGAGGGGTTGGGATGGGTTAATGCGCATGGCTGGTCTTGTTGTGGTTACCGGCTCAGCAAACGTAGGCACGAGCTGCAAGCTCGCGCCAGCGAAATACTTCTAACAATCAACAATTGGCAATCAGTAATTCTCAAAAGACCTCGTAGCGTCCGGAGGACCTGCGAGCGTCTGTGCCAACAATTCCCTCAATCCTGAAAATTTATTCAATCCTGAAAATCCTGCTTCTGGCAACTTGAACCACCCTCATCCTAACCTTCTCCCAGAGGGAGAAGGAATTCCGCTTTTCCGTTTCCGGGCTGTTTTTCCAAAATCAGCGCCAAAACAGAACTGCGCCGCAGCCTTTGCAGGCCATGGGATCAATTAAAAAAGAACGAGCGTTTGGTTCTTGCCCCGCAAGTTCAGACCTTTGCGGCAGAATTGGGCTGGGGCAGCAAATGCCTTGGAGCCATCGGCCGGAAGGCCAACTTTTACCGTAATTTTCACGTTCACCACGTTCTTTCCTTCATATAACATGCTCAACCGCAGAATACTCCGCATCAAAGCCATGCAAGCCATCTACGCCTACGTGCAGGCAGAAGGGTCTGACTATCAGTTGGCCCTGGATTTGATTGCGGACCGATTTGCCCCTGACCTTATGGCCATTGTGGCGCAGGACCGAAAAAAACTGGAAGGCCAGAAGCAGATTGCCAGCCTGCTGTTCAAAGAATGGTACCAGACCCGCAAATTTGACACCGAGGAGAAAGACCGGGAGATCTTAGACGCCGCCCAGGCCGCGGTGAACTTCTACCAGAACTCGCTTAAGAAAGACCTCAAGTTCTTCGGGAACCAGATGGTGGCTGCCGCTGAGGAAATCTATGACCGCTATCTGCTCACGCTGCTGGTGGCCCAGGAACTGGCGCACCAGATTGAGGGCGAGGAGCAGAAAGCCGCCACCCGCTTCACTGAGCGAAAAGACGTAAACCTGCGCAAGCTACTGGACAACAAGGCGCTGCAGAAGCTGCTAACCAATAAATTCCTGGAGCAGCGCGTCATTAGGCGTAACCTGAGCTGGGCGGGTGACATGGAGGTGATCCAAAACATCTACCGCCACAACCTCAAGAAAGACGAGGCCGTGCTGGAGTACCTGGAGCTACAGGACCCCACCTATGAGCAAGACCACGAACTGCTCAAACATATCTTCAAAAATGTTATCTTTAAGGACGAGAACCTGCAGGCGCTGTTTGAGGAGAAAGACCTGAACTGGGTAGAGAACAAGTCTGTGGTGAAAAACCTGGTGAACAAATCCATCAAGATGCTGGAGGAAGACACAGATGAGCACCTGGCCCTGCTGGACCTTTCGCCCAGCTGGGATGATGACAAAGCCTTCTTTGAGGAGCTGTACTTTGAAACCCTGAAAGAGGATGAAAAGTACGAGGCCATGATCTCTGAGAGCGTGCAGAACTGGGATGTGGAGCGCGTAGCCCAGCTGGATAAAATCATTTTGAAGATGGCCCTCTGCGAAATGCATATTTTCCGCAGCATTCCGGTAAAAGTGACCATCAATGAGTACATTGACATCTCTAAAGTGTACAGCACGCCCAAGAGCAAGCAATTTGTCAACGGGGTGTTAGATAAACTGTCTCAAGACCTGATCAAGAGCGGTGAGATACGTAAATCAGGAAGAGGTTTGTTAGACAACAAATAATCTCGGTTGGTTTTCGTTCGTATGGAGAGGAGATACTAACCGTTTTCTGTTTTGGGGCTGTTTTTCTGAAAACAGCCCCAAAACAGAAAACCATATTGCTAACCTCCGCCCGGCAGCGTACTTTATCCAGGGCGGCTTACATACTTAAACACTACCAAAACTATGGGCAAAAAAACCAATGCAATCCTTGCCTTTTCCACCGGTATCGCCACAGGCGCGGTATTGGGAATTCTGTTCGCCCCGGAGAGAGGCCGTGAAACCCGTGACAAACTGAGCTTTCAGTTAGAGAAGTACCGCACCCGGCTGCTGGAGTTGACCAATGACCTGGTGTCTGGAAGAGAAGAACTGGGCTCTGCCGCCAAAACCGAGGGACAGCGCGTGATCAAAGACGCCCGCGACAAAGCCGAGCGCCTGCTGGTAGACGTAGACTCCCTCATCAATCAAATAAACAGTAAGAAGGAAATTTAAGCCCTGACCATGACAACCGTTACCCTTATTCCCGGCGACGGGATAGGTCCTGAGATCACAGAAGCCGTTAAGGCGATCTTTGCAGCCGCACAAGTGCCCATTACCTGGGAAGAAGAGAATGCCGGACAGACCACCTTTGAGAGCATGGGTGAGTTGATTCCGCAGAGCCTGCTAGCCTCGCTGGAGCGTAACAAAATTGCCTTGAAGGGCCCTATTACCACCCCGGTAGGCAAAGGTTTCAAGAGCATTAACGTGCAGCTCCGCCAGAAATACGACCTGTACTCCAATGTGCGCCCGGCCAAAACCACGGCGGGCGTGAAAACCCGCTTTGACAATGTAGACCTGGTGTTGTTCCGGGAGAACACAGAAGGCTTGTACGCGGGTCTGGAGATCTATGACGAGCGTCTGGGCATTGCTGACTCTATTTCACGCGTGACGGTTGAGGGCTGCCATAAAATTGTTAGGGCGGCATTCCAATATGCCGCCAAGCAAAACCGTTCTAAGGTAACGGTGGCGCACAAAGCCAATATCCTGAAAAACGCCGGCCGGTTAATGCTGGAGGCGGCCGCTGAGGTGTCTAAGGAATTCCCCAGCGTGCCGTGGGAAGACAAGATCATTGACAACATGTGCATGCAGCTGGTAAGCAAGCCAGAGCAGTTTGACGTGATAGTGACCACCAACCTGTTTGGTGATATCCTGTCTGACCTGTGCGCCGGCCTGGTGGGCGGTCTGGGCGTGGTGTCTGGTGCCAACATTGGCGATGACATGGCCATTTTTGAGGCAGTACACGGCTCAGCCCCAGATATTGCCGGGCAGGGCCTGGCCAACCCCACCGCCTTGCTGCGTTCAGCTTTGATGATGCTGGAGCACATGGGCTTGCATGAGCATGCTAGCAAAATTGAGAAAGCACTGGAGAAAACCCTGATTGACAAGAACTGCTGCACCCGTGACCTGGGTGGTACGGCTTCTACCTCAGAATTTGCCCAGCATATCATTTCTAATTTGTAACTTGTCCTATTCTTAAGATAGGCTAACCATTTATGAAAAAGCAATTTATATTCGCCATGTTGATAGCCGGCGGCCTTTTCACTGCCAGCTGCGAGAAGAAAGCTGCTACCGAGGAGGCAACCGCCACTGAGCAGAACGCCTCTGAAGGCTCTGCCCCGGTTGCCGCCAATGACCCGGCCACCAACCCCAACGTGACCAGCCAGGAGGCCGTGAACCCTAATGCGCCCAAGCCGGTGATGACGTTCAAAGAAACCGAGTATGACTTTGGGACTATTAAGCAAGACAAGAAAGTAGAGCATACCTTCACCTTCACCAACACCGGTAAATCACCGCTGGTGATTGAGAGCGCATCTGCTTCTTGCGGCTGCACCGTGCCAGAGTGGCCAAAAGAGCCGGTGGCTCCAGGCAAGACAGGTTCTATCAAGGTGGTGTTTGACCCTGCTGGCAAGTCAGGCCAGACTTCAAAACAAATCACTATCACGGCTAATACAGACCCACAGGTAAACTACCTGACCATTAAAACCAACATCACCGGTTCTGTGCCAACGGCGGGAGCTGAGGGTCCGGTTAGATTATAATTCAAAAGCAGGTATGTTAACTATTCTTTTACAGGCTGCCGCCCCGGGCGGTGGCATGTCTCAGTTCCTCTTGATAGGGGCCATCTTTATTGTGTTCTACTTCTTCATTATGCGTCCGCAGCAGAAGAAGGCCAAGGACCAGAGAAAGTTCAGGGATGAACTCAAAAGAGGAATGCAGGTGGTGACCATAGGAGGTCTGCACGGCCGTATTCTCAGCATTGATGAAGATGCTGTCTGGCTGGAGATTGACAAAGGCATCAAATTAAAGTTTGACAAAGTAGCCATTGCCCGCGAATCTGCGAGCAAAGTGGCTGCCACTACAGAAACCGTTAATTCTTAAAAGACACCTTGCCTTTTAACAGAACAAAGCAAGCCCTCCTCTGGTTACTGAAACCGTTTTCGCCCAAGCAGAAACAGTATTGGAGGGTGGTCTTGCTTTGTTTTTTCACGGCGGCTACTTTCTGGCTCCTCAACGCACTCAATAAGAATTACACCACCCTGGTCTCCTACCCCATTCAGTTTGCCTATGACCCCAGGCAGCTGGTGCCCGTAAAACCGCTCCCGGAGGAGGTTACCATCAGTGTGACCGGCAAGGGCTGGAAGCTGCTGCGCAAGAACCTCCAGTTCCAGGTGCAGCCCGCCATACTCACCATAAGGGGCCTTCCGTACGTGAAAAGTGTGCCGGGTACGGCCTTACGCCCCGCTATTTCCAGTGTGCTGGATGGGCTGGCGCTGAATTTTGTGGCCACAGACTCCATTGCTTTTGACTTTGACCGGCTGGTCACCCGGAAAGTACCCATTACGGTAGACTCCACCCAACTCCAGATTGACTCCGGCTTTGCCTTTGCGGGACCCATTGTGATCAGACCAGACTCGGTCACGTTTGTGGGCCCTGAACGGATCATTGAGCAATTCCCCAGCCCCTACCCGTTGGCGGTGCCCACCGCCAGTTTAAAAGCTCCTTACAAGGGCGAGTTAAGCCTTACCCATGACTTTACCAAACTGGTGAAAGCAGATGTGAGTGAGGCCGAAGTTGAGTTCAACGTACTGGCGCTGGAGCGGCAGGAGGTGGCGGTGCCGCCTTTGTTGCAGAATTTCCCGCCGGGGTATAGGTTGCGGCTGGTAAATGGCCCGGTTAGGGTACAATACGCCTTCCTGCCTAAACACAGGGAGCAAATACAGCCAGAGCTGTTCCAGGTGGTGCTAGACTACCAGAAATTCAATGCCGCAGACTCAACCATTGTGCTGGTGGTAAGCCACACCCCCCCTTTGGTGAGGCAAGTGTCTGTTCTGCCGGCGCGGGTGCACATCTCCCTCACACCACAATAACCTCATGCTCAAAATTGGCATCACCGGCGGAATTGGTTCTGGCAAGAGCATTGTCTGCAGATGCTTCCAGCTGCTGGGAGTCCCCGTCTATGACTCAGATACTCGTGCCAAATGGGTGATGAACCATGACCCGGAGCTTCGGCAAGGCTTGATGGCTGCCTTCGGGCCAGAGACCTT
Organism: Rufibacter ruber; assembly: GCF_001647275.1. Lineage (GTDB taxonomy): Bacteria > Bacteroidota > Bacteroidia > Cytophagales > Hymenobacteraceae > Nibribacter > Nibribacter ruber_C. Next base: position 53,062 of record NZ_LRMM01000004.1, on the reverse strand, counting down.
TGATGCACACCACCACCTGAACCGCCCCTATCTCGCCCAAAAAGTATTTCATGATGCAGAACAGCTGGCCAGGCTGAACAAATTGGTACACCCTCAGGTGCGGAAGGATTTTTACCGCTGGTTAGAGGCGCACGCCCAGGCCCCATACGTGTTGAAAGAGGCCGCCCTCATGTTTGAATCAAACGCTTACACGCAGGTTGACCATGTGCTCACCGTTTCAGCCCCCATTGGCCTTCGCAAAGCCCGCACCCTCCTGCGGGATTCCCACCGCAGCCCCGCAGACGTTGACGCTATCATAAGCAAACAACTCCCAGAAGAAGAACGCATACGCCGCGCCCAGTTTGTTCTGTACAATGATGATGTGCAACTGGTAGTGCCCCAGGTAGTGCAGCTCCACGAAAAGTTTTTAACCCTGGCCGAACAGAAGCAGCCGTAATATTTTCCGTTTTGGAGCTGTTTTCAGAAAAACAGCCCCAAAACGGAAGTTGGTGCAGACGCCCGCAGGTCTCATGGCACCATAAGGTCTGATGAATTGCTGATGGTTGGAGGATGGAACTGCGCGGGACTTCGTACCCTAGGATGGGGCGATCCTCCTGCCTGGCGGGAACAGCAAGGAGATCAGCCATGCTTGCAACCCACCCCTGCCCCTCCCGGGAGGGGAGTGATCTGGAATGCGTAGGGCAAATGGCGGGTGACCGTACCTCAGCAATGCGTGGACCGGCAGGTGTCAACATCCCCGTTCGCCCCCTTCAAAGGGGGGGGTATCAAAGTGAGTTCTGAGTCCTGAGTCCTGAGTTCAGAGTCCTTTCTTTTCATCTTCTGAGTCCTTTCTTTTCATCTTAGGCAATTCAGAACGAATGAAGCAGCAATGCCTGGTTTCGCTGCCGCGCCGCGGGGGCAGCCAGAGACCGCCCGTCAGCTGTAGGCACGCGTCTGGAGACTCGCGCCAGCGCGGGAGTATCAGGTAGCGTTAGAAGGCACGGAAGTAACTTCCGCGCCATAGGGGGGCAGAAGAAGCAGAAGTAATGTGAGGCTGCCGCCTCATTGAAGCTGAAAGCTTCCGCCACCATAGGTCCAAGTGGGAAACTTGAACCAGAGATTGTGACAAACAAGCAGCAATAAGCAAACAAACAACAATGAACAATCAACACTTCTGCTGGTGGCACCTCTGTTAATTAGCACTTCTGCCCCTGGCTGATGTGCGCAGCACGGGCTCGCCTCAGGCTAGCGGGACAGCAACAGCTACCTGCAGAGGCAGACATAACAGCACAAGCAGTAACAGGAGGGGAACCCAAACCAGTCCTGGGGGTGAGCGCCTCTGTTAATACGGTGCCGCTTTAGCGGCAAGGCCGGAGGGCCTAGTTTTAACAGCAGTGCTCACCGCCAGGACGAGGCCCCGCGGCCGTGAGCGCTTAGCAGAAAAGATGAAACAACACAGTGAGTGAGGCATTGCGTCAACCGCCAAAGCCAAGGGAATAACGAACTTCACCTTCCTGCCGCAGCCAAGGGAGTAGCAGACTACGCATTCCCACTGCCGCAACACAGCCAGGGGAGCATCAATTTACTCATTGCCACTGAAATAAATATAAAATCAGCTGCCGCAGCCAAGGGGAAAAGCAGACTACGCATTGCATCATTGATGAAACATTTATGCCATTGAGGCACTGTTTCCAACAGCACAGCCAGTAGAACAGCAGACAACACCTATCGGCCGTAGAGTAAGCCCTGAGCCAAGACAATAGAAAAACTTACCTGATGAGCGACTAGCAGACCCGGCATTCCAGCAGCAACAAGCGCCAAGCCATTCCCACCGCGCACTACCCATGGAGCAAATAAAAAACTCTGTTTTCGGCCTGTTTTCTAAAAACCAGGCCAAAAACAGAGTCTCAGCTTTATGTAGAAGATCTGTTACCGAAGCCGATCCATAGACCGCACCAAATCCTCATCCCGCTTGATAAACCGGTTGGCCAGCACGTTCATCAGCAAGCCTACAGCAGGCAAGTAAAAACCCGCCATGTATTCGCCCTGCTGGGCCGTCTTCACCAGGTCTTCGCCCACATAAGAAGAGAAATAGAAGGCGCACCCCATCAAGGCGGCCATCACCAAAGAGTTCAGCAAGCCCAGTTTCATCTGGGTAAGCCGGTTTTTGTACTGAAAGATCTCGTACAATGCAATCAAGGCGGCCAGACCCGCTAAAATGGCAATGAAAATGGTGCTGGTAGACGCCTCGGCAGCGGTAGTGGCAGCAGCAGGGCCTAAACTAAAAGCGGTCAACACGTATTCCTGGCCGTTGGCGGGATTGGTCTTAGACCAGATGGGCACAAAAAACAGAGCCACCATGGCTATCACGAGCAGGAACAGAAACACGCTTTGAATTCTTTGTATCATAATAGGGTTAGTTAACTTGCAGATAGTTTACAAAACTACACAAAACTTGGTAATCATGGCGCAAGAAGCATATATCCTAGACATCATTCGTACCCCGGTGGGCAAGTTTGGCGGTACGTTAAGCACCGTGCGCCCAGATGACCTAGCGGCGCACGTGATCAAAGAGCTCATGGCCCGCAACCCAGGCGTGCAGCCCAATGACGTGGAAGACGTGATCTTTGGCGCCGCCAACCAGGCCGGCGAAGACAACCGCAACGTAGCCCGCATGGCAGCCCTGCTGGCGGGGCTGCCCCAGGAAGTGGGCGGCGTCACGGTGAACCGTCTCTGCGCCTCAGGCCTTCAGTCTATTGCAGATGCCTCCCGCGCCATCAAAGCCGGGGAGGGGGAGGTATACATTGCCGGAGGCGTAGAGAGCATGACCCGCGCCCCGTTTGTCATGGCCAAGGCCGAAACCGCGTGGAGCCGCACCCCAGAAATCTATGACACTACCATTGGCTGGCGCTTCACCAACCCCGCGCTGTCTAAGCTGTACCACCCCTACGCCATGGGCGAAACCGCCGAGAACGTGGCCCAGCAATGGAACATCTCCAGGGAGGCGCAGGATCAGTTTGCATGGCAGTCGCAGGAGCGGTACCAGGCTGCGGCCCGGGCCGGAAAGTTTAAAGAGGAGATAGTGCCGGTGCCCGTGCCGCAGAAAAAAGGGGAACCTGTGCTGTTCCAGGCAGATGAACACCCGCGCCTGTCGCCGTTAGAGAAACTGGCGGAGCTGAAACCTGCTTTTGCGAAAGAGAAGGGCTCAGTCACCGCCGGAAACTCGTCGGGCATTAATGACGGGGCCGCCGCCGCCCTTATTGTGAGCGGTGAGTACCTGAAAAAGCATAACCTGAAACCCTTGGCCAGAGTTGTGGCGTCGGCGGTAGCCGGGGTAGACCCTGCTCACATGGGCATGGGACCGGTACCGGCCACCCGCAAAGCTTTGCAGCGGGCCGGCCTGGAGGTAAAGGACCTGGACCTGATAGAGCTGAATGAAGCTTTTGCGGCGCAGGCGGTGGCCTGTGTGCAGGAACTGGGGCTGGACCAGGAGAAAGTAAATGTCAACGGCGGCTCCATTGCCATTGGCCATCCGCTGGGGGCCAGCGGTACCCGTGTCACCGCCACCCTTTTGCATGAGATGAAGCGCCGCCCTGAGGCAAAATACGGCCTGGCAACCATGTGCATAGGGGTAGGCCAGGGGCTGGCCATTGTGTATGAGAAGTGCTAAGCCAGCTACCCCATTGCAGGCAAAATCCCGCTACTTGCTAGCGGGATTTTTATTACCTGTAAATCAATGGTTTAAAAAATTGCTCCGGTCTGGCCATGTCCATCTTGTTTTTTGGCACAAACGTTGCAATGGCTGAGGTATATCTAAATCTCAGAATTATGAAAAAGTTGCTACTGATCGTTTTCTTAGGGCTGTTCCTTTTGGGAGGAGAGGGCGCCATGGCACAGGGCTTGAACTACAGCCGGGTCTACAGCCAGGATAAGCAAACCGCCAAAGCCGAAAAGAGCCGCGCCAAGGCCATGGCCAAAGCCGTGAAACAAGACGAGAAGTATCAACGCCAGCTTGCCAAAGACAAAGACAAGTACGAGCGGGACCAGGCCAACCTCAAGGAAGACTACAACCGCCGCCAGCATAAGCTCAATGACCGTTTCACCAAAGACCGGTACAGCGCCCTGCAGTTTGAGCAGGAGATGGCCCAGCTCAAAGCAGAATATGAGCTGGACAAGCAAAACCTGCAGCAGAAATATGAGCGCAAGCGCGATGAACGGCAGCTGGCCTGGCAGAAACAACGCCAATCGTATTCATTGGTAAGCATGAAATAATATTTAGGACCTGCCTAGGTTTTCTTTCACATTTCTGACTCCAGCGTGCACTTGCACCTTTAAGAATAAGGTATTCTGTTTCAGGGCTGTTTTGCTAAAAGTAGCTCCAAAACGCAGACGCCAGCGTGCGCCATGCCAACGTTAGACATAATCCATCACAATTGAAAAAGGGGAAATCCACAATATACCTATGATAGAAAGGGCAGGAGGCCGTACTTCCTGCCCTTTCTATTTAGTCACTGACTGGTTTCCCTGGAGGCCTTTTTAGGCGTATAATTTCTACCCTTGCCGTCTAAAGAACGTGAGAATTCTGTTTTCGGGCTGTTTTTCAGAAAACAGCGAAAACAAGATCCTATTTCTGCTTAGGCCAAAACACACCTCCCGGCACTCCCGCCCAAATGCTTATCTTTGTGCCATGCGGTATTTTCTAGAAGTGGCGTATGACGGAACCCGTTTCCATGGTTGGCAGGTGCAACCCAATGCGTTGAGCGTGCAGGAGGTGTTGAATGACTGCCTGCGCAAGGTGTTCAGGTTGCCTGACGTGGAGACCATTGGCAGCGGCCGCACAGATACCGGGGTCCATGCCACGCAGCAGTGGGTGCACGTAGACCTGCCGGCGGTCTTTGCCCCAGAAGAGATCCAATACAAGCTCAACCGCATTCTGCCACCAGATATAGCCGTGGGGCAGGTATTCCCGGTGGGGCCAGAGGCCCACACCCGCTTTGATGCCGTAAGCCGCACCTATGAATACCGCATCACGCTAGAGAAGAACCCGTTCCTGGTGCGGCACACCTACTACCTTTCCAGAATACCAGACGTGGCCCAGATGAATAAGGCGGCGCAGGTCCTGCTTGAGCAGGAGGATTTTACCACCTTCTCAAAAGTAAAAGGAGACACCCAACATTACCGCTGCACCATCACGTACGCCTCTTGGCGGCAGGAGGGCCATCTGCTCATCTTTACCATTCAGGCAAACCGTTTCCTGCGCGGAATGGTGCGCCTGGTGGTGGGCACCCTGCTAGATGTAGGCAAGGGGAAACTGACTGTGTCCGGTTTCAGGGAAGCCGTTGAGCGCCAAAACCGAGCCCTGGCCAGTGGCGCGGCTCCCGCCGAAGGTTTGTTTTTGCACCGGGTGGAGTACCCGCCGGGGTATTTTGACCAGCAACGGCTTTTATTTGAAGCGGCTCTCGCCGAAAGATAAGTGGCGGTTATTTTACTTAAGGAATGGTTCGCGGTTGCAAAGGCTTCCCTTCGGCTACTGTTTCAAAGGTTTGTGTTCTAGTCCAATGCGGCTGGGGCTTTTCATTGCCGCCGCCGCAGAAAGGCACGGTCTGCTGTTCCCTTTCTTTGCTGCTGCAGGGGGAATGCGTAGTTTGGTGTTCCCTTGGCTGGTCCGCTGTTGACAATGCCTCACTCACTGTGTTGTTTCATCTTTTCCGGTAAGCGCTCACGGCCGCGGGGCCCGTCCTGCCGGTTCGCACTGCTGTTAATACTACGCCTTTGGCGTTGCCTTCGGCACCGTATGAACAGAGGCGCTCACCGCCAGGACTGGTTTCGGTTCCTTTACTGTAGCTGCTTGTGCTGTTATGTCTGCCTCTGCACGTCACCGCTGCTGATCCGCTAGCCTGTGGCGAGCCCGTGCTGCGCACATCAGCCAGAGGCAGAAGTGCTAATTAACCCAGGTGCCACTAGCAGAAGTGTTGATTGTTCATTGTTGTTTGTTGGTTACTTATTGCTGCTTGTTTGTCACAATCTCTGGTTCAAGTTTCCAACTTGGACCTATAATGGCGGAAGCTTTCAGCTTCCATGGGGCGGCAGCCTCACATTACCTCTGCCCTCTTCTGCCCCTCTATGGCGCGGAAGTTACTTCCGTGCCTTCTAACACTACCTGATACTCCCTGCGCTGGCGCGAGTCTCCAGAGTCGTGCCTACAGCTGATGGGCGGTCTCTGGCTGCCCTCGCGGCGCAGCTGCGAGATCAGGCATTGCTGCTTCATTCGTGTTGAATTGCCTTAAAAAAAAGGAAGGACTCAAGACTAAAGACTCAAGACTCAGAACTCACTTCAATACTCCCCCTTGCAAGGGGGCGAAGGGGGATGTTGACTCAGGAGGGCACGCATTGCTGAGGTACGGTCACACAGCACATGCCCCCACGCATACCACCCCTGCCCCCGTAGCGTCTGGAGGGCCTGCGGGGGGCTGCGCCAAAAGCCGTTTCCGGGCTGTTTTTCTAAAAACAGCCCGGAAACGCATAAACAGAAAAAGGCTGCCCAAAGGCAGCCTTTTTCAATTACTCTCCGGCCTGAGCCGAAAAGAGAAAACCTTATGCTTGTGCTTCAGCAGTCTCAGCTACTGGAAGAACAGATACGTAGGAACGGTTTTTAGCACCTTTTTTGAAAGATACTACACCATCTGTCAATGCAAACAGGGTGTGGTCTTTGCCAATACCTACGTTGGCGCCCGGGTGGTGCGCAGTACCGCGCTGACGCACGATGATGTTACCGGCAATGATCGCCTGGCCACCAAAGATTTTAACACCTAGTCTCTTGGAATGTGATTCACGGCCGTTGTTAGAACTACCTACACCTTTTTTGTGTGCCATTTCTGTATTCTATTTATTCCCGGGAAAACCCGGAGATGATTCAACAATAATTTCCTGTCCCTAAAAATTAACCAATAGCGTTGATCAACACCTTGGTGTATTGTTGGCGGTGACCGTTTTTCTTCTTGTAGCCTTTTCTTCTTTTCTTTTTGAAAACGATCACTTTGTCACCTTTGGCGTGGCCCTGGATGGTACCAGTCACTTTTACTCCGTCTACAAAAGGAGCACCCACGGTTAAAGAACCATTATTGTCAACAAGAAGAACATTGGCGAACTCTACGGCGTCACCCTCATTGCCGGAAAGCTTGTTAGTGTAGAAGAACTTACCGCTCTCTACTTTCGTCTGGATACCAGCGATTTCAACAATTGCGTACATCAGCTTACGATTATTTTAAAAAATTGAACCGCAAAGGTAAGACGGGCCGCGCTAATTTGCAAACCTCCAGCTTTTATTTTTGATAGAACTCCCGGTGCCTACGTAATTGGTTTTAAGTGACTTGTGAGTTATCCCCCAACATGTGGATTACTTCTGTGGATAAATCAAACCCTATTGATAACCAGAGAGTTGCAAGTGGATAAGTCAAAGCGATAGCCGCCAACCCTGAGACGGGTTGAAAAAAGGGGGAGAAACCAAGAAGGGAAAAGAACACACAGACCCAGCCCGCACAAGTAAGGTAAACCTACAGTTCTGGAGATAAAATGTCAAGCAAAAAGTCTCCTAAATTTTCCCCTTAAGCGGCACCTGCCGGGCAACCGCCGCCGCGGCAAAACATAGCAAAAATTTTTCCGGTGGGCGCGAACCAAAGGTTACCAGAAGTATATCTCCCCAGCATTGCCGCCAGCGCCAATTTGGGAGGGGCCAATGTTAAGTTTTCGGCACTGATAGTGGAGTTGTAGAGACTACTCAATATCTTCATGCCCTGCTGTATCAAAGCAGTGCCCGCGCCTATGCACACCGGTGAAAACAGGCAGTTATAGGCTTTCCCTTAGTTATACAAAAAAGTCTATATTCAGGGTTTCTAATTTTGATAAATTTATAAGTAGTTGATTTTTAGGATTTTAAAATGTGGATTACGCGGGGATAAAGTTTGTATAAATTCGCCTGTCCAATTCAGGGGAACTACGTAATTGTCCCTATATTTGAAATCTCAACCAGATAGGTCACACCTTCTTTTCAGGGGCTTACCGGCTTCGGGGCTTGGTTCACAGGCACCCGCGCGGCACTATCTGGTCTATTAGTATAGAGTAACTAACTGTATTGTTTTATGGAGCCAATATTACAAGAGAACCCTAACCGCTTTGTCCTGTTCCCCATACAGAATGACGCTGTGTGGCAGATGTACAAGAAAGCCGAAGCCAGCTTCTGGACGGCAGAGGAGATTGACCTGTCGCCAGACCTGAAAGACTGGGAGAAACTGAACGACGGGGAGCGTCACTTCATCTCGCACGTACTGGCCTTCTTTGCCGCCTCAGACGGGATTGTGAACGAGAACCTGGCCATCAACTTCATGCAGGAGGTGCAGCTGCCAGAGGCCCGCTGCTTCTACGGGTTCCAGATCATGATGGAGAACATTCACTCTGAGACCTATTCGCTCCTCATTGACACCTATATTAAAGACCCGCAGGAGAAAGACCGCCTGTTCAACGCCCTGGACACCATTGACTGCGTGAAGAAAAAAGGCGAGTGGGCCCTGAAATGGATCAACTCTGAGAACTTCACTGAGCGTTTGATTGCCTTTGCCGCCGTAGAGGGTATTTTCTTCTCCGGCTCTTTCTGCTCCCTGTTCTGGCTCAAGAAGCGCGGCCTCATGCCAGGCCTCACCTTCTCCAATGAGCTGATCTCCCGTGACGAAGGGTTGCACACAGACTTTGCCTGCCTGCTATACTCTATGTTAGTGAACAAGTTACCAGAGGAGCGCGTACAAACCATCATTAGAGACGCGGTGAGCATTGAGCAGGAGTTTGTGACCAGTGCCCTGCCCGTGGACCTCATAGGGATGAACGCGAAACTCATGACACAATACATTGAGTTTGTGGCCGACCGCCTTCTGGTGGCGCTGGGCTACAGCAAAATCTACAATGCCACCAACCCGTTTGACTTCATGGAGATGATCTCCCTGCAAGGCAAGACCAACTTCTTTGAGAAACGCGTGGGCGAATACCAGAAGTCTGGCGTGATGAGCGACCGCGACTCCAACGTGTTCTCCCTGGACGAAGACTTTTAACCTCACCCAAACAGCCCAAACCTGTTTTTGGGCTGTTTTTGAAAAAACAGCTCCAAAACGCCCGGCAACCGGCTGGGCAATACCAAGAGAAACAGAAATCACCTTCCGTCCCCCTTTGAAGGGGGGGTAGGGGGATGACCAAGGCCGTTGAAGAGCCACCTGCTTCTGCTGAGCGAAATGAAAAAATGATTCTCGGGAATGCGTGATCTCCATATGTAAATCAGCACGAGTAATCCTCCCGGGCCTTCAAGGGGGGGGGACGAAAGAGTTGTGTAACATTATAATCAACCCAGATGCGTTTCTGGGCTGTTTTTCTCAAAACAAGGTAAAACCAGTTTCGGCCGCGGGCCGATGCCTTTGCCCCCAACATTGAAATTCACTATTGCCTGGCGCCAACGCGCGTGGCAAGAAATATCTGGATGGCTCACCCCCATCTGTCACCAATATAGATAGAAGCGTATGTTAGTTGTAAAAAGAGATGGCCGCCGGGAGTCGGTCAAGTTTGATAAGATCACGGCCCGCATAGAGAAACTGTGCTACGGCCTGAACATGACGTTCGTGAGCCCCATTGAGGTGGCCAAGAAGGTGATTGACGGGATCTATGATGGCGTGACCACGGTAGAGCTGGACAACCTGGCGGCAGAGACCTCAGCGTCTATGACCACCAAGCACCCAGACTATGCTATTCTGGCGGCGCGTATTGCCATCTCCAGCCTGCACAAGGTGACGCAGAAGTCGTTCTTCAACACCATGAAGCAGCTCTACACCTACGTAGACCCTAAAACCGGCGAGAATGCTTCATTGATCGCGAAAGACGTGTTTGACGTGATCAAGAAGAACGCGGCCGTGCTGGACTCCAGCATCATCTATGACCGCGACTACAACTATGACTACTTCGGGTACAAGACCCTGGAGCGCTCGTATTTGTTGCGCGTGCACGGCAAGGTAGTGGAGCGTCCGCAGCACATGCTCATGCGGGTGGCCGTGGGTATTCACAAGACAGACATTGACGCGGCCATCAATACCTACAACCTCATGTCTGAGAAGTGGTTCACGCACGCCACACCCACCCTTTTCAACGCCGGCACGCCTAAACCTCAGTTGTCTTCCTGCTTCCTGTTGACCATGAAGGAAGACAGCATTCCCGGCATCTATGACACCCTGAAGAACTGCGCGTTGATTTCGCAGAGCGCGGGCGGTATTGGGCTGGCGGCGCACAACATCAGAGCCACGGGTTCTTATATAAAAGGCACCAACGGTACGTCTAACGGACTTGTGCCCATGTTGAAGGTGTTCAATGACACAGCCCGTTACGTAGACCAGGGCGGCGGAAAACGCAAAGGCGCGTTCGCCATCTATCTGGAGCCGTGGCACGCTGATATCTTTGAGTTCCTGGATCTGCGTAAGAACCACGGGAAAGAGGAAATGCGTACCCGTGACCTGTTCCTGGCCCTCTGGACCCCAGACCTGTTCATGAAGCGCGTAGAAGCCAACGGCGACTGGAGCCTGATGTGCCCCAACGAGTGCCCAGGCCTTTCTGAGACCTGGGGCAAGGACTTTGAGCGCCTGTATGAGAAATACGAGAAAGAAGGCAAGGCCCGCAAGACCATCAAAGCGCAGGAACTGTGGTTCGCTATCTTAGAAGCACAGACTGAGACCGGTACGCCGTACATGCTGTTCAAAGACCACGCCAACGGCAAGTCAAACCAGCAGAACCTGGGTACCATTAAGAGTTCCAACCTGTGTACTGAGATTATTGAGTACACAGACCCAGACGAGATTGCGGTGTGTAACCTGGCCTCTCTGGCGTTGCCACGCTACATCAAAGAAGAGAACGGGGTTAAGAAATTTGACCACGAAAAACTTTACGAGGTAACGTATACCGTCACCAAGAACCTGAACAAGGTCATTGACATCAACTATTACCCGGTTCCCGAAGCCAAGAAATCAAACATGCGCCACCGGCCAATTGGCTTGGGTGTGCAGGGTCTGGCCGATGCGTTCCTGCAGCTGCGCATGCCGTTTGAGAGCGAAGAGGCGGCCCGCCTGAACAAGGAGATCTTTGAGACCATTTACTTTGCCGCCATGACGGCTTCTAAGGATCTGGCCAAAGTAGACGGTGCGTATGAGACCTTTGAAGGTTCGCCTATCAGCCGGGGTATCTTCCAGTTTGACATGTGGGGCGTGAAACCAGACAGCGGCCGCTGGGACTGGGAAGCGCTTCGCAACGAAGTGATGGAGCACGGCGTGCGCAACTCTCTGTTGGTTGCCCCTATGCCCACCGCTTCTACCTCGCAGATTCTGGGCAACAACGAAGGGTTTGAGCCATACACGTCTAACATCTACGTGCGCCGCGTGTTGAGCGGGGAGTTCATGGTGGTGAACAAACACCTCCTGAACGACCTGATTGCCCTCAACCTCTGGAACGACCAGATGAAGAACGCCATCATTGCCGCCAACGGCTCAGTGCAGGGTATTCCTAACATTCCGCAGAACATCAAAGACCTGTACAAGACGGTGTGGGAAATCAGCCAGCGCACCATCATTGACATGTCTGCCGACCGCGGCGCGTACATCTGCCAGAGCCAGAGCCTGAACCTGCACGTGTCTAACGTGAACTTCGGGAAGCTGACGTCTATGCACTTCCACAGCTGGAAGCGCGGCCTCAAAACCGGTATGTACTACCTGCGCACCAAAGCCGCCGCAGACGCCATCAAGTTCACCGTTGAGAAACAAGCCGCCGAAACCCTGGCGCCTATGTACAGCAGCGTAGAGCAAAACCAAAGCGACATGGCGTGTAGCCTGGATAATCCTGATGCGTGTGAGGCGTGCGGGTCTTAAGCAGCTAGTTTTGCTTATAAATGGAAAAAGGAGGCTGGAAACGGCCTCCTTTTATATATATTCAAAATCTTATCAAATTTAGAAGTTGTGGAAGTTGCTAACACTGTTTCAATTGCCCTTGCAGGAAAGATAACAACTTCCCCTGCCGGCTATTGGAGCTTAATCAACTTTTATCAAAAATGTGCTTCCTATCAAAATATCAATATTTTTATTGACTTCGAACCTTTGTATTGGTTTGACGCAAATCTGTGTGCACTTCTTCAAGCTATCCTCTACAGACTTAGCACAGAAAACAACCTAACATTTAGCCTTGATGTTGAACTTGTAAAAGGCAAATGTCCAATTCTATTCAGGAACGGCTTTCTGTCTAGTCTCTTGACCTTATCTGATAATGCCCGCTCTACAGTAAGGTCTGAACTTTTTCATCCATGTGATGATGTCAAATTCTATGAATACATTGAAGGAGATTTGTTAAACCATCCTCAGATGGCTAGCTTAAAATGCGAAGGTTTAGATGAACAATTTCTTGAGTTATTCTCCAACATTCAAAAACATGCAGCCACAACTGACCCTGTATTCGCTTGTGGGCAATATTATCCAAGCAAAGCGAAGCTTAATTTTACTATAGTAGATTTAGGCCAAGGATTCTTACCTCCAATTCAAACATTTACTAATGGAGCTATTTCCAATGCAAAAGATGCGATTGAATGGTCCTTAGGTTATGGGCACACGACAAAAGGTGAAATGCAGACAGGAGGATTGGGGCTGTATCACTTGTTAGAACATTGCAAGAATGCAGGTGGTGCCTTCAACATTATAACTGGAGGTGCGTACTGGGGAAACAACTTAGGAGAAATGGGAACAAGAGATGTACCTGAATTTGTTGGCACTACGATACATCTTATATACAACTGTGGGTAGTATTGCTTCGTATATCAATTTTGATTAGGTTTGCAAACCTTCTCATAACCCCCAACCACCATTTATTAAGAAAGTTATGCAGTTAAGCATTGCTCAAATTATAGGCAAACAAATTGCTGTACTGGATGTAGACGGCTTGAAAGTTTATGAAAAGCTTCAAGAGTCTTATAAGCCACATGAGAAGATTGTGCTTTCATTTGAAGGATTGCGTCACGTTACATCTGCTTTCTTGAATGCTGCACTTGGTAGATTTTTATTATCTACTCCTCAACCAGAAGAGGCAAAATCCGCTATCGAATTAAATGGTATTGATAATAGAGCTATTCTGAATAAAGTAAATGAAATTTATAAACTTGCTTTAGACCCAAAAGCAAGAGAAATCAGAGAAAATGCTCGAAATCAAGAGTTAGGGATACATGAGTAAATTTAAAATTTTTGACATAAGAAAATCTAAGCCGGGCAACCGGCTTTATTTTTTTGATGCTAATGTGTGGCTATGGATATTAAACCCTCCACTCCAACCAAAGTATTACGAAGAAGCATATCTCAACTTTTGGAGGATACTAATTGAGAAGACTACAGACAAGAAGGTGGCAGTAGTTAATACATTGCTACTTTCTGAGATTCTCAATAGGTATCTAAGAATAAGATTCGCAGTTTATAAAAACGAACTTTTGGAGAGTAGGAAACTTGACGAAAAGGGGATTAACAAACTAGATTTTAAAAAAGATTACCGAACTACTCAAGACTATCAAAATTCACTGGAAAGCTTTAAAGATGACTTAGCTGCATATGCTTCCTACATAGAGTTTAATGATAGTGGGCTAGAGCAGATTGACTCTATGCAAACTCTAATGAACATAACTCCTGATTCTGATTTTAATGATACCATTTATTATAACTTTTGTATTATCAATCAATATGCAATAGTTACTCATGATGGCGACTTTGCTTTCCCAGATATTCCTATACTTACTTGTAATAAAAGCCTCTTAGAATTTCAAATTAATAAATAGTTTATCGGCTCTATCGATGCCCTACACCTGTTCCACCTGCGGCCAAGAACATGACAACTGGCCAGCCTTAGCTTATTCTTCGCCGTGGCACTACAACAACCTCACTGAAGAAAAGAAAGAAACCATAGGCTGGCTGGAAGGAGACTTCTGCACAATTACTTATGAGGACCAGACAGATCGGTTCATTAGAGTAGTCATGACCATTCCCGTGAATGACCACTGTGAGGATTTAGATTATGGACTTTGGGTGTCAGTGAGTGAAAAGACCTTCCTTGATTATCAGAAGAATTACCACAATGAGGAGCATGAGGCGTCTTACTTCGGGTATGTCTGTAATCATTTAATGGGCTATGAAGAAGACGTGATGCAGGTTCCATCAACAGTGGTTACCCAAGCAGACAACAAAAGACCAGCAGTTTTCCCGCATGAAGATTTTGACCACCCGCTGGTACAAGACTTCTACCACGGCATCAGCAAAGAAGAAGCAGAAAAGTGTATTGAAGAAATGATTCGCATTTCTAGCTAAGTTCCGTTTTCGGCCTGCTTTCAGAAAAACAGGCCAAAAACAAAATAGTATCATAACTATATCTACTCCTAACGCTTAAACAGAACTGCTATGCAAACCATAAAACTTGGGGTGAACGAGAAAGTGTACCAGCATTTGATGTAGTTTCTACGCAAGTTCACCAAAGAGGAATTAGAAATTATTGAGGAGAGTGATGCCTTCACAGATGCCCAGAAGAAGCTAAAGCAAGATTTGGCTCAACTAGAAACCGGTTAAGCAGAATTTCTAAATATTAACCAACTAGATCAGGACCTTGAAAACACCCTCGCCTCCCTATTCTCCTGAAAGGAACATGTGGGCAAACGGTAATAGCACAGGAGCCAAGGCATTTTTAGTTCGACCACAAGATCTTTTCAAGATGACAAAAGTGGGTGGCGTTCAACTTTGAGAAAATTCGCGCAGAAGCTTTTTTCCCCTTGTTGGTGTTCTCACCAACAAGCCATACTGCGGTACCAACTAAAACTTTCATACAATTTTAGGAGTGGCGGTGAAATGCGAAGGCAACCACCCCCATCTTGTTGGAGAGAACACCAACAAGGGCAGGAATCAGCAAAAAGAAGAGATAGAGGTGTTTGGGTTTGTGAAGTAATGAAGAGAATTGGAGGTAAAGACATACTTCCTGATTTCAGCCCCATTTCCAGAAACGAGCCCAAAAACGGGAACCTCACCTCCCTGTCCTCCTGAAAGGATCTTGGTGGCCAGCGGTAGTAACGTATAAACAAAGCCTTTCTAGTTCGCCCACAAGATCCTTCCAGGTTGACAAAGCGGGAGGGGTGAAGGCCTTACCTTCTTTAAAGCAATCTGCACCAAGAAACAGAAATCTCTATTCCCGTTTTTAGCCTGTTTTCCCAAAAACAGGCTAAAAACAGAAAACCACCCCAACCCAAGGTTAAGCTTTCATGAAATGTGCGGCAACAACCCAATGCCTGTAGGCGGAAGCAGTATGTTTGTAGCATGAAGCAGCTTCCCCTTCTTATTTGTCTCCTGTTTTCCTGCCTTAGCTGGGTACAGGCGCAACCAGATACCACGCAGCAGGTGGTGCCCAACAGAGTAAACAGCCCGGCGCAGCAGCAGAAACCGTATGTGATCCTGATTTCGGCAGATGGGTTCAGGCATGACTACGTACGCAAATACAACTGCCAGAACCTACGCCAACTGGCCCAGCAGGGCGTACAGGCGAAGGGGCTGCAACCAGCGTTTCCGTCAAAGACGTTCCCTAACCACTATAGTCTGGTGACGGGGCTGTACCCGGCCCACCACGGCCTGATCAACAACAAGTTCTACGACCCCAACTTTAAGGCTTTTTACGCCAACAGCAAACCCCAAGAGGTGCAAGACCCCAAATGGTACGGCGGCACCCCGCTCTGGGTCCTGGCCGAGCGGCAGCAGATGCTGTCGGCCAGCTTTTACTGGCCCGGTTCAGAGGCACCCATCCAGAGCTTCTTGCCTACCTACCATTACCGGTATTCAGAGAAGATTGCCATTGACCAGCGCATTAACACCGTGGTGGAGTGGCTGCAGCTGCCAGCAGAGCGCAGGCCGCACCTGATCACGTTCTACTTTCCTGAAGTGGACCATGCCGGGCACACCTACGGCCCAGACTCCCCAGAAACCGAAGCCGCCGTGCAGTTCATTGACGCCAGCATTGGCAAACTCACCCAAGCCGTGGCGGCTACCGGCTTACCCGTCAATTTTGTGTTTACCGCTGACCACGGCATGGCCACCGTTGACCAGGAGCAGGTTTTACGTGCCCCGCCTATTGATACCGCCCAGTTTGTAGTGTCAGGCAACGACATCATGATAGAGCTGTACGCCAAACAGCAGAACCGCGCAGCACTCAAGCAAACGTACAAGCGCCTCCGCAAGGGCAGTACTCCAGGGTATAAAGTGTACCTGAAACAGAACATGCCCAAGCACCTGCATTACCGCCCCCAAGATGATTCCCTGCGCCGCATTGGCGATATTATTCTGTTGGCCCAATGGCCGAAGATCTTTCACAGTGCCGCCTCCGCACCAAGCCCCGGCCACCACGGCTATGACCCCTCGCAGACGCAGGATCTAAACGCCGCCTTTATTGCCTGGGGACCCGACGTAAAACAGGGCCTGACCCTGCCTGTGTTTGAGAATGTGCACGTCTTTCCCATTGTTGCCCAGATTTTGGGCCTGCCGTACAACTTTAAGCTAGACGGGAACCGTAAGATAGCCCAGCAGATACTCTCTGCTGAACCGTTACCATAACCCCTTACAAATGACACATCAGCGGGCCGGCTGCCCGTACACCCACTATTCCTCTCTTTTCCTGCCGCTCCTGGGGAGTCTCCTGTTGGCCTGCCAGTCTAACACCAAAAAAGCCGCCACTTCTGCCACGGCATTAAACCCGAAGCAAGGCTTGACCCAACTGGAGAAAGATGAGACGGAGTTCTTAGATATGTATCAACTAGACCAGGAGCACGAAAACACCCTCACCTCCCTGTCCTCCTTAAGGATCTTGGTGGCCAGCGGCAGTAGCGTATGAGCATATCTAGTTCGCCCGCAAGATCCTTTCACAATGACAAAAGCCGGAGCGTCATGAAGTAGTCTCCAGCACCAAGGCAGGTCAACCACCTTTCTGCTTCCGGCTAACCTGCATCAGAAAGCCTGAGGCCAAGCATAGCACCCGCAGGAGCGAGCCATAGGCGTCACATTTGGGCACACAAGCTGGCCGTTCTGTTTTTGGCCTGTTTTCAGAAAAACAGACCAAAAACAGAAAACGGCAGTTCCATCTGCGGGCGTTAAAAAAGCACCAGAACCAGGGCACCGAAAAAAAGCAGGAGGCCAAGGGCGAATATGCTAAAAACCAGCCCCGTTTTGGCACCGTTGGCATTGGCTAAGTCATCTGGGTGCTTCCGGTTCCAGGACAAGGCTTTCTTGCTGAACACCATTCCACCCAAGGCAAGGAGCAGAGAAAAAGGCAGCAGAACGCCTCCGCCCCGCGTAAGGCTAGACAGCCCGGCCACGCCCAGTACCAAAGACGCCACCCCTAAGAGAAGCCCGGTGCGCGCCACTCCGGCTTTAGGTTTTCCCGGCTCCGCTTGCCCCACCCGTGGCCTGCTCCCTTGCTGTTGTTGCCCCGGGGGCGCCAGAACCGGCACCTGCGCGCTGGGGTAAACACCTACCGGTGCCCCCGGCGGCGCTACCGCATAGACTGGCGGCGTGGCGGCAGGCACGGGTTCATTTGCAGACGCAGAAAGAGACGCAGCAGCAGCTGGTTCTACCGGGGGCCTAACCTGCCGGGCCTGAACAGAATCATCAGGAGGGGAAGAAACCGGCTTGCTGCCGGCCCTGGCCGCAGGTGCTGAAAAGTAGAAGACTTGCTTTTGAGTGCAGCCCGCCAGCAACAGCAGCCCCACCAGCCAGAAGATCAGTTTCTTTTGTCCGCACAGCGGAAGTGTTTGGCTGTTCATCTGTTTAAGGTAGTAAGAATATTCTGCTTTGCCTATACTGCAGGCAATAAGTTATTTACCAGCACACAACCCGCCTTTCCCCACTTATGTTACCCGGGAGAACAGCCCCACTCGCCGCATTTCTTTACCAGCCCAGGCAGTAAATTCAGTTTTTCACTGTAGTTGACACGGTATTTGCATAGGCAACGTCTGGTTTTAAACGTTTACCTGGTATGATGACCAAATATCTTTCGGTGCTGCTCCTGCTGGTGGGCGGCCTCACGTTTTCCTGCCAATCTAAGCAAGGCGCCAACGCTACGGGGGCAGACGAAAACGCTGCCCCGTTGGCAGGCACCTCCCAGGCCCTCGCCTTTCAGCCGCAAAGCGTGGTAAGGCGGCAAGAAAACTGCCCGGGCGACTCCTGCG
The DNA here is from genome assembly GCF_001647275.1 of Rufibacter ruber. GTDB lineage: Bacteria > Bacteroidota > Bacteroidia > Cytophagales > Hymenobacteraceae > Nibribacter > Nibribacter ruber_C. The sequence continues at coordinate 34,794 of NZ_LRMM01000004.1, read as the reverse complement.
CCACTGTTGACCTGCAGTACCTGGTAGCCCGGGGCGGCCCAACCCCGCTGCGCGATTCCCTGAACCAATACGTGCAGGATTTTCTGCTTCGGCTGCAGCTCACCAACAACCCAGACGCAGATTTGTCACCCCAAGAAAATGCCGCCGAAGCCGTGGCCACCGTCTTCCTGCAGGAGCAGGCCGCTTTCAGGAAAGAGTTTCCAGACGCGGGCGCGCGGGCCGGTTGGTACCTGAAGGTGGCCATGGAGCCCGTGCACCAGACACCTGCCCTGGTTTCCCTGCAACTGCAGAGCGAAGGCTACAGCGGCGGGGCGCACGGCTATGCGGTGACCACCCTGCAAAGCTTTGACAGCACCGGCCATGCCCTCCGGCTGCACGAGCTGGTCCCTGATACTGTTCAGCTCAGAAAACTGGTGGAGCAGGAGTTCAGAAATGTGAGGCAGTTGGGCGCTGAGTCTTTTGAGCAGCAGGGATTCTATACCCAGAATGGCCATCTGCCGTTTCCGCAGAATGCGGCGCTCACCCCAAAAGGCCTGCTGCTGTACTACAACGCCTACCAGGTGAACGCCTACGCCTTTGGCCCTACGCAGCTGTTACTGCCGTATGCCCAGATCAACCAGCTGCTGGCGCCACGCTTCCGGCCGCAGCCATAGGGCAAAAATGAGAAGCTGTTTTCGGGCTGTTTTCAGAAAAACACCGAAAACAGAAAGGGATTCTATCAGGCGCAGGCCAACCCCTGCGCCAGCGCAACGGCTTGTCACCGGCAGCTTCTATATGCCAAAGCCCCTCCAGAGGGACTGGAAGGGGGCTTTGGCTGCTCAAGTACTGTGGTATTAATAAGAATAGCTGTACATGGTCACCACGGCGTCTCCCGTAGTAGGCGTGGTTGTTTTTTTCACTGGGAGCTTCTGCGAATCATACTCATAGGTGTAGGTAGCCGCCAACTGTCGGCCATCTTCCTGGAAGGTAGTGGTTACTTTACCGGGGTTGTTCCACTGCAGAACGATGCCAGGCGTGAAGGGGGTACCGGCCAGGTGCTGAACACAGGGGCTGTCATCATAATTCTCGTACTTGACGGTGTAAGAGGCGGTCCAGCCGGCAGTGGGGGCGCTTCGCTGGAAAACGGTGATGTCACTCACATTCCCCCGGGCATTATACACATAGCTGTGTTTATGGGTGGCCACCAGCTCTTCTGAAGAGGCGTTGGTGTCTTTGAAATAGGAGTAGCGTACCGCTAACCGGCCGGCATTGTCATACTCAAAGGTGTAGTAGCTCTCTACCTGCCCATTTATTTTCTCCTCTAGCTTAGTGAGTTGCCCTAAGCCGTTGTAAGTGTACGCGCTCTCTTTGGTTACCTGCCCCCCGGTGTTCTTAATGAGCCCTATGCGCCCGTTGGCGCCGTACAGCACCTCGCTGTCTGAGGCCGTTAAACTGTGCAGAGCCAGCTCACCGGTTCCTTTAATGCGGGTAAGCTCCCCGCTGGGGCCATAGGTGAACTCACGCAGGGCGCCCTGGCTGGTGGTCACTTTGGCCAGCCTGACAAGGGGCGTGTTGCTGGGTTCAGGCTCCTCTATGCCGCAGCCCACTACCAGAAAGGCAATCAGGATCAGAAAAGGTACTTTAAAAAAAGATGGTGTCATGGGTAAAAAGGGGTGGAAGTACTGCCGGGTTCTTATACTGGAGAGTCCCCGGCCGGGCAAAAGGTTGCATCTGGGTTGATGATTCCTGCTGTGACAACCACTGGCCCCTACCCTCACTTTTAACCGCTGTCAGTCTTCCATGACCACACTAATGCTTCCGCTGCGTTCCAGACAGGCAGACTTCACCTTCTCCAGCTCCTCTGGCTTGCCGCTGCTCCTGATGGCTTCATGAATATCATTCTCAGTGATGTTATGCGCCTGCATGACCTCCCGCTGCAGCTCCCCGTTCCGCACCAGCGTGACCGTGTGCCCCTTCAGGAAGTTGCTGACACCCGAGCCGGTGCGGTATGCCGCCGCCGCCAGCAGCCGGTGCAGCAGGATGAGCACAAGCCCCGCCACCAACGTGGGAAAGAAAGGGGAGTTCCCGGTAATGGCACGGCTCATAATAGAGCCAAACATCACCCCCAGCACAATGTCAAAGGCGCTGTGACGCCCAAAAATGCGTTTGTTGGCCACCCGTATGTAGAGGAGCCCAACAAAGAAAACAATCACCGCCCGCAGCCCCATCTGCCACCAGTTCAGTTTTTCAACTCCTATTCCTAAGATTGTATCTAACAGCTCCATCATGCCCCAGAAACGTGCATCCATCTGCAAAAGTTACTGTTGCCAGACGCGGTTGACTGGGCTTGGTTTCCGGCCAGGGAACACTATCTACAAATGCAAAGCAGGCAAGGTCTATGAGAGTGGCAGAATCTACTTATATTCAGGTATTGTTTTGTTGCCTAAGCGCTTGCATCTTTAGGAGCGTGTTTGAGTTTTGTTTTTTGTGCGGCAACCGGGCAGAGCAAGAACGCGCGCAGCAGAATCTCCTGACCCAGAATCTGAACAAGTCCTTACCAACCATTCATAAACGAAAACCCTATGCCAAAACTTATCAACCTTCAAGGAGAGGGCGCCATTGAAGAGCGCCAGATTGATAAAAAAGAAATGATGCAAATGGTCAGAGACTACAAGCGCGAACGCACTGACGTCATTGCCCAGCACGGCAACAACCGCAATGACAGCCGTGCCTGCTATTTCTCAAAAGCGATCTACGAGAAGATTTTAGTTGAAGCCCAGTGTGATGGCATTAGAACGTACTACGGCATCAGGACTGAGCCCAGTGATAAGAAGCGGTACCACACCATCATTCTAGTTGGCACCAGAAACAGAAAAGACGCCCTCACAGACAATGACTACGTAGCCATTGCCAGCAACCCTGCAGATGATGACGGGACTATCTATGAATGGGGTTCCCTCTGCCCTCCGGGCGAAGGCTGCGCCATTGACACGCTTTTGGCTGAAGCAGACCAGCTAGACCAGGAGGAGCAGGGCTAAGCAGTTCAGCAAGAAGAGCAGTACTATCTTATAGCTCTCAGGCCACAGGTAAAGCCGTTTACCTGTGGCCTCAGCTTCTGCAGGTAAGCAAGATGCCCTGGCACCCTGAAAGGGGAAGATGCAGCAGGAACTGTTTGTAGAATGTACAGCCAGTGCCCTACGCAGCACCATCACCGGGGCAGGGTTGGGCAACAGTGCAAGGCGGCGACAAAGACAAATTTTAAACATACCTTTCCAGTACCTGCCATTCACCGGCAGAACGTACCGGGAAAAGAAGAGCGCGCCCTATCGGCTATTGTGCTGCCAATAGGGTTCTGGGGCTGCTTTAGGCTTGTTTTTCTGAAAACAGGCCTAAAACAGAGATTTCCCTACACCAGTTAGGGCAGGTTTACAGGTTAGATTGCAAGCGGAGAATATCAGGTTGGAAGCTCTGCTGAGGCGGCCTTAAAGCCGGGCAGCAACGCTACAACCATGATAAAAGCAGAGAGCCCGGCTTTTGCTGTGGCTCTTTGCAGCACAGAGACACCTTTTAAGCGCTTGTTTAACTTTTGGTATTGCAGGCGAAAACGGGGAGTGAAAAGTTTCTTCTATCCTGTTTTTTTGAGCGGCATAGCCGCGCGCTGGTGCGAGGCAACCGCCAGGTCAGGTTCTTTTGAGGCCCGTTGGCAGCGCAGAAGACAGATTCAAGCATGCTCTAAACTTGCTCTAGTACATACTTCAACCAAAGAAACTAAATATTGAATGTTAGAGACACTTAGGTACATTTATTACGCTGTCTTGTTTTCACTCACCGTCTACAGCCTGTTTGCCTTGAAAGACATCAGACAGTTTGGCGGAACCTTGTTGGTGCTGGTGCTGGCGGTGACTTCTTTGGTTGAGTTGTTAGGCTTGGGGGCCCGGTACAAAGGCATAGGCAACCACGCCACCTGGATCTTCAACCTGTACACAATCCTGATCATTCCGGTCTATCTGCTCATTTTAAAAGACAGCTTCTCGGCCTTCAGCAGAAAGGCGGTGCTGTATGTGGCGGGGGGCTTTATGGTGCTTGGGTTAGTAAACCTGTTTTTTATCCAGGGCCTACAGCGGTTCAACCACTTTACCCTCATGCTGGGGGCGGCGCTGCTGGTGCTGTTCAGCCTGCTGTACTTCAAAAGCCGGTTCCAGAATCCGCAGGAAAACCTGCTAAAGAGCTGGCGGTTCTGGGTGGCCACCGGTTTGCTGATGTATTTCCCGGGCACTTTGCTGTACTTTGGGTTTCTGAACTACCTGAGCCAGTTTGACCACGGCTGGCTTATGCAGGTCACCCTTATTCTGCAGCTCATGAATATCATGCTGTATACCTTGTTTGGAGTAGCTCTGTCATGTTTGAGACCCCGTCAGATATCATCACCGTTATTGTAGCCGGTTCGGCTATTCTGCTGGTCCTGGTCTTCTTTATCATCTCCTTCCTTTTTGCCTACCAGAAAAAGCAGCTTCAACACCTGAAAGAGACCCAGAAGCTCAAGGCGGCATATGAGAAAGCCATCACAGACTCAAGGCTGGAGATACAGGACGAAACCCTGAAGTATGTAGGCCGGGAACTGCATGACAACCTGGGCCAGATCCTGTCACTGGTCAAGCTCAACCTGCATGATGCGCACAACCCGGAACAGGTCACCTTTGCCAAAGAACTGGTTGCGGGGGCTATCAGAGACGTGCGCACCCTTTCAAAGTCATTGAACACTGACTGGGCTGACGAGGTACCGCTCCCCCACCTGATCCAGACGGAACTGGACAAAGTGGAGCGCAGCAGTAACCTCCAGACCGAGTTTGTGCACGAAGAATGTGACTGCACCATAGACAGCAAAAACAAGCTCATTGTCTTCAGAACTTTTCAGGAGAGCCTGAACAACATTTTAAAGCACGCCAATGCCACCTTGGTCACCGTGAATTTACATTTGGCAGAAGACCAGAATACCTGTACTTTAGAGATAGCAGACAACGGCGTTGGCTTTGACATAACCGGCGCGGCACAAGGCTCTGGCCTCAGCAACATCAAAAAACGCATGGAGGCCATTCATGGGCAGGCAGACATTTCTTCGCGCCTTGAAAGCGGCACCCGTATTGAGTTGAAGTTCCCCCGCCAGCCTTACGCTCCTGGCCTTTTAAAATAAAGCACTATGGTTGAGATTGTAATTGCAGATGATCACCGCCTCTTTGCACAAGGGTTAGCCACTATTTTGAGCAAAGACCCTGAGCTGGCGGTAAAAGCGATCTTCAATGACGGGCGGTCCATGATTGACTACCTCCGGAACCAGCAGGCGCACGTGGCGCTCATTGACCTGAACATGCCCTTCTTTAACGGCGAGAGCACCCTAGCCCGAATGAAGGAGTACGGGATCAGCTGCAAGAAAATTGTCATTACCATGTACGCAGATGAAGCCCTGCTCCACAACTGCATCACCCTGGGCATAGACGCCTACCTCCTGAAAGACGCCGAACCGGAGACGGTGGTGGCCACCATCAAACAGGTGGCGGCCGGCACCTATAAACTGAACAGCAAGTCTGTCAGCTTAAAAAACCCGTCAGAGGCGTTTAAAGATAATTTTGTGAACATGCACAAGCTGTCTAAACGCGAAGTAGAGATTCTGCACCTGGTGGTTCAAGGGCTTTCCAGCGCAGAAATCGCTGACAAACTGTTCCTCTCAATATTCACGGTAGAAACACACCGCCGCAACATTCACGTCAAACTAAAAGTCAAGAATACCGCTGAGCTGGTGAAACTCGCCCTGGAGCAGAGCATTGTCAAGGAGACGTCTCCTTAAGTCGGCTAGTAAATCTCCCCTCTCTGAACAGAAAAAGGCCAGCAGCTTGTGGTGTGTAAACGCCTCTTGGGGAACTTGTGCTGCCCAAGGCATGGCCGCGCTCACATCAACACGGGCGTAGGGAGCGTCACAAGTTTCTGTTTTAGGCCTGTTTTGGCCAAAACAGGCCTAAAACAGAAACCCGCCTCACATGCCTCTGGGGAGGAGTATCTGGTAGGCAAAGGGAGAATGTTCACGCTTACAGCTTCTCTGGGCCGGGAAAGCAATGGGGCTACTGATTGGGGCCTGGGTCTGTCTCCTGCAGAAGCCATTCCAGGGCCTCTTCTTCGTCTTGAAAATCCCGGATCAGCAGCTTCCCCAGGTCTCCGGCGTGCTTCTCAATGTACTTGATAGCCGCCGCCTGCTTCTCATCAGCAGAAACCAGGGTAGCCATGCGGCACAGGGCGCTGGTCATTAGTTTAGGCACCATGTGCTCCAGCATCCAGAGCTTGTCTTCGTCACTGAAGGCCCGCATTCTTCTGTTGTCTGCCAACCAGCGGGTCAGCCCAAACCGCTCAATGATATAGCCACACAACAGAATGGCTTCCCGCAGATCAGCACTGTTGAAATGCCCCCGCCAAATGGCCATCCCCAGCCGTTGCTCTTCATCATACTGAATGGTCACAGCATCACTTTGAAAGTAAACCTTGGGCAAACTTTGCAACATGTATCAATAAATAAGAAGTATATAAAATATAGTATTGAATAGTAGACCCTGAGGTGTAGGATCAGAAATTTAATAGTGCACCTGTCTAGTGTTTCCCCCCTTTTCTCTCTGGAAGGGTGTAGGGCGCCAGCACTTGCCTGTGCCGCCGTTTTAGGGCTACTTTTCAGAATACAGCCCTAAAACAGAATGCTAGCCTCCCCTTGCCGCTTGCACCCAATACACTTGATAACTCTAAACAGCTTTCGTTATCTATTTTATTCCTCTCTGCAAAGGAACTTGGCAGCAAATGAGTGAAGCGCTTAGTGACCACAGCTGCCGTTCGCCACAGAGATTCTTGCAAAAGGACACCCAGGGAAAAGGAATATGTATTCTGTCTAAGTACTTAGGTTGAGCCGCTCGAAGCTATTTCAAAGATAAGTATTGAAATGCAGGTTGTGCCCCAAAACATGGTGAAATTTTAACGATTTTGCCGCAAAGGCACCAGAAGCCTGCATTCATGCTTTTGGCACCTGACAGAGCTATCCATCGGCTTAAAAATACCAGGGGAGAACTTTCCCGGGTTACTATTATTCCTCTGTATGCTTCCAGACATTTTCTTTAGCGGCAACACCTCCTGCTGTTTTGGAGCTGTTTTCTGAAAAACAGCTCCAAAACAGCAGGGCGAACCTGGATAAAACCGTCTGCACAGGCGTTCTGACCTGAGCTAGACCGTATTGCTGAAGCCTTTATGCTCTATCACTGCCCTCTTCTCGTTTATCAGCAGCAGCGCCTGTGGTTCTAGTTAGAAGCGTGCTCCAGCCAGCAAAGGGATGGGCTGTATCTTATTCCACAGGCAAGACGGCCTGATCAGACAACTCAGCGGTTGGTGTGGACCCTGGAGGAGTGAAAGAAAGCAAAGGCCATGTTCTTCAGCCTTAGAGCAGGTTTAAATTTGTCTTTTCTGCTGCAAACGGGTATCAAAAGAACCTGACATCGCATTTTTCTCCCACCATAGAAACGCTTCGTCAGAACCTTTCGCTCCCCATTTTCGCTCGCAAAACCAAAATTTAATCAAGCTCTTATTTATGGCTTTTACTGTAGCCCCTACTGCCCTGGCGAGTGAAAGAGATTTTACCCTTGCTGTTGCAGGGCGCTGGAAACAGGCTCCAGCAGCCAGGCCATGGCGTGGGGCTTATTGCCAAACTCTTTGGTGACCAAGTCTCCCAACCCCTCGGCACGTTTGTACATCTGCTCTACCGCAGTTTTGTTGAAGAAATCCTCAGAGACCAGCGTCACGTTTCTACGCAGGGAACTGGCGTATAGCCGGGGCAGTACTTCCTCCACAAACCACTCCTGGTCTACCTGCCGAATAGCCTTCATTTTTCTGTTATCGCCCAGCCAGCGCAAAGGCTTGTGTTCTTCCATTAAAGCAAGGCAGGCCGTAATTGCCTCTCTGAACTCGTGGGTATTGAGAAAGCCATTCCATTCAGCTATTCCTAATTGAGCTTCGTCATCATAGCTAATTGTAACCACATGGTTCTGAAAGTAGGTGAGTACCATACCCGGGGAAGTAACAGATGTAAGGAAAAATTTAGGACTGGTACGGAAAACAGGTGCTTTGAGTGACAAATTATTGAAAATTGCCCGCCTGCCCCTGCTTTCCCTCGGCATAGCAGCCTCCAAGCCGCCTGATTTTGTCAGGGCAGCAGGAAAACAAGCTGCTTACCCGTTTGTAAGAATCCTGACATAATGCCATTTCCATTCTTCTTCTCCTTGACAAAGTGTCTTTACCAGAGGGCAAGCACGTGCGTGCCGGGCTGTGGTACAGCCTTTGCTATTGACCCGTTAACTATCAACGTGTTGAAGAGGAGAAAGTGATATGAAACTGATAAAAGATAAAAAGTTCTTACAGAATATAGCCCATTACATTGACCTGACCAATACCCTGGGCGGTGGGGTAAGTCAGCCGCAGTTAAGGATTGACAAACTCAAGAAAGAATTGGTGCTCCGGGTGACCCTGCCGGGCATTGACCTGAGCCAGTGCCAGGTGCTGCTGGACAAAAACCAGCTGACCCTGATGGCGCTGCACCAAAGTGAGCTGAACCCGGCCATGCAGATCCCGCTGTTCCAGCACCAGGTGACGTTGCCCCCTTTTGTGGACTTCGGCCAGATTACGGTAGTGCATGAAGACCACGAGCTTCAGGTACGTGTGCCTTACCTGCCACAGGGCCCCAGGCTGCTAGAGATTGAGCAACGGTAACGGCCAGAACCGTTCCATGCCTTTGTACCTGGCTTCAACGGCCCCCGTGTCTACTAGACTGTTACATTTTGTTGCATCACATGTTTAAAAAAGAAAGGAGTAATGATGGCCATTCAAGGTAGCAGAAGCGGCTTTGAAGACTTCATGCCGCAGACATTCAGCAGCATGCTTGACCGCTTCTTTAATGATTCTGTGAACAACCGTGAGCGGTTGAACCGCTTTAGCCCACTGGTAGACATTTGTGAGACAGACCAGAGCTACCAGATAGAGGCAACGCTCCCCGGGCTTGCCAAAGAAGACATCCAGCTGGATTTCCATGAGGGGCAGCTGACCATCTCTGGCGAGCGCACCCTGCAGAAAGAGCAAAAAGAGAAGAAGTACCATCTGGTGGAAAACCATTATGGTACCTTCAGCCGCTCTTTCAGGCTGCCAGACACCATAGACCCCGAGAAAATTGAAGCCGTTTTTGAGAACGGTATTCTGCGGGTGACAGTGCCAAAAGACGAGCGTAAAACCGCCCGCCACCGCATTCAAGTGCGGGATGGGGCCGCTCAGCCGGTGCAATTAGAAGAGAGTTCAGGCACAGGGAACCAGAACCCGGTGAAAGCCGCTGCTCCCAAAAAGAAGCAGCCAAGCCTGGCCCATGAAAACGGCACCCATTAAGTTACTTACCTGAAAAAAGGAAGGGCAGGTGGTTTTAGAACTACCTGCCCTTTCGCTTTAAGTAGGCCAGCAGAGATTACCCCTGCATGCCGCTGCTCATGGCTGCGTTGCCGTTCCCTTTGTCACGCCCGGTCCCGTCAGGAATACTTCCGGGGTTGGTAGGAGACACCTTACTGGTCTGCCCGGGGGTAACGGGGGCATTGTGGCCGCCGCCAGAGATACGGGTAGCGTTTCCTGACTCCACGGGTCTGGGGTTGTTGGCCCTATAAAAATACATGCTCACAAAAAAAGCTATGACTACTAAAATAACAATTGCAACTACCATGGTCTTCTAAGTTAAGTGGAACAATACACTTCCCTTTCTTTTACTGGCGTTTAGGCTCTGCTGTTTCGCGGGGGCGGCGGTATCTGCCTGAAACAGGCGTATTTCAGTATTTTATGCTCAGATTTTATCATAGAGAGGTGAACTTTCCGTTATAAGAGAGCTATGATCAAAAAATTATATTTCCTGTTCTTCTTCTGCTGGGCGGTGGCAGAGGGTGCCGCCGCCCAGCAAACCTCTTCAGGGCAACCGTACTTTATTGAGCTGCACACCGGGGAGAGGGTGTATGCGCGCAGGCTGCAGTATAAAAGCCCGGTGTTCAAACAGAATTACTTCCTGCTGGATGACTCGCTCCGGTACGCCCCAGAAACGGTGAAGTACTTCCAGAGCCCAGACGGCTTTTTTGCGCGTCTTAACGCGGGGCGCCGGTACAGTGACTTTGCCCAGCGGGAGCAGCCCGGCCGGGTTTCTACCTACTTTGTGTACCGCACAGACTACAGTTCCTACAGCCCCGGCATTGGCGTAGGCATGGGAGGCATGGGTATGGGCGGATATGGCTATGGCTACCCTACGCAGCGGCGTGTCTATTATTTCTCAAAAGACAATGGGCCCTTAGAGCCCCTCACCTATAAGAATTTACGGGTAGCCTTGTCTGACAACCCGGGCAGCATAGAGACCCTGCAACAGTACAAACGCGGCCAAAACATACGCACGGGCATGTATGTAGTAGGCGCCGGGCTCATCATTGCCGGGCTGCAGCAGCAGTTCAACAGCGGCCGGAACTCAGGCTACTCCCCGTTACTTTTTGTAGGCCTGGGGGTGAGCTTGCTTCCGCAGATTATCAAGCTGGTAAAGAAAGACCAACTGGCCCACGCCATTGAGCTGTACAACTACACCCCGGTTGAATAAAAACCTGCGCTGTTGCTAAAAAAGCAAGAAGGCCTGCTGTACAGCAGGCCTTCTTGCTTTTTCATGTTTTACTTCTTTTGCAGCAGGGCGCTTAAAGCATGTTTGAATTTTGATTTTACGGCCTAAAAGCACCAGAAAAAGGTTCTGCGGAAGCACTTTTGGAGCAACGCAGCAGCACTACGGGGCCAGAAAAGGGTGAACACAGGTTCTTTTCAGGGCGTTTTGCAGCGTAAAACCCAGATTTCAACATGCGGTTCTTAGAAATTAGCGGCACTGGGGGCCGTACGGGCGGCTTTCACAGCGGTGGCTTTTTTGCCTTTTCTTTCTTTCAGGTAAGAATTCAGCACATAGCCGCCTTCGCCGTCAATCTGAACCAGGGACCACTCGGTATTAACCTGTCTCACAACAGTGATCTGGTCTTCTGGGGTCAGCACCCGCATCACCTCGGTGCCCAAGGTGGGTTGGCGGAACATGCGTACCTTTTTGCTGTTCACATGTGAAGTGGGCTCTTGGGCAAATACAACAAATACTTGCATCAGGAAAACGGCGGAAAGAAGGATAATACGTTTCATAATTTTAAATGGGGTTTTAAAGTGGTGAATGTTTATATTATTTTGAAGTAGTTTCTTTTCATTATTCCCACACTCCCGCTCAGGAAAGAGCATAGGGGGCAGGGGCAGAATCTCTGCCATTCTTTTTACTAAACTATTGCTCCTTAATTGCTTACAACTTTATAGATGCAGATTCTGGAAGATGGTTGCTTCAGGTTTTTAAAATTTTAAAAATATTTTCAACTTCCTTTCCTCCCGCCCAACCTTCTCTGTTTCACAAGCCGCTTCTTTGCATTTTCCCTCTCAGCGTTAAGCGGCTTCCGTCTCTGCAGCTCTACTATGGCAACACCTATGCCAAACTTGCAAACAGCTAATTTACAATCACTTACAAGACAACTATTCTCACCCAACTGCCCGCTTATGAACACCAACTATTCAGATCCGGACACCGGAGCCGTTTTGCAGCTGCCCCGCCGGCTTTGCTGGCGGTTCTTTTGCCCTCTTGGTTTCATAAAGTCAGGGCAAAGGTAGAAGGCCGCCAAAGCCCCTGCAACACCTACTCCGTTGATTAACAAATATTTAACCTATGCCGTGATTCTATAACACATTCTTAACAGTTCTTTAAATGCTGGTTTCTTTTCCTGTCTTTCTACATTTGTGACCACCACTTTTGAGACCATGATTCCTTCCTTCCACATCAGGCCTATTACCCAACTCCCTGAAATGCTGCAGCAGCACCGGCTCATTCAGCACCTGAACCCGCAGATGGAGTTTTCGCGCTATGAGCAGCTGCTGCACCAGATGCTGCCCAACAACTACCAGATGGTAGGTGTCTTTGACCGCGAAATGTGCATTGGCCTCTCCGGTTACTGGATTGGCACCAAGCTGTATAGCGGGAAATACCTGGAGGTAGACAACTTTGTGGTAGATGAGCAGTACCGTTCCCAGGGCGTGGGCAAGCTCCTGCTGGACTGGCTCACCTCTGAAGCCGGGCGCCAGGGCTGTGAAACCATGATGCTAGACGCCTACGTGGTGAACAATGCCGCCCATAAGTTTTACCTGCGCGAAGGCTTTGCCATCAAAGGCTTCCATTTTCTGAAGCGCCTTAAAAAGTAAACCGCACCGCCTCTTAGCCCGGCAGGCACAGCCGTCTGTTTTGGGGCTGTTTTGCTGAAAACAGCCCCAAAACAGAAGTTGCCCCACCTCACCTGAAAGGTTATCTTTGGCCATGACCCCACTTCTACTACTGCACGGCGCGCTGGGCGCCGACAGCCAGTTCAAGCCCCTGCTCCCGTTGCTGCCCGCCGCCCTGCCGGTGTATTCCTTTAATTTGGCAGGCCACGGCGGAGAACCTTTTTCTGACCAGCCGTTCAGGATGGAATCTTTTGTGCAGCAGCTGTTGGAGTGGCTGGCGGCCCGGCAGCTAGGGCCGGTGCAGGTGTTTGGCTACAGCATGGGCGGCTATGTGGCACTAGAAGCGGCCAGGCAGCAGCCCCAGCGGTTCCGGAAGATCTTTACGCTGGCCACCAAGTTTGCCTGGTCCCCTGAAACCGCCGCACATGAGACGGCACGCCTTCGGCCGGAGGCCATTCAAAAAAAGGTACCCGCCTTTGCCCAGACGCTGCAACAGCGCCACGCCCCGCAAGACTGGGCCCAGCTGCTGCACCAGACGGCAGACATGATGCGGGCCCTTGGCCAGCAGCCGCTGCTCACCTCAGAAAAATTAGGCCAGATACAGGTGCCGGTACGCGTGGCCGTGGGCGACCGCGACCAGATGGTGACCGTAGAAGAGACGGTTGCCGCGTACCGAAGCCTGCCCAGCGCCCAGCTACAGGTACTACCAGACACCCGGCATCCGTTAGAACAAGTATCCCTGCCCCTGCTGGCGCAGGCCCTGAACCAGTATTTTGCTTATGCGTGATTTCACACCTGCTTTTAGGCACCTGCTGCCCCTGCTGTTCTCTTTTGCCGTTCTGTTCACCACAGGCTGCTCCTCTGGCAAGCCCGGGTTTGGCCAGAAAGGCTATACAGAAAGCGGCAAAGCGTCTTATTACTCCAACAAGCTTGCGGGCAACAAGATGGCCAACGGGCAGCGCTACCGCCCCGGCAAACGCACGGCCGCCCATAAAAAGCTTCCGTTTGGCACTAAAGTGAAAGTAACCAACCCCACCACCGGCAAATCTGTGAAAGTGCGCATCACAGACCGGGGGCCGTTTGTCTCTGGCCGCATCTTAGACCTTTCTATGTCTGCGGCGCGCAAGCTGGATCTGGTGAAGAGCGGGGTGGCCCCGGTTCAGATGAAAGTACTGAAGCCCGTGAAAAAGTAAGCCCGCCGCGTAAGGCACCAGCCTGTTTTTGGCCTGTTTTTCTGAAAACAGGCAAAAACAGGCTCCCGTGTTCTTCTGTCTCTGACAGTGTCTGAAATGGTTCTCTCCCGCCTCTTCTGGCATAAACGAAAAAACAATACCCAGGCTTTCCCAAAGCTCCCAGGAGCCGGGCTTCTAAGCAGGTATTCCTTCAGCTCCTGAAGTCCCTCACTGCTGCGGTCTCCCCTTTCCAGAATGGCAGCAACCTGGAGCCTGTTTACCGTTGGGTTTGGAAGCGAGGAGCCTCAGCGCGAGGCTTTACATAGCCGTTAGCTTAATAGCGGCGTGGCCAGGGCGGTAAAAGCGGGAAGGTAGGTTCTGGCCCTCTACAGCACCAAGGCAAATTCACATTGGCCGCGGGCTCTTTTCAGCCTGTGCGGGCGGTGTCCTTTTTTGCCTGGCCCCAGAAACACCCTTCTCCATACAGAAAGCGCCCGGGCAGAAGAGAATCTGCCCGGGCGCTTATCACCTGCTAAAACAAAAAAACTTACATGGGTCTTACTTTGCCCATGCCTGTATGCTTCACCTTAGGGGAGCCTTTGTAATCTACACTCACAATACCCGCGCCGTCTACGTTCAGCTCTTTGGCAACATTTACCTCGGCATGGCTGACCCCGGCGGCGTCAATGGAAAAATAATTCGTCTTTAAGTCTGCGGCTTTCAGGCTGGAGGCGCCGGCCATATCCAGGTCTACCTTGTCGGCGCGGCCGCTGAGGGTAACACTGGTGCCACCCGCCACGTCTGCCTGCAGCTCTTTCACCTGCAGGGCCATCTCTACGTTGATACCGCCCGCCATCTCCATTCTCAGGGCAGAGCCGGTGATGGTGTTGGTAGAGGTTAGCTTGATGCCTCCGGCCAGTTCCAGGCTTTTAAGGTTCTGCACGGTCACGTACGCTTTCAGTTTCTTGGCATTGCGCACCCGGTTAGCCTTGGTCCTGATGGTGAGCACGCCATTTTCCACCTCGGTCTCAATCAAGGGGAGAATGTTTTCATCGGCTTCCAGTTTAAGGCTTTCAGTAGCACCCTGGGTGAGCACAATCTCAAAGCCACCGCTCACGGCCAGCCCGGTAAAGGAGCCCACTGAGCGGGTCTGGGTCTGGATTTTACCGTTTCCGTTCACGGTCTGCGCCTGGGCAACCTGCAGCAGGCTCATCAACGCTACCAGCAGCAGCAAGGGGAATGACTTTTTCATGGGAGTTTGGGTTAGAGGTAGTTCTGTTCTTTCTCCTATAGATGCAGGTTTCTGGCAAAGGTTGCCTGCCCTGTTCCCCCAGAGGTAAATTTTTGCTAGCATACCGGCTTCACCAGGGCGCAGGGCATGTGCCGCCCGCAGCTGTTTTAGGCCTACTTTTTGAAAAACAGGCCGAAAACAGAAACAGGGAAGGCCGTCACTTCTTTACCCTTGGCTTCTCTCTACTCCCGCGCGCCCAAACGCCACCGCCTGCCGGTCACCGGTGTTGCTGAACAGCCGCCAGAAATGGCCAGCCTCCTCCAGCACCCCTTTGGCGGGTGAAACGAGGAGCCCCTGGTTTCCGCCCAGCGCAATCGTCAACTCGCCGTCAGGGGAAACGGTAACCTGCTGCACCCGCAACTGCTCAGACGGCTGCCGCACCAGCTCCTGCAGTTTACGGTCGCGCAGGTTGCTGCCGGGTACCTGCGGGTCAAAGGCGGGATCTGCCAGGGCCCGGGCATCACGCGGCAGTTCCACCTCGTGAAACTGGATACCCGTCTCGCCGGGCTGCTCCAGTTGCCAGTAACAGGCCACTTCCAGGGTCCAGGCGCCCACATCCAGGATCAACCCGTAGGCATTGGTCACCTGCGCCTTCCCAAAATGGAAGAACTGCACATGCCCCAGCCGGGTAGCCTTGGTTAACGGCAGCCCCGGCAGGTGCTGCAACTCCTGAAAAATCTTCTCGCTCATAGGTGCTTTGTAAAACTGCCGCAAAGGTACGGGTTTCGCTGCATTGCCCGCGCGCGTTTCCTGGCCGTTTTCTTGAAAAGAGGCCCAAAACAGAAAGCCCGGCGGTGCCCGCCTGCGCAAGATTTTTTAGAGCCTTTCCCCATTTGTCTTTTGCGCTGCAAACAGGCCTCAAAAGAACCTGACAAGCCGGTTGCCCCGCCCCATAGCGGGGCGTTTGCGGCTCTGAAAAGGGGAGAGAAGCACCTTGCAACCCCGGTTTTCGCCTGCAAAAGCAACGTGTTAACAAGCGCTCACTTAACCACCAGCAGGGAGTTGACATTGCCGTTTTCCTGCACGGTCTCCGGGTTGGCGGGGTCCCTCATCCATTTTCCGTCTACAATAAAAGAGTAGCTTATTTTACCCGGCTCCACCTGTGCCTGCCCCACCCAGCGGTCACCCTGTCTTTTCAGGAGCAGGCTTTTTCTGGCGAAGGAGTTGAAAGAGCCCGCCACTGCCACTTCTTTGGCCTCAGCAAACCCTGCGAGGCTGAAGGTGACCATGCGCAGCTGGGGTGGGTTGTCCCGCAGCCTCTGCCCTTGAGCCAGCAGCGCCTGTTTCCTGGCCGCATCTGCGGTGGCAGCAGCTAGTGCGCGCAAAGCCAGCAACTGACCAGCGTATAAAGCCCTGATAGACGGCACCAAGGTGTCTGGCTTTACCCCCACCTGCTCCCAGTTGGTTTGGGTGACAGGGTTCACAGAGCGGCTGTTGGGCACTGTGACCTCAAACTGGGCATTGGCTCTCACCAGTTCAGCAGGATTGGCACCGCCCCTGGTCACCTCGCCCACCACGGTGGCCCGCTTGAGATGCTGCAGGTCATAGGCCAGCTCCTCGCCCCCTGAAAAAGTACGGCCACTGGTTAAGAGGTAAAGAGGTTTCTCCAGGTACCGGGGGCCGGGCACCCACGCGGGTGTCCAGAACTGGCGGGTGCTGTTGGTGCTTCTGTAATAGATATCCAGCAGATGCACGGGCTCTGGGAAGAAGTAGCCACACAGAAACGGGATAGTGTTGGGATCTAAACTGCCCCGGCATTCCCGCAGGTCCAGGATCAGGGCATCTGTGTGGGCTACAAACTGCATGGCGGCAATCAGGGTGTCAGCGCACTTGTCTAGCGGCCCGAACATGGGCAGGTTCAGGTAGCCAATATTGCCGGGCAGTATCTCTTTTTTCTTTACCCCGTAGCTACCCTCTTTCAAGGTTCTAGTAAGCCATGCCCCGTAGCCCTGCCCCTCCTGTCCTTTTTTTTCGGCCGCAGGCCGAAGCGGAGCATAGCTTACCCCCAGATGCTGGTCTTTAGACACCAGCCGCAAGTCTCTAGTGAGCTGAAAGGCAAATTCCTGACCAGAGGCAATGGTGTCATAGCGGCCCTTCGCCATCTGTTGCCGCACCTGCCGCTCCATCTGCGCCGCCACCTCCGGGAACACGTAGTTTTCCTTCAGCACTTTACAGACAGCCTCTACGGCTTCCTGCTTCTCTTTCTTTGACAGCTGGGCCTGGGTCACACAGGACAGGAGCAGGCATACCCCCAGCAGGAGGTTTCTTTTAAGGGAAAACATAGTAGCAATGGTAAGTTCAGAAGTTCTTTTAATGGATTGTGCTCAGGGAATTCCTGCTTTGGGGCTGTTTTCCTGAAAACAGCCCCAAAACAGGAATAGTATTTGACAGCTTCTGTCATAGTAGCAGCTCCTGCCTTCTGGTGGTTAGCGCTTGTTCTGTTTTGCCTAGCAGTTTCAGGCTTGCCTGGTTGATCTTTTTGTTGGGAACAGCTTTCCAGCGGGCGGCATCAGAGACAAGCTCTTCCTGAATGAGTTGTTTTGGCAGATCCCGTACAGGCAGCTTTTGCCAAACGCTTGGGCATTTTGGACTTCTTTGCGGGTGGGGCAGGGGCAGGTTTCTGTGCCAAGGCAGCGGTGCCCACCACCGCCAGGGCCAACAGCAGGACAAGTTGTTTCAGGGCATTGAATCACACAGGGTTGCCGCTGCTTCTATGACTCTTTTTCTGCGCAAAGGCTGCTTGCCCGCTTTTACTTTTGGCAGCTGGCTTATACCCATTGGGGGGCGCACCGGCCCCTTTGCCAACCGCCGCCTTGGCTAAGAGCAGTTCCCGCTCTGCCTGGGCATAGTCTTTCACTTTGAAATTCGCGTACGCCTTGCAGTAGTGGCGCAAAAAAGCGTCTGGTAAATTCTTCATAGCTTTCAAAAAAGGCATAGACACAGCACCTCCAGAGACACCAGATTTACAGGTGCCTGAGTGCATGTTTAATATTCTTCTTTTGCACTGGCAAGCGGGCCCCAAAGAACCTGACCTCGCGGTTGCCTCGCCCTACTGCGGGCCGTTTGCGGCTCTAAAAACGGGATAGAGGAACCTTTTGCCCCGGCTTTCACCTGCAAAGTCAAACTGTAGACAAGCGCTGGGAAGAAAATCAGGAAATTGTCAGAAAATGGCAGGAGGTCTCTCGTTAGTCTGTTTTTGGGCTGATTTTAGAAAAACAGCCCAAAAACAGACTAAAAAAGAATAACAGAAATAACGGACAACAGGCCGGAAACAGACAGGAAGGCTACAAAACATGGTGGTAACCAACCACGCGGTGGCTACTTCTTGTCTAGGGTGTGCTTAGAGTTGATCTTAAAGCTGGCGCCGTCTTTTTTGAACATTTTCTCCACGTCTTCCCCGGTTGCCTGCTGCATGATCTTCTTGTACTTCTCAAATGTGGCGTCTGGTTGCTTCTGGCCATTGACGGTGAGGCCCGTTTTATCCATGGTGAACTCGTAGTTGTCGTCGGCTGACTTGATCAGGCCGTCTTCTACCAGGGCAGCCTTCAGCGCCTCCACCATGGCGTTGTGCTTTTTCATGCGCTCCTCGTGCTCTTTCATGCGCGCAGCGTGTTCAGCCATGCGTTTGTTGTGGTCTTTCATGCGCTCACTGTGTTCGGCTAACCGCTGCTTGTGCTCCCCTGAGCGACTGGCCTGGCTGGCTTCCAGCTTAGCGGCGAACTCCTGCTGGCGCGCATGGTACTCCTCCATTTTGGCATGGTACTCCTTCATGCGCCCCTCGTACTTCTTCATTGACTGCTGGTAGCGCCGGTTGGCTTCCTCATCATCTGGCAGCGGAGCTACCGGCGGCACAGGAGGCACAGGGGGAACCGGTGCGCGCAGGAGGCTGGTGGCATGTGCGCCCGGCGGGGTGGGCGGAGCAGGGGCCATGGCCACGCCGGGAACAGGCGGCAGGGGCGCAGAGGGAGCAGGTGGCATACTGGTGTTCTCCTCCAGCGCGCCCAGTGAAGCTTCTACGTGCTGCAACGCCTGCTCCACCTCGGCTTCATTTCTCAGGGTTTTGCCCTGCCTGGCCACGGCCAGCTGCTGTTCAATGCGGTCCTGGTACTTGCCCAGCTCATCTTTAGGCACCCGCTGGCCGTTCACGTACACCTCCACCACTTTGCCTTTCTTGTTTTGCACAATGATGAGGCCGTCTGCCAGTTGCTGCAGGGTAAACCCTTCCTCCATCTGCTCAACCATGGCAGAAGCCGCCGTGGCAGTGGTACCCTGGGGCACGGCAGGCGCTTCTTCACGGGCTTGCCCCTGGGCCTGCGTGTTCTGGACGGGCTCATTGGCCCACGCGCTGGCGGAGAACACCAGCACCCCGGCAATTACGGCGCAACTGGCCAGGAAGCCTTCTGAGAAAGTAGGCCTTAAGGTAGATTTCTGCACCAGACGGGTGATGCGGCTTAACAAGGTTCTCCGGCGGCCAGAAAATGCCACGGCCAGGCGGGGAGAGGCTCCATTCTTTTTCATCATCATTTCTTCTAAGTGGGTTAAGGCGTAAGCGTAAGTGAGCGAGTCACCGCAGAGGGCTAGGGCCAGGTCATCACAGGCGTGTTCGCGCTCGGTGCGCGCACAGTCAGAGATCCACCACACGGCCGGGTGGAAGAAAAACAGGGTCTCCACCATGGTCTGCAGCAGGTTGAGCAGGTAATCTTTGCGGCGCACGTGCGCCAGTTCATGCGCCAGAATGGCTTCTACCTGAGCGGTAGAGAGGCCAGTCAGGGCCCCCAGCGGAAACAGGATAAGCGGCTTAAAATGGCCAATGACCATAGGCACCTGTACCATGGCAGACTCAGCCACCGTCACCAGCTGGCCAATGCCCAGTTGCCGGCCCAGCTCCCGCGTCTTCTGCTGCCACACCTCAGAGACGGCACGGGTGCGGTAAGACCTGAGCCGCTGCACATACACCCAGCCCCCCAACACTTTCAGGCCCAGGATGAGCATGCCCAGCAGCCACAGCGTGACCACCAGCGGCAGATGCTGGTCAAAGTACGCCTGCCCCTGCGCCCAAACCTTCTCCAATATCCCCATGGGCTGCGCCTGAGCAACGGGTTGAGAAAATGCCGCCCCAGCTGTGGCGCCTACCGTTGCCGGGGCGGCGGCGGCACCCTTAGCAGGCTCATACAGCTGAAAGAAGGTCACCCCGGAGACCAGCAGCAGCGCTACCAGCCCCGCCCATGCCACGTGGTAGCGGGTGGCGGCGGTATGGCGGTGCATGAGCCCCAGCAGGGCGGCCAGCAACAGGGCAATAAGAGCACCCTGCCAGAGTGAGTGCAGGAGCGTCCAGCCCAGGGCGTGTAATACCTCCTGGGGCAGTACATCATGAATCAGATGCTGAGGATTCATCTTCCAGTTTCTTTAAAAGGTGACGGATTTGATCTAGTTCTTCTGGGGAGGTTTTGCGGTTTCCCAGGGCTTGCATGACCAGCTTCATGGCAGATCCCCGGAACGTGGTGTCTAAAAAGCGGTTGAGCAGGCTCTGCTGGGTTTCCTCTTCGGTCACGGCCGCCTGGTAGAGGTGGGAGCGGCTTTCCTCATCACGGGTGACCAGGTTCTTCTCAAACATGATCTGCAGGAGTTTAAGCGTGGTGGTGTAGCCGGTCTCTTTGGTTTTGTTCTGTTCTTCATTCACCAACCGCACGGTGCTGGGGCCGTTCTGCCACAGAATCTGCAGAATCTCCAGTTCAGTATCAGTGGGTTTCAGGGGTGCTTTGTTTTCGGGCATATGTAAGGCGGCAGCTGTACTACGATCTATTTCGCAGGCAATTATACGAACACTTTCGTAAAAAGAAAATATTTACTACGACTTTTTTCGTACAAACTTAAAAAAAACCCCGTCAGACAGTTGCCGCCAACCCTCAACCCACCTATTTCCTGCACCGGCCGTGCATACTGGAGGCGGGCTGGCCCAGAAATCCCGCTGCCCTGGCGCACGCAGCAGTGTCTGTTTTTGGCTTGTTTTCAGGAAAACAGCCCGAAAACAGCAGCCAGAGAACATTCACGGAAGTAAAAGGACGCAAGAAAATCTCTACCAGCCACACCGCCGTCTGCGTTAAGACGTTGTAGTGAAAGATGCCGCCTCAGGCGCAGCAGATTTCTGATTACTTGCGTACCTTACCCTATGAAAAAGCTATTACTGGCGGTGCTGGGCCTCTCCCTCTATTTTTGCACACCTGCGTGGGCGCAGCGGTACAAAACCGCGGCCGGCCTGCGCATAGGCAGTGAAGAGGTGGGGCTAACGGTGCAGCAGAAGATTCTGGAGAAAACCACCCTGGAGGGGCTGGTCACGGCCGCTCCGCGCGAAGTCACCGTCACCGCTCTGGCTGAGCGCCACTTCCCCATGCTGGGGCAGCGCTTCAACTATTACCTGGGCGGGGGCGTGCACGCCGGCAACATGAAAGACTACGGCGCCATCTACGGCTTTGACGGCATAGCCGGCATTGAGTACAAGATCAACGGGCTGCCGTTCCTGCTCTCGGGAGACATTAAACCGGCGTTCCACCTGCGGCATGAGACGTGGTTCAACCTGGGCGGCGCCTTCTCTATCAGGTACGTGCTGGTCAAAGAGAAGCCCCCGGGGCCCATGGAGATCATCAGGGGCATCTTTGGCGGCGGCAAGAACAAGAAGAAGAAATAAGGCATTGGCCCCAGAAAGATGTACTTTGCGTTTTGGAGCCGTTTTGGCCAAAACAGCTCCAAAACGCAAAACACCCGCCGCGTGGGGCTTTTCCGCCTGCGCCGGGGCCGGGGCAATCCTGGGGCCCGGGGCTGTGCTCTTCGCCCGTTGCTATTACCTTTGGCCAGACGTTACACCACCGCCCTAAGCCGCCGGCTTACATACTTCTGCTTATGCTACCAGACCTTTCCTCAGAATTGACCTTCCAGACATCGCGCAGCAGCGGGCCCGGCGGCCAGAACGTGAACAAGGTGGCCAGCCGGGTGGAGGTGTGGTTTTCTATTGCGAACTCAGAGCTGCTCACCCCTGACCAGAAAGCCCTGCTGCTGGAGAAACTGGGCCCGCGCCTGAACAAGGACGGTTTTCTGCACCTGGCCAGCCAGGAGTCAAGAAGCCAGCTGGACAACAAGGAGGGGGTAGTGCAGAAGCTGTATGAGACCCTGGCCCAGGCCCTGCGCCGCCCCAAGCCCCGCAAACGCACCAAACCCTCAAAAGCCGCCATTGAAAGACGCCTGCAGTCTAAACAGAAGCAGGGGCAGAAGAAGGCCAACCGAAGGGGCGGCATGGATTTTTAAATTCCCTGAAGCGGCTGCCGCCGAGGGGGCAGTACCGTCATCTCAAAAGCCCCCGTAGCGTCTGGAGGACCTTTTCACCAACTTTATCTTATGATCTGCAGCTTTACCCGTTCTGCCCATCAGGGAGGCGGCTGGCCAGCGGGAGCGTAGAGCGCTGGTGCTCCTGCTACGCGCAACCGGTTCACAGAGCTGATTCCTTCGGCGCGAGCCGGTAAAATTTTGGCAGAACAGCCGCAGCCGGTTGGGTTTCTGTTTTTGCTGTTTTTCAGAAAACAGGCCAAAAACAGGCAGTTAAAAACTCACTTGAATGCCGTTGGTGAGGCTGTAGAGGTAGTTGGGAATGGGCACAATGGGCCGGTTCTCATAGGTGTGCGAGAAGTTGGTGGTGAGCTGCAGGCGGTTGTTGATCTTCATGGTGATGGACAGATCGCCGCTGAACCGGTGCCGCATCATGGCGCTGGGCTGGTCATAGCCAAACTGCCAGTAGTGAATAGAACTCATCTCCAGGTACGGGTTCAAAGGCAAGCGCACACTCACGTAGTTAGACATCTTGGGAATGTGCTTTTTGATATAACGCTCTTCCTCCAGGTTGTGCCACCGCTCGTGCTCATACATGCCCCCCGTGCCCAGGTTCAGCTTGATATTCTCTTTGCGCACCACGGCAAACCTAAGGCCTGCCCCGGCCAGCGCCCGCAGTTCCAGCCCCCGGTTGTAGTCATACTGCACCTGCCCGTAGGTTTCATAAGAGAGCCAGTTCTGCCGGTTAAACGTTACCCGCCCGTGCACAAAACCCGTCTCGATCTGGGTTTCGCCTTTCAGGCGAACGTAGTTGTAAGAAGCCAGCAGCAGGTAGGTATTGTGCTCAGAGACGTAGCCGCCGCTGCCGCTGCCGTTTAAGCCAATGAAATGGTCGGTTTTGCCCTCCTTGCCCACAGCGCGGTTGAAGAGGTTCAGGTTCACCCCTATCTTGCCGGTAAAGTAGTGGGAGGAGTCCCGCTCCACCCGCGCTTTTTCCACGTTCAGGATTTGGGCAGAGGCCGTGGCGGCGAGAAAAACAACAGCAGAAAACAGGGAAAGAACCCTAGGCAAAAAAGACATACGCAACACGTGAAAAGCCGCTCCCCGCAGGAACAGACCCCTCTTTTTTGGGGTGGACATGCCGCCACCTGTTTGACGCCCCCGCCTATGGGAAAGCGTGGGGTGCAGGCAGCGTTAGAAACCCCGAAGTTACAGAGAATTGCTTTTCTTTAAAAATAGCCGCCGCCCAATGCCCTCTCAGCTGGCGTTTTAGGCCTGTTTTTGTAAAAACGGCTCCAAAACGCCAGCTGGCTTTCCTACTCCTGCCCACATAGGTAAGCCTGGCAGTTCAAGGTGCTGCCAGACCGCACAAGCCTTTAGACACTGTTTACTTTTTGCGCTGCAACTGGCCGTTACCGCAACCTGGCCTCCCGCTTTTATTGCCTTTGCAGCACTGCCAAAAAGCTCAAAAACACCTTGGGTAGAACCTCACCCCTAGAGCCTGTTTACCTTTGTCTTTTGCGCTGCGAACGGGCCTCACAAGAACCTGACCTGGCGGTTGCCTCGCCCCATGGCGCTGCCAGGCTGCTCTGAAAACGGGATAGAAGCACCCTTTGCTCCCTGTTTTCGCCTCTAAAAACCAACCTGAAACAGCGCTTACTGGTTGGGCTATCTATGTGTAAACTGCCAACAGGCTTTTACTGATCTCTTAACTGAATTCTTTCACGGCTTCGCCGAGGTCATAGACGGGCATCTCCTCTACCACGTGGGCAATGATGCTGGCCGCCGCCGCTGACCGGTACCCGCTGGCGCAGTGCACCACAATGGGCTTGTCCCGGGGAATTTCGCTCAGGTGCTCCCGCAGCTCTGGCAGGGGCAGTTGCAGGGCGTGGGCAAATACCTGTTTCCCGCGGGCCTCACTCCGGTTCCTGATGTCTATGATGGTGAACTGGTCTGGGTTGGCTCTGAAGGCGGCCATGTCCAGGGCGGGCTCTGCGATGGTCTGGACCTGCGGCGGCGTGCAGAACGCCCCCAAAATGTTGGGTTCATAGCCAATGCTGGCGCTTTTCCTGATGATTTCCTTGAGCTTTTCTTCGTCTTCGGCAATCAGGTAGAACTGCTCATCTGGCCACATGACAGATCCCAGCCAGGTCTCAAACTTGGGCCCGTCCTGCAGGTTGATGGCCCCGGGCAGGTGCCCCTGCTTGAACTGCTCCTGCGGCCGGGTGTCAACAATCAGGACTTCGTCTTTCAGCTTGTGGTCAGGCTGTAGCAGGGGCACCTGTTTCACGGCGGTATCAAACTTGGGCGCTCCCTTGCGGTTTAGCTCTACGTTGTACGCAAAATAGGCGGGCACAAAAGGCTGGTCTGCGGTGAGGAAAGCCACAAACTCCTCTTCACTCATGGGCTGCAGGGCCGGGTTAGTGCGTTTCTCCTCGCCTATGGTGCTGGAGGGGGCGCTGCTCAGGTTTTTCCCGCAGAGGCTGCCGGCGCCGTGGGCCGGGTACACGGTTACATGGTCTGGCAGCGCCATGAGCTTCTCACGGGTGGAGTGGTACATCTGGCGGGCCAGCTCCTGGCGGGTGGCGGTGGCGGTGCCCACGGTCTCCCTCAGGTCGGGCCGGCCCACATCGCCAATAAACAGGGTGTCACCGGTAAAAACGGCTTGGGCTTTGCCTTCCTCGTTGCGCAGCAGAACAGAGATGCTGTCTGGAGAGTGGCCGGGGGTGTTCATGGCCTGCAGCGTCACCTGCCCCACCTTGAGCTCAGCGGGTTCATCAAAGGGCGTGTGTTTGTATTCGGCGCCCGCCAACCCACTGACATAGATGGGGGTCTGCTTGGCCTCAGACAGCTCCAGGTGCCCGCTCACGAAGTCTGCGTGCGGGTGCGTCTCAATAATGGCCACAATCCTGGCGTCATGCAGCATGGCGTACTCCTCATAGGGTTTGGGGTTACGCGCGGGGTCTATCACGGCAATCTCTGCATCACTCATGATGATGTAAGAGTAGTGGGCAAGCCCTTTGTCTTCAAACTGCTCAATTTTCATAGCTAGGAATGTCTGTGGGTGGTATGGTGAGAGGCAGAACGGCCTTTGCCCCTTTAAACGGGAAAACGGCAAAGTAGATGTTCTCCCTCTTTTCTGTTTCTGCCTGTTTTCAGGAAAACAGGCCAGAAACAGAACTTTGGCGGCGGCCGTTTGCGTAAAGAGGTTCCGGCGTTTGGTGGCTGCGGTGATTCCTGCTTACTTTCAGGCCTGGCGCGGGCCTGCCTTACGGCAACCACTCTTTTCTGCCGGGGCGGCAGCCCGGAGGCGCCACGTGAAACAGAAGAAAAAAACACTATATGCAAGAACCCAAAGGTACGTTGATTGCACTGGGCGGCGGAGATGACGACGTCTTGATTGAGCTCATCAAATCTGAGCTCTGCAGCCCAGACTCGCATATTGAGGTCATCACCACGGCCACCCTGGAGCCGCTGGAGAGCGGGCAGGCGTACAAAGAGGCGTTTGAAGAACTAGGCTGCCGCAACGTGCGGTTCATGCACATAGACGAAGCCAATGCCGCAGACAAACCCGAGAACCTGACCCGCATTGGCAACGCCGAAGTTATTTTCTTCACGGGCGGCAACCAGCTCCGGCTAAAGGAGTTTCTGGGGGGCACCCAGCTGCACCGGCTCATGCAGGAGCGGTACCTGCAGGATGAGATCACTATTTCTGGCACCAGCGCCGGGGCGGCCGCCATGTCTACCCGCATGATCTACGAGGGCTACGGGTATTATTCCCTGCTCAAGGGCGAAGTCAAGACCACAGACGGTCTCTCCTTCATCAGCAATGTGTTTCTGGACACCCACTTCACCGAGCGGGGCCGGTTTGGGCGGCTGGCGCACGCAGTCTCTAAACGCCCCGAGTTTGTGGGTATTGGCCTGGGGGAGGAAACCGGCATTATTATCAAGCAGAACCGGCACGTAGAGGTTTTTGGGTCTGGGGTCATCACCATCATTGACGGCGCGCACGTTCGTTACTCTAACCTGGATGAGGTGGAGGAAGGGGAGCCCATTGCCATTGAAAACCTGACCATGCACCTGTTGGTAGAAGGCCATGAATACTGCCTGCAAGACCGCAGCTTCAGAAAGGTTTCGCAGCAGCGGAAGAAGGCAAAGACCAAGTAGGCACTCCCGCCGTCTTTTCTCCAGAACATAATACATGAGCATTGCCCCGAACGGGAAAGTGGTACTTTTTCACCCCCGGCAGGGAATGGCTTGACTGGGGGCCTTGACGGGCATACCCTTTCTGGCGGGGAGAACCATTTCTACTCTGGCACAAGCAGATGCGTGCGCTACTGTTTTAGGGCTGATTTCACAAAAACAGGTCTAAAACAGCCGCCCTGCCCGCTTAAGCGTACATGGGCCAGAAATACTGCCCAGAGCCATCAGTAAGAAATTAATGACCCGCGTTGGTGAGGCTCGCGACACAAAAAATACCGGCCCGCCCGCAGCTGCTCTGTATAACTGTGCCCTCTGCTGGCATTTGCATACCTTTTTCTGTTTTAGGGCTGTTTTTTGAAAAACAGCCCTAAAACAGAAAAAGGCACCCGTTGTAGACAGGCATGAGAAGCTACTTCCTGAACTCCTTCTGCAGCTCCATGTTGATGGCCACTGCGGCTTTGGTGCCTTCGGCGGCGGCCACAATCACGAGCTGCATGTCACGGGCGGCGTCTCCCGCCACGTACAGCCCCGGCACGTTGGTCATCTGGTGCTTGTAGGTTTTCACCACTCCCTTGCTGGTAAAGTCACAGTGCAGCTGCTGCGCCAGGTCTGAGTGCTGGTCTGAGCCAGTGGAGAAGAACATGGCCTCCCGGTTCTCCACCTCCCCGTTCCTGAGTACAATGCGCTGCAGATGTCCGCCTTCGCCCTCTAGCCGCTCAATGCCGGCGGTGTTGATTTTGACGTCATTCCTGGCCAGGAGCTCGCGGTCTTCGCGGGTGAGTTTGTTGGTGCCGTCTGTGAACAGCATCACGTCACTGCTCCACGTTTTCAAAGACAGGGAGAGGCCAATGGCATCGCGGTTTTTACCGTAGGCCGCCAGGGGCTTGTTCTTAGACTCATAGCCGTCACAGTAGGGGCAGTGGTGAATGCTGGACCCATAGAAGGGCTCTGCCCCGGGCAGCTTAGGCCACCTGTCACAGAGGCCGGTGGCCAGGAGTACCTTTCTGGAGAGATAGACCTGGTCTTCTTCATCTGTGGCCTCAAACATGTCTCCCTCTTTGGAGATCTTGACAATGCGCTTCTGCTTAAAGGCTACCTCATACTTCTCCAGGTCTTTTCTCCCTAAGCGCAGGAACTCCTGCGGCGGGGTGCCGTCACGGGTAATAAAGCCGTTCATGGCGTCAGAGAAGGAGTTACGGTACACGCCGGTATCAAACAGCGCTACTTTGCGCATGCAGCGGCCCAGCAACATGGCGGCGCTTAGCCCCGCGGGCCCACCGCCCACTATCAGAACATCATACATACAATTATCTCTTTTCCAGACATGGCTTAACGAAACCCGCAGAAAAGAGGTGGCCCCTCTGCCTTCTTTCTTTCATTTTTCAGTAGAAAACGCCCCACCCCCGGGTTGAATTCTGCGTTGAAGGCCTGTAATGAAAATCAAAAGGGGAAGGTGGGGCGGTTAATATTTCTAAAAAAAATAGTGCTTATGCATAACACTATAAGAATAACTGTTCTATTTTTCTATATTTGGTTATCAAATCATTAAACCCAATCCACCAATTTTAACAAGCAAACGCATGAGAAGTAAATTACTAGCCTTATTGGGGAGCGCCGCCCTTACGGTGGGCATCGCCAATGCCGGCGGCTACCAGGTTAACTTACAAGGGCAGAAGCAGATAGGCATGGGGCATGTGGGCACCGGACTTGCGCTAGACCAAAGCAGCATTTTCTTTAACCCGGGGGCTTTGGCCCGGCTTAGACAAAACGGTGTACAAGTTGGTATCAGCGCCCTGACGTCTAAAATTGCGTACCGTGAACCTTCCCCCGGCATTTCTGAGGCCCGCACAGACAATCCTATGGGTACGCCTTTTCAGGTGTACGCTTCTTATGGCGCGGCTGAGAGCCCGTGGCGCTTCGGGATTGGGGTCTACACGCCGTATGGCAGCACGGTCACCTGGGGCAATGCCTGGCAGGGCCGCTTTGGGTTGAATGAACTTACCTTAAAGACCATTTTTATTCAGCCTACGGTCAGCTACCAGATCACTGACAAAATTGGCATTGGGGCCGGTCTGGTCATTTCTACAGGAAGCGTGAATCTGCAGCGCTCCATTCCGTTGATTGATGCCTCTGGCCGCGAAGGCCATATTGAGTTAGACGGAAAAGCCAAGACTGCCCTTGGTTTCAACGTGGGAATATTGGTGCAGCCCATTGAAAAGCTTTCTATTGGTTTGACTTACCGCTCAGAGATTGACGCCACCGTTGAGGGGGGAGATGTCACTTTCATCACGCCGGGCGCTGCCCCGGTAGCGGCTCAGTTTACCGCTAATCAATTTGACGCCACGCTTCCGCTGCCAGATAACATTACCCTGGGGATTGGTATCATGCCTACAGATAAACTGACCATTGGTATTGATGTGCAGCGTGTAGGATGGGGGGCTTACAAATCCCTGCGCTTTGATTTCAACGGCCGGGTAGGGCAAGCGCCACCCGTTGAGACCACCGTCAGTGACGCGCCGCGCAACTACAAAGACGCTTACATTTACCGCATTGGTGCCCAATACAAAGTGTCTGATATGCTCACCGTGCGGGCAGGCGGGTATTATGACCAAACTCCCGTTAGAACAGGTTACCTTACCCCAGAGACCCCAGATGCTGACTCAAGAAGCGTGTCTGCCGGTTTGACCCTGGCGGTAAGTGAAAAAGTAGACCTTGACCTCTCCTTCAGCTATATCAATAAAAAGGAGCGTACAGACCTGGCTGACAAATCTGGTGGGGTACCCGGTACCTTCAAATCTGTGGCTTACATTCCGGGTGTTGGGGTTAATTATAAATTCTAATTTCTTCTCTGAGTTATCATGAAAAATATATTACATAAAATAGGAACGGCTGTCATTCTTTCCAGCGCGTTCTTCTTTGCAGGCTGTGAGCCTGAATTTGAAGAAAAGGAAATTACGGTTAGCGCAGGGCCCCTTGATCTGTCTAAGTATGTGGCCATAGGGAATTCCTTAACGGCCGGTTTTCAGGACGGAGGCCTTTACTTAGAAGGACAGGTGAACTCCTATCCTAATATTCTCGCCTACCAGTTCTCTTATGCGGGAGGAGGTCAATTTGTGCAGCCTCTTTTCTCAAACGAGCAGTTTAATGGCTCCGGCTATCTTAGGTTAACTGGCTTTACCACCAGTGGCTCGCCTATTATTGCCCCAGTAACCACCAGTCTGGCAGTACGCACAGACGCCGCGGCACTTCCAGGAGGGCCGCGGTTAGCTAAATTTGCCAACCCTGCTACTATCCAGAACTGGGGGGTGCCCGGCATCTCTGTGCTATCCAGCAGCCAGGCCGCCTACGGGGGAATCAACCCCTACTATGAGCGGTTGCTCACTGACGCCGAAGTGGGGCAAGTGCCTTATGTTCAAAAAGTACTCTCTACCAAGCCTACCTTCTTCTCACTTTGGCTGGGGAATAATGATGTACTTACCTACGCTACCAACGGGGCCGTAGTAGACCCTAACAATCCTTTTAGCGGGTTGACTGACCCTACTACCTTTAGAGCCATTTACACCCAATTGGTGACCGGCTTAGTGCAGGGTGGTACAGAAGGGGTGATTGCCAATATCCCAGATGTAACCGCGGTGCCTTACTTTACCACCGTCACGCAAGACATGGTAAGACGCTCTGCCGGCAACAACCAACTGGTTATCTATATCAGAACGGGCGAAGGCCAAGCTGATGTACGCCCTATTGAAGCAGGAGATTACATTCTACTCACCACCCAGGCGGCCATAGGGAGAGCTGATAACTTTAACGGTACCACAATTCCTCACGGTTTCCACCCGTTAAACCCGCTCACTGACAAAGAGGTACTTGATAAAGCTGAAGTAGAAGAGGTTAGAGGAAGAACCATTGCGCTAAACCAGATTATCAAAGAAGTGGCTACTGCTAACAAGATTCCCGTTTTTGATACGTTTGACTTCTTTAATAAGCGTAAAAGCGGCTTTATGCAGAATGGCATAGGGTATTCTGCCGCCTTTATCACGGGTAATTTGTTCTCCTTAGACGGCATTCACCTGACTCCAAGGGGATATGCCATTGTGGCCAATGAGTTCATCAATACCATTAACTCCCATTACAAGTCTACTATTCCAACCATAGACGTTACCCAGTTCCGTACGGTGCTGATCCCGTAACCTCCTACCGGAATACCTTTAAAAAAGAGGCTCAGGCAGTACCTGAGCCTCTTTTTTTGCCAATTACGTATAGCTTTCTAGTTTAGAATATCTTTACAGCCGTTTCAGGAATATATTTTAAAAAAAGCCTTATGAAAAATCTCTCTTCTCTCTTTCTTCTACTCTGTTCAATGCTCTCTTTCACCGCCTGCAGCAGCGATGATGAAGATGACAACGCGGCCGCCCATCTGGTGAATAAGAAGTGGCAGTTAGCAGAGGCAAAAGTGACAAGCCCTCTCCCTATAGACTTCTATGAAGACCTGACCGCCTGTGAAAAAGACAACACCCTGGAATTCAAAGATAACAATATACTGCTCCTGGATGAAGGGCCAAGCAAATGCAACCCAGATGATGCGCAGCAAGAACAGGGAGCCTGGAGCATAAGCGGCACAACCCTCACCCTCTCAGGGGTTGACTTAGGCTTACCCATCTCTGAGATTAAACTCACCGTGACTGAATCTTCTGCCACCACCCTCAAAGGCACCTTTCAGGAAACCTATCAAGGCACTCCGGTGAAGGGCAAGGTTGCCTAAAGCCCTATAGACGCTAACAAAAATTTAAAAGATGGTACTTTGCCCTCAGCAAGGCTGAGGGTACCCTTAGTACAGATCAACCTTTTTTCCCCTCCCCAAACCCACTACTTACTTCTGAGTATTTTTAGCATTCTGGCATAAAATAGGATTATGCCCGCATTGCCTATTATGTTTAATGTAGTTCTTTTGCAGCAGTTTCAACAACCTAATGAAAACATCTGTATGAAAAAGAACTACTTACTTCTATTGCTGGCGGCTTTTGTATTTGCGTTCAGCAGCTGCAGCGATGATGATGAAAAATCATTCAACTCTAAAGAACTGGAGGGTGCCTGGAAAATGACCTCTATGCTGGAAAATAAGATGGAGATGTTAGATCCAGATGATGACATTGTATGGATTTTTGACGATGGGGAGTTTGAAATTGTGGAAGATGGCATGACAGATGAGACCGGATACTACCGGGTAAAAGGCGACAAACTGATCATGGAAGGTGATGACGATGTTACCTTTACAATTGAAGATCTGACCAAATCAAAACTAGTTCTTAGCATAAAGGAGTCTTTTGGCGGAAACACGTATGAGGGACGCATTACCTTCAGGAAGAATTAACTTCTAGTTACAAAATACTATCAAAAAGAAGAGGGGGCCTTTGGCCCCCTCTTCTTTTTATGGCTCTCTGTTTTTGCTGTTTTTTCAAAAACAGGCCAAAAACGCCTAGTGCGCAGCCAGCCAGTTGTCACCGGTGCCCAGGCCAATCTCCATGGGCACGCTCAAAGGCAAGGCCGTTTTCATGAGTTCCTCAATCTTGGGCTGCACTATTTCCAGTTCCTCTTTGGGCACGTCAAAGACCAGTTCATCATGCACCTGCAGAATCATGCGGGTGGCCAGTTTCTCGTCGCGCAGCCATTGGTCAATGTTGATCATGGCAATCTTGATGATGTCTGCCGCGGTGCCTTGAATGGGCGCGTTAATGGCGTTGCGTTCGGCGTAGCCGCGTATGTTCTGGTTGCGGCTGTTGATGTCACGTAAGTAGCGGCGGCGGCCCAGCAGCGTCTCCACGTATTCCTGCTCACGGGCCTGGTTGATGGCGCTGTCCATGTACTGCTTCACGGCGGGGAACTCCACAAAATAGGCCTCAATGATGTCGGCGGCCTCGCGGCGCGGGATCGCCAGACGTTCGGCCAGGCCGAAGGCAGAGATGCCGTAGATGATGCCAAAGTTGATGGTCTTGGCCTTCCGGCGCATGTCTGACGTCACCTGGTCAACGGGCACGTGGAACACCTTGGCCGCGGTAGACGCGTGAATATCCTGCCCCTTCTGAAACGCCTCTTTCATGGTGGCGTCATTGCTGAAATGGGCCATGATCCTGAGCTCAATCTGCGAGTAGTCAGCCGAAAGCAGCACGTGGTTCTCGTCGCGCGGCACAAAAGCTTTGCGTATCTCCCGGCCTTTCTCCGTGCGGATTGGGATGTTCTGCAGGTTAGGGTTGGTGGAGCTCAATCGGCCGGTGGCCGCCACGGCTTGGTTGTACGAGGTGTGCAGGCGGTTGTCTTCTGCGCACACCAGCTGCGGCAGCGCATCTACATAGGTGCTCTTGAGTTTGGTGAGCTGTCGGTGGTCCAGAATGAGCTGCACAATCTCATGCTCAAAGGCCAGCTTTGATAAGATTTCTTCGCCGGTGGCGTACTGCCCGGTTTTGGTCTTCTTGATTTTAGAGCCGCCCAGCTGCATTTTATCAAACAGCACCTCGCCCAATTGCTTAGGCGAGCCTATGTTGAACTCCATGCCCGCGTGCTCAAAAATCTTCTGCTCAATCTCCTTGATACTGGTTTCCAACGAAATAGAAGACTCAGCCAGGGCCTCGGCGTCAATGCTTACGCCAGCGCGCTCCATGTGGCCCAGCACGGCCAGCAACGGGTTCTCCACGTCATGGAAGAGGCGTTTTAGGCCTTGTTTTTCCAAAAGTGGGTCAAAGTAGTTTTTGAGTTGCAGGGTGACATCAGCGTCTTCGCAGGCGTACTCGTAGACTTGCAGCGGCGGCAACTTATCCATGGTGAGCTGGTGCTTGCCTTTGCCCAGCAGCGTCTCAATGGAAATGGGCGAGTAGTTCAGGTACGTCTCAGCCAGCAAATCCATGTTATGCCGCATGTCGGGCTCCAAGAGGTAATGGGCCAGCATGGTGTCATAGAGCGGGCCCTGCACGTCAATGCCGTAGCGCTGCAGCACTACCAGGTCATACTTGATATTCTGCCCAATCTTGGTAATACTGGGGCTTTCCAGCACCTCCTTAAACTCCTGCACCAGGTCAAACGCCGCCTCCTCGTCCTGCGGCGGAACCGGAATATAGTACGCCTCACCCGGCAAATAGCAGAACGACAACCCTACCAGACGCGCCGTGATGGGGTCAACGCTGGTGGTTTCGGTGTCAAAAGAGATTTCCTTCTGCAGTTTCAGGTATTTTAGGAGCTGTGCGCGCTGCTCGGGCGTGGTGAGCAGGTGGTACTCGTGCAGGGTGGTGTCAATGGTTTTGCGCACGCGCGGCGTAAGTTCGTCAAACGCGGCCTCGGTGGCCACGCCTTCTTCGGGCGCGCCGATTCTTCTACCGCCCCAAACAACGAGGTCTGCCCCGTAGGCACGCTGGATTTTACGCCTCTGCCCACGGTAGGTTTGTTGCTCACGGGCTTGGGAACGGCCGGCGAGGCGGTGCCCAGCACGCGGGTGGCCAGTTGCCGGAACTCCAGCTCGTCAAACAGCGCGGCTAGCTTCTCGGTGTCCGGGCCGTCATAGCGCAGGCCTTCCTCGTCAAATTCAATGGGCACGTCCAGGTGAATGGTAGCCAGCTCTTTAGACATCAAGCCCTGCTCCGCGAAGTTCACCACGTTTTCCTTCTGCTTGCCTTTCAGTTCATGGGCATTGGCAATCAGGTTCTCCACGCTGCCAAACCTTTGAATGAGCGTCTTGGCAGTTTTCTCGCCAATGCCCGGTATGCCGGGTATGTTATCTACGGCATCGCCCATGAGGCCCAAGATGTCAATGACCTGCTTCACATTTTCAATCTCCCAGCGCTCCAGTACCTTTTGCGTGTCAATCACCTCAATAGCGTTGCCCAAAAACGCAGGCTTGTAGACAAACACGTGGTCGGTGACCAGCTGGTAGTAGTCTTTGTCTGGGGTCATCATGAACACGTCATAGCCGGCTTTCTCTGCTTTGCAGGAGAGGGTGCCAATGATGTCATCGGCTTCGTAGCCGTCCAGCATCATGCCCGGTATGCCAAACGCCTCCACAATCTTCTTCACGTACGGAATGGCAATGGCAATATCTTCGGGCATGGCCTGCCGGTTGGCCTTGTATTCCACAAAATTCTCATGCCTGAACGTCTTGCTGGGCGCATCATAGCACACGCCAATATGGGTGGGCTTCTCCCGGTTGAGCAGGTCTACCAACGTGTTGGTGAAGCCCAGCGCGGCGCCGGTGTTCATGCCTTTGGAGTTGATTCTGGGGTTCTTGCTGAACGCGAAGTGGGCGCGGTAGATGAGCGCCATGGCGTCTAGCAGAAAGAGGCGTTTGTCTGGTGTACTCATAGTCTAGCGAAGGTACGGGGTACGTGGCTGTTATAGGGTATTATCACCAAAAATGGCCTTATACTGAAGACTTCTACTTCAATGGGTTTACTGTTTCCACAGAAACTAAATTGTACATTATTCTGT